>JAIELY010000010.1 GCA_019752555.1 Rhabdochlamydiaceae bacterium
TGAATTATTTAACTACGACCGACAAGATTTAGTCTTGGTGGCAATAGAGAAGGGGAAATACCTGATCCCATACCGAACTCAGAAGTCAAGCCCTTCCTCGCCGATGGTACTACACACAAGAGTGTGGGAGAGTAGGTCGCTGCCAAGTTTTTCATTCGCCTCAAGTGGTTACCCCACTTGAGGCTTTTTTTTTAATCTGTGCCAGTCATAACGCTCTAACTTTCAACGCTTTTTATCTCCTTTTTCACTATTTTGATTTGTTTTACTTAATTTCTAATTCGCTTATAATTAACTACTTCCGTCTGATTTATATTTAGCGCTTGATGTATATGTGTGATTTAAGTAAAATATATTTCGAAACTAATTAATTTATTGTTTGTTTTAAAATTATTCTATTTTACGGAGGTTCTTTATGACTTTTAATGCAGGAGCACCCACATCAGGTCCCTATTATCCAGCTTCTCTATATCCAGCTCCTCAATGGTCGGAAAGCTATGCTCCAGCTGCCACAGCTCCAAGCGCTGCAGCGGCTTTGCCAGGACCCTCTTCCTCTCAAACTTTACCTACGCCAGCTGCAACACCTCCTTCTGCTTACTACCCTCCCCACCAAGGTTTCGGAGCTCCTTCTCCATCTCCGCTAGGTTATACTGGTGCTCCTTATGCAGCTTCATTGCCAAGTAGTCTTATTGGATCCGGGTCAGCAGTCTCTTCTTCTCAAACAGTGCCTGCAACTCGTACATATAGCGTCATTTCTTATGATCCTAGTGACAGAGCGCGTTACCTATTTGGAGAGAACATTCGGTTGCATGGGATATCTCAGCAGTCTATGACAACCTGTCAAACGATTGGTAATGCAATGCTTGATTTCAGGGCGAAGGGGATGGTGCAAGAAGCAGCTGCTGCCGAGAGATCGTATGCTGAAGCCCGCCAGGCTAATGAAGTTCATACTCAGTCTTATCTAGCATCCTCTCGTGCTTATGCAGAGTATAGCGGTTCTTTTGAATACAGATTTGCTAGTGGAGTTAGACATTGTGAAAATGAGTTAAATTCTCTCTTAACGCAGTTGGATACCTTACATAAAGAGATCACTCCTTTGTTAGAGAGTAGAACTGCGGAAATTCAGAAGGATCTTGAGCGTTATAAAAAGCTGTCTTTTGAATTGCAAAGCTTCTTAACTCGGGTTGAAAGGTTTAAAGCTGATGTGTCCGGTTCTGAGCAACTTTTCTCTTCAGTTTGCCAAACTCATCAAGGGGTTATGCCTGCTGACTTCGAGAGATTTAATCGTCTTTTGAGTGGATGTAAAGCTTTGGATAATACTAGTAATTACTCCGGTGTTGCTCTTGCGATATTAAACACTTTTTCTAAAGGTCTTTCTGAGAGATTATCTCGCATTTCTAAACAGGCAGAGGAAACTCGACTTGAAGCTCGTCATGCTAAATTTAGAGATCTGGTTGCTTCTCGCCCTTCTCCTCAACAACCTCAATTGCCATCTGCTAATAAAGGAGCCTTTGCACTTCAGATTGAACGAGGGCCAAGTGCTGCGCATTTTGCTTTAAAGGGAAGTTCCTCTTCTTCGTCTAGCTCTTCTTCGAGCAGTTCGTCGTCAAGTTCTAGTTCTTCTTCTTCCTCTAGCTCGTCATCGAGTAGTTCGTCGTCAAGTTCTCTATTTGACAGTCGTCTTTCTTATCCGAGCCACTCCCCATCTTCTAGCTCTAGCTCCTCTTCTAGTTCTAGCGGATCAGAGAGTGATTTATCTAATGCATTGCCAGTGGAAGAGGATATTAGTGCATTTTTGGAGCTGCCTCCAGTTGTCACGGTTAAAGCTCAGTTAAGGGCATTTATTGAGGGTCTTAACCAATATAAATCCGATTTGAGTGATTCGGATTACAAAGCATATTGCCAAGAGGAATTAAAAAACTATGATTCCAAGACTCGTGGGTCGATTTATCGGGAATTTGCTAAACTAAAAAAATATTCTGGGACTCAATTGGAAATACATCAGAGGGCCAAAACAAGATGCATTGCCCGATCTAATGCGGACACAATGATAGCTGCGCTTAAAACAGTGGCGAAAAACGCGTAATGTGAATTAAGTAAGAGTCTATTTTTTAAAGACCCTTGGGAGCTCTAGTGCTCCTAAGGGTCTTTTTTTTAGCTATCTCTTGAGGCTTCGGTAGCAACAGGTGCTCCCTTTGAGGAGACGATATAGCCTTGTTTGAGTTCCGCTTGGTAGACAATCCAGAGGCCAAGCGAAACAACGCCTGTTGACATGAGGATAACGGGCGAGAGGGGCTCTGCTAGAAAGAGCCAGCCATTGAGGGATGCAAAAATAGGGCTTAATAGGCCGACAAATGAGAGAAAGGTTGCGGTAAAGCGTTTGAGTAACACCCCATATAGGTTATAGCAAATCAGATTGTAAAGGACTGTCATAATGAGTGTCCACTTCATGAAAGGGGCGATGCTCCCTGCTGCAACTGGGATCGGGTTCCAAGATTCCACGAAGAAAGAGTGGACAAACGCTAGAACGCCCCCAATGAGCATGCTTCCTCCGTTTGCCATAAGAGGGGAAAGGGCTTGATCCTTCACCATGAGACGCAATAGGACCCATCCGTAAACGGAGAAAAGTGCGGCGCCAATAATTGCTAGCGTGGGCCAAGAGAAAAAGCTGAATGCATTCAATAGATCTTCTGTGCCCGTTTGCGTGAGCAATACGGGGATAAATCCGATAAATCCGATGCCAAGACCGATCCATTTGCGCCCGTTCATCTTCTCTCCGAAATGCAGATAGGAAAATAGGGCGGCAAAGAACGGGGAGAGGCTGTAGATGAAGCATGTTTTTGCGGCCGTCAAGTACTGTAAGCCCCAGAACTCTAAGGTATTTGTGAGGTAAATACAGAAGAAAGCGAGCAGTCCGATCGAAGCCATTTGCTTTAGAGACAGTCTAAAGCTCGAGCGTTTTGTAAAGGCGATGAAAGTGAGCAGCAGCAGTCCTGCCATGGTCATCCGAGCTCCTGTCAGAAACAGCGGCGGGGCATAGCTCAGCGCAATTTTTCCGAGAGAAAAGACGCTGGACCAAGTGGCATACATCAGGATGACAAGAAGGATGGACATAGTAGTAAATCTTTTTTTGTTGTTAATCTCTATGGATCATATCAAGTTTTCTATCATTTGGTCAATAAATGCTTCTGGCTTCTTTCGTTTTTTGTTAATTAAACTGCTGTTTATTTATTTGTTTTATTGTTGATTTTGTTTTTATTTTCAAATTGAGATGGTTATGTTGAAACTTATTTTAATTAATGTGTATAATAAAAATTAATAAAGAGAATCTTTTAAGGAGGGGTCATGTCCAAGCCGTTAAAACGGATTGCAATTACTGGGGGGGCAGGACAGATTGCTTATAGTATTTTGTTTCGGATCGCCTCAGGAGAGATGTTAGGACAAGATCAGCCGGTGGCTTTGCATATATTGGAGTTGCCGATGGCAATGGATGCCTTAAAAGGGGTTGTCATGGAGCTTCAAGACTGCGCCTTTCCTCTGTTAAAAGAGGTGAAGATTGGTTCTGATCCGCGGGTGGTTTTTGAAGGGGTGAACTATGCGCTTCTCATTGGGGCAAAACCAAGAGGGCCTGGGATGGAGCGTAAGGACTTGCTAAGTGAGAATGGGAAAATTTTTATTGAACAAGGACGTGCATTGAATGATGTGGCTGCAGAGGATATTTTGGTGTTGGTTGTTGGCAATCCCTGCAATACAAATGCTTTAATAGCGATGCATCATGCTCCTAAGATTGCTAAGAATCGTTTTTTTGCGATGACACGTCTTGATCAAAACAGAGCTTCTGCCATGCTGGCTGAAAAGGCGGGTGTCGATGTAACAGACGTTTCGAATGTCGCCATCTGGGGGAATCATTCAGCGACCCAAGTTCCCGATTTTGTCAACGCGAAGATCCGAAAGAGGCCGGCTCTTGAGTCAATTTCCGATCGCAGCTGGTGTGAGGAAACATTTATTCCCGCGGTTCAAAAGCGGGGGGCTACTGTGATCGCAGCGCGAGGCAAATCTTCTGCGGCATCTGCTGCCAATGCAGCGATCGATTCGATCCGCTCTTTAGTTTTTCCAACAAAAGAAGGGGAGTGGTTTTCTGTGGGGCTTCTTTCGGATGGAAATCCTTATGGGATCTCAGATGGGGTATTATTTTCTTTCCCCTGTCGCTCTAAAGGACATGGAATTGTGGAAATTGTGCCGAATGTGCCTTGGGATCCTGGGATTGAAAAGAGGATTCGTCTCTCCGAAAAGGAGCTTTTAGAAGAAAGGGATTTGATCTCTGATTTGCTCTCACCTTAAAGGATGAAACATTATGTCTGATGATGTGTTGTTTGAAATTACAAAGGATAAACTCGAGACGGGGCTAAGGGGCTTTCCTGTCGGTTATTGCACGACCTCATATGTAGATGCGGAAAAAGGGTTGTTTTATGTGGGTAAGCCGGTAGCTGAACTTGCAGAGTGGGAGCCGATCCGTGTGATCCATCTTCTTTACTCGGGCAAAGACGGTTCAAAAGAAGAGGTGAGGGCTTTTTCCGATATCATTGAAAATCGCTCTGTATGTCATCCAGGGGTTGTTAAAGCGATTTTGGCGCTCCCGCGTCAGGGGCATCCGATGAAATTGTTTTGCACGGCTTTGCTTCTTTTGGGGATGTTTGAATCGACGGGGGACTATCGGGAAGATTGTTTAAACTTGATTGCGAAAATTCCTCATCTTGTGGCCTGTGTCATCAATCATCATGCAGGATGGGGCAAAACTCCAGACCCGCGGCCAGAGCTTGGCTACATGGAGAACTTTTGCCAGATGCTACTAGTGCCTCAAGCGCAAAAGGATGAGCTTGTGCGGGCAATGAAGTTGTTTAACATTCTGCACTATGATCATGGCGGAGGGAATTTATCGACATTTGTCGGTAAAGCGGTAGCCTCGGGGCTAGAAGATATGTATGGCTCGATCGCCTCTGCGATGTGTGCTCTGGCAGGGCCGCGGCATGGCAAGGCAAATCAAGATTGTTTGCAGTTTGTATTATCTGTTCTTGAAGAGGTGGGCGAGGATGCGAGCGCTTCTCAAGTCGAGGCATTAATTCGCCACCGGCTTGCCAATAATGAGCTTGTCTTTGGTTTTGGCCATGCAGTGCTTCGAGTGGAAGATCCTAGGGCCACTGTTCAGTATGCCTTTTGTCAGCAGCATTATCCTGACCATCCCTTGGTCAAGATTGCGCTTCATCTTCGTTCTATGGGATCTAAGGTGCTCTCTGAGAACCCTAAAATCTCTGATCCTCATCCTAATGTGGATGCCATTTCAGGAACGCTGCTAACGGCAGCTGGCTTTAGTTATCCTGAATATTTTACGATTCTTTTTGGTCTTTCTCGCACAGTGGGCATTGCGATGCAGATCGTCTATGAGCGCTTGGAAGCGCGGGGAGGCAAAGGGACTCCTATTGTTCGGCCTAAATATTTGTATAAAGCTCGATCTTAATATTTTATTATAAATCTAGTTAGTTTTTAATTATAATTAATTATTGTTGACAAACAAATTAATTATAATTAATTTTAAATTAACTTGGTTTGTTTTAAATGTTTTGGGGGTTTTATGAGAAAGCGGGTTTTTCGAATTGCTTTGCCGTTTGTGTTATGTTCTTTGAGTGCGTTATCTGCTGATCCGATACCTCAGCCTCCTTCCAAAATGTTTAATCCTAACGAAGTTCAAGGGGATAACCATCTGTGGGTTGATGGAGAGGTTCTGTACTGGAAAGCATATGAGGACAACCTCGGCTATGGGGTGACAAGCGATAGCACGTCCCGCATTGATGATGGCCATGTGCAGCATCCCCACTTTCAGTGGGATTGGGGATTTCGATTGGGGGTGGGGGTGAAGATGCCGCGCCACGATCAATGGGATTTGTATGTCGGCTACACTTATGTGCAAGCAGAGGCTCACGGACATGCGGATAAGACTTTGTTCCCTTCGTGGATGGCGCCGTTTGCCTCTTCTGGAACATATGTTTCTTCTGCAAAGGCTAACTTAGATGCCCATGTGAACATCGGGGATTTGGAGCTGGGGCGGACATGTATGGTTGGCTCTTGGCTTACCTTGCGTCCGTTTGTCGGTGTGCGTGGGCTTGTGATCGACCAAGATTACTCGATTGAATACAAAGGCGGCACAGCTGCTGGCTCAGATACCTATCGAAACCATATGTCAGCAGATCTTTGGGCTGTAGGTCTTAGGATGGGGGTCGATACGCTCTGGGGACTTGGCAGCGGATTTAGCTTTTATGGCAATGGGGCAGCTTCTTTACTCTCTTCTCATTTGAGCAATCAGCAGCATGAAAAATTTAAAAAGACCGACACGACGTTTGTCGACTTAAGGAACACAAACTCAAGCGTGATCCCAGTTGCAGAGGTGGCTTTGGGAATTCAATGGGATTATTTGTTCCATAGAGATCGTTACCACTTTGGACTGAAATTCGGCTGGGAATTCAATGTATTTTTTGACCAAAACCGGCTTGTGCGTTTTGTCAATAATGCCAATCCAGGGCCCTTGACACAGAATGACGGGGATCTGGCTTTTCAAGGGTTGACTTTTGGAATGAGGTTTGATTTCTAAAGCAAATGAGGTATACTTTTCTCTGTAGTTTAAGGGAGGAGCCTCATGACTTGGAACGAACTAGAACATTTGTTTAATCGGGCTTTACAGTTTACATTCTCGCGTAAGAAGTTGCTTTTTACAGCGCCAGTTCTCATTTTATGCGGGCTTGTGGTTGTTTTTTGCAAATCGCTTGCAAGGGGCTCGGGCAACTGGATTGCTTTAAGTCTCACTTTTTTGCCGATTTTCATCTGCTCGGCGCTTTTGATCACGGCGGGAATTGTCTTAACTCGCGTTTATCATCATGAAGTGAAAAATCTCTCTTTTAGTTTTCGCAGGACGTTTCGAGAGTCATGGGATTTAATGGTTCAGGTGGCTTATCTGACGCTGCCACTGATCTTAGGGTACTTTGTCCTTTGGACCTTGCTAGGAGTTTTTTATTTGTTAAAGGAGATTCCCGGCATTGGGGACTTTTTAGGGGTGGTTCTTTCCTTTGGGCCTTTTTTATTGCTTTTAGGTTCATTTGTATTAAGCCTTTTGAGCGTCACTTTGCTTTTTTTTCTTACCCCAGCTGTCGCACTGAGATCATCAGCGCAGTTTCAAGTTTTTGAGACTCTTTTAAAGCGTTTTCGTTCTAGCCCGTTTTCGAATGGCGTTTTTTTTATTTTAGGGATTCTGCCTGTGATTGTGGTGGTCGCGATGATGATGCTAGCAGCGCTTGTCACTGGCAAAAGTTATTTCATGGCAGAGCATAGTTTTGCAAGCGCGGTTCAGCTCTTTTTTATCATGCTCCCTTTTAGCATTTTGCTCTCTCCGGCTGTGATTTTCTTTTTTAATTTTTCTGCAGAAAGCCATGTTTGGATGCAGCGGAAGCTCAAGCAAGAAAACACATGAAGATTGCAATCATTGGAGCTGGGTTAAGTGGGCTAAGCTTGGCCTGGAAGCTTCTCGAATCAGGATCTTGTCAGGTGACGCTCTTTGATCCAAAAGGGATCGGAGGGGGAGCCTCGGGTGTCGCCTCGGGCCTGATGCATCCTTACGTCGGCGAACAGGGGCGGCGCAGCCAAAGCGCTACAGAGGGCCTTGCTGCAACACGCCGCTTGCTCTCTCAGGTCGAAATGAAGCTGGGATATCCTGTCGCACGTTATGAGGGGATTGTCCGGATTGCTCAGAATGAGGAGCAAAGGAGCGCTTTTGAAAAGCATGTCGTTGAACATGGAGACATCGAGGCGATCGGCGGCGGAGCCTTTTGGATCCGCTCTGGGGTTACGGTGCATTGCGGGATGTATTTAGAGGGATTGTGGCAGCTAATTGCATCGCACGGGGGAGTTTTAGAACGTGTGAAGATTGATTCTCTTCATGCCTTGTCAGAGTTTGATCGGATTGTGATTGCAGCCGGCTTCGGGGTAAAGGATTTTGCCGAATGTGAAGGTGTGCGTTTGAAATATACTAAAGGGCAGATCTTGCGCGCTTCATCTGTCGAGGGTGAACATTATTTGGATAAGAGCTTGATTGGAAAAGGGTATGTGGCTTTAGGGGAGGATCCTCTCACTTATCACTTGGGCTCGACGTATGAAAAGCAATTTACATCCGATGAGCCTCAAGAAATGGTGGCAAAAGAACAGATTCTGCCCAAAATATTGAGTTTTTTTCCTGAAGCGAAGGATCTTAAGATCAAAGAAGTTAGAGCGGGTGTGCGGGTTGTGCGTCCTGAGCATTATTTCCCAATAACAGAGAGGCTCAATGAAAAATGTTTTCTTTTTACCGCGTTGGGCTCGCGCGGTCTTCTCTATCATGCTCTTTTAGCCGAACAGCTTAAAATAAGTTGTCTTCGTTAATGATCTCTTCTTGAGCTACTTCTTCAGGGGTGATTTCAAATTCCAGGTCTAAGCGGTTCATGTGATCTGTCCAATTCGAAGATAAAATTGGCGCATGTTTTACATCGCAGTAAAAGAGTTTTTTCTTCCAAACACCGCAAGCGTTGAGGAACTGAATGTTGAATGCGCGCGATGCTATGACAGGAAGTAGATCGGCGAGCGATCCCATATTATCGATCACAAGTTGCGGAGGAATTCCAAAGAAGTCGTCTTTGTAATAGAACTTAAAGGGTGTAGCGCCGTAGGTGCCATTGGGGAACCAAAAGCCCCACTCTTCTGTGGCGCTATTTTTATAAAGCGGTCCTGGAAAGAAGGGGGCGCCGTTGATCAGGGTGCCGGGCGCAATATGGTTAAATGCCTGGGTGGAGGTATAAATTTTCAGTTTCCCTGTAGCCAAAAGGGTTGAGCCAAAAGTGAAACTTCCATGACCGGCATTCGGCTGTGTGTTAAAGAGGTTATCGACAACTAAAGTGAGATTCCCGCTGTTTGCAACGGAGCTTCTGTTGAGGATGCTGGCTTGTCCTGTCGATGACAAAATGGAGCAGTTCACGCCGGCTTTGATCGTCATCTGGCAGGCGCCAATGGTGGTAGAAAGACTTTGTCCTCCATGGCCGATCTGTGCATTTGCAGAAGCTAAAGGGCCTGCTAACACGTTGATGGAGCCTTGAGAGCTGATTGTCATGTTTCCGCTGAGCGTTGAGCTTTGGGCTGTTTGGTCGATATGTCCAATCTGAGCAAAACCCAACGTTCCAGCTCCAGCAGCAGCTGCTTTTAGCGTGATGTCTCCTCCAGTAAGGAGAATGATCTGTCCGCTTAAATTCGAAACAGCATTATCGGGGGTTCCATGTCCGATGGCAGCGAAGCTTATCGTATTAAAACCATCGAGCAAGGTGGTGCCAATGACAGGTCCAATTGTGATGTTGCCTTGAGCCGTTGTAAGGATCGATCCGATTTGCGCTTGTGCATCTAATGCCGTTCCCGCAATTAAGGTGAGGTTTCTCCCCACGTTTGAAACATACACAGATGCGGAACTTCCAATCGGCCGAATGGCAGCAGCAGCTCCTGCTGCTGAGCCTCCTGTCAGGATCAGATCGCGCGCTACGTTGATGAGCGCGGTGCCAGATTGGTTGCTGATGAGTGCACTCGAATTTGGGTTAATGCTTCCTGAGATTAAAAGGTCTCTAGTGCTTGCTACGGCAAGAGCCCCTGTGCCCTGAGTTGAAATGAAAGTGGCTTCCTGGATGTTAAAGTCGCCCTGGTTAAGTGTCTCAGCTGCAATCGAGCCAGATCCTGTTGTGAAAATCTGTGTGGAATTAATCAGAGAGATGCCCAACGCCCCTGAGCCTGCAAGAGCAATATTGCCATCGATTGCATGGACCATAACAGGAAAGGGGACAGATCCCTGAGAGCTCAACCCTGTATTACCGGGACTGATGCCCACGATCGCAATGGAGCCTGTACCTGTAGAGCTAATATTAGTTCCTGCTGTGAGAAATGTTCCAATCGAGGTGGCAAGAGTCGCAGGCGCTAGAGTCGATCCGGAAATAGAGATGTTGCCTTTACCGGTTGTTGTGATCGTCGGCGAATTGACAAGAATCCCGATATCTCCGATTTGTGTATTTCCCCTGATGGATAGATTTCCATCGGCAATTGTTAGTGTCGTTTGGAAGAGAGTCACTCCTGAGTGAGAGGGTACTGTGGCGCCAGAGGAGCCAACTAAAGTCATATTTCCCGTCCCAGTGCAGCTCAACGTGCTGACATTAGGCTGAACGCCATCAAAGCCTGGTGCTGTGGCAATATTTTCTCCGATGAGGGTGATATTGCCTTGATGGGTTGTTACGATCGTGCCATTTCCAAACGCAATGCCTCCCTGGCCGATCCCTTGAAGTGTAATATTTCCAGCTCCTGTTGCAGTTAAAGTGGGGCCGAAGCAAGTGATCCCTTTACCCCCAGTTGGTGTATTTGTCCCAAAAAACGAGATGTTGCCGTCGACAAAGGAGAAAGTGCTGGTGCCAATGATCGTGCCGTTGCTGTTGCCTTGAATGTTAATGCTGCCAGAGGCGGTATTGGTGATCGTTGTTGTGCCTGTAAATAAAGTAAAATTGGCTCCGGCAATTAAAGACAGCGTATTGTCTGTGCTCCATGAGATTGCCACGTTATTATTTACGGAGAGATTTTGCGTAGCGCCATTTGTGGAATTTGCTGTGTCAATCGTAAGAGAGCTTAATGCGAGTTGTCCATTGATCCAGCCATCATTAAAAAGATCCATGGATACTGGCGGCGCGGTATTCGGTCCGGATTGGATGGTCACCGAACCTGGATCGATAAGGAGCAGTCCATCGCTGCCATGAAGGGCTCTTAAATCAGGATGGTCATTAACCCGCACCCCCGCCATAGCAGAAATCTCTGCAAAGCCCCCATTTCCAGAGGAGCCAAGAGCTCTTGCATTAATGTGGCCATTGAAGTCTGTTTTTTCATTGGCCCAAATAATGACAGATCCCGCGTCAAGGCTGAGTCCATCTGCGCTCATTTGCGCACCTTGTGCCACAAACACGTGATCGGCATTTAATAACGAGGGATCTTGACCTCGGGAACCGCCGCCGATTGTGATTTTGCCGCCTCTTAGCCCGGATGTGTCGATCTGAGAGGCTGGCTCTAGGACGATGTTTTTTCCAAGAACCTGGATCTCACCGGAGGCTGCAGTAAGAGTTCCCTCAACATTCACACCTCCATAGGTCGCACAAAGCAAGATTTTACCCCCTTGCTCTTCAAGTGTGAGTGTTTCTGTTTTTCCTCCCATGCGGATCGCCTTTTCATAGGGGCTTGTGCTTTGTAGTTCAATGGCAAGAGCTTGCAGGGTTCCTGAGTTTGAAATTTCTCCTGATTCGAGAGGTTCCATACGGATATAGACTCTCTGATCGCCCTCGGGTTGGATGAGCACTTCAGTTCCAGATCCCATACCGATGAACTTGCCCTCGGCAGTTCCTTCATTAGCGATCTCTTTAGCGATGAGAAAAATATTTCCCTCGGCGCACTGGATTTTTCCTTGGTTGACGATTTTACCGTCGCCAGGAAGTTTAAATAAAAGCTCTTTACCATTGATAAAGTCTGAGTTTGCTATGTCGGCAGTTGAAGCGATAAACCCAGCTGTTTGAATGAACGCGTTCGGGCCGACCAAAATCCCTTGTGGGTTGATGAGATACACTTGACCGTTGGAGGTGAGCGTGCCTAAGAGCGTGCTGAATTGACTGCCTGTCACGCGATTTAAGACTTTGGATGCGGCGTTAACTTGTGCAAAGTGAAGATGTTCATTCTCTTGAATCGAAAACTGATCCCAATGCAAAATCGCCTGAGGAGAATTTTCAATGATGGTTTGATTTCCTTGCGATGTTGCCGTGGCAGAGCCGCAGATGACTTGAAAATCTCCCGCATTTAAGTGCAGAGAAAGATATAGGGGAGTTGCGATCAAAAATTGAGTGAGTGGATTTCTCATCTGTTACCTTAAATGTTTAGAAGCTGCCGATGACACTAAAATGGATCATCGCAAGGCCTCCGTTAAAATGTTTTTTATGTAGTTTTACGCCGACATCGAATCGCATCGTTAAATAAGTGTCGTAAACGTAGCGGATGCCAGGACCTGTTCCAAGAAGATAATTCGTTTTAAATCCAGGGATTTCTGCAGTGTGGTCGGTGCCCCATCCATAATCGATAAAGGCTAAGAATTGCAATCCATCGACGTGCTTTTTAAAAATGGAAATTTGAGGGGTGCGCACTTCTAAAGTGCTTAAAAAGGCTGTATCCTTATTGAGAGTGCGCTGCTCATAGCCGCGTACGGTGTCGTAGCCGCCGATTCCATATTGCTCGCTTGGAAGTAAATTGTTTGAAGCAATTTGTCCTCGGCTTAAAAGATAAAGGGCCCAATTTGCAGGAAGCCTTTGCAAATAGGAAAGAGCTCCACGAAAATAGACCCATGTTGGAGAGCCTCCTCGACGCAGGCTTTGGTAGGCGTGTTTACTTTGGTCGGGAAGCCAAGAGCCAGGCGAAAAGAACAGCTCTCCATCAAAATCAAATTGAAAACTGTTTTGGCTATAGGAACCTTTATATTCTACAAGCAGCTGGGTCAAGTTGACATTGTGACTGGCTCTTGGAGAGACATCGGAAAACTCAAACGTGTTATTAGTCCTTTTAAAATCGCCTCCCACAATCACGTTGTGTTCTAAGTGGGAGTACATCGGAAGAGGAATTTCATAACGCAGGCTCCCTTGACAGCTCCATCCGTGGTTCCGCGTTGTCGGAAAACTAAAGTGGGGATTCACCACACTGTATCCGCCATAAACATTGAGAATGTGATGCCAGGTGAGAGGTGCTATGTATTGCACTGTAACCGCTTGAAATTGATTGCGGTTATAAGAAGCTGTGTACTGATATGCGAGCTGATGGCCTAATCCAAAGGCATTTCCCCAATTAAACCCCATGAACCAACGGTTTCGTCCGACCGATTCGATCCCCGTGTTATCGACACCTGCATAAAGCTGAATTGGGGAGCGTTCTTTTATGGCAAGAGTGACATCGGTTGTGTAGTCCTCTTTTCCTTGCGAGTAAATCAGATCGGCTTGTAGGAAAGGGTCTCGATTAATGAAGTAGAGATTTTCTCTTAACTCATCGGTATCGATCTCATCTCCTTTTTTGAGTCCTAAAAACTGCTTTAATACCCGTCCGCTATGCCAGGAATTGCCCTCGACGCTGACATTTCCCACATGGGTTTCTAAGATCCGAAATTGGAGCACTCCCTCTGTGACATCTTGTGGGGGAACTTGGATTAATACAAATGGGTGTGAAGCATTTTTATAAAAGTCTTTAATTTTGGTTTGGATCTCTTTAACAGAGTCGATAGTAATTGCGTGATGATCAAGAAGTGGCTCTAGCTCTTTTTGCAGGTTTTGCTTCGATCCAGGAAGGTCTACTCCGATCCACTGCACTCCTTGCATGTGTTGAAGTTGTTCAGGGGTTAGCTCAGGAGCAGAGGGTCCTAAAAGAACAATGGCTTTGATTGCAATTAAAGGCTGAGATTGTTCCGATGCAGGAGCGCTGGGTGCAGCACACGCAAGTGCGCTGTGGATCAGAAGAAAAGCCATTAGATATTTCGTGGACATGGAGATGACTCGTGGTTGCCAGGTTAGCATTTGATATAAATTATATTTTATTTTGAATCTATTCTTTTTGAATTCCAAACAACAGATATTTGGTTTAACATGGATTCTTTAATAGAAGAGAGTGGGTTTATTGATGGAAGGTCGTTTTCTTTTTCTAGGAACAGGCGGATCGATGGGCGTACCGGTAATCGGCTGCCCCTGTTCTGTGTGCAATTCCACCTCGTTGCCCAATAAACGCAAGCGTTCTTCAGCGCTCATCACTTTAGGCAACAAGGTTTTCTTGATTGATGCAGGTCCTGATTTTAGAGAGCAAGCCCTGCATTATTCGATTAAGCACCTAGATGGTGTTTTACTTACCCATCATCATTATGACCATGTGGGGGGGCTCGATGATTTGAGGATATTTTATATCCTTCAACATCATCCGTTGCCCTGTCTTCTTTCCAATGAGACGATGGATGAGCTGAAATTGCGCTATCATTATATGCTTAAACCCAAACAAGAGGGGAAAAGCTTAACCGCGCAGCTTAAATTTACCCTGCTGCCAAATGCGTTTGGCGATCTGATTTTTGAAGGAGTGAAGATCCATTACATGTCTTTTTCGCAAGCGGGCACCAAAGTAACAGGGTACCGCATTGGCAGTTTAGCTTACATTTCCGATATCCGTGAATACACTGAAGAGCTTTTTGTCGCGCTTAAAGGTGTTAAAACACTCATTTTAAGTGCGCTTGCTCAAATTCCTACGAAAATGCACTTTAGTGTGGAAGAGGCTCTTGCCTTTTCTCAGTTAGTTGGTGCAGAAAAGACTTATTTAACCCATATCGCCCACGATCTTGATCATGAAGCTGTGAATGCACGGCTTCCCTCCCAGGTGCGTTTGAGCTATGATGGTTTAGACATCCCTTTTGAGGCCATTTTATGACAGAAGAGAGACTTGACCCTACAGCTCCCTTTGATCTTAAAGCATTTCATAAAGCCTTTCTTATTGGCATCTATCGCTCTAGCGATGAAAAGCTCAGTTGCGAGGAAAATTTAGCTGAATTAGAGCGTTTGTGTGAAACCTATGGCATTTCTGCGATCGCACAGATCCCGTGTCCGATCAAAAAGCTCGATGCTGGAACGTATATCGGCTCTGGAAAGATAGACGAGATTTTGAAAAAAGCAGAAGAGATGCAAGCAGAGCTGTTAATTTTTGACGATGAGATCTCTCCTCATCAGCAGCGCAATTTGGAAAAAATTTTCTCCCGGCCCGTGATCGACCGCACTGAGTTGATCCTCGAAGTATTTGCTCAGCGCGCGCGTACCAAAGAAGCCAGGCTGCAAGTGGAGCTTGCAAAAGTTAAATACCAATTTCCTAGACTGCGCAGAATGTGGACCCACCTCTCGCGCCAATCGGCGGCAGGCGGCGGCGCCTATCTGAAGGGAGAAGGGGAGAAGCAAATTGAAATCGATAGACGTCTTTTGCGCCGCAGAATCGATCGATTAAAAGTTGAAATTGAAGACGTTGCCGAGCAGCGCCTCACTCAACGCGTGTTAAGACAAAGAACTGGCATTCCCACATTTGCGATCGTAGGCTATACAAATGCCGGCAAATCGACATTGCTTAATGCGCTCACAAAGGCAAATGTGCTTTCTGAAGATAAACTCTTTGCAACACTCGACACAACGACACGTAAATTTCAACTGCCCAATCGCCAAGAGATCTTGCTCATCGATACAGTTGGATTTATCCGTAAGATCCCTCATACGCTAGTTGCCGCATTCAAAAGCACGCTTGAAGAGGCGATCCATACGGATATTCTTTTGCATCTCATTGATGTGAGCCATCCTCAAGCAGAAAAACAAGCAGAAGAGACGGTCAGTGTTTTGAAAGAGCTAGGAGCTGCAGACCGCCCTACAATTACAGTGTTTAACAAGATCGACCTTTGTGAAAATCCAACGCTTCTTGTGAGACTGCGTCTAAAGTATCCCAAAACGGTTGCGATTTCTGCGACTAATGGCACCGGCTTTGAGGAGCTTTTGGAGATGATGATCCAAGAGATTTCTCTTTTGCGCAAACTAATTAAAGCCAGAATCCCTCAAAGCCATTACGCACTTGTCAGCGAGCTGATGCGCGAGGGGAAGGTGATCACCTGCGAATATGAGGAAAACGATATTCTTCTAGAAGCAGAGATTCCCGCGCGGCTTGAATATAAGGTTCTTCCATTTTTAGAAAGGTGATCGTATGGCCTCTTTTGCACTGCGCGAACTGCCTGCCGAATTAAGACCTCGTGAGCGCCTAGAGCGGCATGGAGTCGATGCCTTGAGTCTCAAAGAACTGATCGCGATTGTCTTGAGTAATGGCACCCAGGGTAAATCCGTCTTAAGTTTAAGCGAGGAGCTGATTGTACGTTTTGGCAGTTTGGATCGCTTACTTGAAGCCTCTATTTTCGAGCTCATGGAAATTAAAGGGATCGGAAGGGCAAAAGCGATCCAGCTCAAAGCTGTCTTTGGCATCGCTCTCAAGTGCCGTCAAGTCGCAATTCCTGATAAACAGACCATCGCAGCTCCTGAACATGCCTATGCGATTGCAAAAAATGAGATCGCAGAAGAAAAACAAGAAGTGCTCATGGTGATTTTACGCGATGTGCGCGGGTGTTTGATCCATCAAGAATCTGTGTCAAAAGGCACTCTTTCTGAAATCCTTGTGCATCCGCGCGAGGTGTTTTATCCCGCTGTGCGCTACAAGGCGCATAGCTTGATCCTCGCGCATAATCATCCCAGCGGAGATCCGACGCCGTCTCAAGCGGATTTAGAACTGACCCGCTGTCTTATGCATGCCGGCCGAACGATGGGAATCTCTCTCGATGATCACCTCATCGTGTGCGCCCACACCTACATTTCGTTATGTGAAAAAGGCTATATCCCTGCCCGCGCTAGGTATTGATGAGAAACGATCGTTAATTTCAATGCGGTAACGAGCCACTTTGTCAGAGATGAACAGAACTTTCTATAGACTGATTGGGAATTAAGTTTTTTAAAAATTCTGCAACAGGAAGACAGAGGATATCTCCCATTTTCAATCGTTCATTGCCGCGATAAAGAAGCAAAGCTTTAGCTTCTGGATAATCTCCCAAAAAGGCTTGTAATCCCCTCAGATCTTGGGAAGAGACTTTCTTTGCATTTTTCACTTCAATTGCATAAAAGCTCTTTTCTCCATAAATAACAAAATCGACCTCGAGATCGGAACGCGTACGCCAAAAATATACAGAAGCTTGTTCTCTACTATAGTCGCACCAGGCGATTAAATGTTGAGCGATTAAACCCTCGAGAGCAGCTCCATCGATTTCTTGGGGGCGGTCAAGGGGACCTTTTGGGCGTAATACTTGAAATACCCCAGAATCAAACAGATAAAATTTGGGATGAGATGTTAAATGTCTTGCTGCTCTTTTTTCAAAGACTGGAATTTGATAGGCAAGTAAAAGTTCTTCAAGAATTTCAATGTAATTACCCACAGTGGAGCGTTTTATTTCGCTTTCACGAGCTATATTTGTCGTATTGAGAATTGAACCATGAGAAAATGAGATCACATCTAAAAAACGAGAGAATTGTTCTAAATTGCGTACCAGTCCTTCAGCCTGTATTTCCTCTTTAAGATATAACGAAATGTATCCTTCTAAAACACTTCTTGGATCGTTAGATCGAATTAAAAGAGGAAGGAGCCCTTGAGAAAGAGCCGATTCAAAATTGAAATCTTTTCCGAGTTCTGATGCCATAAATGGATGAAGAGTTCTTTTATACGCCCTTCCCCCTAGCAAGTTAGCTCCTGTACGTTTTAGTTTTCGCGAACTTGATCCCGTAAGGACAAATTGCAAACCTTCTTTTTTCTCGATCATCAAATGCACGACATTTAAAAGAGCTGGAATTTTTTGAACTTCATCGATCACAATCGTTTTTTTGTCAGGCTGCCCTTCGATCATTTCTTTAAGCATTTCAGGGCGACTGAGGAGCGCTCGTTCTAAATCGGGTTGTAAAAGGTCGATCCAAAGCGCCCCAGGGTGAAGCTTTTGAATGAGAGTTGTCTTTCCAGTTCCCCTTGGGCCAAAAAGAAAATAACTCACACCAGGTTCTTGAAAGTAGCGTGGATAGAAATTCATTTTTTGCCCTGTTGTTGCAAAACGCCACCGTTGTTGGCGTTTTTGCGCTCATTTTGACATTTGCGTTGGCGTTTTGCAACAACAATTCTTAAGTTTCAGATTATAAGCTACTTATGAATAGCCGGTAGAGGCGCTGCCTCTTTATTAACGATAGGCGCAAATGTTTCTTTGAGAAGGGTCATTGCCCCTGAGGTGAGCATCTGAATGGCGAGCAAGCAGATGATCATTCCTCCGAGTTTTTGACAGGCAAGAAGTCCTTTTTGCCCAAGAAATCTTTTGATATTTGAAGAGAGCAGAAGGATGATCAACGTCGGGATCCAAGCTGTCAAGATGATCCCTGCCATCAACCAGACATTGTGAAACTGCTCGGAATAGACCATAACGGCAGCGATCCCGCCAGGTCCAGCTACAAGCGGGATGGCCAATGGAACAATAAAAGGCTCTTGATGGCGTGCATCTTCTTGACGATCCGTAGAAGTTGGGAAGATCATGCCCATGGCGATGATGAACAGAAGAATTCCCCCCGCAATGCCAATGATGGGCTGGGAAATTCCCAGCAGTTCCATGATTAAATTACCGAAATAGTTGAAACACAATAAGATCCCAAGAGCAATCAGCAATTCTCTTAAAATAATTTGTCTCTGTTTGTCGCTATTATATTTAGACAATAAGGCAACAAAGAGGGGGATATTTCCGATCGAATTGAGAACGAGAAAAAGAGAGAGGGCTGAGGCAAAAAAAGGCATGGGATTCTCTTGGGTAATGGAAATCTTGATCCTATCGGGCTTTGCTTTTTTTTCCAAGAGCATTGAATCTCATCCTCGGTTCGGGCATAATCCTCATCTTAAATTACGTTCAGGTTCACGCGTGGAAAGTCAAAAAACATTTAAAGTTGTCACCTTAGGATGCCGTACAAATCAGTATGAATCCCAGGCTTATACCGATCAGCTGAAAAAAATGGGGTATCGAGAAGTCGGGGAAAAGCAAGCTGCCGAGCTGTGCATTGTCAATACCTGTACGGTAACAGAATCGGCAGACAGCTCCTCGCGCCATCAGATCCGCTCTCTCAAACGGCAAAATCCAGGTGCAAAGCTCATTGTGACAGGTTGTCTTGCAGAAAGGCTCCCTCAAGAAATTGCCGAGATGGAAGAGGTCGATCTTGTTGTTCCGAATAAAGAGAAGGAAAACTTGCTCTCTCTTGTTTTTCCTCAACAAGCAGTTCCCGATTTTGTTATCGAGAACTTTTCAGCTCACACTCGGGCTTTTGTTAAAGTGCAAGATGGCTGCAACTCTTTTTGTACCTATTGCATTATCCCCTATGTGCGCGGAAGGTCCCGCTCGCGCAGATTAGAGGATGTTTTAAACGAGGTGCGCTCTCTTGTCGCTCATGGATACAAGGAAGTCGTGATCACTGGGATTAATGTAGGCGACTATGATGGAGCGCCTCAAGAGGGAGAATCTCCTGTTCGATTAAGCCAGCTTGTGCGTGCGATCGATGCGGTTCCAGGACTTTGCCGCCTGCGCGTCTCTTCGATCGATCCCGACGAGATCGATGAGGAGTTAACACAGGTCATTTTAGAAGGAAAAACCACATGTCCTTCGATGCATATTGTGCTCCAGTCCGGCTCGAATGTGATTTTAAAGAGGATGAATCGAAAATACACGAGAGAAATTTTTCTCGATACCGTCGAGCGGCTGCGTGCAGCTTGTCCTGATTTTACTGTTACGACAGACATCATCGTTGGATTTCCGGGAGAGAGTGAAGCGGATTTTCAAGACACCCTCGATGTGATGAACGAGGTGCGCTTTGCTAAAGTCCACATGTTCCCCTACAGTGAAAGAGCGCGCACGCGCGCAGCGCTGTATCCCAACAAAGTTCCCTCCATGCTCATTTCAGAGCGCAAGCAACGGGTGCTTAGGCTTGCAGAGCAAAACGCCTTTGAGCTTTTCTCCTCTTATGTTGGCAGAACATTGTCTGTATTGATCGAAGGCGATACCGAGACCCTGCCAGGCTACATCAGCGGTCACACAGAAAACTTTATTCCCGTTTTTGTGCCCATAGAAATGGCAGAGAAAAATGATCTCATTCAAGTCGACCTCATAGAAAACACTCCTAAAGGACTCATCGGAAAAAAAGTTTTATGAAAATCACCATTGCACAACGGCTCCATCCTTTTTCCCATCTTCCAGGAGCTGCCTGCCTGCTCCCCAAATCCCACTGGCAGGTTGAGGTGTTTCCCGCTCTTTTGCGTTTTAGCTCTCTTGCTAATGCCTCCGAGCAGATAGATCTCAAGCTCAGTATTCCAGGCCCAATGGATGGTTTTACTGCTGAAATGGATTTAGAGCGGGGAGTCATTTTGGTTTTTGGAATGACGGCGCAAGGCTATCTCCGCTATCAGATCCAGCGTCATCCCGACGGGATTTCTCTTGTGTTTGAAAAATTGCCCAAGGGGGGAATCACTTGTTTTTATGTGCAGAAGGGGATCTGTTACGAAATGAAAGAAAAGCAAGCTTTGCTGCTGCCCGTTGCGAAAGAATCTTCTCTTCCCTCTGTTCCACAAGAGCGCCTTTCTTTAGGCATGCACAAAGCACAAGATTGGGACCTTATCTGCCGGCGCAAGGATTTGAAAGAGGTCTTTCCCCTGTGGCTCCGCTTAGGTCAAATGACACCAAATATGTTGCAAGAGATTCCCTCAATGGGAACCTTTCGTCTGCTCTTAGACTGTAAAGAGGCGATCGAAAAAAAAGAGACCTTACGCGTTATTCCTTTATTTGAGCAGCTGTTTCAAACTGCATTTTCTGGCATTTGTGTTCCTCGTCTATTCGATGAAAAGCACCAAGGGATTTTGCCTGATGACAGCGTCCCGACAACCTTGTCTCCGCTTGCTATTCTTACGTTAGGCTCTCAGCTGATCCGCTCTTTATTTTTCCAAGAAACCGAAGGGGGCTTAAAGATTCTCCCGTTTTTACCCTCTGCATTTGCCGCAGGCAGATTTGTCGACATCATCACAGAGAAGGGAGAAAAGATCTCATTTGAGTGGGCTAAGCACCGCTTGAATAAGATGGTGCTCCACACCGCAGCTGCGCGATCGGTTGTTCTCGAGCTCCCCAAACAGACCCGCTCGCTGCGCCTTAGAACAGCGCGCACAGAGAAAGGCAAAGTCATTGCTGTGAACGATGGATACGCAGAGCTTGCTCTCAAAGCGAACCAGGTTCTTTTCCTCGATCGCTTTGAGAGGTAAGCTGTTTTGATGTGGATCTTAAGTCGTTTGTTGTTGATATGATAAAAGAAATGAAGCCGCTTTTGTCGATTGTTAATGAGTGACAAATTTGTTTTCGGCTTGAGAAGGATTTCAAGTTGGCGTCTTTACGCTGCAGCTTCTATTTTAGAGAGTCGAAATCAATATCTTGAAGATCATAGCAAGGATGAACGTGAAGCCGACGACTCACTTCCATATTGTTTTTTTCTTCCATAGGAATGGCAAATCTAGTAGAGAAGCTGTTGTAAAATCCTATTTTTGCTTTGCACCTATCTTTATCCCACCCAGGTTGTGCTGTTGCAATGTATTCGAGAGTTAGATAGCGTTTGCCTAGCTGCTTTGTTTTATTCATAGCAGTAAGCATCAACTTTGTTCCAATTCCAGATTTTTTAAATTTTGAATCAACAGCTAGATATGCAACATAACCGGTGTCCGAAGGGCGAAACCAGAAGCAAGACCTATCTTCATTTTTCTTGGCAGTAATAATAAATCCAATGATTTTTTTGCCAATTGTTGCTAATAAAATGGTTTCTGGAGAAGAACGCCCTGGAGCGATAGAAACACCTTTAAAATATTCCTTTTTTACATAATCTGAAGCCCTAACATCACCTTCATCATCTTTCAATTCTTTTTCTGCAAGGGTTTTTACAGCATTTGCAACATCTTGCCATTTCATACCTGAATCTTTTGCATCCACAACCAAAATAGGTTTCGATTGGCTGCAATTACGGGAAGAATGTAGCTGTGAGATGTGAGGGGTAAGGAGAATATCTTGGTTGTTTTCAAAAGAAAGAGCTCTGTGATGCAGGGTGTGTATATTTTGCTTAAGCTTATCGACAATTGCGCACCGTCGATCGGAAGAGGGGAGGTTGTGGCGTAATACCGCAAGCCTCATTTTCAAGGAATAGTACCCTTGCATATAGGTGGAAAGATCTTGGGGAAGGGCTTTTGTCGTTTCGAGCTGCCTGAACGTTGTTTTGAAGATCTCATAGGCTGCTTTGAAATCCTGAACCTGAGTAGTTAAAGAATGCTTTGAATTGAGAGTAGGAAGGTGAGCAATTGATTGTTTGACGCCATGATGTGATTTCTTGAGTGCGTTTAACCTGTCACGAGTGTATGAGAGAATCGGATGTGTGAATGCCGGATCTTGTTTAGCTAGTCCTAGGTATTTTGCCTGCTCTATTTTTAAATTAATTTTTAAGTCTTGATAAGCTGTGCGATAATTTTGAAAGGTTTTGGATACGCGGTGTTGACTTGAGCTGCCTGTTAAAGACTGTAATGTTTTGGCTCGTGCGGCATAGATTCCATTCCAGTGAGTAAATGCCTGTTGTAAGCTGGTAATTTCTTGAGAACTTGTAATTTTTGTTGTCATAATAACCTTCATTTGTGGCTGTTTATTTTATTATAATTATCTGTTTTTTGCAATGTAATGTATGTTTTAGATGCAGGTTAAATTTTTGTTATGGGGTGCTTAGTCAAGGTTAAAACCGTTGCAAAGCTTGTGCAGGCAGCGCGTAAATAAACCATTTGCTAATCATTCTCAAAAAAAATATAGTGCGATGAGTCCCTTTACTTGGAAGTTAAGGCCATGCACTCTCTTCAAAATGAATTTGCGTTAACAAATCCCCATGCTTATTTAGGCATTCATCTTCTCAATGAGAAGCAGAAGGTGATCCGTATCTATCGGCCCGAAGCTCTCTCTGTCTATTTGGAGGTGAAAGGGCGTATTGTCGAAGCGGTCCGTGTCGATCCTAAAGGGGTGTTTGAGCACCGTGTGCCGATCGAGACAACTGTGCATGACTACCGCGTGTACCATCACAGCGGGATGCTGGGATTTGATCCTTATGCATTTTTACCCACATTTGGTGAGATGGATGCTTATTTGTTTGGCCAAGGTGTGCATTACAAGCTGTATGAAGTTCTCGGTGCTCGTGTTGGGGAACATCAGGGAGTGCGGGGGACAAAATTTACTGTATGGGCTCCAAGAGCGCGCTCTGTCGCTCTTGTGGGAGATTTTAATCAGTGGGATGGCCGGGTGAATCCGATGCGTCTCATCGAAACATCAGGTGTCTGGGAGCTGTTTGTTCCTGGGATAGGAAATCATGAGAAATACAAATTTGAAATTCATACCGAGCAAGGATTTTTAAGGCTCAAATCCGACCCGTGTGCGTTATCGAGTGAAATGCGCCCCTCTAATGCTTCTGTTGTCTACGATGTGGATGCTTATCAATGGAAGGATCAAGACTACCGCAGGGCACGCCCTTGGCGTCATTTTGCGTCTGCCATGAATATTTATGAGGTGCACTTAGGGTCTTGGAGAAAAAAGGGGGATCATTTTAAAAACTATCGGGAGATTGCCCTCGAGCTTGCTTCCTATTGCAAGGAGATGGGATTTACTCATGTGGAGTTACTGCCCTTGTCTGAGCATCCTTTGGATGAGTCTTGGGGCTATCAAGTGACAGGTTTTTTTGCGACGACAAGCCGTTATGGGACACCAGAAGATTTTCAATTCTTTGTGGATCATCTGCATTGTAATGGAATCGGGGTGTTTCTTGATTGGGTGCCAGCGCATTTTCCTGTGGATGATCACTCGCTCTCTCAGTTTGATGGTTCCTATCTTTTTGAGCATGAAGATCCCCGTTTAGGATTTCACCCCCATTGGAATACGCTGATTTTTAATTATGGAGTGCATGAGGTGCGCAATTTTTTGATTGCGAGCGCTATGTTTTGGCTCGATAAGATGCATATTGATGGGCTGCGTGTGGATGCTGTTGCCTCGATGCTTTATCTCGATTATGGAAGATCAGAAGGGGAATGGATTCCAAATTGTTATGGAGGACGAGAAAATCTCGATGCGATCGAGTTCATGAAGCATTTGAATTCTGTTGTGCATGAACGCTTTCCCCATGCCTGGATGATTGCCGAGGAGTCCAGTTCGTATATGGGGGTTTCCCATCCTCTCGAATCGGGGGGCTTGGGGTTCGATCTTAAATGGAATATGGGGTGGATGAATGACACACTGCATTATTTTCAAAAAGATCCGATCTATCGATTTCATCATCACAACGAATTGACATTTGGTTTGATCTACGCATTTTCTGAGAGGTTTTTACTTCCCTTGTCCCACGATGAAGTGGTGCATGGCAAGTCGAGCCTTTTGTCAAAAATGCCGGGCGATGATTGGCAAAAGTTTGCGAACTTAAGACTTTTGCGCAGCTACCAGATGTGTCAGCCAGGAAAGAAGCTGCTTTTCATGGGAGGTGAGATCGGGCAGTGGCATGAGTGGAACTGCAAAGCTGAAATTGCCTGGGAGCTGCTCGAGTATGAACGGCATTTTCAATTGCAGCGCTTCTTCAAAGAACTCAATCATCTCTATCTAGAAAATCCCGCCCTTTGGGAGTATGATTTTGATGGAAGGGGCTTTGAATGGATCGATTTTTCTGACCGTAAAAATTCTGTGATTTCCTATTTGCGCAAAGGGACAGGCTATTATCTTCTTATTGTCCATAACTTCACTTCTCATTATCATCCCCATTACTTCATTCGTCTTCAGAATGCAGCTGCCTGCTCTGAGGTATTTAATACGGATAGAGAAGAATATGGCGGGTCTGGCAAACTCAATACACATGTACAAATTCTCCATAATCCAGA
The DNA here is from genome assembly GCA_019752555.1 of Rhabdochlamydiaceae bacterium. Lineage (GTDB taxonomy): Bacteria > Chlamydiota > Chlamydiia > Chlamydiales > Rhabdochlamydiaceae > JAGVMG01. The sequence goes on from JAIELY010000010.1 coordinate 24,697, forward strand.
GGGCAAAGCGATAGGCCTCAACATTCAATTAGCCCCGCTTGCCACCCAACTGTTTGAAATTCGATGGTAACAAAAGAAGAATACCGAAAACTCATTGAGCAAGTGCGCAAGCACGACAAACATTATTATGTCGAAGCAAAACCACAGATTTCCGACTACGCTTATGATCAGCTGTTAAAAAAGCTAGAGGAAATTGAAAATGAGCATCCAGAGTGGGTGACTCCCAGCTCTCCAACACAGCGCGTTTTAGAGAGTGTCACAAGAGGTTTTTCGCAAGTTTCACATAAAATCCCCATGCTTTCTTTAGCGAATACCTATTCGCGTGATGAGCTTTGTGATTTTGTCAAGCGGGTGCACAAATTGCTTGGAAAAACAGATGCGGTTTTCTGTGCAGAACTCAAAATGGATGGTGTTGCAGTTACGGTGCGGTACAAAGAAGGATTGCTGATCCAGGCATTGACGCGCGGCGATGGAAAAAAAGGGGATGATATCACAGCAAATGTACGCACAATCCGCGCTGTTCCTTTGGAGCTGATCGGAGAGGATATCCCTAAAGAATTAGAAGTGCGCGGCGAAGTATTCATGCCCCATCTTGTGTTTCAAAAACTAAATAAGGAAAAAGCAGAAGCTGGAGAAGAGCTGTGGGCGAACCCCCGTAATGCTGCAGCAGGCTCCTTAAAACTTCTTGATCCAAAACAAGTCGCCGAGCGTCATTTGTGCGCTGTGTTTTATGGAATTGCAGACGACGCTAATCCTCCCTCGAAAACGCAATTTGAAAGCCATCATTACCTAGAAAAATTAGGACTGCCGACGTTTGAGCACCGCCACCGCTGCCGCTGTTCTGATGTGGATGCAATTTTAGAATTTGCCGATAAGATTGAAAAAGAGCGGAACCAATTGCCCTTCGACATTGATGGGATTGTTGTTAAAGTCGATGAGCTCAAATATCACGATCAACTTGGAAGCACAGGCAAAAGCCCTCGTTGGGCGGTAGCGTATAAATTTGCTCCTGAGCAAGCGCTCACCCGAATTCATGCGATTACTGTCCAGGTGGGAAGAACAGGCGTTCTCACTCCTGTAGCAGAGCTCGAGCCTGTACTGGTTGCTGGCAGCACCATTGCGCGAGCCACTTTGCATAACCAAGAAGAAGTGGAGCGCAAAGACATCCGCGTTGGAGATTGGGTCGTTATTGAAAAAGGGGGAGATGTGATCCCCAAGGTGGTGGAGGTCGATTTGAAGCGGCGCCCCAAGGAAAGCCATCCTTGGCATATGCCCAAACACTGTCCTTGCTGCGGATCTCATGTCGTTCACAGTCAAGGGGAGGTCGCAGTGCGCTGTCCGAATCGAGAATGCCCCGAGCAACGGATGCGGCAGATCGCTTTTTTTGCGAGCAAAGATGCAATGGACATTGATCATCTTGGAGAGAAGGTGGTCGAGCAATTGTTTACCAAAGGGTATGTCAAAACGGTGTCCGATCTTTATCAGCTTACCGAAAAAGAGCTTTCACAACTTGAGGGATTTAAAGAAAAATCCATTCATAATCTCTTAACAAGCATCGATAAATCGCGTCATGTTACCCTTGCCCGTTTTATTTTGGCGCTTGGTATCAAGTACGTGGGAGAGGGCACAGCCGAGATTTTGGCTATAGAAGCAGGAGATATGGATAAGCTCTCTCAGATGTCGGTCGAGGAGCTTAAGCAAATTGAGGGAGTAGGAGAGAAAATTGCTCAATCAATTGTCGATTATTTTTCCGATGCAACTCATCTCAAGCAGATCCATCAGCTCCTAAAAGCAGGAGTGACTCCCGTAGCACCTAAAATCAAACGCCGTACGGATCATCTTTTTTCGGGCAAATCCTTTGTGCTCACAGGCGCGCTGAAAAAATACACACGCACAGAAGCTGCTGAGTTGATTAAAGACAGAGGCGGTAAAGTGATCGGCTCGGTAAGTCACAAAACCGATTATTTACTTGTCGGGGAAGAGCCGGGCTCCAAGCTTGATAAAGCAAGAGAGCTGAATATTGCAATCCTCTCTGAAGAAGAGTTTGAAAAGCTACTGTGAATTTTAGGATAGCTTCACTACAAATCCACTTCGATTTTTATCCTTAACGAAGGATGAAATGTTTTAAAACGTTCGCTTAGATAATTGCGTTTGATGCCATTTTTATTTCCATCTAACTCTTCTACCGCTCTAACAGAGGCTCTAAACGAGAGCCATTCGGTATCTACGATGTAGAAGAGACCCTCTTCTGTTTTTAGGATATTATCAGGCATATCCACATCGGTATAGTCCACATACTTTAAAGGTTCTAGGTGAGTGGCGTCAGACGCAGGCTTACCCTCGATTTTTTCAGCTAAAATTTCTCCATATGAGACGTCAAAATCGCTGATTGCCAAATGAAATCCCACATCTTTTACCGTGACGGGCAATCTCCTCACGTGATCTTCGATGACAACAAAATAACGGGGAACGCGGTAGGGACCTTCAGGATTCAAATGTTTCCGTAAATACTCAGCTCCCCATAGACGATCCAGGGTTCCTGAACGTTGTCCTGCTTTGAAGATTTTTCCCAATGTGCGAAAGGCAGCAGGAGATTTAGATTGTTCGAATTCTGAACGTGTCAATAGGATTCCATCTTCTCTTAGCTGTTTGAATTTAGCTTGAACAAACGCGCTGATCTGCTCGTCGTTCATCGTACGAGACAATCCTCCTGTAGTGTCGTGAGAGTCAAGTGCAGTAAAATAAGACCTTTCCCTGCGCAGCGTGCGCTCTAAGTCGACCAGTCGCTCTGTTTCCTCGTCATCATTTTTCCAACGACATGAGGTCGGAGAGAGTGAAAAATAAGCGAGGTGTTGTTCATGCTTTTTCTTTTTGAATTCAAAGACCGATTTGCCTACTTCTTCAGGGGTCATTAGGTCGGGATCTAATGGAACGCTATAATTGTTTGTACTTAATGAGGTTGAAGCTGACATTTATTTACATTTTTTTTAATTTGTTTAAATGTATTTTACTATTGTAGGCGTTTAATTTCAATTTATTTTATTTTTTTGTTCACGTTCTTCAGGAGAGGTTCATATCTTTTTTTTGAAGTGTGAAAAAAAATATACACTTTTTTTTTGAGAAAAAGTAATGTTGCGTTACTAGTCCAAATTTTTGGAGCCAAACATGCGTCGTTATCAAATTGGAATTTTTACTGGCATTTTAATCTCTCTCGGTCAGTTTGCACATGCAGACAGCCCCCCTCACAGCGAAGGTCAGCCTATTTCTAGCGAAATCACACCGCTTGCAAGTTCGCGTGTGCATAATTGGGCAGAATTTTTTGTGACGGCAGACTTTATTTATTGGCAAGCGCGCCAAGATGGATTGAGTTTTGCTCAAGAGGGCAATTATCGCTTCAACAATAATGTGCCCCAATCTGCTCATAAGGGAAGTTTTAAGAATGTGGATTTTGGTTTTGAGCCTGGATTTAAGGCGGGCATCGGTGTCGATTTTCGACATGATGGATGGTCGCTGCTTGCCAATTACACTTGGTTGGATCAATTCGATGCACGGGGTTCGGCGCGCAATAACCCTGATCAAAGGGGACAGCTTGGCAGCGGTTTTTTTACAGACATTTTGCCAAATACGCTTGTATCTCCCGTTCCTCTTGAATCTGCAAGAGCCCGCTGGAAGTTGCGTTTTAATGTAATCGATGTGGAGCTGGCCCGTAGTTTTTATATCAGTTCTCATCTTGTTTTAAAACCCTATATTGGGGCCAAGTATGCGTGGATCGATCAAAAATATAGGGTAAATTATGTAGGTACAGGCACTAATCCTTTTGATTTTACAATGATCATGCGCCAAAAACAAGATTTCTGGGGCGTGGGCTTACGGGCTGGCTTAAATAGTGAGTGGCATTTTACAAGAAATTGGAGCCTTTATGGCGCTCTTGCCCTTTCAGAGCTTTACTCTCAATTTGAAACAACGCGTAAAGATGTAGAAACTTCGGGAGCAACGCCGGGTGTTATCTACTATGTCGAGAACAATTTCCATACGATTAAACCTGTGTTAGAGATGGCCTTTGGGGTGCGCTACGAAACCTTTTTCTCCAACGATCGCTACCAGCTGTTTTTTCAGGCCGGTTGGGAAGAGCAATTCTGGTTTGATCACAATCAGCTCATTGACAATGGGTTTCGTTATGGCAGGGGGGATTTAACGCTGCAAGGGTTAGATATCAAAGCAGGATTTTCATTTTAACGAGCTAAGCAGGAAAAACTGAGACGGAATATCTCGGTGTCCTGCTTCGCCTTTTTTATTGTTACAAAGGAATGAGATATGAAAAAAACAGTTTTAAAATGTGCACTTGTCGGGGGTTTGATTTTGTTTGTGTGGGGGTTCATTTCATGGATGGTGCTTCCGTGGCATCAGATGTGCTACCGCAGCTTTAAGAATGAAAAACAAGTCCAGCAAGTGATAAAGGATAATGCCAATGGAGAAGGGATCTATATTCTTCCTCATTGCTGTAATCAAGATAGAAATGAGCTTTCTCATTTAAGAAAAGAAGGGCCTAGTATGTTTGCCTGCGTGCGCATGACGGGGTATCATATGGGTGCAAAACACCTTTTGATCTCCTTGATTACACAAATTGTGGGGGCAGCTGTGGTGGGGTGGATGTTGATGCAGCTCAAAACAAAAGAATACAAAAGCAAAGTTCTATTTGTGACAGCAGCTGGTTTTTTTGTTGGCTTAATGGGTGTTTTACCTAGCTGGAACTGGTGGGGGTTTCCTCTCGGGTACACAGTTGTTCTCTGGCTTGATTTAATCATCGGCTGGTTCTTAGCAGGCCTTGCTATGGCAAGTGTTGTAAAGAAAAAATGAGGACCATGAAAAAGCAGACGATCGAAGATTTAAGACTTGAAGAGGGTAAAGATCTTCCCGTTCCCAGTTATAAAAAATGGGGACCTTATGTCTCAGAGAGGGCGTGGGGAACTGTCCGCGAAGATTATAGCTGGAATGGGGATGCTTGGCGTTATTTCCCTTTTGAAGAGGCTCACAAAAAAGTCTATCGATGGGGAGAAGATGGGATTGCAGGTTGGTGTGATCGCTACCAAGTCTTGACCTTTGCTCCTGCTTTTTGGAATGGAAAGGATCCGATTTTGAAAGAGAGGCTTTTTGGCCTCTCTTCTCCAGAGGGCAATCATGGAGAGGATGTCAAAGAGTGCTATTACTATCTGGATGGAACCCCTTCCCATTCCTACATGAAGTATCTGTACAAATATCCCCAAAATGAATTTCCCTATAAACAATTAAAGGAAGAAAATCAGCGTAGAGGCTCGCACGATCCAGAATTTGAACTTGTAGATACCGGAGTCTTTGCTGACAATCGTTATTTTGATATTTTTATTGAATACGCCAAAAACAATGCAGAAGACATCTGTATTCGGATTGAGGCGTGTAACCGCTCAAATGATAGCGCTCCCTTACATCTTCTTCCTCAAATCTGGTTTCGCAATCAGTGGGCTTGGGGGGATGTGCGCAAAAATGAGCCTGTCATTACAGAAGAGCTGACAGGAAATGAAACTTTATGTCTTGTGGCAGACGACTCAGAACTTGCCTCTCCCGCCTCGCTGGATGTGGATTACCACCTTGGAAAAAGATATTGTTATGCATCTTCTGGCGGCACACTCTTATTTACTAATAACGAAGATCTAACAACTTCAAAAGGGTTTCAGAAAGACGCTTTTAACCGTTACATTATTCATAACGAGTCTACGATTAATACGGAAAAAAAGGGGACTAAAGCGGGCTTTCACTATGTTTTTGATGCAATTGCCGGCAACAGCTCTGTGGTTATTTATTTAAGGCTGACCGATCGGCCCTTAGCTTCGCCGTTTCATGAGATTGCACAGATCTTTGCGGATCGAAAAGCTGAGGCCGATGCATTTTTTGATACCATTTATCCCCCTTTAGCAACAGAAGACGAGCGGTTAATCCAGCGGCAAGCGATCGCGGGGATGTTGTGGGCCAAGCAATTTTACTATTTCGATGTCAACCTATGGCTAGAAGGTGACAAAGCCGAGGCGCCTCCTCCTGAAAACAGAAAGTACATTCGCAATCAACATTGGCGCCATGTTAATTCCATGAGGATCCTCTCGATGCCCGATAAATGGGAGTATCCTTGGTTTGCTGCATGGGATTTGGGTTTCCACTGCTTGACCCTGGGATTAGTGGACATTGAATTTGCAAAAGAACAGCTTTGGCTTCTTCTTTTTGAACAATTCCAACATCCCAATGGAGCGATTCCTGCTTACGAATGGGAATTTTCAGATTTAAACCCTCCTGTTCAGGCCTGGGCGGCGCTAAGTATCTATAAAATGCAAAAAGAGAGATCAGGTGTTAAAGATCTGACTTTCTTAAAAAAGTGCTTCTTTAAACTTCTAATTAACTTTGCGTATTGGGTTAACAAAGTTGATAGCTCAGGGTGCAACGTATTTGAAGGAGGCTTTCTTGGACTTGATAATATTACACTGATCGATCGCTCCAAAGAAAATAACATGGACGCCATGTTAAAACAGTCAGATGGAACAGGGTGGATGGCGAAATTTTCTTTAAACATGATGCGGATTGCTCTTGAACTAAGTAGTGCAGATGGATCTTATGAATTCTTAGCTACAAAGTTTTTTCAGCATTTTGTCTATATCGCCGATGCGATGAAGAAAATGGGAAATAAGAAATACTCGATGTGGAATGAGGAAGACCAATTTTTTTATGATGTCCTTGTTTACCCCGATGGGAATGTTTCGCAATTTCGCATCAGGTCGCTCGTTGGCTTAATCCCTCTGTTTGCAGTCGATGTGCTAAGTGAAGCAGAGCTTGATTCATTTCCTGAATTTAAAAAGAATTTCCATTGGTTTTTGAAGAATAGGCAGAGGTTAACAGACGAGTGCGCTCTTCCTGTAATGAAAGATGGCAAGAGACACTATCTATTGACCCTTGTGAGCGAAAACCATTTAAAAAGCGTGCTAAAATATCTTTGGGATCCTAATGAGTTTCGCTCAACGTATGGATTTCGCAGCCTTTCTAAAATTCATGAAAAACAAGTCTTTCACTATAAAGACATGCATGTGGGCTATGAGCCTGGAGAATCGATGACCCGACTTAAAGGAGGCAATTCGAATTGGCGGGGCCCGATTTGGTTTCCGACAAGTTATTTAATCTTGCAATCGTTGAAGACCTATGCAGAGGTATTTCATTTTCAGACTCAGGTGGGAGAAGAACCTGGCGTCGATCTGCATCAAATGACCCAGTCTTTTGCGGATCGTATGATCGCGCTGTTTGCTAAAGATCCCTCTGGACTGCGTCCCTTCTTTGGTGCGGCTTTTCCCTTTTCCAAGGATCCTCATTTTCAAAATCACATTTTATTTAATGAGTTCTTTCATGGAGATACGGGACTTGGATTGGGCGCATCTCATCAAACGGGATGGACAGGTCTTGTTGCCAATATCATCGATGAATTTAGGAGACAACGTTAAGCATCTGCGGAGCTGCTTTTTGTCCCAAGCAATCGCCAATTAATGTCTGGTTGCTGTAACTTGTGACATGAATTGTCTGTAATGTTCCAATGCATTCATCATTTCCGGTGAAGATCACATTTTTCCAGCAGCGGGTACGCCCCTTTAAATGTTTTTCATCTCGATTGCGCTTTTCAACAAGCACTTCAATGTCAGTGCCTAAAAGCGCTTGCCGCTCTTCGGCGCAGATCTCAGCATGGAGCTCAAGGAGTCGATGCAACCGCTCTTGTTTTACTTCTTCTGAGATATCATCCTTCCAGCGGAAAGCTGGCGTCCCTTTGCGTGCGCTATAGGCAAAAATAAAGGCGACGCTGTAACGAATTTGTTTAAAAATATCATATGTTTGCTGAAACTCTTCTTCTGTTTCAGTTGGAAAGCCAACAATGATGTCTGTGCCTAAAGAGACGTTGGGCACCGTTTCACGTAAAAGCTGGACCTTTTCTAAATAAGTTTCGACGGTGTAAATCCTGTGCATTTTTTTAAGAATCCGGTTTGAGCCGGCTTGAATAGGGAAATGGACAAATTCACAAACAGAGGGAAGATCGCGGATTGCCTGCATCAGATCCAATGTAATATCGACAGGATGGCTTGTCATAAAGCGGACCCGAGCAAGACCTGGAATTTTGTCTAGTCTGTAAAGAAGATCGTGGAAAAGGCAGTTCCATTCAGGCTTGTCTTTTCCATAACTATTGACATTTTGTCCAAGTAGAGTAATTTCTTTATAGCCTTGCTCTACTAGGCGTGTACATTCTTCGACGATAGAATTTGGATCGCGCGAGACTTCTTGTCCACGGGTATAGGGGACGACACAGTAGGTGCAGTATTTATCGCATCCGCGGATGATCGAGACAAACGCTTTGACAGGGTCATCCCGTTTTGCGATGAGGTAGTTAAGATTTTCTTCGAATTGATCGTCGGTTCGAATCATCGGCTTGCCGGTAGAGAGGACCTCGTCAAGAACATCATTCATATCGCTAATGTTGTTTGTGCCGATGACAAAATCCACATGAGGTAATTTTCGGAAAATGGATTCTTTTTTTGCCATCGCCATACAACCTGTGACCCCGATCATCGGCTTATTTTTACGGCTATGCGCAATTTTTCCAATTTTTCCCATCACTTTTCTTTCCGCTAAGTCTCTGATCGAACAGGTGTTAAAGAGAAGCAGGTCTGCAGAATCCTCATCTTGAATCCTTTGCAAGCCCCGTTTTTCCAATAGACCTACCATGATCTCCGAGTCGAGCTCGTTCATTTGGCAGCCATAAGTGCGGATAAAGAAAGTTTTTAGTTGTCGCATAGAGTTAAAACAGTGGTTTTAGCGTTTTGAGTTAAGCATTACAGTGTATGCAAGAACGGATCTTTTGGCAAGTTGGATTGATTTAATTGAGGTAATCCGCCCTCATTTTAGGGGAAGCCGTCCCTTGGAAAGCTGTAAAAATTGGAATATGCCGAGTAAAACCCTTGGCAAAAAAAGAATGAACTTGTACACTAGCGCTCATCTTAAAACTTACAAATGTATTGAACACAACATACTCCCAAGGTTCGTCTCATGACCCAGAAGAAAAAAGACACCTCGACTCTTCGAACAAAAGAAGAAGTTCGGATCAACCGCAAATGGTTCATCCTCGATGCAACCGGCAAAACACTTGGTCGATTTGCTGCTGAAGTTGCAAAAGTCTTGCGTGGAAAGCATAAAACAGATTTTACTCCTTATGTAGATACAGGAGATGGCGTGATCATCATCAACGCGGAAAAGATCAAAGTGACCGGCGCAAAAGAAGCTCAAAAGATCTATCGCTACCATACAGGTGCAATGAGCGGTATGCGTGAAGTGCCTTATCGTGTGATGAAGGAGCGCAAACCAGATTATATCATTTGGCATGCTGTAAAAGGGATGATGCCAAAGACGCGTCTTACTGAAGCTCAAATGAAAAAACTGCGTATTTATGCTGGCGAAGCTCATGATATGCAAGCTCAGCAACCGATTTCCGTAAACATTTAACTCGAAAGCAGGACATATGAAAGGTAAAGAACAACTAGGTACAGGAAGAAGAAAGACTGCGGTGGCTTCTGTACGCCTTCGCCCTGGTTCCGGAAAAGTGGATGTCAACGGGCGCAAGTTTGAAGAATATTTTCCCTTAGAGCTACAAAGACAGACTATTTTAGCTCCTCTTGTTAAAGTTTCCTCCCCAGAGAAATATGATATTCTGATCCGCGTTAAAGGCGGTGGGATTGAAGGTCAAGCGATTGCTAGCCGTCTTGGAATTGCACGCGCTCTTGTTGGCGAAGACGAAAGCTGCCGTCACGATCTCAAAGTTGTTGGCTTCTTAACACGCGATCCACGTAAGAAAGAACGTCAGAAATACGGTCTATGCGGTGCGCGTAAACGTTACCAGTTCTCTAAACGTTAAGATTTTATCGAATTTTGTGTAAGTGTTGCAAGGTCTTGCAGAACGTCTGTTTTGCAAGACCTTTTTGCTTTATTCGTAGGTGCCGGAAAAGCTTTGGATGGCAGGGCTCTCTTCGTTCACTGCAATCCAGCGCTTGGCTTTGACAAAAGCAACAGCTTCTTCGACAGCCATCCGATGATAGCGGATGAGATAACAGATGACAATTGTAGCGCTCCTTGCGACCCCTGCGTTGCAATGGACATAGACCTTTTTGCCGCGTGAGATCTGTTTATGAAGAAACGCGATCCCTTTCTCGATGTGTTCTTTAGCAACAGGAGAGAGATCTGGTGTAGGGAGCCATGAAAAAGAAAACCCTTCTTTTTCCCAATAGTCAGGGGTGATCGGGCATCCAAACAGATGGGGCTTAATTTCGAAGTCTTCAACCAAAGATAGAAACGCGGTGTACCCTTCCCGTTTTAATTGCTGGTGATGGTCCCGGTTCTTTAATGGAATTGCACCCAATGTCAGACGGTCAGTGATTTCGGTATACCAAGTGCGTGTTGCACAAGCGGGCAGAATGAAGGAGGTGATGCGGCCTGCCAATGCATAGCAAAGTGCGCTCCCCATTAATGACACCTCGCATAAAAGCCATTTGCGCATTGGCTTTTCTAATGTGACAAGAATAATGGCAAGTGTCGTTAAGATGCAGATAGGGATCCCCGTTGCAGAAATGGGCGGGAGTGCTAAAACTGCGGTCATGATCACAATAAGTGCTGTGAAAAACAGAGACAGCGCCCAAAAGAATGGGTTTTTTACACACATTTCTGAAAATAGAGCGACCGTTGGGGCCGAAAGGAAAACGCGCTTTAGGGCTGTAGCTCCTCTTTTTAAGGTCATTATTAATTTCGACCAAAAAGAGATTTTAAGACTTTTCTTCTTCATGTCTCTTCTTTAAAATATTTTATATTATTATACCATGACTATTATTATGAAAGCAATTCTAAAGTGTTTTTCTTGATAAAATTGTCTCTCTTAAGTCACTGTAAACCAACGATTTTGTTTTTTATTAAAAGTTTCTCGTTTTTTATTTACTGTTCTGTATAAATGACTTAAGGGCATAACAGAATGGGGGGAGGTGTGCGATGTCAGAACAGCTTAAGGGAAAGCGGGTTGTCGAATCAGCGATTCACGACCAGGTGGCAGTGGTTTACCCCAACGATCTCAATGCCTACGGCACTCTGTTTGGCGGTAGGGTCCTTGAGATCTCCGATCGTCTGGCAGGCGTTGTTGCCAAACGCCATTCAGGCAGGGTCTGCGTCACCCTATCGGTGGATTCTGTTCGCTTTCATTCCCCGGCAAAACATGGCGATGTCCTTGTTTTTCAAGCCTCTGTAAACCGTGTCTGGAACACCTCGATGGAAATTGGTCTTAAAGTCTTTGTCGAGGAGTTCCGTACCCTAGCGCGTAAACACATTGTCTCCGCTTACTTCACCTTTGTAGCTGTTGGAGACGATATGAAGCCTGTGAAAATCCCTCCTATCCTACCTGAGACCGAAGATGAAAAGAGGCGCTTTGCCCAAGCCGATGAGCGGCGGCGCCTGCGCCTTATGGCGCCTTAAGGTTAATGCCTTTAGCTACTTATGTTTGTCTGTTATTTTTTGGTTATAACTATTTATTTTTGTTGATTTATAATTTATTATTGGATAAAATATTTTGTTAAGGAAAATAAATTTAATTAGGAGTAATATTATGGCGGTTCCAACAGTTAATCCAACTCAACAGGCTGAGGGTGGGCGAAATTTAATTGTGCAGTTAGGTTGCGATTTCCCATTCCGACAAGAATTCCCGTTAAGAGACAGAGATAGTGGTGACTATCATCATGGTCAGATGGATTGTTGTACCCTGTTGTTTCATTCGGTCTCTTGGGATTCAATGGCAGGATGGTGTGATGAGCCTCAACGAAGAGGCTGTTGTGGGGATCGTTCCGGGCCGATTTTGTTTCATGCTGACGACCGCTCTGTTGTGACAAGGGGTGAACTCTGTTATTCTACCACGTGTTGTTTGACCGCTACTGCTACAATGTCTACTTGTGTTGCCATGGGTTGTTTCGGGCTGGTTGGTGCGACACCCATCACCTCATCTTTTATGGCTAAAATAGCCTGTCTCGCTTCGGTTTCATGTTTAAGTAGTATGTCTATTAGTAGATAAATTGCGGCTTTGAAATATTCTAATTGTGTGCGCTCCTCAAAGAGCGCACTTCTTAAGGTTTACAATCTGTCTTAATCGGTGTTTTTTAGAGCTTGATGCACATCCGCTGAAGATGTGTATTTGCCTTTTAGGGCTCGAGTTAGGATTTTAAGTTCATTTTCGATTGTAAGGCTCGTAGCGTTTGCTGCTTTGTCTAGATAGCGCAGTTTTTTTTGAGTTTTTACCTCAAAGTTCTCTACCGATTTTTTTTGCTTAATTTGCAATTTTTTTATGCTGGGTCTAGACATCGAGATCTGTTGAGCGATTTCTAAACCTCTATTATTTTTTTTCTCTAGATCTGTTAGCTTGGTGCTTCTTTTGTTTGAATAGATGGTTTTTTTGTATTCAGACTTTGCTAAACATTGCTTGCGCTCAATTGTTTTTGTCATTTTTAAGACGCGGATTCGCTCTTTTACTTTTGTGTTGATAGGGCCTTTTGTAGCAGAGTCGAATGCAGAGGGTAATTGCCCTAGGATCAAGTTTTTTTGGGCCTCGTGAATTTTTTTATACTTTTGGATGAATTGCAGAAGAGACGCCCGTTGAGAGTTGTTTTCCAGAGAAAATTTAGGGATTTGCTTTAATAATGTTTTCGTTTCGTATTTGAGATTTATGAAGCTTTTTTCATAGCGCTCAAAAATAGTAATGAGTTCTGTTGTTTTACAATCATTGAGCTTTTTAGAGTGATGTTTAAAATCATCGTAAAATGCACCAAGTTGGTGAAATTTTTGCGGGTCCAATCCAGATAAAGCCATACGATACCTCCTGTCAATCCTAACTCATCTTCTAATAAATGAGTTTTTAGATATGATAGATCGCTTTATATTTTCCTTCGAGGTAATTGACAAAGCAATCGGCAGAGAGAGGCTTGCCTGTGACCTTTTGGCAGAGCTCTGTTGAGGTATACTGACGGCCAAATTGGTGGATGTTCTCTTTGAGCCATTCGCGGATAAAGCTAAGATCTCCTTGGGCTACTTTTATTTTCCAATCGGGATGGGCTTTTTCGAAGGCAGCGAAAAACTGGGCGGCAAACAGGTTGCCCAGAGTGTAGGTTGGAAAGTAGCCGAGACCTCCCATCGCCCAGTGGATATCTTGCAGACATCCCTCTCCGTCAAAGGAGGGAGAGACTCCAAGATACTCGCGCATTTTTTCATTCCAAGCAGAAGGAACATCGCGCACTTTTAGGGATCCTTCGATGAGAGCCTTTTCAATTTCAAAACGTACGATGATGTGGAGGTTGTAGGTCACTTCATCAGATTGGATCCTTATGAGGCCAGGCTTGACAGTGTGGATGGCTTGGTAAAAATCGGACAAGTTAATTGCCGAAAATGGTTCGGGGAATTCTTCTTGGAGGCGAGGGTAAAAATGTTGCCAGAAGGGGTGGCTATGTCCAATAAGAGTTTCCCAGAAGCGGGATTGGCTTTCATGGATTCCAAGTGAGATAGCAGAGCAGAGGGGAGTGCCGTAAAAATCCTTGTTAAGGTTCATCTCATAGAGGCCATGCCCTCCTTCATGCAAGATGCAAAAAATGTTGAACATCGGATTATCAGGATGGATCCGTGTGGTCATGCGGACATCTGTGGGATGAAGGCTTGTGCAGAAGGGGTGATGGGAAAGATCAAGGCGGGAAGTGTCTCCATGGAATCCCATTGCACGCAGCAGCTGATGAGAGAAATTCATTTGTTTATATTTGGGGAACTCTCCAGTGAGAAACTCTGTCGCAGGCTGCGCGCATCCAGCGATTTGTTGAACCAGATGAGTTAATTTCAGCTTGAGTTCTGTAAACAGAGGCACGAGGTAGGAGGTTTTCATCTCAGGTTCATAGAGGTCAAGAAGCGCATCATAGGGATGTTCTTTAAAGCCGAGCAGGTCTGCTTTTTTACGGCAGAGGGAGACAATTTTTTCTAAGTGGGGTGCAAACTCGCGGAAATCGTTATGGTCTTTAGCGCTTTTCCATGCGTGGATTGCTGTCGATGTCGTTTTTGAGAAGTTTTTAATGAACGCATTTGAAAGTTTACTGTCATGCAGATAGTCGCGTCTAAATTCGCGCAATGCTGCAATCTGATGCAAAGAGAGGCGATCCTCTTGAATTTCGCCTGTCTCTATATCAATTAATCCGTTGAGTGCCTTGACATACTGAGGATTTGTTTTTGCTTTGTGGAGTAATCCAGAGAGTAGTTCGATTTGAAGGGAGCGGATGTGGATGGCCTCTTTGGGCATGTAAGTTTCTTGATCCCAATCTAAGAGCGCTTGGATAGAGGTAAGAAGGGCTGTGTTTTTAGAGAGTTCGAGCAGCTTTGCATAAGCGTCTTTTTTCATTTCGGAACCTCTGTTTTGATGCGTTTAAAAGAGAACATGCGTTCCCATCCGTTGACAAATGTTTGAAAGAGGGGAGAGCAGAATGCCCAACTTAAGAAAATGAGAGCAATCGCGCCGCTGCCGACAAAAATATCAGAAAACCAGTGAGCGCCTGTGATTAAACGGGGAAGGCAGAGGAAAGCACCATATACGCAGGCGAGGATCCCAAGGCGTCCTCTTGCAAGGATAAAATAACTGGCGGCAAAGAGGAGGGCGGTCGTGCCATGGTCTCCAGGAAAACTCTTGGATGCAGAATCTTTAATTTTCATCCAAGGGATATGCTCTGAAAGACGAACGCTCGAGTCGACAACAAGTGTGGGGCTTAACCGGGGGATTTCGATGTTTTCCCTAAAGAGGACCCGGTTGACGAAGAAAAGGATCGCAGCAATATAGAGAATGCAAAAGACAAGCTCTCCGATCCTTCTTACGCGCAGCGTTTTGTGCGCTGTGCGAACGTAGGCGATAAAGAAGGTCAGAATAAAGAGATCTTCGACCCAATCGGCAAGTTTGTGATTGGCAAGCGCCCAGAAAATCTGCCACCATGGGTGGCCTTTCAAAGAACCATTGATCCACTTAAAAAAAGCGACATCGATGACTTCCCAAAATCCTTTTGTAAAGGGGGAGAAGAGGGTAATTAAAAGCAGCGCTGCTAGAATGTGGTAGAAGAAGAGGGGTTTGAGTTTCCATTGAGTCTTTGTCGGGTTCGAGTCGTTCACATTCATGCGTATCCTTAATTTGTTTTCGTATATTTCCAGCCAAAGGCCAATGAGCATAGAGCAAAGGGAGAGAGGATCGCAATCCAGGGAGCGATCACGTTATTTTCTCCTAAAATGACCGCAGCATCCATGAGAGCGTAAAAGGAGATAAACCCAAAGAGTGCAATTGTATAGATAAAGAAAGTGGGGGTCATCCGGGTATGGCGCACACAGTAGGGTAGCGGAGCGATCACTGCTAGGAGCGCCATCCAAGGGATCATGCATTTAAAAAGCAGGTGTGTCATCACTTGCGGGTGTTCGAGTGCTGTCGCCTTTCTTTTTTCTCCTAGCATCCGGACAAGATCGGTGATTTTTCTGTTTTCAAGAGGGATATAGCCTTTTCCCGCTAGGTCAGGAAGGACTTTAAAGGGGGCGAATCGATAGGTCTCAAAGGATTCTGTTTTTTCTAAGTTCCCTAAAGCATTTCTTTGGATGTGATCGACATATGCGCCTACAGGATGTTCCAGATCAAGGGTTAGCGTTTTAATCCTCCAGAGATCATCTGACGATCGGACCCAGAAAACATCGAAATAGACTCCTTTGTCTATATCTTGGGTTTGATAGATGATTTTAGTTCTATCCTTAAGATAGAGAGTGTGGATCGGTTCTTTTCGGTTGCCGCGGAAAGAATGCTTAAAATGTTCTTCGCGAAACCGATCAAGGTAATTGAGGCAATTAGGCAGGATCCACTCGCCGCTTGCCAGATTAAACAGGGTGCAGACAGTGGCGAGAAGAAGAAGGGGGCGCGCGATTTTTTTTAAGGGAATGCCGGAGGCTTGCAGGGCGACGAGCTCTCCTTGGGCATTTAAAGTCAAAAACACCTTGATCGTCGCAATGAGCATAGACAGGGGAATCAGCATGTCGGCGCGTTTGATGAACTGAAACGAATAATAGATGAAAATATGAGAGATCTGAATGCGTTTGTCGACAAAGAAGTCTTGCATGTGTGTTGAGTAATCGATCAACGCATACAGAGAGTAGAAGCATCCTAAAAACAAAAAGAAGACCTTGAGAGTTTCTCGGAAAAGGTAGCGTTCCCAAAGGGTTGTCAATATCATTCAACGCCCTCCTGTATCGATTTGAGCGAGCGTAAGCAGAGCAGGATAATCATTGGGTGGGGTAAAAGATAAATCATCGAGGCTAGGAGGGGGTTATGGCGCATCGATTTCGCTGCAACAAAACAGACCATATAGAAGGCTGCAAGAGCAATTGCCCAAAGAATCCCTTTTCTGGAGCGATTGCGACTGATTTGCATTCCAAAAGCAGTTCCGATGAGAGTAAAGGTGAACGCGGCAATGGCAATGGAAATGCGTCTTGAGAGTTCAAGCTGAGCGCTTCTGCTTAGGGAAAACAGTTTCGAGTGTTTTTTGCTTAAGTTTTCTCGGGCTAAAATCATCCGCATTGGTTGGTATTCATAACTCGAATTCCAGTCTGTGCTTTGAGTGAATTGGCTTAAATTGGCAGCTTCTGTATCCATAATTGCCTGATTTTCAATCACAAGATGGTCAAAGCCGAGTGCCTTTTTCGGGTCGACGCTTGAAATGAGCGCCACTTGTTCCCCTTTGAGAAGTTCCCCTTTTAAAGAGAGTTCTTTTGCAATGAGTAGAGCGAGGCGTTGGTTGGTGCTATTTTTAACAGCGATGAGAACATCTTCTGCATATTTTCCCGATTCGAGAACCTTCATGTCGTAGTAGGCGTTTTTTAATTTGACGAGGCTTTCTTTTTGAAGGAGAAAAAGCGGGTTTTGACTTGCCGTTTCGTAGATCAGCCATTTGCTAAGAGAGCGGCAGCGGGGTGCGATTTCACAAGAGATGGTCAGCGCGATTAGGCCCATGAGGCATCCCGCATAGAGCATTGGAAAAATGATCGGTTTAAGTCCAAGACCGCAGGTGCGAAGAGCTGTCAGTTCATGGGTGTGGCTTAGGCGCTGAAACAAAAGAATTGAGGCGATCAAGCAGGAAACGGGGATGGCGATCGGAAGAATGTAGGGGATTTGCAAAAGGGTAAATGAAAAAACTTTTAGTAGAGGGGCTCCAGAGGAGGCAAACCGTGCAATTTCTTGAAAGCGCAAGACGACAAGAACAGCGATAAAACTGCTTACGCACAGCAGGAACACTTGAAAAAAGCTACGCAATAAATAACGCCAAAGGATCGGCATTTTAAAAGTCCTTATATTCTTAATTATCGCTTTTCATCAGTTTTTGGAGCTTTGGCTGTAAACAAGGTTTCGAAGCGCAACAATGTACAAAGGGCCAGTTTAAGGGAAATTGGCCATATAGCAAAAGAGGAAAAAATGTTCGTCCAGGAATTCGAGATGCCCTATAATGCTCCCATGGTAGATACATTGCTTCTTTCTTTAAGAAAATTCTTAATCGATCATTGGACTCAAGGAAAGCCTTTGCTTTTAGGGTATTCGGGGGGGCCAGATTCCAAGGCATTGCTTTATTTGCTCTTAGCGTGTAAGCGGTTTTTTCCTTTAGATTTACATCTTATCCATATCGATCATAGCTGGCGGGATAAGAGTAGAGAAGAGGCAATGGAGCTGCAACAAGAAGCCCGTTCATTAAACCTAGAGTTTCATCTCTTCCGTCTTATACCGGATGAACTGCCAAAAAAGAACCTCGAAGCCCACGCTCGATCTTTCCGTTTGCAGTGCTTCAAAAAAACTTATTGTGAGATTGGAGCTCAAGCGTTAATCTTGGCACATCAATTTGAGGATCAGGCAGAAACGGTCCTCAAGAGGCTTTTTGAAGGGGCGCATTTACGTCATGCTGCAGGAATGCGCACTGTTTCAGTATTTAATGAAATGGTGGTTTGGCGGCCTCTTCTTGATAAGAGAAAAAGTGAACTTATCGATTGGCTAGCTAAAAAAGGGCTTAGGGGCTTAGAAGATAGCACTAACTGGGATGCTCGTTTTTTGCGCGCGCGGATGAGATCGGAGCTTTTGCCGCAACTCTCTCAAGCGTTTGGAAAGGGGGTTGAGACCAATTTGTGTAGATTTGGGCAGATGGCATCTGAACTTGCAGAGTATTTTTCACTTAAACTCGCGCATTGCTTTGCGACGCTAAATGCCAACGCTCATGAGGTCCATTGGGATCTTTCTAAATATGATCTCGAAAGGATCGAATGGCAGTATTTATTGCGAGAGTGGGCGTCACGGGAGAATATCCAGCTCTCTCTACAGGTATTTGATCTGTGTGTGGGGCATTTGCAGAAAAAAAGTTCAGCAAAGAATTTCCCTTTAAAAGAAGGGGTGTTGTCTCTACATAGAGGGATTCTATCTTTTAAAAGAAGTATTAAATGTGAATTGTAAACCGTTATATTTCATTATATTTAAAATAAAAATTAAATAATATTAAGACAAATTATTCAGAATTTGTTATGATGAAAAAACAGTCGACTGGCGGTAGGGTGAGGTTCGTGTGTGCGGTCTTGCTAAGAGGGGGGGCGTCTTGCGGGATGTTCTTTACTTTAATCGCTTGCGGGTGGTTTAATTTATTCTCTATAACCATGTGTATATAGCTTATGAACAACGACAATTTTAAATCGGAACCTAAAAAAGGGTTCCCCGGCGGATTTTTCATTTTTTTGCTGGCTGCGATTCTGGTCATTCTGACGGTTCAAAACCTCAGTAGTGAAAGAAGTGCGAAGGTTTCTTCGAGCTATCAGGTGGAACACCTTGTTAACTTGGACCTGATTCAAAGAGAAGACAGCCGCAAAATTGCCTTGAATGACAATCTCGTTTCCTTCAGCGGCAAGTTTAAAGATAGGCTATCTGAGGAAGGCAAGCTCCGCTACCGTTATTTAGAATTGCTCAACCGCAACCACGATCTTGTTTCTCAAAAAAATGAATTAGAAAGCGATTTGACAGGTTCCAAACAAAGCGTTGTGGATGCCGCGACTTTGTTTCTCGAGCTGACAGGACTTCCTCTTCCGAAGGGGGGATACCGAGTCGTTGATCTTTCATTTAATAGTGCAGAGCGCGATAACGCCGTCGTCATCAAATCTGTTCCTGCTCAAGAATACACCTCTCTTGCTGACTTAAATAAACTCTATCCTTCTTTGACTCAAGCCAATGCGTCTGCATTTGGCAAAGATCTTGGCACCTTGATTGAAGGCTTCAAATCGCATGCTTTGGGCATTGGCGATGAACAGATGAAACAGCAGCTTAAAAACCTTGAGATTCAAGTTTCCGATGCTTCTCAAAATCCTCAGACACAGCTCCAAACATATCGCAGCGTTTTAGACGAGCTTGGAACTCTTGTAGCAGCTTTAAATCAAGACCAGCAAAACGTCCGCTTGCTCCCTTTAAGAAGCGTGCGCACCTACAAGGCACAGCTCGAGCAGTACAATAATGTTAACAGTGAGCTCGAGACAAATATAGCCTCTCTAGACAAAGCCCGCCAAAATGTGGCTAATGTCATCTGGTATTTTAACAATCAAGAACTCTCGACTCGCGCTTTAGAAAAACAGGATCCAGAAGCATTCACGCGCTGGTTTTCACAAGCTAAGCAAGAGTATGACCACTTTACAACCAATAAAGGCGCTGTCTTTAGAGCTCCAGATCAGCAGCGTAATCTAGTTCTCGAAAGAACCTTTACAAGTGAAGAGCCCTCGCCTAACTACTTCAGCTATTTGTTTACGATCCTTCCTGTTGTCCTTGTTGTCCTTTTTATCTACTTTATCTTTTCAAGACAGATGAAAGGGGTGGGCGGCAATGCGATGAATTTTGGAAAGTCGCCTGCGAAACTTCTTACAAAAGAGCGCAATAAAGTGACTTTCAAAGATGTTGCGGGCTGCGAAGAGGCTAAAGAAGAATTACAAGAGATCGTCGATTTTCTTAAAGACCCTTCTAAATTTACAGCTCTTGGCGCGCGGATTCCTAAAGGGGTCTTATGCGTAGGGGCGCCAGGTACAGGGAAAACGCTTATTGCTAAAGCGGTTGCTGGGGAAGCGGATCGCCCTTTCTTTGCGATTTCAGGCTCTGACTTTGTTGAAATGTTTGTAGGCGTGGGTGCAAGCCGTATCCGAGATATGTTTGACCAAGCGAAAAAAAATGCGCCCTGCATCATTTTTATGGATGAGATCGATGCCGTGGGACGTCATCGGGGAGCTGGCATTGGCGGTGGGCATGATGAGCGGGAACAGACATTGAATCAGCTTCTTGTCGAGATGGATGGATTTGATACTAATGAAGGCGTGATTTTGATTGCAGCGACGAACCGTCCTGATGTTCTTGATAAGGCTTTATTGCGTCCCGGTAGATTCGATCGCCGTGTTGTGATCGATCTGCCCGACCTCAAAGGGCGTTTAGAGATTCTAAAGGTGCATGCGCGAAAAATTAAGCTCGATCCAACAGTGGATCTCATGCACATTGCTCGCAATACTCCAGGCTCTTCTGGTGCTGATCTTGCAAACATCTTAAATGAAGCAGCTCTTTTAGCGGCCAGAAAGGGACGTAGTGCTGTGACGGAAACGGATGCTGCTGAGGCATGTGATAAGGTCCGTTATGGCAAGGAGCGCAGGTCTTTGGAAATCGACCAAAATGAGAAGAAAACGACAGCTTATCATGAATCTGGACATGCGATTGTAGCTCTTTGCGTAAAACATGCAGACCCTGTTGATAAAGTGACAATCATCCCTCGTGGACTTTCTTTAGGTGCGACCCATTTCATGCCGAAGAAAAATCGCTTAAGTTATTGGAAACGTGAGCTTTTAGATCAGTTGGCAGTGTTGATGGGAGGAAGGATTGCGGAAGAGGTTTTTGTTGGAGATATCTCATCGGGTGCTCAAATGGATATCACGCAAGCGACCCGTTTAGTACGGAGCATGGTGTGCGAATGGGGAATGACAGAATCCTTAGGAACGGTTGCTTATGACGAGCGAGCTGAAGGGGGACAATACCTCGGGATGTCCAACTACCGAGAGAAGAGTTACTCGGAAGCTACGGCAAAGTCGATCGATGAAGAGGTGCGCAAGCTTTTAGATGAAGCGCTCCGGTATGCAAAAGAGATCATTCTTAGCAAACGTGCAGAAGTTCAACTGATGACGGAAATGCTAATGGAGTTTGAGACGTTAGACAGGGATGATGTCCTCGAAATCATGAATGGAACATGGGACATTGAAAAGAAACGTCAACGACTAAAATCAGCGCAAGATCTTAACCGTAAAACACCGCCTCCTCCTCCTGAGAAGGTGGACGGCCGTGATCTTCCTGTGATCACCGATCGCCCAACTCCTCAGCAAACCTAAAAGGTTTCAAGATCCCCGCTCTTTAGCGGGGATCTTCTTCGTGAAAAAAATCAGCCGATAAGGCACACTTGCCTCTTTAATCTTTAGCGGCAAAGTAACTTGTGATTCCCTCTCATCTTTGGCAAGTGTTGTTTTCCAGAAATTCCTCCTCCATTGGCTGCGCAAATGGCCCGCTGTGTGAATGCACACAGCTGAGTTTACAATCGTGCCATTCCGGGAGCTTTGACGCTAGCTGCAGAGATAAGAATTTCTGGGAAACAACACTTGGTCTTGAAAAACGCTTAAAACGCTTTCCTGAATTTTACTCGACTGATCTGTATAAGGTCTTTATTCAGACATTAGCGCAGATGAGTGATCGTTTTTTAGAGAAGCGCTCAGATCGTTTTATTCAACGTGTTGTTCTTTTGTGCTATTTTGTGAGAGCCAAGCTGCAGCATAAGATGCAGAATTCTTCTCAGCGGTGTGTTGTAGTCAAACCGTTTAAGTTGCATATCGAAGGAAAGCGTGTTTTAAGTATTGCATTGGGAATCAGTGCGTTACATGCGCATGAGTTGTTAGAAGAAAAGCATGTCTTTAAAGCAATTGCCAACTTATTGCCTGGAATTAAGATTGCCTTTGGGTCGTTCTATTCTTGCAAGGAGAAGGAAACAGGTCACTTGTTTTGTTACTTAGAAATAGAAAAATTACGCGGCAATCACTTTACAATGCTGGAAGTGAATTTGTTGAGAAAAAATCTTCCGAATGAATTAAAGCAGGGGATACAATTTTTAACTCCTTCCATCTCAATTCCTTATAATCAAGAAGAAATCTATAAGAGCTTAATTCAGCTCTCTCAAGAGCAACGTGTAATCGCTGATTTGCCCCAGGTAATGATTTCTTTTCAGTCGCAGATTCAAGAGGTTCTTCAGTTCAACGTGGTGGGAACGCGTGTTCAGAAAAAAGACACCATCCCTTTTAAAAAACTTGCAGAGCATCTCCCTTCATCCGTGCGCTGCGTCAGTCAGAGAATGGTCCCTTTGGGTTTTTTAGGAAAGCGTGTGCGTGAAGGATTGATCTTTCTGCTTGAGGTCGACTACGACCTTTTTTTAAAGAAAAACTGGTCGATCGACTTAAGGCAGGCAAGAAACTACATCGCAAAAGCGATCGAACAAATTTTAGGTCCTTTTCGCGACTATAACGGTGGACTTTTATCTCAGCAAGACAAGCAGTTCGAAGAGATTCTATTTAAATTTAGAGAGAAATTTGCAACGTTCCATCCTTTTATGGAAGAGGTTTTTTACTCTTTAACTCCCCCTTCTTTTCAAACGCTGATTTCAGCGCGTACCTGCCTTCAGGTGTTTGCTCTTTTTAGCCGGTTATTTAAAAAAGAGCTAGGAAAGGCTTCTTTTTTAATCGAGAGCCGCTACGCAACTAAAGATGCTGCCATTATAGTTAAAACGACCGATTCCCAGTTACAGGGGAGCTTGCTTTCCGAGATATTGGAAATTCAATCCTCAAATCATTCTTGTTTTGGATACAGTACAATCGAATTTGAAGGGGCTCATTATTTGTTTTTGATCGATGTGAACCCTTCCTTAGGTCTGCTTCATGCGTGTGAACGGATGCTGCGCAGTCAACGGATTCGTCCTAAAATCAAAAATGAAGCCAAGGTATTAAGGATTAATTTTCAAGAAGGCGATCCCATCTCTTTGAATCCTCAAATTGGAATCGATCAAAGATGTCGTAGTTTAGGTCGTGCGCTTTATGAGGGGCTAACGCGTCTGGATGCAAAGGGGATGCCTCAGCTTGCTGCTGCAAGAGAAATTCATATTTCAGGTTCTCAAACGGAGTACACTTTTTTTCTGCGCGATCACCAATGGTCAAATGGCGATATGGTCACAGCTTATGACTTTGAGCAAACTTGGAAAAAAGCGTTAAATTGCAACTCCCCGTGTCTTAGAGCTGATTTTTTTTATCCCATTAAAAATGCGAGAAAAGCTAAGCAAGGGCTGATTTCTTTAAATAAGGTAAAAGTAAAGGCGGTGGGCCCTCAAAAGCTGCTCGTTGAGTTGCAACATCCAGCCTCCTATTTTTTGCACCTGACTGCACATCCTGCTCTATCTCCGCTTTATAAGGGAGAAGAAGAACCGACACAGTTTAATGGCCCATTTCTTGTCCGGCAATGGCAGAAGGATGAGTTGCTGCATTTAACAGCTAATCCTTATTATTGGGATAAAAAAAATGTCGCATTGGATGATGTGTATATTACGATGCATAAGGATTATAAAACAATTTACGAAGATTTTCAAAAGCAAAAGCTTGATTGGATCGGGGATCCCTACTGTGTTCTTCCTCAAGAGTATCATCCCGATGTTCCGCTCTACAGCTCACAAGAGGTGGATCAGGTCTCCTGGGTATATCTCAATACCTGCGCTTATCCCTTGCACTCAGCGTCGATTCGAAAAGCATTTGCTTGCGCAATTGATCGTAAACCCATTGCAATGGCTTTAGGACAATATCCCATCATGAGTCCTATTCCTCAGTCGCAATGTGAGAATTTCAGCAATTGGGATGGAAATGCACTTCAAGCACAAGCATTCTTTAATGCTGGTCTGAAAGAACTTGGAATTAAAAAACATCAGTTTCCAGAGTTGACATTTTACCATAGCGATATTCCAGGGCAGGAATATCTTGCGAAAACGATCCAAGAGCAGCTTTATGAAGTTTTAGGGGTGTCGATCTCTTTAGTGAGAATGGAATGGAATAGTTTATCCCTTCACCTCGATCGCAGAGAGTTTCAGCTTGCAGCTTGTTTGAGAAGTTCTCCCTATTTTTATCCCCGTTCCCATTTGGAGTTATTTCGCGATAAGACAAATTTGTACAACTCTTCCGGGTGGGAGCATCCTCAATATGCCGTATTATTAAAAACGGCTCATGCTGCCAAAGAGTCTAAAGATAGGGACAGGTTATTAAAAGAAGCGGAAGAGATTCTTATTGAAGAAATGCCCGTCATTGGGATTTTTCGTCATGTCTACAAATATTGTCTCAATTCAAAAATTAAGAACGTTTGCATCGCGCAAAATGGAGATGTTGATTTAAAATTAATATCTTTCTAAGGAGGTATTAATGAAACATCCAAGATTTTTTCTCTCTCTCTTTGGCGCCGCAGTCATTGCAGCTATTTTTTATTCGTTTTCGGGACATAAGGACACTCTGACAACAAGTTCTACGTTGCAGCTGAATTTTCAAGAAGGAGATCCCCTTTCTCTTAATCCCCATGTGGGGATCGATCTGCGTTGCAGGGCTATTGAACGGTTGCTGTTCGAGGGGCTTACCCGAGTGGATTCTAAGGGGGAGTGTCAATTAGCTGCTGCAGAACATGTCGAATTATCTCTTGATCAATTGACCTACACATTTAAGCTTCGTCCTCATCTTTGGTCCAATGGAGAAAAGGTCACAGCCCATCAGTTTGAAGCTTCTTGGAAGGAGGCGCTTAAACCCGATGGTCTTTGTGCTAGATCCGATTTGTTTTATATTATTAAGAATGCAAAAGCAGCAAAACTGGGGAACGTACCGCTTGAGGATATAGGTGTCAGCGCATTAGATGAGCACACGCTGACTGTGACACTTGAAAACCCAGCACCCTATTTTCTTGATCTGTTGACCCATCCCATTTTTTCTCCTCTCTATTCTTTTGAATCTGAGCCTACAGTGTTTAATGGTCCGTTTAGCATTCAAGAATGGAAACGGGATGTTGCTTTACAGTTGCAAGCCAATCCGAACTATTGGGATCTGGAACATGTGGGATCATCAGGAATTCAATTTTCATTTGTAAAAGATCCAATGACGGTGTTGTCTCTTTTTGAGAAAGGGGAGATCGATTTTATTGGAGATCCCATGACAACATTGCCTTTAGATGCTCTTTCTTCCTCTTCATTCCAAAAGAGACTGATGTATCAAGATGTGGCGCGCACCTACTGGATCTATGTTAATACAGAAAAATTTCCCTACAATTGTGTTAAGATTCGCCGGGCTTTAGCTTATGCGCTTGATCGCAAAATGCTCACCGATCACATTTTTCAAGGATGCTTACCTCATAAAAGTCCTGTTCCTAGAAACCTTTCTCTATTAAATGATGAAGCCATTTACGCTGATGCAGATGTAAAAAGTGCTTGTCAGCTATTTGAGGAGGCTCTGTTGGACCTTGGGCTCACGCGGGAAACATTGCCGCAGGTGATTCTTAGCTACAGCACGATCTCTGGACAAAAAACTCTTGCAGAAGCGATTCAGCAACGTTGGAAGGAGGTTCTTGGTATCGATGTTGCCATTGAAGGCTCTGAGTGGAGTGTCTTAGCAAGCTATTTTAACAATGGAAAGTTTCAAATGGGAGGTGTGCTGCGCAGTGCGGTTTATAATGACCCGCTCTATCATCTTGAAATCTTTAAAAATAAGGAATTTCCTTATAACGCTTCATTTTGGGAAAATGAACAGTATCAACAGTGGCTTAATCTAGCCTCTCTTGCCCCAGATACGATGACCCGTTTGGATTATTTAAGAAATGCGGAAAGACTTCTTGTTGAAGAAATGCCTGTCATTCCGATTTTTGTGGATACCTATAAGTTTATGACCAACCGCAATTTGCAGGGATTTATCATCGATAAGTCGGGCTGTATTGATTTTAAGCAAGCGCGGATCTAAAAAAAAAGAGGTGGGCTTTTTAAAGGGCCCACCTCATTTTCATTTAAGCCTTAGAAGAGGGTTGAGGCGCAGGGAGCACAGCTTTGTGGCTGAGACGGATCTGCCCTCGATCATTTACATCGATTACTTTCACTTCGAGCATCTGACCTTCTTTTACAACGTCGGAAACTTTCTCAACTCTGCTATGGGAAAGTTCTGAAATATGGCAAAGGCCTTCCTTGCCGATGATTTCAACAAAGCAACCAAATTGAACAATTGAAACCACGCGACCCATATAGACTTTGCCGATTTCTGCCTCAGCGGTGAGGTTGTGGATGATTTCTTTTGCACGTTCCATCGCTTCACTGCTTGTTGCTGAAATGCTAATCAAGCCGCTATCATCAATATCGATCTGAGCACCTGTTTCTTCGACAATTGCGCGGATCTGCTTACCGCCCGGACCAATGACGATCCCGATTTTGCTCGGTTTGATCTGAACTGTTTCAATTCGCGGAGCGTAAGTGGACAGTTGTTCCTTCGGTTTTGGGCAAGCTTCGATCATCTTTTGAAGGATGTGCGTGCGTCCTTGTTTTGCTTGCAGAAGAGCTGCTTTCATGATCTCTTTGTTGATCCCTTCCACTTTGATGTCGAGTTGGAATGCAGTGATTCCATTAGCATCGCCTGTCAGTTTAAAATCCATGTCGCCTAAAGCATCTTCGACGCCTAAGATGTCAGAGAGGATCGCATATTTATCCTCTTCAAGAATAAGCCCCATTGCAATTCCAGAAATCGGCCGTTTAATCGGTACCCCTGCATCCATCAGTGCTAAGCAGCCGCCGCAAACAGTGGCCATTGAAGAAGAGCCGTTGGATTCAGTGATATTCGACTCTAAACGAATGGTATAAGGGAAGCTTTCCTGATGTGGAAGGACCATTGCTAAAGAGCGTTCTGCGAGTTTTCCATGGCCAATTTCTCTTCGGCCAGGAGTTCCCATGCGTCCGACTTCTCCCACAGAAAAAGGAGGGAAGAAGTACTGTAGATAGAATCGGCTGCTTTGTTCTCCATCGAGATTTTCAGAGCGCATCGCCATTTGCTCGCCGCCGAGCGTTGTCACAGCAATGGCTTGTGTTTCACCGCGAGTGAAAAGAGCGCTGCCGTGAGTGCGCGGAAGTAGAGCTAGCTCGATATCGATCGGACGGATCTGTTCGCAAGTTCTTCCATCGCTGCGGACACCCTCTGTTAAGATCATCTTGCGCAAGATGTCTGATTGTGCGGTTTTAAAAGCGCTCATGACATCTGTTTTGCTAAAGCGATGAGCTGTTGTATCCTCGGGGAAGAAATGGCAAACCATTTCATCTGAAATGACCTTGACTGCATCTTCCCGTTCTTTTTTGTCCTTAATGCGCAGTGCTGTTTTAAGCTTTGAGCCTACGATTGTTTCCATTTCCGATTTTAGCTCAGAGGAATGCAGACGCAGCCCCTCATGGTTTTTGGTTTTCCCGATGAGCTTTTGCCAGTCGCTTAATGCTTGGCAAATGGTTCGGATTGCAGCATGACCCTCTTCGATTGCCTCTAAGATTTGCTCTTCAGTTAAAAAGTCGCAGTAACCTTCGATCATCAAAATCGCATCTTCTGTTCCAGCTAACATCAGATCAAGACGGGATTTTCTCTGCTCTTCAACAGTCGGATTAACAACGTAGCTGTCGCCGATAAGTCCAACGCGTACAGCGCCAATGGGTTTAACTAATGGGATATCGGACAGAACAAGAGCTGCCGAACACGCGCAGATCGCCAGTGGATCTGGCGAGTGGATGCCGTCATAGGAATAGACGTATGCTAACAGCTGCACTTCCTTATAAAAACCCTCTACGAACATAGGGCGGATCGGACGATCGATCAAGCGGCTTGTTAAAATTTCTTTTTCAGTTGGACGTCCTTCCCGTTTGATAAAGCCGCCAAGTGTTTTTCCTGCAGAAGAGAATTTTTCTTGGTAATCCACGCGCAAGGGGAGAAAATCGACGTCGGGAGAAGCTGTTGCAGCAGAGCAGGCTGTAGCAAGCAGTACTGTGTCGCCAGAGCGGATCATCACGGATCCATTAGCTTGACGAGCGATTTTTCCTGTTTCAAAGACGATTTCTCGTCCTCCCACTGAAACGGATGTTTTGTGTTTATTGAACATGTATTCTCCTAAAAATAATAGTGTAGTAGAGCTGAAGGAGGATGAACTGACCAAGTGTGGAGAAAAAATTTTTCTCGACAGTTGGACATTTCATCTCTGCCAGCCAGCCGTTTGGGTATCTATCAACTCTAAACCTTTAGAGCTGAAGTTAAGGGACTATATCAAGATAAGGGATATTTTGGGTAAAAAAAACCGCCTAAGAGATCCTTAAGCGGTTTCTAACAAGAGAAAATCTAAAGTTATTTGCGGAGATTGAGGCGCACAATTAAGCTTTGGTAGCGTTTTGTGTCCGTAGAATTCAGATAGTCAAGCAGCTTACGACGCTGTCCGACTAACTTAAGCAGTGCTAAGCGGGATGCGTGATCCTTAGGCGCCAGCTTAAGATGTTCTGTTAATTCCGCAATTCTCTCAGTAAGGATAGCGATCTGGACATCCGCTGATCCTGTATCTTTTTCGTGAAGTTGAAACTTCTTGGTAATTTCTTCCTTGGTACCCTTATCTAAAGACATTTAAAACATCTCCCCGTGATTGAGAGTTTACAAAAAGGTAGACAAACTTTTAAGTTGTAAAACATTGACTTTATTGTACCTGAACGCCTTTATGAGATCAACCCTAAAATCACAATTGTGTTGCCGAAGATCTTTTTTTCTATGAAATGACGTATTGATTCAATTTTTAATTTTGAAATCAAAACATTTCATACAATGATTTCAAGATCCTCTTCTGCAATGGGTCTTTCCTATTGACAATTTGAGTGCACAGTCTTAAGTTTACATGAACTCTATGAGACATTCTACCACAGAAGGGAAAAAAATGATTCAAGAAGATACATCTCAAGTAAAGTTTGGTATGCTTGCTCCTTGGGCGGCGGAGATTTTTCAAATAATTAAAAAGGATCTTAAAGGGGAATATTTGCGTCAAAATCCTCAGTTTGCCCGCAAACATTTCCAGAAAAAAAACATAGAAAAGCTCACAAATGAGGATCTTGTTCAGGCGTCTGTTCAGGAAATTTCAGATGGAAATGAGGCATTCGCGGAATGGGCAGGGGCTCGTTGGGTGATGAAAAACGCGGAGATTTACCAGTTTTTTGCGCTAGAATTGACTAAAATCAACCCTCAGTTTGATCAAATTGAGCTCATCCCGGAGAATGTTGAACTAAGCATGATCAAGACGGCCGTTGAGAGCTTTGGAGCAAAGCGAGTCTATATCTTTTCTATTTTGAACGCTGTGCGTTTTAGTCCCAAAGGCTATGAGCAGTTAAGAGCTCAAGCGTCTTTAGATGTTGAAACTGTTGCTGAAGCGAAGGAAGAAGGGGAGTCGATTGAAAGTGTAAAAGCGCGCTATGAATCGATGATCCAGAAAATAACAGATAAATATGAGAGACGTCTGCAAGGGCAGGAAAAGAAATATGCTGTTGATATGGAAGGAATGAGAAAGCAAATCTCTCAACTTCACAAAAAATTAGGAGAGCTTGCGAGTGTCCGATGAGATTTGGATGCGACTTGCCATTACAGAAGCAGAAAAAGCCTCTCAAGCAGGAGAGGTTCCTGTCGGAGCTGTGCTCGTTTACCAAGACAAAGTCATTGCATCCGCTCATAATCTTGTTGAGCAAAACAAAGACGCCTCTTTGCATGCAGAGATGCTCTGTTTAAAAGAAGGGGCTCGTATTCTTGAGAATTGGCGTCTATTAGACACGACGCTCTACTGCACGCTTGAGCCGTGTGCGATGTGTGCGGGGGCAATGCTTTTAGCTCGCGTCGGAACTCTTGTATGGGGAGCTCCGGATCTGCGCCATGGGGCTCATGGGAGTTGGATCAATGTGTTGGATCCGTCTCATCCCACTCACAAGATCCAGGTGCGGACAGGCGTTCTTCAAGAGGAGTGTGCAGAGTTGATGCGTCAATTTTTTCGTAAGCGTAGATTAATGGCAGGTGATTGTGCAAAAATTATTTGATTCTTTGGTTGAAGCTCAAAGGGAAAAACTTAAAAAATGTGCTCACGAAATCATTCCAGGCCTCACAGATGATGATCTCTTGCAGCCTAATGACTTTCCAGAATTGGAAAATCACCCTTATTTTAGATATGAAGAAGGGGTTCTTGAGGGTCTTATGACAGCTCGAATGGCTTACTTGGCAAGGGAGCGGGAGGTGTAGAGGGGGCTTTTCGGTTAATTTTTTTTTGGAGCCTGTGTGTTTAAGCTTAAGTTCAAAAGTTCTTGTTTTTTATCTAAGTTTGCGCTTTACTTCATGCAAATCGTAATTTTTTAAGGAGTATTGAGGTTATGAAAAAGGAAGGTCATCCTCCGTATCAAGACGTTCTGTTCGTTGATTCTTCTACGGGGTTTAAGTTCGTATGTGGCAGCACACTGCAGCCTAAAGAAAGAGAAACATTTGAAGGGAAAGAATACCCTGTTTATCGTATGCCGATCTCTTCTGCATCCCACCCCTTCTTCACAGGAAGCAAGCAGTTTATTGACTCTGAAGGACGCGTCGATAAGTTTGTGAAGCGTTATGCAAAAAAGCCTGAGAAGAAAGAAGAGGCTGTTGTGGAAGCTGACAAGAAGAAAGTTGTTCGTAAAAAGAAAACGACCTAAAATTTCGACCATTCTGCAGGTTTAGTCTATGGAGGAGCAAATTCGCAAACTTCTCAAACGATTTGAGAAGGTAGAGCAGCTTTTAGGTCAGAATGATATTCTTACTGATCAAAAGCTATACCGCGAATTAGCTCAAGAGCATGCGTATCTTACTGATGTCAAAGATCATTGGCAAAGGGTAGAAACGCAAAAGCGCCAGCTTGAGGAAAACCTGCAGCTTCAAAAAACAGAAAAAGATCCTGAGTTTCAAGAAGTGATCCGAGAGGAGATCCTCTTATTGGAGCGAGAGATCGCTTCCAATTCCAAAAAGTTAGAAGCTTTGCTCATTCCGCCAGATCCCCATGACAGCCGCAGTGTGATTGTCGAGTTGCGTGCTGGCACAGGAGGGGATGAAGCTGCCATTTTTGTCGGTGATTGTGTCCGTATGTACAAACAGTATGCGGATAAAAAGGGGTGGAAGTATGAACTTCTCTCTTGCGCAGAATCAGAGATGGGTGGGTTTAAAGAATATGTGATGGTTCTCTCTGGGCCGAATGTCCATAGATATATGCAGTATGAAGCGGGAACTCACCGTGTCCAGCGCGTTCCCAAAACAGAGGCTCAAGGCCGCGTTCATACTTCTGCGATTACTGTTGCTGTTTTGATGGAGCCTGATGAAGAAGAGAAGATTGTCTTAGACGAAAGAGAGTTGAAAATCGACACCTACCGCGCTTCAGGTGCGGGAGGCCAGCACGTCAATACGACCGATTCTGCCGTGCGGATCACTCACATCCCTACAGGGACTGTGGTTTATTGCCAAGAAGAGCGTTCTCAGCATAAAAATAAAGATAAAGCCATGCGTTTACTCACTGCAAAAATTGCAGAGGAGAAGCGGAAAAAAGCTGACAAAGAAATGGCCTCGTTGCGCTCTTCTCAGGTGGGCTCAGGGGACCGTTCCGAGCGTATCCGGACTTACAATTTCTCGCAAAACAGAGTGACGGATCATCGGATTGACTTGACGCTTTATAAGCTTAATCTTGTTATGGATGGAGATCTTGATGATATTACAGAAGGTCTTGTCGCCTATTTTCACCAAGAAAAGCTAGCGGCTCTCAATGAGAAGGCAAAAATGGGCGTGGAATGAAAACGCTTGGTGATATTCTTAAGCTGTCTATCCATTATCTGAAAGAAAAAAATGATTCGCATGCGCGTGCGCATGCTGAGCATTTGATGTCTCATGTTCTCAAAATGCCCCGTTTAGATCTCTATTTGCAATTCGATCGCCCTTTACAAGATGAAGAGCTCTCTAGCTACCGATCGCTCTTAAAGCGCAAAGCTCAAGGAGAGCCTCTGGAATATATCCTAGGGGAGATGCCTTTTTACGATTGCATCTTGAATATTACTCCATCCGTTTTGATTCCGCGGCCGGAAACAGAAATTTTGATCGATAAGGTTTGCAGCCGGCTAAAAGACAAGAACTTAGTGGGTTTGCACGCCTGGGATCTTTGTTGCGGATCGGGGTGTTTGGGTTTAAGTTTGAAAAAGAAATTTCCTGATCTTTTTGTTACCCTCTCTGATTTATCATTGGAAGCGTTGAGTGTGGCTCAAAAAAATTCTGAACGTAATGGTCTTGAGGTTGATTTTTTACAAGGGGATCTTTTAGCTCCCTTCAAAGGACGCCTAGCGGATCTCGTTCTTTGTAACCCGCCGTATATTTCTCAAAAAGATTTTAATGATTTAGATCCCTCTGTGCGTTTATTTGAGCCCAAGTTGGCGCTCTTGGGAGGGGAGAGCGGTCATCTTTTTTATGAGCGTTTGGCTTGCGAGCTGCCTCTATTTCTAAACTCGGGCGCCCTTGTCTGTTTCGAGATCGGATATGGCCAAGGAGAGGTGGTTTCCTCCTTGTTTTCTGCAAGTCACTGGAGGGCAAAATCTCTGGAGAAGGATTGGGCGGGACACGACCGCTTCTTTTTCCTTGAATTCCAATGAGTTTCTCTCTATCCTATAAAGCAACTTTAAATCCCTTGCTCTTTCGATTTGAGACATGGGATAAATTTAGTATATTTAAAATTTTGGTTTTATGTTTGGCGCGTTAACAGAGAAGTTCCAACATCTATTTTCGGGATTAGGCGGTAAGAAAGCGCTCACTGATGAGAACGTAGCTGATGCTGTGCGTCAAGTGCGCTTGGCTCTACTGGATGCGGATGTGAATTACACTGTTGCAAGTCAATTTGTTAAGCGCATCAAAGAAAAGGCGCTTGGCGATACGGTAACCAAATCGGTAACTCCAGGGCAGCAGTTTATCAAGATTGTTCATGAGGAACTTGTTGCTTTAATGGGTTCAGATGAGGCTCCTCTTAGCCTCGTTTCCCATCCCACTGTCATTCTTCTTTGCGGATTGCAAGGATCGGGTAAGACAACTCATTGTGCAAAATTGGCAGCATATCTCCAGAAAAAGCACGTAGGCAAAAAAGTGCTGCTTGCGGCATGCGATCTTCAGCGTCCGGCTGCTGTAGAACAGCTTAAGCGTTTAGCTTTACAAATTGATGTTCCTGTTTTTTCGATTGATGGAGAATTAAATCCTGTACGTGTTGCTGAAATGGCTTTGCAAAAAGCTAAAGTGGAAGGTTTCGACGTTTTGATTGTCGATACCGCCGGCCGTTTGCATATCGATGAAGATTTGATGGAGCAGTTGGAAAAGATCAAGGCGCGTATCGAGCCGCAGGAAATTCTTTTTGTTGCCAGTGCTGCTACGGGCCAAGATGCTGTTAAAACTGCTGCAGAATTCGATAAACGCATTCAGATTACAGGAACCATTTTAACCATGCTCGATGGCAGTGCTAGAGCGGGCGCTGCGATTTCGATCCGCGAGGTCACGCTTAAGCCTTTGAAATTCGAGGGAATCGGTGAGAAAATTGGAGACATTCAAGTCTTTAATCCGCAGTCAATGGCCGATCGGATTTTGGGTATGGGCGATGTGATTAATCTTGTCCGTAAAGCGGAAGAGGTAATGGATAAAGAGGAAGGGGAAGCTCTTGAAAAAAAGCTGCTTAAAGCCTCCTTTACCTATGATGATTATTTGCGGCAAATGGGCATGGTCAAAAAGATGGGCTCGTTGAAAAGTTTGCTCAAGATGCTCCCCGGGATGTCGGGTCTTGGCGAAATGGACATCGACGAGAAAGAATTTAATAAAATCGAAGCGATGATCTCTTCGATGACTCTTAAAGAGAGGCAAGAAAGAGTTGAGCTCGTGCCAAGCCGCCGCCGCCGTGTTGCGATGGGCAGTGGAACGACGATTGACGATGTGAACCGCATGGTTAAAGGATTCAAACGGCTTAAGCAGTTCTGCAAAGAGATGCCAGGCTTAAAAAATCAAATGATGAAAAAGGGGGGCAAGCTCCCCATCCCAGGTAATTTTCCCTGGAACTAAACTTAAAATGTCAACTTGAGGAGAAGTGAATTATGGCAGTAAAAATTCGTTTGCGACAGCACGGGCGTGCTAATCGACAGACCTATCGCTTGGTTGTTACAGATATCCGTGTGCCTCGCGATGGAAAGTATCTGGAAATGGTAGGCTGGTACAACCCGTTTGATGCAGCGAACAACGTTCAAGTCGATGCAGATCGAATCCGTTTTTGGTTAGGACAGGGCGCTGTGTTGACACCGAATGCTGAATCTCTGCTCGTTAAAGTCGCTCCAGATGTCGTAAAAGAGATCCGCGCTCAAAAACACACAAAGCGTGTTAAAGAAGCTGCTAAGAGGAGATCTCTGAAAAAAGAGAGCGCTTAAAGAAAATTCATGCGCTTTGACATCCTTTCCTTATTCCCCGAGTACTTTGAAGGACCTTTCGGAGCTAGTATCCTTAAGCGTGCCCAGGAAAAGGGGTTAATTGAGATTCAATTAACCGATATTCGAGCGTTTGCAGAGGGAAAGCATCGAAAAGTGGATGATCGGCCCTTTGGGGGCGGTCCGGGAATGGTTTTAATGCCCGAGCCGATGACTCAGGCGATACGGCATGTTAAGAAAGAGAATTCTCATGTGGTTTATCTCTCGCCGCAAGGTAAGTTACTCAATGCGGCAACATGTCAACGACTAGCAGAGTGTCCTCACCTCATTTTGGTTTGCGGCCATTATGAAGGACTTGATGAGCGAGTGATTGAAGCGGAGATTGATGAAGAGATAAGCATTGGAGATTACGTTCTCACGAACGGATGTTTAGCTTCCATTGTTCTCGTTGATGCCATCTCCCGATTTGTCCCTGGCGTTCTTGGACATGAAGAGGCGGCTTATCAAGATTCTTTCCAGAATGGGATCTTTGATGGGCCATGTTACACGCGCCCAGTGGTCTTTGAGGGCAGATCGGTTCCTGAGGTGCTTAGACAGGGGAACCATGCAGAAATTGAAAAATGGCGCAAAAGAAAAGCTGTTGAAAAAACGCGGCTCGTGCGCCCAGATTTATACATAAGTGAGGAAATGCAATGAACCAAAATCAAAAGATTCAAGAAATCGAAGCTGAGCAGCTTAAAAGCAATCTGCCAGTATTCCGCGTCGGTGATACAGTTAATGTTCACATGCGCATTATCGAAGGTGAAAAAGAGCGTATCCAGATGTTCCAAGGCACTGTGATCTCAAGACGTGGAGGGGGACTTTCTGAAACGATGTCTCTTTATCGCTTCTCTTACGGTGCGGGTATTGAGCGTGTGTTTATGATTCACAGCCCTAAAATCTCTAAGATTGAAGTTGTCAAGTTTGGTAAGGTCCGTAAATCTAAACTGTATTATCTCCGTGGTTCTTCCGGTAGAGCTTCTAAAGTTAAAGAGCAGATCGGCCCGGGTAAAGTTAAGGCGGCTGTTGCAGCGACAAGCGGCGGTCCTGAAGCTGAGCCAGCAACTTAAGTCATTTTTAAAGAGAGTTTCGGATGGCTATCTCTTCCTCACAAGATGAAATGGAGCGCCTGAAGAAACTCTGCTTGATTGAAGCTCAAGTCCGCTCTCAAGGATTTAGAGCCATTGCAGGTGTTGATGAAGCAGGACGCGGGCCTTTGGCAGGTCCTGTTGTCGCAGCAGCCTGCATCCTTCCGGATGGGCTGTTCCTCGAAGGGATCGATGACAGCAAAAAACTCTCTGCCAAAGAGCGTTTTGTTCTCTTTGAAAAAATCAAATGCCACCCTGCGGTCCATTACAGCATTGGAATTGTCGATGCTCTCATCATAGATCAAGTTAATATTTTACAGGCCACCTTCCAAGCAATGCTCCTTGCCATTTCTGCATTACAGCTCAAGCCTGATTTTCTTCTCGTCGATGGCAATAAGCTTCCCTCCACCGAGCTTCCCGCTCAGGCGATTGTCAAAGGAGATTCGCGTTGCCAATCCATTGCCGCTGCTTCGATTCTTGCTAAAGAGACCCGAGACTCTCTCATGTTGACCTATCACGAAAAATGGCCAGAGTACAATTTCTCAAAGCATAAAGGTTATGGAACTAAAGAACATCTTCTTGCTATTGAAAAATATGGCCCTTGCCCGATCCATCGAATGTCTTTCGAGCCTCTTAAATCCCAATTTTTCACTTCTCTTAATTAAAGATAAAATCATTTCTTTCGGCCTGAAATGAATTCAAATTGTTTTGCGCTTGAATTTATTTGAGTGTTTATTTATTATTAACATAATAAAAATCATTAAATTTGAGGGGCATATGAGCGCTAGTGGATCTATTAGTAGTTCCAGGTCATCCACTTGGAACAGGGTGGATGGAAGCACGTTTGTTCGCACCAAGACAAAAGAGGCAGTGACAACCCAAAGAACCTATACGCTGGGAGAGAAGCTAGGTTTTGGACTCTATGCTGATGTCTTTAGACTCAATCCTTTAGATCCGACGCAACGCAGCAAAGCGGCTAAAATGTGTTTTCCTAAAAATCTCTTGAGCATAGATTTAGTCCCTTGCCCTTCTCTTACGCCTGTGAAACATGTGTTATTGAAAGACGATTGTTCGATTGAAAAAGAATATACAACTCTTCAGTCTGTTCATGCCTCTTTACCTGATGAGAGCGGGCTTCCCTCTGCACCGAAAGCTCTTTTTCCCCACGATGCTGAAAAGGATTTTCCCGCATGTATGCTTTTGAAGCTGTACGACTTTAATTTTTCACGATCTTCTGAGAAAGCAAAGGCCCTTTCATTCAATGATCTTTTGGATGCTTCAGAACAACTCGCAACAGGGCTCAAAGCGCTCCATTCCAAAAATATTGCGTACGGTGATGGCGGCGGGGGAAATATTATGTATGATGTGAAAAAGAAAAAAGCGACGTTTATCGATTTTGGTTTAACCCTTTTACCAACAAGCTACTATACCCCTTCAGAGGCGGGTCGACTTGAGGATGTTAAAGCATTAGGACAAACGTTGTTATTCCTTTTTCAGTCTAAAATGAACAGGTTGCATTATTTAGAATTTCCT
Organism: Rhabdochlamydiaceae bacterium; assembly: GCA_019752555.1. Lineage (GTDB taxonomy): Bacteria > Chlamydiota > Chlamydiia > Chlamydiales > Rhabdochlamydiaceae > JAGVMG01. The sequence goes on from JAIELY010000010.1 coordinate 62,099, forward strand.
AAGTACTCAGAACTTAGAACGTGCTTGCAAGCGGTTTTTAAAGAAAAAACAGCTGAAAAAATGCTAGAAGGGGTTAAAAGCGCCCGTGCAGTTTATGTGAGAACAGTAGGTGCGGAGCTCTAAAAAACCTTGACATCCAACAGGTTATTAAGGTATACAGCTTCAGCTATCGACATGTTAAATGAGCTCCTGACAGATGACTAAAAGCATGACGGCTTATGGCCGCACAAGCCACGCTACCCCTTTCGGACGTCTTGTCATCGAGGTGCAATCGGTGAACCGAAAGATGCTCGAGTTCAATGTGTATTTACCAAGAGATCTTTTGCGCTTTGAAGTGGATCTCCGCAAGTGGCTGAGTTCTTCTATCGAGCGGGGACAGGTTACAGTTCGCGTGACGCTTCAAGCAGATGAGACGGGAGGCGGACTGTGGCAGGCGCAAGCTGCCCAATTAAAGGCGTTAAAAGAAAGTTGGGATGCATTGGCTCGTGATTTAGGGTGCGATCCTCAAAATGTCGATTTGCGTTTTCTTGTAGAACAGCTTCAAAAAACTTCAGCCTTTCAAACGGTTGAAGAAGAATCCCCAATGCGGAAGGCATTGGAAGCTGCCTTGTCAGATACTCTTTTAACTTTGAACAAGATGAAGGAGCAAGAGGGCAATGTTTTAGAGAAAGAGATATTAAAGCGCTTAGACATCATTAAAGAGGCTCTTTTAGTGATCGAGTCGCGTAAAGAGGTTCCTCTACAGCGTTATCAGCAAAAGATTAGAGAGCGTTTAGCAGAAGTTTCAGAGCTCAGCCCCGAGCTGGATGAAAAGATTGCACGGGAGCTTGCTCTTTTGGCTGAAAAAATGGATATTACAGAAGAGATCGTTCGGTTATATTCTCATATGGATCAAGTCCGTATGCACCTGAGTTCTTCTGTAAAATCTATTGGACGCACACTAGATTTTCTAGTGCAGGAAATGAATCGGGAAATTAACACTTTAGGATCAAAGTCTGCTGATACGGAAGTCTCTACCTTAGTCGTTAAGATGAAAGGGGAGCTAGAAAAAATTCGAGAACAAGTACAAAACATCGAATAATATGGGTCAAAAGCTTTTAGGTAACATGCCCCAAGGTCTAGTGTTTGTGCTTAGCGCTCCAGCGGGCACCGGGAAGACGACATTGGTGCGGATGCTGATTCGCGATTTTGATTGCATAGCAGAGAGCGTTTCTTGTACAACGCGCCCGATACGCCCCGGTGAGATTTCTGGTGTTGATTACCATTTTTTAACTCAACCAGAATTTCAGCAAAAAATTCAGCTGGGCGATTTTTTAGAACATGCGCAAGTTTTTGATTATGAGTATGGCACTTCGCGCACGTTTGTGGAGCAACAGCAAAAAGCGGGCAAGCATGTGTTTCTCATCATCGACACGCAAGGCGCTATGCAGTTGCGAAAGAAGAATTTTCCGGCAGTTTATGTCTTTTTAAGCCCTCCTTCTCTCGACGAGCTTAAAATGCGCCTCGATAAGCGCAAGACAGAAAGTCAAGAGGTGATCGAAAAGCGCCTTTCTTGGGCGGAAAAGGAGTTGGAGATGGTACGTTATTATGATTACCATCTGATTAATGATGAGTTAGATGATGCCTATGCGATTTTGCGGAGTATTGTGATTGCAGAAGAGCATAAGGTAAGAAATTTATAAGGAGATTTCATGAAAGAGCGATCTGGACCCCGTCATCAGTTGACCAATGAGCAACTGCGTTTGTTGTTTAAGAACAATTTTAGATTAACCAATCAAGCAATTGATTTAGGGCGCTATTATATCCATTCAGGCCACGAAATTTCTTTGGATAAGCTCCTCGAAGAGGTGCGTCGTAATCCTCAAGAAGATTACCTCAAGGATCTAAAAGCTTTAGACCGAGACGAAGACGAGTCTAACTAAGATCTTATATGAAACAGAAAGTCTTGATCACTTCCGCACTTCCGTATGCGAATGGCCCGTTGCATTTCGGTCATATTGCTGGCGCTTATTTGCCAGGCGACTGTTATGCTCGGTTTCAACGTCTAATGGGACGCGATGTCTTGTACATCTGCGGATCGGACGAATATGGCGTCGCGATCACTCTGAGCGCCGAAAGTGCAGGACGCACTCCGAAGGCGCATGTCGATCTGTTTCATGAGATCAATAAAAATTTTTTCTCGCAGTTAGGCTTTTCCTTTGACCATTATTCTCGAACGACCTGGGCTGGCCACATCAAGACAACTCAGCAGTTTTTTTTAGATCTTTTGAATAATGGGCATATTGAAGAGAGAGTAACCGATCAGCTCTATTCGGAAAAAGAGGCTCGTTTCTTCGCAGATCGCTACGTGGTGGGCACCTGTCCTAAATGCAGCTACCCTGAGGCCAGAGGGGATGAATGTCAAAAGTGCGGAGCCTCTTACGAAGCCACAGACCTTATCTCTCCTCGGTCGAAAGTTTCTGGGGCCCCGCTGATCCGTAAGCCTACAAAAAATTGGTTTTTGCGGTTTGATCATTTTAAAGAGAGACTCTCCGAGTGGATTGATCAGAAGCACTGGAAGGCAAATGTTGTAAACTTTGCAAAGGGCTATATTGAAGATTTAAAACCGCGTGCGATCACCCGTGATTCGGACTGGGGGGTTCCGATCCCTCTTCCTGGAACCGAAGGCAAGGTTCTTTATGTCTGGTTTGATGCTCCCATTGGATACATTTCAGCAACGCGCGAGTGGGCTGAAAAAATCGGAAGGCCGGAGGCTTGGAAAGACTATTGGCTTGAGCCTGAGACGAAGTTGGTCCAGTTTATCGGCAAAGACAACATCCCTTTTCATGCTGTCTTTTTCCCTGCCATGACAATGGGGCAGAATGTGCCTTATAAACTTGTGGATGAACTGCCTGCAAACGAATTTTATACGCTCGATGGCCGCCAATTTAGTAAGTCAGATGGATGGACGATCGATCTGGATGCTTTTTTTGAGAGGTTCTCCGCGGATCAGATCCGTTTTGCAATTGCTGCAAATGCGCCAGAAAATCAAGATTCTGAATTTTCTTGGAAAGATTTTCAGCTCCGCTGCAACAGTGAATTGCTTGGTAAGTATGGCAATCTCATCAACCGCACTCTTGTTTTTGTGCAATCCCAGTGCGATGGGAAAGTCCCAGCTTCGTCTAATCTCCACCCGATTGATCAGGAATTTCTTCAAAAAGTCTCTTTGCTCACGCAAGCTGCGCAAGAGGCCTATTCTACGTTTCATTTACGTAAAGCCTGTCAGCTTATTATGGAATTAGCTCAAGCCGGCAACGTTTATTTCGATGCAAAAAAACCGTGGATTGCCGCTAAAAGTGCGCTTACGCATCACGATATGCAAAATACCATTGCTTGTTGCTTGGAAGGGATCAAAGCTCTCGCTCTCATTTCAGCTCCTGTCATTCCAGGGGCTGCTGAAAAAGTCTGGAGAATGCTTGGATTTAATGACACGTTAGCCCATCAAAATTGGGAAAAAGTTGCGACGCATACACTTGTAGCAGGTCTTGTGCTTCCCAAGCCAGAAGTGTTGTTTGCCCGAGTAGAAGATGAGGTGATCCAAAGCGAGATCGAGAAATTGCAGAAGCTTAAGACTGTGTTACCAGCTGAGATGCCAAAAGCCGCTCAACCTATTAAAAAGCAGGTGGGAATCGAAGAATTTCGCAAACTCGATTTGCGTACTGGTAAAATTTTGCATGCGGAAAGGGTTCCCAAATCCAAAAAAATGCTCAAAATCACTGTTGATCTCGGTTTCGAAAAGAGAACCATTGCTTCAGGAATTGGCGATAAGTTCGATGATCTTGCTGATCTTATTGGCTGTACGGTTGTGATCGTAGCGAATCTAAAGCCTGCTGTATTAATGGGAATTGAAAGTCAGGGGATGATCCTCGCTGCGGAAACACCCTTTGGTCTTGAACTGCCTCAGTTTAAAGAGGCTCTTCCGGGGATTCCTGTCGCTTAAAATTTATGGCTGCAACCTCTTCTGCGGGCAGCTCTAGTCCGTTATTTTCCCATTCTTCTCAAACAAATTGGACCTATTTTTCCGATACAAATGACTTTGGCGTCGTGATCCAAAAACTTCTTTTTGCTCAGTGGAATGGAGAACTTCCCAATGTGCACTTTCAAAGCAATATGGTAGAAGTTGCGCAGGAAGAGGGATTTGAATTGCTCTTTGTTAAAGAAGGGATTATGCCTCGGGATTTATGGATTAAGGTCTCTGGCGATGAGTTTGCTCTTCCTTCCAAATCACCCTCTATTCCTCTTGCCGTACGTATCAATGAATCATTGTCATTTCTGACGAGTAATAAAGCGGCATTTCGTACGCATCATATTTTCTTTGATACATGTCTAGGAATTGTTTATGAGCAGTTGAAAAGAATTCAGCGCCGCTTTCCTTTATCGGAATCGATTGCTCATTTGCCCTTTTATATGGAAGGAGGCAATTGCTTTAGTGTCACAAATGTTCATGGTGTGAGAAAGCTGCTGATCGGCAAGGACTCTTTTTCCATTGCATTTCTCCATCAGTGCCTCGATGGATTGCCCTTATTTGGTGAAATTTCAGTACAAGAGGATGCGTTTCTTTCTCCTGATAAGGTTCAAAAGATAGCCGATAAAATGCACGCTCAGGGATTTCTCGATCATTTTAGAGGTTATGTGTCTGGATCTCAAATTACAAACTTGGTCGATCAGGTCCGATTTGAAAACAAAGGTTCTTTAATTCAGGCCTCTTTTTTTCAAAAAAAAGCGATTGAATCAGGAGTCCATTGTCCATTGAAGCTGCCTTTAGAGGAATGGGAGGAAATTAAGCAAGATGTGCATGATTATTATCAATTTCGTCAACGGATTAAAACTCAGTTAGTAAAAAAGCTATTGTCAGAGACCGCCTCGCCTCTTGATTTGTTAATCGTGCCGCAGGCAGGTTACCATTTAGATACCTTTATGAGACCTGGACCAAGGGGAAGTCTATTTCTTCAGGATTACCAAACCACATTCGATTTTCTAAAAGAGATCGAAAAAGAGCATGAGAAACTAGAATTAACTGCTCTTGATTGTGAGATTCTTAACCGCTACCTTGCAACGGCAAAACAGTTGTCAGACGAGCTTGGCGCTCTTTTTTTCAAGATTCGAGACAAATTAGAAGCGGGGGGATTTACCGTGATTCCGACGCCAGGAGTTTTTTTTGATGTCTCTCCAAATGATATCCTCACGATCCAAGAAGAGTGTAAAACATGTCCTAAGTTCAATGTCAATTTCCTCAATTCTATCACCGGCTGGTCACAAAAAAAGAAACATTACTATTGGATTGCGTCAGGGGCAAAAGTTCAGGATCGGTTAGGCTGGGTGCTGATGGATGCATTTGAAAAGTTTTTGCTGCAATATATTCCAACCCTTAAGGTGCATTTTATTGGTTATGACCCAGAAAATCCCGAGGATTTTTCTGAAGCGATGGATCTATGGAACCATCCAGAAGCGATGGCTGGGCCCCATTGCTTTTCATTGGAGCTGCAAGCAGCTTCCCATGATGAAGTGCCTGACTGTCCGAGCTAGACCTGTATATCTTTTCAATACCTCTTCATTTCTAACGGCAATCGAGAGTGCTTTTTTGCTGCCGACGAGAACGACAAGTTTCTTCCCGCGTGTAATTCCTGTGTAGAGAAGATTGCGGTAGAGCATTTTAAAGTGGCTTGTATGCACTGGAATGATGACGCAAGGGCATTCACTGCCTTGGTATTTATGGATCGAGACTGCATATGCCAAAGCTAGCTCATCCATCTCTAGAAATTCGTAGACAACCCATTTGCCATCGAAGACCACTTTTAGTTGTTGCTCGGTGAGATCAATCTCAACGATTTTTCCAATGTCTCCATTATAAACTTCCTTTTCGTAATTATTGCACAGTTGCATCACCTTGTCGCCCACATGGAAGCAACGTCCCATTCGAATGAGCGGCGTTGGGCAAGGATTGAGGTTTTGCTGCAGAAGGACATTGAGATTTTCGATTCCCATGAGCCCTTTTTTCATGGGAGCGAGCACTTGAATGTCATCAAACCGGTGAAAATGACAGGAGCGGGGGATCTCCGATTTGACAAGGTCTAAAATCACTTTAACGACCTCTTCTGGCTCTTCAACAGAAATGAATCTAAAATCGCTGCGTGGTTGGAAGGAAATATCGGGGAATTGTCCTGCATTGATTGCATGGGCATTCATGACAATGCGCGAGCCTGCAGCTTGCCGAAAGATCTTTTTGAGTTGGATGACAGGGATGGCATCGGACTGGATTAGGTCTTTTAATACATTGCCAGGCCCCACACTCGGGAGCTGGTCAATATCGCCAATTAAAATCAAACGCGCTTCATTGGGGACTGCTTTGAGTAGGTGATTCATCAGTTGCGTGTCGATCATGCTTGCTTCATCGATAATGATTAAATCGCAAACAATTGGATTTTGACGGTTGCGCTTAAAACCTCCGGCTTTAAAATCCATCTCCAGCAAGCTGTGGATTGTGACCGCTTTTTTACCTGTGATTTCTGTCATCCGTTTTGCAGCTCTTCCGGTGGGCGCTGCTAAGACAAGACGTGTTGTGATTTTTTCTGTAATGGATAAAATCGCTTTGGTGATTGTGCTCTTTCCTGTGCCAGGTCCGCCAGTGATAATTAAGGTTTTTTCTTTGACTCCCATGCCAACGGCTGTAGCCTGTTCGGGGGCAAGTCCGATCTTCAGCAGCAGCTCCACCCAGGGGATCGCTTTTTCCACAGCAACAGGCCGGATCGCGCACCGCTCTTTTAATAAGCGAGAGAGTTCTCTTGCGATCCCTACCTCTGCCAGATAAAGGGGTTTTACCCAGATGAGATCGTGTTCGTAAACAATCTCACCGCATTTAATCATAGCATCAACCCTCTGTTCTACTTGGGCTAATGTGATTTGAAGTGCTTCTTGAACAATGGGAACTAGTTCGCCACGTGGATAACAGACATGTCCTTCATTGCTCAGCTCCCAAAGCATGTGGGAGATCCCCCCATCGATACGAGCAGGAGAGTCAAGCGGGATTCCGATCCCTTGTGCAATCGAATCTGCCGTTTTGAACCCGATGCCATGAATTTCTTGCGCTAGGCGATAGGGGTTTGTTTTTACTTTTTGAATGCTTTGATCGCCATAGGTCTTATAGATTTTTTGTGCAAATGAAGGGCTTACGCCATGGCCCCTTAAGAAGATCATCACATCGCGAATAGAACGCTGTTCATGCCAGCAGCTCTTGATTTTTTCGATCCGCTTTTCTCCAATTCCAGAAACGTCCAGCAAACTCTCTGGATTTTTGTCGAGAACATCGAGTGTTTGAAGGCCAAAACGCTTCACGATCCGCTCAGCGTAAATGGGGCCGATCCCTTTGATCATTCCCGATTCGAGATATTTTTGAATCCCCAGAAGATCGCTCGGCGCCTCGAGATCAAAACTCTTTACCTCAAATTGCTGTCCATGCTCGGGATGGTGTTTCCAGTTCCCTTTGCATCGGATTGTCTCTCCTGGCTGGACAGAGGGCATAATTCCCACGATCCATGTGAAGTCTTTTTTCTTAGGCTCTTTTAACTTTGCAACTGTAAAGCCCCGTTCGTTTTCCGTAAAAACGATGCTTTCGATATAGCCGTATAATTCTTCTTGCATGGCGTTCCTTTTGACATGAGAATAACCTTACATCGCTGAAACTTCAATCAATTAGCATCAGAAAAGAGTTAAAATTTAATTTTGCATTCATTACAAGGAGAGAGAATACCCATGAGCATTCATGACTCTTCCACGCCTAGTTCTTTTGTTGTCTCTTATTGGTTTGGCAAGCTGTAACAAGCGTGCCAAAGAGGATGGTAGCTGGGTTCAAGAAACTGTCCAGCAGAGGATCGAAAAACAGGTGCATTGGTACCAAGGGACGGAGGCTGATGCTCTAGTTCGAGATAAAATTGCAGAGCTTCTTGAGAGAGAATTGCAGGTGGAAGATGCTGTCCAGATCGCACTTTTACAAAATCCAAATGTGCAGGCAACTTTTGAAGAAATAGGGATAGCGCAGGCAGATCTTGTTGAGGCGGGCCTTTTTCAAAATCCTTTTTTGGATGGATATGTCCGTTTTCCAAGTTCTCTTTATTCCGGGATCAACACCTCTCTTAACCTTGTTACAAGTTTTCTTGATCTATTTCTGGTTCCTTTAAAAAAGAAAACTGCTGAATTGCAATTTGAAGAAGCTAAAATGAGAGTTGCCCACAAGGTGTTAAATTTAGCAGCTGAAGTGGAGCAAACCTTCTATGCTTTACAGACAGCGCTTTTGAAAGCAGATTCGCAGCGTACGCTCATGGATGCTGCAACAGCTGCACTCACTTTGTCAAAGAGGCAAGCTGAAGTGGGAAATGTCAATCCCTTGTTTGTAGAAAACAGACAAGCAGACTGCCTTCAGACCCAGCTTGAACTCTCCCAAACAGAAATCGAGCTCATCACGCTTGAGAAAAAATTATGCATGCTCATGGGAATAGATGGCCCAGAGCTCACGCTCTGTTCTTCTTTACCTGATCTTCCAGAAGAGGAAATGCCTATTGAGGATTTAGAATCCTTGGCCCTTTCTCTAAGATTAGATGTGGCGGCTGCAAAAAAACAGGTCGAGTCGATCGCCTCTCTTGGGGCTCAGAAGAAATGGTGGGCCTATACGAATGGACAAATTGGGATTTCAACAGAACATCAGTCAGAGGGCTTTTGGGATACTGGGCCGGCCTTTGGTTTAGCATTGCCCTTTTTTAATCATGGCCAAGCAGATCGAGCGCGTCTTTATGCAGAACTCAGACAAGCGCAAGATCGTCTAGAAGCGCTCACATTAGAGACTAAGCTCCAAGTCAGAGCCGCACGCGATCATGTTTTGCAAGCCCGTATGATTACCGAGACTTATGCACAGCAAGTGCTTCCCTTGCGTGAGAAAATTCTCGAAATCGCCCAAAAGCAATACAATGTGATGGCATATGGAGTGTATGATCTTTTGCGTCTTAAGCAAGAAGAGGTTCGCTCGCAAATCAACCACACAGCAGCGCTCTGTGATTACTGGATTGCTCGATCCTCACTTGATTTCTATATCGGCGGTAAATGGGAGCTTGAAAGATCAAATGAGTAAGCTCTTAGTGCTTTTATCTCTTCTTTTTCCGATCTCTTGCCTACAAGCCTACACTCCTGTCATCACTCCAAATGGAACGACTCTTTCTTTTACGGTGGAAGAGGGCGTTAAAGTTTTTCGTTTGATTGCAGAACCTGTGAAACTCGAGTTTGCTCCAGGACTTGTTGTCAATTGCTGGGGATATAACGGGCAGAGTCCGGGTCCTACAATAGAAGCTGTTGAAGGAGATAAGGTGCGCATTCTTGTCACCAATCATTTGCCAGAACCTACAACAGTGCATTGGCATGGATTGATTCTTCCCAATGGGATGGATGGTGTCACAGGGCTCAATCAACCCTCTATTCCTCCAGGAGAAACCTTTCAGTATGAGTTTGAGTTAAAGCAGCACGGAACGTACATGTACCATTCTCATTATGATGAGATGGTGCAAATTGGAATGGGAATGATGGGTTTTTTTATCATTCATCCTTTAGAAGGAGAACACCCTCCGATTGATCGCGATTTTGCTCTTATGCTTCATGAATGGTATATCCCAGCAGGAGCTTCCACTCCAGATCCGATGGTGATGCTCGACTTTAACTATTTTACGTTCAATGGACGGGTCTATCCCGGTACGGATCCTCTTGTCGCTAAAAAAGGAGAGCGGGTGCGCATCCGCTTTGGCAATTTAAGCATGGATAACCATCCCGTTCACCTTCATGGCTACGCGTTTACTGTGACAGCTAATGGAGGATGGCGCTTACCAAGAACAGCGCAATATCTAAGTACGACACTCGACATTGTCGTTGGGAACACTCATGACATAGAATTTATTGCCGACAATCCAGGCGACTGGGCGATCCATTGCCATAAAACCCATCATACCATGAGCGGCATGGAACATAATCTTCCTAATATGCTTCTTGTTCCTCAAGGCGACCTTGCCGAAAAAATCCAAAAGCTTCTTCCCGGGTATATGCCGATGAATGAAAAGGGGATGGGGCAGATGTTTGAAATGAGCCATCACATGTCCCGGCCCCGCAATTTTCTCCCATACGGCTCTATCGGCCCTTTTGGCCCTATCGAAATGTCTGGCATGTTCACAGTTCTCAAGGTCCGAGAGGCAATCACGAGCTATAATGACCCAGGTTGGTATAAAAATCCGCCCGGCACTGTCGCAGGCCCTGTCCCTGTTTCCCAGGGAAAATGACCTGTTTTTTGAAAAAAAAGCAGCCCACAATTGATTTAAATTCCCACTCTTTTTAGAATGGTGCCTTCTGTTCCGGATTAGCTCAGCGGTAGAGCAGTGGACTGTTAATCCATTGGTCGCTAGTTCGAATCTAGCATCCGGAGTTCTCTATAGTAAAGAGTGGTTAAAGGGGTGTCCAAAAGACGCCCCAGACACCTAAAAGCCGTACTATTTCCAACCTACGTATTTTCCTTAAAATCACTCAAGTTGATAAGATGCATAACTACTCCTAAGTTTGCTAGACTTAGGGTGATATATTTCACTATCAACGAGTTCCCCTCATCGTATTAATTTTTGTCCTGTTTGAGTCACCTTCTTTCGTATGTGTAAAGCAATGGGATTGGATTTCAGAAAACCCTATGAAAGGAATTTCTCGTGAGAAAGAACCAAGAGAGAGAACTCGTTTTTTTAAATCCAATGCAAGGAATTTTGATAGGAGAACTGATAATATACGAGCACAGCTGCGAAGGAATAAATATTTGAATAAATCCGGATTTGATGTATCTACAAAAAGCTTACAATATCAAGCTTAGAGTGGTAAGTTTCGGAGTCAATGCCTACATCTAAATGCACATCAACTAATGTAGAGAGTCTTTTTTTCAGAATTAACGTTGAATAGGTGAGAGCAGGGCATGGAGCATTTTTATAGTGTATGCGCAACCAGCTAATTTGTATGTCCGATTATGCAAGATATTTAATAAAAAATCTCGATTTTTGAATGTAATTTTACGTGTTGTGGGAAAATGAGAAATATTGCAATTATAGTATCTATTGGTTCTTGTTTTAATTTATTTGGCGCTACTGGCACATGGACTGGGGATTCTGGTAGTAATTGGACAACAAATGCTAATTGGAATCCGGGACCGTATCCTGATAGCAGTTCTGAAACTGCAACGTTTGATGATAGTGGACAAACGGGGACGGTAGGTGTCAATGCGGTTGTTCATGTTGGCACGATAAATTTTTCTGCATCTTCGCTTAATTATACCTTGAGCTCTGTTTCGGCCGGTACTCTGAATCAAACTACTCAAATTAATGGAACAAACAATTCAAACTCAACAATCTCTTCCGATATAAATAATATTGGAAGTCTAATAACAATTTCCATTGATTCGGGATCGCAAATTGGTATTTCGGGAAAACTAACATCAACAGGCTCTTTAACAAAAACAGGATCAGGTACATTAACACTTAGTGGCGTAAGTGCCAATGCTTTTACTTTTGGAGCTCATATAAATGGGGGTATATTAAACGTTCAAAAAAATGGAGCAATAGGATTTGGTCCTGTAACTGTAGCAGATGGGGCGCAGCTCCAACTACAAGGCGGAGTATCACCGACGAGCACGTCTATGACATTGAATGGAACAGGTGGTGGAACAGGTGCTCTATTAAATATTTCTGGGAATAATACTTATTCAGGTTCGATATCACTTGCATCGAATACGACAATTGGATCAACTGCGGGTACGATGACGCTTGGTGCAATTAACGCGCAATTGGGCAAGGCCCTTAATTTGACATCTGCTGGCGCTGGGAACATATCAATTAATGGGGTTATAGGTTCACGTGTGATTCAATTATCAAAAAATGGTAGTGGAATCCTTACCTTGGGCGGAAATAATACTTATACAGGTGGAACCCTAATTAATGATGGGATACTTTCAATAACGAGTGTAAATAATATAGGTGGATCAAGCGCACCGATTACTTTAGCGGGTGGTACACTTTCTATAAATGGGAATGTGACCACATCAGCAGCGATTTCAGTAACAAATAGTTCAACGATTACAACAACTGCATCACATTTTACAACGTTGAATGGAACTTTAACAGGATCAGATAGTGTTACATTAAATTTGATGGGGGATGGAACAAATGTGCTTTCTACTATAGCTGTTGGTGGAAGTGATTCATTTACTATCGCAGGGGTCTTTGGTGGAAGTAGTGCCATGACAAAAACGGGCAGTGGAACTCTCATTATTACTGGAAATAACGCTTCATTTACTGGTCCTATGACTATTAGTGCAGGAGAATTGAAAGTAAACGGTTCATTGTTAAATAGCTCTTTATTAACAATATCTGCAAATACAACATTGAGTGGAACGGGAGCTGTGGGCCCAATTACCTGCTATGGAACTCTTTCCCCTGGGAATTCTGTAGGCACAATCTCCTCAGGGGATGTTGTGTTTGAAAGCAGCTCTCTATTTTTTGTTGAACTGGATCCTACAGGAGCTTCCCTTCTGGATGTCACAGGAAGCGCGGCTTTGAATGGAACACTCGAAGTGGTGCAAAATGCCGGGGTGTACGATCGTAGCGGACAGTATCCTATTTTGCAAACAACGGATGGGTTAAGTGGCTCTTTTTCATCCATTTTGTTGACTCCTTTAAGAGGATTTACTCTTTCGGCACTGGAAAGTGGGAATGATCTCATTTTAACTTATAACTCAAACCTTTTAACAGAAGGACTTTCTGGTAATGCTTTAAAAATGGGAAAATATTTAAATCAATACGGTACTGCAGCTGCCATTAATCCTCTTTTGAATTTAGATGAAAATGCACTAAAAAGTGCTTTAGAGAGAATATCACCATCTAGAAATGCTTATAGCGGATATATTTCTAATTTAAATGCATTTTCAATAAACAGATTGGCAAGTTCTCATATCGATTATTTAAGAATTTTAGATAAAGTATCACCTAAAAATCAATTTGTAGCTGCTTTTCTAGCGGACGCTTCAGGATCAATAGCAGCTCCTGTAAATATTGAGAGACCAAATCACTTTTCTAGTTGGATTTCAAGCTTTGGAGAGTTTTCTCATCAAGATGGATCTAATCAAAATCCTTCATTTAATTTTATTTCAGAGGCAGTGCTTATTGGATTTGATTATCGAGTTCCACACAGAGGGACGGTTGGAAGTTCTTTAGGTTATCTACACACTTATTTTTACGATGATCAAAGAATGGGGCATGGCAACACTAATTCTGGATTTTTTTCACTCTATGGAAATGTTTTAATCAATAGCTTCTATATTGAACCTGCTCTTCTTAGCATCTTTAATGTAACAAATAACACCAGAAGCATTGTATTTTCTGATTTTTCTGCAAATGCACATGCAAATATCTACTCTTGGCAATTAGTTCCACACTTAGAAGTTGGTTATGATTTTGATCACGATTTTCTTGATATACTTCCATTTTCATCACTTGATTACGCAGTTAACTGGCAAAGAGGGTACAAGGAAACTAATGCTGCACCTTATAATGCAACTCAAGGTGGCAAAACAACCTCGATGGTTCGTAGTGAAACTGGTGTAAAATTCTTTCAAACTTGGATGTTTGATTGGGGGACTATTTTTCTTAAAGAAAAGGCAAGCTATATCTTTGAAAAACCATTTGGAAATACCGTTACAGCTTTCTTTACAGGAACTCCAAATACATTTGCTGTTACACCTCTTACTCATAATCTCAATCTGGGCTCCATTAGCCTAGAAATTTTTTCCAACATAGGCATAAAATCTCCCATTGGGATTTCTCTCAGCTATGACGGTGAATTTGGCTCAAATTACATTTCTAATGAAGTAATGGTTAGTTTGAATAAGTGTTTTTAGTAGGAGTGGTCTGATACCACAAATTCTCTTCTTCGACAGAAGCAACATTATAAAATTCTAATCTGTTTACTTAGTCTATGTGAAGGAGTTGATTGTTAAAACGCTGAGAAAAAGAAACCCAGGCAAAAGTTCGAAGTGTTCCCCGTATCTGGAGTTCTCTATCAAGGATTTTTACAGGATGGGTCCCATAAATTTCTCCTAATGGTAGTCGATTAAAGGATCAAATCCTATTTTTCTATGATTCCGTCTGTTAAAAATGAGCCGATACCATTAACCTTTTTAATCGGTGTTTTCGTAAAGTTCAGTCTCGAGCGATAAGATTTGGTTGGATCAAGTTGTCAAAGCCTGAAATTAAACTTCACGGCTGGAGAAGTTTTACTGTATTCTAATGGCTTAAATGGCGTGAAGTGGTGGGATAACAATGGAGAATAACAATGGATAAGATACCAGTAGGTGTTTTGGGCGCTACCGGGATGGTAGGGCAGAAATTTGTTGAGTTGCTCTTGTCTCACCCATGGTTTGAAATTGTGGCATTGGGAGCCTCCGATCGGTCTGTGGGAAAACGTTATGCCGATGCGATGAGGTGGTTAATGCCAACGGCATTGCCTCAACAGATTGCTGATATGCAAGTTGTTCCTTGTATTCCGGATCTGCCTTGCAATGTCGTTTTTTCAGCGATGGATTCTAGTGTTGCGGGTGAAATCGAGGAAAATTTTGCTTTAGCTGGTTATCACGTGGTGTCCAATTCGAGCAATCATCGGATGGACCCTTCTGTGCCGCTTATGATCCCAGAGGTTAACGCGGACCATTTAGAACTTATTAAAAAGCAGCGGTTTGATCGGGGATCTATTGTCACAAATCCCAACTGTTCTGTTATTGGTATTACTTTAGCATTAAAGCCTTTAGCGGACCTTTGGGGAGCCCAATCTGTAAATGTTGTGACATTGCAAGCGTTATCAGGTGCAGGATATCCTGGGATACCGAGCCTGGATATCGTGGATAATGTGATTCCTTTTATCAGCGGCGAAGAAGAAAAAGTTGAGAGAGAGCCGTTAAAGATTTTAGGAAAATACCACGATGGCAAAGTAATTGCTTGTCCTATCGATGTGAGCGCTCAATGTACGCGCGTGTGCGTGGCGGATGGGCACCTTGCTTGTGTATCGGTTAAGCTTAAGAAGGAGGCTGAGATGAGTGAGATCATCGCTGCTTGGAATCGCTTTCAAGCGGAACCTCAACGTTTAAAATTACCAACAGCTCCAAAGCGTCCTATTATTTATTTAGAGGATGAAAGGTATCCCCAGCCAAAATTACATCGTGCGCTTGAAGGTGGAATGGCAATCTCGATAGGACGGCTGCGCAGGTGTTCTTTATTGGATTGGAAATTTATCGTTCTTTCGCACAACACGGTACGAGGTGCTGCCGGATGCGCTGTGCTTAATGCAGAATTAATGGCTAAACAAGGATATTTTAGCTCTTCAAGAGAAAATAGGTTCTGCAGCTACTTGATGACCTAACGAGTCTTTTAAGCTGCCGTCTGGATTGCAATCGAGCGAATCGCTAAAGAGAGGAAATCAATTGTCTTACATAGTTTTCGAGTTGCTCGATTTCAAACGGATCAAATCGGTGGGTGATCGGGCTGTCGATGTCAAGCACCGCTATGAGCGCATTGTTTTTGATTAGAGGGATGACAAGCTCAGATTTTGTCGCGGCATCGCATGCAATATGATCTGGATATCGACTGACATCTTCGACGTACAAGGTTTGTTTTGCAAGGGCGGCAGCTCCGCAGACCCCTTTTCCAAGAGGGATTCGTGTGCAGGCGGGTAATCCTTGAAAGGGACCTAAGATCAGGTCCCCTTCATGATAAAGATAAAATCCCACCCAATTAATTGCGGGCAAAAATTGGTTGAGTAGAGCTGCAGCATTGGCCAAATCAGTGATCAGGTTGTTCTTTCCTTCAAGAAGTGCGACAAGCTGCATTTGTAAGAGCGCGTAATTTTGCTCTTGTGTCCCATTGTATTTTTTGTGTTCAAACATATTAAAATGCCGGGACGACGGCTCCTTTGTATTTTTCGTTGATGAATTTTTTCATTTTTTCTGAGGTCAGGGCTGCTTTTAATGCTTGGATATCGGGGCGATTTTCATCTCCTTCTCTCACAGTCAAGATGTTTGCATAGGGAGAGTCTTTGTTTTCCATTGCAAGCGCGTCTTGATTTGGAGAAAGACCTGCCTCGAGTGCATAGTTGGTATTGATGACAGCCGCATCGACGTCCTGTAATGAGCGTGGCAGCATTGCAGAGTCGACTTCAATGAATTTGATCTGTTTGGGGTTGTTTTTGATATTTACAGTTGTCAGCTGAGTCTGATTAGAATCATCGATTTGAATCACGCCATTGGCTTGAAGCAGCAGCAGGGCTCTAGCCTCGTTAGTTGGATCGTTGGGGATCGCGATGGTGGCATTTTGCTTGAGCTCTGTTAGGGATTTGATTTTTTTGGAATAAATTCCCATCGGTTCGATTTCAATTTTTGCAATGGAAACAATCGGATAATGAAACTGTTTGATTTGCTCATCCATGAAGGGGATGTGCTGAAAAAAGTTAGCATCTACTTCCTTGTCTGCAAGTGCGCGGTTGGGAATATTGTAATCATCGGTGACGACGATGATTAAGTCGATCCCTTGAGCTTTGAGATCGGGTTTGACAAATTCTAACATCTGCGCATGGGGAACAGCTGATGCTGCTACTTTTAAGCTTTCCTTTGACTGTGTAGAGCAGCCAGTTAATAGAAGTGCGGTGCAAAGAGTGGATACAATGTGTTTAATCATGGGTTTTTCCTCGTTTTTTTAGAATGGATTCTGAGATGTTTTTGCCTGCCCATTGTACGCCTTGGACGAGCAAAATAAGTAAGCTGACAGTTGTAAACATAATAAAGGAGTTAAAACGGTAATAGCCATATTGGATGGCAACTTGTCCCAATCCTCCGCCACCGACAAGTCCTGCCATTGCGCTATAGCCGATCAAACTAATGACTGTCAAGGTGAGCGCAGAAATAATGGAGGGCAGTGCCTCCTTAAGCAATACTTTGGTAACGATTTGCCAGGGACGCGATCCCATGACAATGACAGCTTCGAGAATGTGCTTATCTACTTCATTTAAACTAGTTTCGATCAGGCGAGCGACAAAAGGTGCTGCTGCAATGGTGAGAGGGACAATCGATGCAGTGGTTCCCAAACTTGTGCCAATAAGAAACCGTGTTAATGGGATAAGAGCAACCATAAGGATCGCAAAAGGAAATGAGCGGCCGATATTGACAATCGTTTCTAAAATTTTATAAATTTTTGGATGTTCCTTAATGTGGCCTTTTCCTGTAATTGTTAACAGGATCCCTACTGGCAACCCAATGAGCACGGCAAAAAAGGAAGAAACAAAAACCATATATAGGGTATTCCATAACTGCAGGGGCAATAGGTCAAAAGCTAATTGGAAATTTTCAATGTCCATGTTCTAAGACCTCATAATTTACTGTTTTTTTAGAAAAGTAGTTTAGAGCGGACAATAGCTCTTTTTCAGATCCTCTCAGTTCGATGACAGGGGTTTCAATGAGTTCGTTAAATTGCAAGCGGACCCGTTTTTGGTCTTTTTTCGATTCATGAGGTTCACTTCTTAAAAACTCTTTTGTTGTCGTATGTGTGGGGTTGAAAAAGACATCAGCGACAAAGCCCTCTTCGACAATTTTTCCACTTTCGATCACAGCAACCTTGTTGCAGATCTCTTGGATCACCTCCATTTCGTGTGTGATGAGAACGATGGTCACCCCTAATTGTTGGTTGATGCTTTTGAGCAGGGTTAGGATTTCCTGCGTTGTTTTTGGGTCCAATGCTGAGGTGGCCTCATCGCAGAGTAGCACTTGTGGCTCGCACGCAAGAGCGCGTGCGATGCCAACGCGTTGTTTTTCTCCGCCGCTAAGTGAACTGGGATAAGCGTGCTTTTTGTGACTGAGTCCAACGAGATTAAGAAGCTCATCGACACGCTCTTGTTGTCTGTTTGCATTTAGGGAGGCAATTTCTAGGGGATAGGCGATATTCTCGGCGACGGTTCGAGAGGAGAGTAGGTTAAAATGCTGAAAAATCATCCCGATGTTTTGACGGAAATGGCGCAGTTGTTTTTTGTCCAAGAGACTTAAGTCTTTGCCGTCAAAGAGAATGACGCCGGAGCTTGGAAAAACAAGAGTTGCAAGACAGCGGATGAGCGTAGACTTACCAGCACCGCTGAGCCCGATGATGCCGAAAATATCCTTGTGATCGATTGTCAGATTGACCTGATCGAGAGCTTGGATCTTTTTACCACCGGATGAGTATGTTTTAGAAACGCCAACAATATTAATTTTGGGGTGCATAGGCACGGATCTCCTTTGTGTTAATTTTTATTTAAAAATTAGCGCTTAGGAGACGATTTAAACGGAGATTCTCCTAAGCGCTATGCATGGGCATAGACATGCCACGCATACACAGAGGAGCGATAAGGAAAGAGAATAGAATGTTTGTTTTATTCATGAGCCTCATTGTAGCAAACAGAAGATTTTTTTGCAAATTATTATTTTCACGAGTCTGAATTTGCTATTCTTTCTTGTTTTTAAAAAATTTATTTAATTTTTAAAGTTTGTGCGAAATAATGTTGTTTGTTATTGTTTTTGCATAAACTATTTGAGGGTTTAAATGAAAGCAGAGCTTTATGAAAGAGAAACCTATTTTCATCGTGACTATGAAAATGACATGGGTAAACCGGCTTTTGATGATAGCCCCACTGACCAGGTGAAACGGACAGCTCTTGTCGCGCTCCCTTTTTTGAGCTTATGTTCCCAATTTAAATTTCCTATTGCCTTGGGAATGAGTGGGTTGCGTGCGTTTAATGATGTCAGAAATTGGAGCGATGGGCCTTATCATTACTTTCAAACTCTTGTGTCTACAGCGGGTGTAGTGGCAACGCTCTTGGGTCAACCTCTTGGCTTAGGGCTCGCGACGGTAAGCGATCTGCTGACAGAAATTGCCCATTTTGGCCAATATGTTCGAGTTCAAGAGTATGAAAAAGCGTTTGATAGCTGTGGTAAAATCGTCAACAATGCCCTCTATCTCGCATGTCTTGTTGGTGGAGGCCTTAAACTCACCATTGCATCGCTTGCAGCTCAAATCACGCTTTGTCTCACCCTTGGAAAAAAAGAATGGAATAAAGGCCATTACTTAGAAGCTGCAGGGCATATGGGGATGGCGCTCGCACGCAGCGTGCAGCTCCAGCCGCATCTTACCAAACTCCAGAGTGACATGCATATTCAAGCTCGAGCTCCAGCTACAATAGATCGTGGAGATGAGATTGACGGAATTTATGACGAAAATGACTGCCCTATCCCGTGGTCTAGAGATGTTTAGTCGTCTATTTATGCATGAGCAAAGGGTGTAGAAAGGGGAGCTTTGAAGGTTTGCCATTGAGCGTATCTATTGTCTTAAAACAATCCACGAAGACATCCACTTGGGTTGGATCCAGGCCAAGAGTGAGCCGGATGGTTGTGCATTTCTCACTGAAGAGGATGCTTAAGTTAGGATGGTAAAAGCCCAAGCTGGGGCGGTAGAAAAGAGGATGGCTTTTTTCCATGCATTTTAAAGTAAGAAAGCCTCCAATTAAGCTTCCTTTTATTTCATGAAAAGGACCCATAATTTTTATGTCGATGAAGGCGGCATCTGCTTCTGTTGCAATGGGAACAATCCGATAATTGAGATTATCTGTCATGTTAAAGAGTCTTTTTGGAACTTGATCAAGCAGAGAGCGCGTATTATCAAAAACCAATTTTCGATACAATTCTAACTCTTGTCTTGCATTTTGATAGGCGAGGCAAAACCAGTTTAGGCTTAAGCGATCGGTTTGCAATAGAGGATCTGTGATGAGAGAATCGAATGCTATCCAATGGGGATCGGGACTGTGGATCATGTAAAGGGGCGCCCCGCAGTAATTGTCCATTCCAAAGAGATCGAATTTAAGACCGCTGCGGTAGGCAATCACATTTAAACGTCCCTGCTCGATTTCTCCCTGAAATTCGGTAAGTAAATTTCCTAATCGGATCGAATCGATGAAGTCTAGGGTGCAGTCGATTGCAAGTGTTAAGGGTTTGTTTGAGCGCGACTTGAAGATTTGATGCAGCCGCTCTTCAATTTCTTCCACTTTGTACTCTGTTACTTCAAAATCAATTCTTCTTAAAATCGGGTTAAACTGTGCCAAAATCAGATCGACCGATTCAAAATCTGCACCTGTTGCTGTCTCTAAAGAAGACGCCTCGGAGATCAGCTGAGCAGTATGAATGTTTTCAAAGTAGGCGTTGTTTCCATAGAGAATGCGAGGGGATTTGCCGATCGATTTTTCAACCGTTTTATAAATCCCAGCTAAACTTGTCATCCCGGAAGAGTGGATCGCATACGAGGTTAAGGGATGCAGTTGTTTTGGAATTGAGTTTAATGCACTTTGGTAAATGCTGGAAAAATCTTGGAACGTATAAGGAGAGAAAATTTCAAGTAGTGCTGTGAGGTGGGCATGGATTTGTTCTAATTGAGATGCTGTATAATAAAATGAAGCTTCCCTTTGCTTTTCTTTTAAGTCTTCAAAAAGCTCTTTGATTTTTGAGAAAGAGAGTTGAACCACAGAAGAGCGCGTTGGATGTGCAATGAGCTTTTCCCAAGCATCTTGAGGCAGCTGGGCCATAAGTCCTTTTAAAACATTAACAGTGCCCTTTACCATCAATGTTTTTTCTAAAGAGGGTGAATTCCAACTCTCATCAAAGGTGTTTAAATAAGTTAAAAAGGCCTCTTGGGAAATGTGGGGCAGCAAAAGAATTGTGTCTGCTTTCGTAGTCTTAGAAGGTGGTTTGCTACAACGGTCTAATTCCACTCGGTTTGCACAGAGCCCAAACTTGGAGATCCAGTGCAATAGATACTGATATTGTTCATCGATTTCTTTTTTAGACAGATGGGAAAAGGGGAGCAAGCGAATGCCTCCGATCCCTTCTTGTTGCAGGCTTTGTACGCAAATCACTTTAGAGGGGTTGAGGTGGAGTTTTTTGCATGTTTGAAGCAATTGCGTTTGATAGCTGTCCCATGTTTGACTCCAGTTTGGACCTTGAGAGCAGAGAAGGGGGGACATATCAACAATTAGATGCGAATTGTTTTTTTTCGTTTTTAAAAATGCCTTCTCAATGCGTTCTTGGTCTTGTGTTGTCTTTCGAAGATTTTTGTTGTTCTCATTAGGCTCAAATCTCCTGCTGCCGCAGTCGAAGAATCCTTCGGAAAATAGAGCCGGCCCTTCAATTAAGCAAGGGAGATAGTCATTTAATGGGGCTGGACGAGTTAAAATGAGGGGAAACTCATAAGGCTGGGGCAGCGAGTGTTTCCACTCTTCGATCCGATTTGTATAAGTGCGAGAGCACTTATTCCAGGGATCTCTAGCATAGGAATTGGTCGTTTCGGGATGCACTTGTACGCAAAGTCCAAAGCTAGGACAGATTCTATCGACTAAGATGGAATAGAATCCGGTTGATTTCGCAAGCCATCTTTTTTCAAGAAACTCGATTAACTGTCTATCTTCTCTTGAATTTGTAGGAATTTGAGAGAGTTCATTGCGGTTTGTATACCATGAAAGATGAGAAGAGGGGATTGGAGATAGGTAAGGTGAAAAAGACTGGGTGAATAACTGGCGCGCAAAGGTGCCGCAGGTATGGCTGATGAGAAGGCATTCATTTCCCACGGTGGATGCAAACGGGGTCATGAGACTCATTGCCCACCCTAATCGAGCAATCATTGAAACGGAGCCAAAAAGTATTCCAGCCCCATAATTGAGCGCTCTTTCTGATGTTTGATGAATAAAACTACGGATTTTGAAATCGAGATCAGTAGCAGATGCTTTTTTTTTCTCGTCTTCTAGTGTTATTTCCCAGACATCCCTGTCACTGCGGCTTAACGAGGGTACAGCCACACAGCTAGCTTTAGCATCATGCAAATCTGGGTCTTTTACGCACAGAGAATGGCAGGGATTTCTAGGAAAGAACACTAGACTTGTGAGAAAAATGAGATAAACAAAAGGTGTCTGCATGTCATTTTCTAAATTTTTTCTTGCAACAAAGGAATGCGAGCGCAATTCCTGCAAGAATAAGAGCGCTACCTACAGAGATGTTTATAATCGAAGAGTAATCCCGTTTTAGGGGTTTTTCGACAATCGGGGATCCGCCAAAAAATTCGATTAAAGGATTCCACATGGGATTGTTAGTGAAAAAATCGGATGTCTTTTGCCAGATATCTTTTGAGGTTTCAACTGGGGGAGCTGCAGTTAGGCCATGCAGAACTAGGTAGGTCCCTATTGCTAAGAGGAGCAGGCTGCCAATGAGTTTAAAATTCATCAGATCTCCATAAATTTGGATAGGTTCATGCTGATAGAAATCAAATTTTGAAGCGCGTTCGATATAAATTTGTATGGATTGTTTTTATTTTTTGCGCAATGCCTCATTTATCTGTTTTTAGAAATGCGATCGATAAATTCCCGATGGTTGGGGCGAAAATCGAGGCAAAACTGATTAAATGGAAATCTGATGTAGCTCGGGTGTTGTTCTCCCAGCTCTGTTTCATTTGAAAGTTGTTGGAAGAGTTTAGAGATACTGATGAGAATGGTTTTTTCTTGCTCATTGCGTGCAACTTGAAACAGTTGTCCGTTAAGGATGCGTAAGAAAAGAATTTCTCCGATGTAAACCAAAGAATGGCTCGATAGATCTGTTGAAGGAGAAGAGCTGCTGCTTGATGATCCGCTTGAATGAGTGGCTTGGCTGATAAATCGTTCAATAAGCGTCCGTCTTATCGTCATCAGTTCATGAAAGGGAGGGGAAAAGGGAATCTTGTAGAACTTTTTAATGATTTTAGCGGCAAAGGTCAAAAAATGACTCGCATTTGCCTCTGCAATAGATCTCATCATTTGATCTCTTTGTGATTCAGTAAGCTCGGAGCTTGTTAAACAGTGCTGTCTGAGATATCTCATCTCAAAACAAAGTTGTGAGCGCCTCATTTCTGAAAGAGCATCGAGCTGTACGTGGATCCATGCATAAAAGGTTCGTAATGCTTGCCCTTCTATAGAAATTCCATAATGTTTGCAGAGTAACGAAGAAAAGTTGTCTTCTCGAAACAGAGTTTGTAGGTTTTGATGGGTCAGTTCATATTCTGTATGCCGTCCGATGAGCTCTAACAATTGGTCATGATTTTTAGATTTTTCTACCAAAAAGCTAGCGGCTTGATCCCGATGGATCGGCATGCATTTCCACAGATGGGAGAAAAAGGGTATTTCATTGGGATTCAAAAATAGATGGAATAATAATTGATGGAGTCTCGTTTGATGTTTTTCAAGCATTTTTTGGGCAGAATAACTTATAAAATGGGCAATTGTTGCACTTTGATTTCTATAGTTGTTAAGAAGATTAAAAACACACTGAGCAACCTCTTCAGGGGGGGTAGAGGGATTTGCCATGGCATCGTTTAAGGCATTTAGGATCGCATGTGTGAGAAAAAAAACAGAGGCATCCTCTGAAACCTCATTTGTTTGCAGCGAATAAATAAGAGGGTCTTGTCCTAATCGACTGTGAATTTGATAGAGTAAATGATCGAGCCGCTCTTGATTTTTTTCTGGCATTTCTTTGGCAGCGTCGAACATAAAGTGGATAACCGTCATTTCATTTCCTCGGTAACGGCCAAAAAGCTCTAAAGTCAACTCAGCGATCGATTCCACAGGTTCAGTAGCTGCAGCTGTTAAATACTTTCTCAATGCGCTGAACTCTCTTAATAAACAGCCATAAATCTCAGCACTTGAAAGCGGGTAGTAAGAGCTGTTTGAGGTGGGATCGCTCAAGGAGAGTCCGCGTGGCAGTGCACTTGAAATAGGAAGTGTTTTGTGATGTCTATGCCTTTTTCTTAACCCCCTTTTCTTTTTTCGAGGCGATGATAACGCTGTAGGTTCTAGGAGCTCTTCGTCAGAATGAGGCGAGCGGCTAGTGTCTGCTTTGGGACGATGCCGCGGGGTGAGTGTTTTATAGAATTTTGAAAAAAATTGACGTGTGGTTGTAAGGCCGCTCGGAGGCTCATTGGAAGAGATAGAGCGTTGCCGTCTTTGTTGTGTGTGAGGATTGTGCTCAAAGGGTGTTGAAACCATTCGAAACAATTTTCTGTAAGGGGGCTCTTTTGGGGTAGTTGCAGGATCGGAAGATGGAGAGGCTTGTTGATAGTCTGAGCTTGAACTGCTCGAAGAGGCAATATCGGTATGTCCATTTGAATGGGCTGGCGGGCTTAATATAAGAGGCGGAATAAGAGTTGCCGTGGCCTCTTTAGATTCGATTGAGGTCGTGTTTTCTCCTGACGCGTCTTTAGATGAGGCGGATCCATCATCAACAAAAGTGACCATCTGAGCTGTGGGAATAGGAGGGATAGAAGAGCCCATTGAAACCTCGATTTTACGCATTGAAATCGCTGAGATTGTGACCGATTTTTCGAGGAATGAGGTTTAAATGCAATCAGAATAAAAATGCGCTATCTTCGATCAACGCATCTGTCACAGTTTTCATCGGTAACTAGTGTTGCGCGTGGACAAAATGAAAGCAAAGTAAGAAGAGAGCCAAAAGTTTTATGTTCATGGGCAGTATTGGAGTAGGGCCACAGTCTCGACGTGCATGGTTTGGGGGAACATATCAAAAGGATGTACACTCTTGAGGCAATACCCTTTGGAAATGAGGATTTGCAGATCTCTTGCAAGTGTTGCAGGATCGCAAGACACGTATAGGATTTTCTCAGGCTTTTTTTGAGCGATACTCTCGATAAGGGAACGCTCACAGCCGATGCGAGGAGGATTGAGGATGGCGACATCGATCCCTTCAAGTTCGTTCACTCTCATTTCAGCTCTTCCTAAGAGAAAATGGGTGTTTGGGATCTGATTTTTCTCAGCGTTTTCTTCGGCGTCTTTAACAGCTCTATCTACAGATTCGATCCCAATGACTTTCTTGGCTTGCTTTGCTAAAATTAAAGAGAGCGTGCCGACGCCGCAGTAGGCGTCAAGGACCGTTTCTGTGCCTTTTAACTCCGCAAGCTCGGCTACTTTTGAATAAAGAGCTTCAGCTTGGCTTGGATTCACTTGAAAAAATGAGGCAGGAGACACTTTAAAACGCAAATAAGAGATCTCCTCTTCAATCCATCCTTGCCCTGCAAGAGTGTGAAATTCTGTGCTTAAAATCGTTTCATTCGATGGATTGATATTCTGCACGACCCCCTTAATCTCCTTAACGGAAGCAATAAGCTCTTTAGCAAAAGGGATGGGAGGCTTTTGTGTCTTAGTCACAAGAATCACTAAAACTTCCTCTGTTTTGAGAGCTGTTTTAATGAGAATGTGTTTAAGATCCGAGGGAAGCTTTAATGTTTGAAGCTTGGCGAGAACCTTTTCTCCAAGAGGGCAATGGATCGCACACTTCGCAATAGGTATAAGATCATGTGTTGTGCGCGCATAAAGACCTAACTCTTGGTTTTCATTGATAGATAATTGGATCTTATTTCTGTATGAAAAAGGGTTCAATGAAGGAATGCAAGCATTGACATCGATTTCGATTTTTCCAATCCGCTTTAGAGCCTCTTTAACGCGCGCTTGCTTGGCCTCTAGCTGTTTAAAATAGGTCAAATGCATCAGTTGACAGCCGCCGCATTTTCCAAAGTAGGAGCAAACAGGTGTGATTCTATCTGGAGAGTCTGAGAGGTTTTCTAAGAGTTTTGCACGGGCAAATGTTTTTTTGTTTTCCACAATTTTTGCTCGAACGCGCTCATCTGGCAGAGCTCCTTCTACAAAAACGATAAGCCCGTTGTGACGAGCTACCCCTTCGCCATGAATTCCAAGACGATCGATAGTGAGATCAATAGAGAACATTTTTTTTAATTGGATAATATTGCATGTTGAGAAGAATGCCACAAAAACAGGTAATTTTAGGAGAGAAAAAGGATGAAGAAAATTGTTGTGATAGGCGGCAGTTCTGGAATGGGGCTTGCGACAGCAGCGTTGATGCGAAAAGAGGGCTATGAGATTACGATCGCAAGTCGATCCAAAGAAAAATTAGAGGCTGCTGTCAAAATCATTGGCGAAGCTAAAAGTTGTGTGCTTGATGTCACTTCTGAAACAGAGATCCAAGACTTTTTTAATTCTCATCCGGTTTTTGACCACCTTGTTATTTCTGCTGCAGATTTTGTGATGGGGCCTTTTTTAGATCTTTCTGTAAAGGATGCTAGAAAATTTTTTGATAGTAAATTTTGGGGACAGTACTGTGTTGCTAAATACGCAGCTCCAAAGATGCAAAAAAAAGGATCGATTACTTTTTTTTCAGGTATAGCAGGGCAAAAGCCTTTTTTAAATATGGCAGTTGCCTCCGCAATCAATGCGGCAATTGAAGGGCTGACGCGCACACTTGCCTTAGAGCTATCTCCTCTGCGCGTTAATGCGATTGCACCTGGCACAGTGGCAACTGCCATTTGGAACGGAGTTGCGGAGAAGGAAAAGAGCGCTTTTTTTCAAAAGATTAGTGAAACTCTTCCTGCGAGAAGAGTGGGACAGCCAGAGGACATTGCGCAAGTAGTTAAATTTTTGATTGCCTGTGAGTACATGACAGGCGAGGTGATTTCGTGCGATGGGGGAGCCTCTTTGCTTTAAAAAACGAGAAGGGGAAGACCCCTTCTCGCACGCAAGTCAAGTAAAAGCAATTGCTTACGCTGATTGAACTCGTTGTTCTGGATGGGGATCGCATGCACTCATTGCAGTTAATGCAACGCGTGAAGCTCCTGTTCCTGCAGTTCCGATAAGCAGAACCGCCATGAGCGGAACTGAAACTGAGGAAAGAGTAAACGCAGCGCCCAAAAAC
This sequence comes from Rhabdochlamydiaceae bacterium, assembly GCA_019752555.1. Lineage (GTDB taxonomy): Bacteria > Chlamydiota > Chlamydiia > Chlamydiales > Rhabdochlamydiaceae > JAGVMG01. Next base: position 89,043 of record JAIELY010000010.1, read on the forward strand.
AGTAACGCTGTGAATGCGACAGCACCTGTTTTAAGAAGCGTTCGTCTGTTTTGCCATATCAAATTTTTAACAATATTTGCCCCTTTTTCAAGAATTCCTTGATTGGGGTCAATTTGAATTTTAGCTTCATTTTCTTCTTGAGGACTGCACTTTCTCATTGATGTCAATGCAACGCGGGTGGCAAGAGTTCCTGCAACGCCAACGACGAGCAGGGTAAGAAGACCTGCACTCACTGCGTTCAAAGCAAACAACGCCCCAGCACATAAAATTCCCGTAAATGCAACAGCTGTGACCTTAAGGATCATTCGTCTGTTGTCAAATACCCAATTTTTAATTCCACATCCAAATTTTTCTAATGGCCCCTCGTTCACTTCATGAACTACAGGGGAGCGTGAAGCATCTCTATCCTCTAGTTCTGAGCGATCGGTTCGGATTTGAGTCGATCTCAAGGGATCGAAATTAGTTTCTCCTCCCATAATACACCTCAATTTACAATTGTTTTGTTTAAGATTTAAAATAATGTCAATTGTAACGCAATTAGAAATTGAATATTATTTAATCTTGTTGTTTTGACTTAATTCAGTCTTCGATTAAGTATGTTATCACTAATTTTCGCTTATTGCAACTAAATATGGTCTTTTAAACAAAAACTAAAACAATGCATATTTAAATAGCATTAATGAAAACTCAAGTGTATTGTTTTTGTGTTAAAATGATGTGTTGTTTGTTGTGAAAATTCATTTTTTTTGTTAGGCTTGTGCTTCTTAAAATTTTAAAGGAGTAAATATGTTAGGATCGATCAGTCAAATTTTTCAAGATAGCTCGCTCTATGGCCATTGTTTGACTAGCCTGCCAGAAAAGGCTTGGAAAGAAACGACAACGGATGATCTTTGTTTTTATCCAAAACTCGATGAGAAGCCTGAATTCGGCGGGCCGCCAGAATACGGTTTTCTGTGGAAATCAGGTGGACGGGTGGTTGAGCGCTACCCCAATGGCGACCTTAAAAAGTTCACGTGCGCGACATATTTTCTTCCCGCTGGATGCATTGAATGGGCCCTACGTCATGTGGGCGGCTCTTTATTTACAGCTGTCGCATGTTTGACAGCAGCGCCGCTTGGATTTGCAATCAAAGTGATCCACAAGAATGCATTAAACTTTTACAAAGAGAGTCCGTAATGGCATGTATTGGCAACATCTATCATGACAGCTCGCTCTATGGCCATTGTCTGACTAGTGTACCTGAGCAAATGTGGGATACAGCACTAGGAGATCAGCCTGTGATCAGTCTTCAAATGGAAAGCCACTGGGAGGATGCGTTAACAGATCCTCCTGCACATTTTACAAGAGCGAGAAGTTGGGCGCCTTGGTTCAAAGAGACCTCTACGACAACCATTACGGAGGCAGACGGAAGGTTGCACACGCTATTTCAGGCTAAAACTTTTCTTCCTCTGCATTACATAGACTTAGGCTTGCGACAGGTGGTGATGCCTCTTTGCGTGCCTGTATTAAGTTTAACTATTTTACCGCTTGGATTTGCAATAAAACTTGTTCATCAAATGGGAAGGTTGATCCGTAACCGGGCCTTTTCTTAAACAGATAAAGGCCTTTCAAGCTCAACTTTTAAAGCTGCCACGCGGCTTTGTAATTCATCTTTTTTAAGTGCAGAGGAGCCAAAGAGCATCCGTCCTAAGACGCGCAGTTTGCCTAAGCTTTCTTGGGTTTTTGTGTCTGTAAAGACAATGTGTTCATGATAATGGGGAACTGTTTGACCTGCTTGTAGTCCTGTTTTTGCAAATTGGTAGGCGGTGTTAAACCCTTTTGCTTGGTAGTGCTTTTGCAGCTTTTGCGAGATCTTTTTAGATTCGATGTACTCTTCAGCTGTTAATTCTGTGAATTTTGAACAATGGTGTTTGGGTACTAAAAGGAAGTGAAGGCGGTCTTTTCCAAGAGTGAGTGGAGCATAGTCATACAACACATTGATGTGTTTTCCTTCAAATACGCATTGTTTTTTGATGATCTCAGGGTTGCAAAAGGGATCTGTCTTTACAGCTTTTGGAACGGCTGCGACAGCGGCACTTGGATCAAGATTTTTTCTTAACGTTTCTGCAATGTTTTGTCTCTCTTCGTTTGAGTAGGAGCCTCCTCCAAAACTAATTTTCCAAAGCACTTTAAACTGCTGCCAAAATCTCCAGAAAATATTAACGCAAGACCAATTGCTTCTTGTATAGGGGACAACTTCCCAGCGAAATGAAGCATCGGGGGATTCTTTGCCGTAGACCATATAGTCTGTGATCCCTTCTTTTTTAAACGCGTTTGCGACCCGTTGGATGAGGCTATGCGCCTCTTGATGCTGCTGAGTCGACCATTGAGAAAAATGGGAGGCATCCGATTGCGGAATAATCTGGACAGAACCATGGGAAAGTGGCGCTTTAGGGATCACGATGTTCAGAGAAGTGCCTTGGACGACGATGACATCCTCATTACGATCGGATAACGTCTGCAAAGAGTGTTCGTATGGAATAGGTTGAGCTATTTGCGTACTAAATGTTGCCATGAGGAGATCCTGGGTTTTGAGACGAGGATTATCTTTAACCCAAGCATTTCCTTCCAGATAATTTGACAGAAACGAATCCTTTTGATTAGTCTTCTTATTTTCAATTTTAAAATGAGAGGTTTTTATGATTCATTGGAGACAACTGGGGATTGCAGTCGGTTTAATCCTCAGTCATAGTTCATTTGCGGAAGATATAGAAGTGATGGCCTTAGATATCATTTCTTATGAGGACTTTATTCAGGAAGATCCGCTCTCGATGGATGTCTTGCGCAACGCTCTTTTAGAAAAGGGGATCGTAGGGATACGCGGCGTTCCAGGTTACAAAGAGAAGGTGTTAAGGTTCATCGATTCTGCGCGTGCGTTTTCAGCTCTTGCTGAAGAGGTGAAAGAGGCTTATGCCCCAAAAGAGGAGGAGACATTTTTGGGCTATGAGCGAGGTAAAGAGAAATTTCAGCGTCCTGATGGAAGTTGGGTGGTCGACGATCTTAAAGTTTCCTATTATGCCTTTGTTCCAGAAAACACTCAGAATAAATGGCCCCATGAGCTGGATTTACAAACTCCTTTCCAGGATTTAGGGGGCGTGATGCATCAGATGGGGCTTGCTGTGATGCAAACAATCGGACTTTTGGATTACCAAGGGGGGATTTGTTTAGATGATGTCCCAAGAGTTGGACGGATGCTTTATTATAAAAAAAGTGAAAACACAATTGGGGACAACCCTTTTTGGTGCGGCGCTCATTATGATCATTCTTTGTTTACCACTTTGGTGCCCGCTTTTTACTTTTCCGATGGAAAGCTCATTGCCGAGCCGATTGAGGCAGGTTTGTTTGTAAAATCAACATCCGATGGAGTCTATCGCAAAGTGGTTGCTAACGACCCTGAAGTTTTGTTATTTCAAGTGGGCGAATTTGGACAGCTTGTCTCTAATGATGCGATTCATGCAACAGAGCATCGAGTCCATAAAGCAGAAGGGAATGTCGAACGCTACACCATGGCTCTTTTTTGCGACGCTCCGATGGACACGGTTATCCATTCAACGTCTGTACTTACCCAAGATCCACGCTATGGAGCGCAAAGTGGCGAGGCGTGTTCCTATGAGCATTGGAGTTCCGAGACGTTTAAGCGGTTTCATGTAGATAAATCAAAATAAGTCGGTGGAGGTGCTTATGTTAACAGATATGACATTCAAAACAGCAGCGATGATACAGCTTAGTCTGTACCAGGCGTTTAAAGACTCTGGCTGTGCCGAGGCTCCCCTGGTTGGGATTCCGCTCGCGACAGGTCTTTGTGTAACGGACACTGTCATTGGATGATAAGTTAGTTTTGGTTTTTGTTCTTTTTTATTGTTTGATTGTTCATTTTTTTTGTTATTATTTTTTAATAAAAATAGGTTTTTTTGACTTCTGTTAATATTTCTAATTTAAATTCTTATGATGGCGTCAAGAAATTCTTGGATGAATCACCCGCGATTCAACAAGTCTTAGACTCTCGCAATGCGACGCAAAATAAACCTGTAGAAGTTAAGTCGATGTCAACTTGGGGTTTGCGCCAATGGATTTGCTTGCCTGTAGCCATCCTTTTTTCGCCCTTGATTATTTTGAGCGCGCTTGTTTGGGCGGTTATCCAAGTTGTCTGCGGGAAATTTTCTTCCCGGACTCCGCGCTCAGTTCCAGTTCCTGTTTTTCCACAAGGTGTGACTCGGTTAGTCACGACAATCAATGGTCCTAATGAAGAAGCTAAGCCTCTTTTTAATTTAAAGCCGATTCAAGTGACAGAACGACGTTTAAGAAGACGGACTATGTCAAATAATCAGATTAAATTGAATCAATCTAAAGGAATGTGCTTGGGTGAGGTCAGATGGTTTTTGAGGCTTTACTTGCAGACGCGCGGCCAATTTTCAGATCTTCAAACACATATGCGAGCATTGGGAAAGCAATTTGAACATGGAGGAGGGCCTGAAGCTGTTCTTCTTCAAGGAATCTGGACGCGCGGAGGGAAAATTTTAGGAGTTAGAGAAGGAGTGCGCGATCGCTCACTAAAGTGGAAGAAGAATGCTCGATTAACCCTCCGCGTGAATGAGGTGTATGCGCAAAGCCCGAAAGCATTAAGTCAGTTGAATGATCTACCGATCGGTGCTTATGAGTTTGAGCTTCCTAAGCATGCGACTGCGTTCATTAAACTTTCGAAGGACCTAAGTTATTTCTTTGATCCAAATACGGGTGTCTATGAGATTAAAGGGGATGAACAGAGCAAAATTGCCTTTATGCTTTTTTCAGATGCAATCGAGGGTTTGGATTTAAGGAGCGCTCAAAAAGCGAAAGGTAAGGTTGCTTTTTGCCCTTATCAACTACGTTAGGCAAAGAAGCCTTAAGTCTCCTTAAGGCTTCTTCACACTTAAAAACGTATCTTAGAAATCGACATTGACGCGGAAGGTGAAGCCTTGCAGTGAAATGTTCGAATCATTAACGAAGGTCTCTTTTGCAGCAGTAGGTCCAGAGAGGCTCGTGCGATAGATTTCATGGATGTTTGCCCAGATGGTCATTTCGTAGCCAACGAGTGCTTCTACACGAACTGTTTCAAAGGCTTTTTGCCAAGAGGGTCCTGCCATAAACTGGGATGTGTAGACAAGGCGTTTGTCGTGATAGTGTGTATCTCTCATCGGACGCGCATTATTGACGCCGGGGATAACTGCGTTGGTCAATTGAAATGAGGAGTTTTCGTACCATCCGGAGAGGATCCCTGTACTTGCGACACCTGTTAAATAGATGTCCCAGCCCATGTACCAATCGACTTTTCCACCCAAGCGCAAGCCGACCCCTTCAAACTTCCACATATTGCGCAGTTTGGAGTGTTGATCGAGAACATCTTCGTAGTGCACTTTCCATTTTTGGAAAAGTAAAGCGGAGGTAAGACCACCAAAGATATTGAGTCTTAAATGGGGGTTGGGATGGAATCTACGAGACATGAGGAAATTCAAATTCTGATAAGAAAATTCGATTTGGCTTCTCGCTTTGTCAAGGGCGATTGCAGGCGTTGTGATGGGATCGGGTTGACTGAATGTCCCATTTAGAAACTCACCTTCCTTTTCAGGAGCGTGGGAGGAATTTCTCCCTTGTGTTGAGAAGTATGTGTATTCTGCAAACATGTCCCAATAATGGGGTGCTCTAAAATAGCCTGCTGTTACACGTACGCCGGGCGACCAGTTAAAATCTGCGTTTTGATAGCGGCCGATTCCGTTGGAAGCTACTGTCGATGACCAAGCAGGGCGGTCCATTTTTAGAGCGTAATCGAGTCTGCCTTCGTTGACAGTCCAATACAGAAATTCTGCTGCGACAAAAAAGACGCTTTTGTCTTTTCTGAATAGATCTCGAGCTTCTTCTGGATCAATGGTAGATTGAGGAGCTGCGGATGGCGTTGTTGAAGCGGCGGCGAGTGTAGATGCTGCAGCGGTGCAAGTAAGGGCGCATAGTAAGGGGAATTTGCGAAGCAATGCGTTCATGTAAAAACCTTGGGTTAGAATGCCATGAATAAGTTTCTCTAAGATATGAATTTAAAAATTATTTGGCCAAGATTTTTTTACAATTCTGTTTGACTGCTGGTGTGAATTTCGTTATGAAGAGGATATGAAGTACAAACTCCCGCAGCCAATACTTACTCTTAAGATGATTCAATTGATTTCGCGCGAAATCAAGCGTTTGAAGATTGCTACTGTGCGTCCAACGCTGCGCGAAATGAAAGAACTCTCTCATGCGTGCAAAGCCATCCGTTTAACTGGGCTTCCAGAAAATCTTGTCTGCAAAAAATTACCTGGGAAATTAGGTTTTGGAATTTTTTTACATCCTAAGGCAAAACCGCTTGTAAAAGGGCAAATCATCGCAGCCTATGCGGGCAAAGCCGAATTTGTCGCGCAAAATGTGCCCGATGACTCTGCTTATGCATTTGCTCCTTTGAGCGATATGCTGCTGACAAAAGAAGAGCAGAAGCTGTACGATCCGAAAAGAAAGTATCATCCGCGCCGTTTGTATTCTTTAAATATCGATGCGGTAAAGATCGGAAATTTTACTCGTTATATCAATCATTCTGAAAAGCCAAATATCTCGGCAGAGTTGTTTCGCATCTCAAAAAATAAACTCGGTGTTCTCGTTTCGCCGATTGAGGTTGTTTATCTTGTGAAGAAGAAAATTCTGCCCGGCGAGCAGCTTCTTGTCTCTTATGAAGGGGAAGAGAAATCTTATTGGAGCGCGTTGGGGATTAAACCCGATCCCGTGACACCTAAAACCTATCGTCTCTCTTTGGAACTTAAGATTATTTAACGCGTTCTACGACGGGAATTTTCCATGAGTTAACGTCTGTTAATATCCGAATGGTTTCTGGTTTGGGCGCATAAGAGCGCGGAATAAGGTAGAAGGCGCCCTCTGGTGCCGGGAGCCAATTGGATTCTTTGTCTTTTCCTGGATTTAACTTTTGGATGTAGAAGGTGATTGAGCCATCTTTGTTTTTTTTAAGCTCTGGAGTGTCGCTTCCGAGCATGTAGCGGTTGATGGGGTTGGGAACTGTGTAGTTATTTTCTGCATCATAGAGTGTAATCGACCAAAAGCCAGGCTCGTAATAGGGGATTGGCGCTTCTAGCGTCAGCGTGTAGCGGTTTTGGCCCGTCAGGGGATTTCCATCGCTATCGAGCGCATACATCCAATAGACCGATTCAAAAGGAGTATTTGCAGTGAGTCCAACTCTTGCGACAATAGCGCGTGTCAGATAGTCGCTACCGGCATTACCGATGGAAGGCGGCGGAAGAAACGCTCCATGATAGATCGTTCCAAAAGGAAGATGGGAGAGCAAGGATCCAATCTGTTCTGCTGTATCTTTCATCACATCGAGTGTGAGTTTGGGAAGCTGGGCAGGATCCCAGGCTTTGTTCAGTTCAATTCCAAGGGGTTTAAATAGAGGAAGCAGGGCTGAGATTTGATCTTGAGGAGGTGGGTTTTCATTAAGCGCTTTTGAGAGAAGCCTCCAAAATTGCAAAGGATCTTTGAACTGCAGGACGCTGACAGGAAGCTCGGGATTTTTTTGTTCTGGGGAGGGATAGTCATACTGCGGCAGAGGAGGAGGGGCTTTGCCGAGAAACTGAGAGAGCCCTTGTGTGGTGATTTTGTTCAGCAGCTGTTTTGCTCCTGTAAGATCGATAGCTCCATTTTTGTAAATGTGTACGCGCGGCTGAAGCAAGATCCAAGGAGTGGGACAATTAATCCGTTTGACGCCAGCTGGAAGAAGTCCTTTCCAGTTGGGACCGACAAGCCCGTAAGTGCCGCCTTTATAGCCGGTGGCTTTGCCTCCCACATAAGCAAATGCGTTTGTCCACATATCGACGATTTGGATCATGTAATAGCGGTTGTTCGAATCTGGGGCATGAAGGATGATCGGCTCTTGCCTTAAATCCATAAATCCAAATCCGTAGACGACATTGACATTCGGCGTAACATAACCGGATTGTTTAGACAACTCAGGAGTGGAGATGTCTTCCATGCGCCAGATCGTATTAGGGGCTGCTTTGGCATTTGGACCTACAGCATCGTGATACCGAAGCGAGTACATGGTGACAATGGGTGCTCCCCATGTGGCAGCTTGCAGAGCAAGTGAAGAGAGCCACTTCTTTGCATTATCGATTTGAATTTGGGAAACCTGCTTTTCGGAACTCAAAGCCGCCGCATTCAAGCTTAACGCAAATGCAGTTGCTAAAGAGAGGATTGTTTTAGCGTACGCAAACATCGGACGCGTCTCCTTTTAAACGAGAACATCGACGAGCTCATGATGAGGATTTTCTCGAATATTGTACTGTTTATCCCACTGGCTTGTGAATAAAGCCATGGGATGCCCTTTTGCATCAGATACGATCATCGATTCTGTTGATTTTGTAAAGGTTTTCATGTCGCCGATAATCCATGCGCTGCATTGGAAGGGCAGAAGAGAAAAGGTCGTGTCTGCCCCATATTCATCTTTAAGTCGATATTGCATCACTTCAAATTGCAGTTTTCCTACTGCTGCAAAAATCGGATCGCCAGAGCGTTCATAAGGTTTGAGCATCTGGACTGCTCCTTCGCTAACAAGCTGCAGAACACCCTTATCAAAGGATTTGCGCTTGCTGATGTCTTTCGGATAGATGCGAGCGAAAATTTCTGGTTGAAATTGAGGCAGTGGTTTGAAATTAAATCCGCCTGTAACAGAAATCGTATCGCCAATAGCAAATAAACCTGGGTTAATGACGCCAATGATATCGCCCGGATAAGCAAAGTCCAGGGTAGTGCGCTCGCCGGCTACCATCCCATGGGGACGGGAAAGGCGCACTTCTCTTGCTAGCCTATGGTGCTTGACGACAAGATCCCGCTCAAATCTTCCTGAGCAGATCCGAATAAAGGCCATGCTGTCGCGATGGCGTTTGTCCATGTTAGCTTGGAGTTTAAACACATAGCCGCTGAATGGAGTTGTGAGGGGATCAATCGAAATCTCTGTACCATCGATTCGGTTCGCTAAACGCGCGTGAGGACAGGGGGCTAAGTGTAAAAAAGCGTCGAAGAAAGGCTCAACGCCAAAGTTGGTGAGCGCGGATGCAAAAAAGACAGGGGTCACCTTGCTGTTTAAGAAATCTTCGAGGGAAAAGGGGTTCCCGGCAGATTCGAGAAGTTCGAGCTCGTCCAAAAGGACGCGATGCCGCTCCTGCCCGATCTTGTGTTTCACTGCATCGCTCTTTAAGGGGATCCGTTCGATGTCTGCTTTTTGGGCGCCGCCTACAGATGTTTTAGTAAAAAAAAGGCAATCTTGTGAAGAGCGCTCCACGACCCCATGAAATTCTTTTCCATAGCCGATGGGCCAGTTCATCGCATAAGAATGGATGTTTAATACATTTTCTACCTCGTTCATCAGATCGAGCGGATCGCGCCCTGGCATATCCATTTTATTAATGAACGTGAGCACTGGGATTTGACGCAGCCGACAGACTTCAAAAAGTTTTCGGGTTTGTTTTTCCACCCCTTTGGAAGCGTCGATCACCATGATCGCACAATCGGCCGCGGTGAGCGTGCGGTAGGTGTCCTCAGAGAAATCTTCGTGGCCAGGTGTGTCGAGGACATTAATGATTGTGTCTTTATAGGTGAATTGCATGGCAGATGAGGTGATCGAAATGCCCCGCTCTTGCTCCATAGCCATCCAGTCTGAGGTGGCAGCTTTCCGTCCTTTGCGTCCTTTGACCATCCCTGCAGTTTGCAGCATGCCTGAATAGAGAAGCAGCTTTTCTGTGAGTGTCGTTTTTCCTGCATCCGGGTGGCTAATAATGGCAAACGTGCGGCGCATGGCGACAGCGTCTTGAATCGAGAGGGTAGTGTCCATAGAAAGAGGGGGTGAATATGAAAAGAACTAAGGATACCTGGAAAGAGAATTATTTCTCTATAACCTTGTATTCGAAATATTTCTTTATGTTTCCTCGAAGGCGGGACATTCTTGAGGTTCTTGATGTTCGGGAAGAAAGGGCTTTTTGTTAAAAAATAGAGTGAAGAGGATGAGAATGCCAAGGCCAGCGCAAATCCAGCCCATAAGCCAAAAGCAGTCGTCTAAAGCCAACGAGGTCGCTTGTCTTTGTAAAAGATCTGCTAGATGGGCATCTGCTTTTTTACCTGTGATGTGAAACTGTGCAGCGTCGGCGAAATACTGCTGTGTTTCTGGAGAATAGATTGTCAATTGGCTGCCTAGACGGTCGTGGTAAAAGACCTGTCTGCGCTGCCAGAGGGTGGTGTAAATCGAAGCTCCAAGGCCGCTGCCAAGGCAGCGAACCACCTGAAAAAGCCCAATGACCTTTGGAGTCATCTGCTCTTTAAAAGTACGGAAGCAAAGGCGGAAAATGGGAGGAAGAAAAAAAGCAATGCCGAACCCCGCGATGATCCTCGAGAAAGCGATCCTTCCAAAGTTAACCTCTTCGTTAAAAATAGAGCTGTGGAAACAAGAGATCCCAAGCAATACCACCCCCACTAATAGAGAAAGCCTAGCATCTCTATGGCCGAAGCGGTCTGTCGCTAAAAAGATGGGAACTAAGCCTGCAATCGCCATGGTGCCAATGAGAATGCCAATCCAGATCGGAGTGTAATTCACATAAAGTCCAAGCCAGAGCGCTAAGAGAATGATCGCTCCAAAGTAGGCAGAAAAAAGAACGACGAGGTTAATCAAAGCAAAGGCAAAGATCGGCTTTTTAAGAAGGCTTAGCCAAAGAATGGGATTGGGGTGGTTGAGATCCCAGAGGATAAAAAAGATTAGACTTAAAACGCCAATTGCAAACATCCAAGTGATCAGTGAGGAGCGGAACCAGTCGAGTTCTTGTCCTGTAATGAGGGCTAGACTGATGTTAAAGATTCCAAGAAAAAGAAACACATAGCCAACGACATCAAAAGGAACTTTTTTTAAATCGCGGTCAAAGTTGTTTAAACGAAGTTTCAAATAGCCAACTAGCATAAGAAGGATGGGGACATCGAAATAAAAAATCCATCTCCAATGTAAATCATAGGCAATCCAAGCACCGCAGCTAGCTCCTAGTGCGGGAACTAAAATGAAAATCGCTAGCATGCAAATCGTAAAGAGATCTTTCTTGTCTGCAGGGCCCAAAACACTGATCATGCGTGCTGTCAAAATATAAAGAGGGCCCGCTACAAGCCCCTGAATAAAGCGGAGCGAGAGAAAAGAGGCCCACGTGGCAGCAAAAGGACAAAGAAGAGAAAAGAATGCAAAAAGGAGCATGCAAATGACAAATAAACGCATCGTTCCGATCCGTTCATACAGAGCCCGTCCAAATGGAACTCCTAGGGCATTTCCCACAGCAAAAATTGAAATTGTGTAAGAGGCTGTGTCATTACTGCCGCCGAGGTCGCCGACAATGTAAATCGCTGCCATATTCGTCATTGTGAAATTGAAGATGACCATGAATAGCGTGAAAAAGAGGGCAAAGAGAATTCCAGGTTTTTTTTCCGCAGCGTAGGGATCAGGTGTCATGAGATTTAATCGTTGAGATTTGCAATGGAGTATTAAAATAGGCTTCTAATGTGGGATCGATGTTTGCTTCAATGATATCTTGGATCCACTCTTGATCCCCTGTTTCTTCTTCTCGATAGATGGCGGTGTCGTATGTCGGAGATCCCAATGTTGTTGTAGGCACAAGTTCTCCTTGCTGATCGCGTAAATCAACAACCGATTCCATCGATAAACCCAAACGCAGAGGGTAGTGTTTGAGCTCATCGGGATCAAGAGCTACGCGTACGGGAAGGCGCTGAACGATTTTGATCCAATTTCCTGAAAGATTTTGAGGAGGAAGAAGCGAAAAGGCATTTCCTGCAGCTGCGGGAAGTCCTACAATTTTTCCATGGTAAACAACGTCGTCTCCATAGAGATCAGACGTGATTTTTACCCGCTGGCCGATCCGCATCTTTTTCAGTTGTGTCTCTTTATAATTGGCATTGACCCAGATCTGATCGAGAGGGATCACACTCATAAGGGGCTCTCCCTTATCAGTCCACATTCCCACTTGGATTTTGCGCTGAGATGTAAGTCCTTCGACAGGGGAATAGATATTGCAGCGATAGAGCTGAACCCATGCGTCGCGCACCTGATCGGAGGCTTCTAAGACTAAGGGATGATCGACAATCGAGGTCCCTTGGACAAGCGCTAGGGCTTGTTCATAGAGGATTTCTGTTTTCATCAACGAGAAAAATTCTGCGCGCAAAGCTGCTACAGCATGCTCAAAATCCTCTAAAGAAACGCCTCCTGCATCAAGCACGTTGACTCTGTGCTCGTAGTCTTGTGTAGCCCGGATGAGCTCAGCCTTGCGGATTTCGATCTCAGCCTGATATGCAAAGACTTGGTGGAACATTTGGCACACATTGCGGATGGTTTGTCCAAGATTCTCTCTTGAGCGATTAAGCGCGATGATCGCATCTGTTTGATCAAGTTCAACGAGCAGCTGTCCTTTTTTTACAAGAAACGTATCATCGGTATGAATCGCTGTGACAAATCCAGGCCGCAAAGGGGTGATCGCGACTTGGTTGCCTTCGACATAGGCGTCATTTGTGTAGGCTTGCACGCGTAAGACAAGTGCCCAGTAGGTAAGAACAGCTCCCCCTAGTGCAGCTATGATTGACCCGTACCAACGGATAAGTTTCTTTCGTTTTTGGGCAGCTCTTTCACAGGCTTCAGGACTCGGATCCATGCTCATGAGCTGCCCCCTTGAGGTGCAGATAAGGGGACATCGTATCCCGATTGATAGCCTCCGCCGAGCGCTTTAATCAATTTGATCGACGCAAGATACTGTCCATAGAGCAAATTCACATTCTCGAGTTCTTTTAAAATCACTTCCTCTTGAACCGCATAGAGATCAAAAGCAGTACTTAACCCTTTATCGAGGGTCAGTTCTGTGAGCTCTAAACGGTCGAGAGCATCGCTTAAAATGACATTTTGCGTCTTTTTCTGAGAGAAAACAGAATGCACAAGCGCAAGCAGATCTGCCACTTCTTGAGAGCTTGCCAAAATTAAGTTGTTATAAGCAAAAAGAGCCTCTTCGAATGCGGCTTTTTTAGAACGGACATTGGCTCGGATCGCCCCTGCAGTAAAGATGGGCAGATGAATTGCAGGCTGTAGCGACCCTGTTTTACTCTGCTTTTCGAAAAGTGTACGGTAGAAGATACTCTCAAGTCCCATCAACGCGGTGAGGTTGACGTTTGGGAAAAAATCTGCTTTTGCAGCTCCGACCTCATGCGCAAGAGATTCTACATGCCAGATTTGCGCCATGAGGTCAGGGCGCCGGGACAAAAGATCGAGAGAGAGGTTGTCAGGAAGCGTTAGAGCTGTGCAATATTCATTTAGGTGAGGGTCTATATCGAGTGGCTCATCGGGACCTCTGCCTGCTAAGACGTTGAGTTGATGCTTAGTCGTTGCGATCTGTTCTTGAACGCTAAAGAGCAGTTTTTCCGCTTCTCCCACATTTTCTGCCGTGCGCAGGTAGGGGAATTTGGATTGAAGCGCTTCTGTTTGCATCTGTTCTTGAAGCTGCCAAATTTCTGTGCGCACAGTATAAAGTTCTTTGTAAAGTTGTTCTCTTAATAGATTAGCTTTTAAAGCAAAAAAAGCTTGAGCGACAGCAGTCGTTGTGAGCAGCTCAGCTTGTGCGGTTTGCGCTTGCATTGCGCGCTGTTCTCCTAACGCAGAGCGGAAGCGATTGAGGTTTTTGCCCCAAAAGTCGAACTCATAGGTGAAGGAAAGAGTGAGATCGACAAGGTTAGCATTGAGAGGAACAGTAGGGTTAAGGGCTCGGTATAAGCCGTTCTTGCTCAGATAAGTCCAAGATTCTGTTGCGTCGAAAAAAAGATAAGGAAATAAACGGGAGCGCGCAACTTTTGCCTCTTGTCTTGCTTGTTCAATTCTTTGAGAGACGCTCTGAAGAGTGGGGTTGTTCCCAATCGATTCTTCGATTAAAGCATTCAAAGAGGGAGACTCGAAGATTTCCCACCAGGCCTGCTTTGGCCAATCCCCTGTGACAAAGAAAGAGGACTCTAAGCTCTTTTCTATTGAGCTTTGCAAAGAAGGAGGCGCGATCAGGTCGTGGCTTTGCTCTTCTTTAGACATGTTAATACATCCGGAAAGCAAGAGCAGCCCAATCCCTATCCACTTTTTATCTAAAACAGAAAGAATCATAATATCTAATTATTTATCTCTTGTCTTCTTTTTAAATAATTAGATATTAGAGAGCAACTAGATTATTTTGTTACGTCCCTTTCGATTGCACGTAAAAGACGTTTGTCTGAATAAAAGGAGTAAACGGATACGAGCCGCGCCACGAGCATTGCTACGTAAAACTGGCCGATAATCCCTTCGAGAACTGTCGCGGTCTGCCCGACATTTTGAACCGCTACGATATCCCCATATCCAATGGTTAGAAGAGTAACGAAGCTGAAATAGAGCATTTCAGAGATATAATAGGTGTAGGAGAAAAGAGAGACCTCTTTTTGCGCAAATTGAAAGGTCCCCGGATTGAGGTATTCGATCATATAGTAGATATACGCAAAAACAAAGGCCACCATAAAGTAGGCGCAAATGACTCCTCTTAAAGTCTCTAATGTGACATGAGCTCTTAAGACCACATCGTAGAGAATAGATGTCGCACAAAGAGACATAAACAGGACTGTACATATTGTGTTTCCGATAAATTCGAACTCATGCGGATGCATCAGATTGAGCCAGCTAAAGGCAACAGTGGGAATGGCGAGAATCACAGCCGCCCATTTGACATACCGGTGGTGATGGCAATTAAAGATCGATGCTAAAATGGTTGCGGCCAGAAGAAAGATCCAAGATCCCGTGTAGATATCGCTGCGGTTATATGGGCGAAAGATAAAGAGAAGGACAATAAAGAAAAGAAGCAGGTTATAATAGCCTGTCGTAAATTTTTTCCAGCGATTGATCGTTTTCTTTAACAAGGAAAGCTCCTTAAATTTATCGTCTTAATTTTTTTATATAAAATTTTTTAATTTGCTTCACCAGTTTTTTTACTCTCTATAAGACAAAATGTTGCCTTAATTAGAGTGTTTAACGACGCGCAATGGCAAGGTGCGTTGGCGCTTGAGAGACCGGCATCATTTCAAGAGTGTTAATGTTGACGTGCTTAGGACATGAGGTGCAGTACACGATCGCATCCGCAATATCCTCTGGAGTGAGAGCTTCTGTTTTTTCATAGAGCGTCTTGACCCGTTTTTTATCTCCACGAAAGCGGACAACCGAAAACTCAGTCCCAGAAACTAAGCCAGGTTCAATACAACTCACGCGCACAGCAGTACCGAAAAGATCAGCCCTTAGGTTCATAGAAAAATGATGAACAAATGCCTTCGTGGCGCCATAGACATTGCCTCCCGGATAGGCATAATGACCTGCGATCGATCCCAAATTGACAATATGGCCATAGTTGCGCTTCACCATAGAAGTGAGAGCTGCACGCGTGCAATAGAGAACTCCATTAATATTGAGATCGACACAGCGTTTCCAGTCACTGAGCTCAGCCTCTTGAGCGAGTTCCAACCCAAACGCTGCCCCCGCATTATTGACTAAAATGTCGATCGGGCCCTCTTTTTTTTCGATTTGAGCAATCACTGTCGATACCATCTCTTGGGAAGTCACATCCAGGGGATAAAAGCTGGCTTTTCCCTTTAATTTTTTCTTCATCAGCTCGAGTTTTTCAACACGTCTTGCAAGCAGCACGACTCGATAGCCTAACTCTACATATTTTTGTGCTGTAGCAGCTCCGATGCCAGAGGATGCGCCAGTGATCACGACAAGGGGAGAGCGTTTGGTCTTTGCCATCGTTTAACTCCGATGTTAATAATTTTATTTTTACATTATCTAACGCGGATTATTTAGGCATGCAAAAAACACTCTCATAACGGCAAAATAGAGTCGATCTATTGAGGGAGGTGTCTATGAGAGGCATTATTTTTGATTGCGATGGGACTTTAGTCGATAGCGAACACGCGCATCTAGCAAGCTGGAAGACAGCTGTCCTTAAGCGCGGTGGGAACTTGACGCAAGAGGATTACTTTCAGTTAGCTGGATATTCAGAAACCTTGATCTCTGCCAAACTGCATGCGAGTGTTCAAATCGATTCTCCTGAGGCAATTGCAGAAGATAAGCAACTTGAGTTTTTCAAACTCATGCAGCAGGGGATTCCTGAAATGAAAAGAATGGTTGCTCTGATCCGACAGCTCATTCCCATGAAACATGCGCTCAATGTAAAGCTTGCTGTGGCATCTGCTGCACGCAAGAACGAGGTCATCTACCATTTAGAGCGCCTGGGAATCAAAGATGCTTTTGATGCAGTTGTCTCGGGAAGAGATGATCTTACCCACATTCACGATTCTGAAGGTGTAAACAAACCCAAGCCCTATATCTACCATCATGTAGCAGAGCTGCTGGAGTTAGAGCCCTCATGCTGTATCGCATTTGAGGATAGTCAGCCAGGCATTCAATCGGCATTGGGTGCTGGAATGGTAGCTGTTGCTGTCCCAAATATGTTTACGCGATACCACGATTTTTCTTCCGCACACCATCTGGTTGGCCTAAATGAACCCTTTGAGCTGGAGCAATTGCTTGATTTGCTAAATGATCATCTCTTGAGAGTTTAAGTTACATGGGATCATGGACATTGATGAACCGATCCTGCCCATAGGCAATTAGTTTTTTGTCGCATGTAACTAAAACTGCGTTTTCTTGATGAGCTGTTGCTATTAAAAGGCGATCAGCAGGATCTCCATGCACCGTTCCAGGTAAACGACTGCTTTGAATTGCGATTCGAGGTGAAATGGGTACTAGCTTGATTCCTGGCATATCCAAAGCTTGTTCTATCCAATCTTGACAATCCATATCAAGGCTGATGCGTTGTTTTTCTACAAGCATCCCCACTTCCCAAATAGAAATGGGCGATATTAATACACCGTTAGATTGTAAGGCAAAGTCTAAAGCCTTGCGAAAAGAAGCTTTGATTTTACTATCGCCAGTCATTACCCA
Source organism: Rhabdochlamydiaceae bacterium (assembly GCA_019752555.1). Classification (GTDB taxonomy): domain Bacteria; phylum Chlamydiota; class Chlamydiia; order Chlamydiales; family Rhabdochlamydiaceae; genus JAGVMG01. The sequence continues at coordinate 106,174 of JAIELY010000010.1, forward strand.
CAGCCAAATATGAGTGTCTAATATTATCTTATGATGTTTTAGGTTTTTAACGATCGGCATCCCATTCCTCATTAATTGGAGAGATGATATCTCCTTTGAAATGAACCGTACCCTTTAGTTTGCCAAAAAGGGATTGCTCTGTTTTTTCAATGGGAACTAGTTGTGCTACTGGAATATTGTGTTTTGTAATAATGACTCTTCTTCGCGTTTTTTTAACCCTATCCATGACTTTAAGACATTCAGTTTTAAATTTGCCAGCTTTCATGTATTCAGACATCCGACCACCTTTGTATGACTATGGTCATAATAACATAGTCATATTTTTTTAAATAGTGAAAATGCGTGTGTTTGTCTAATTGAAAATAAAAAGAATTGATATTTTGTTGATAACATTCAGATTGTTAGTGTGTTATGATGTAGAAAAGGTGCAGAGCTGCTTAATCTTCAATAAACAATAGAGCAGGTTTAAACGAGAGCCTCCATTCGAACTTGAAGTGTCCTCTGGCAGAATAATCCCAGTTCTCGCGGATTTTCAGCTTCCCATTGGCCAATTGCATCAGTTTTAAATCGTTCATTTAAGTAGTTGTTCCAATCGTTGGTAGTCCAGATCATGCTGAGCATATGATCAGAATGCAAAGTAGGTAAAATACTGAGATCCAATTCTTGTTGCTGCTCAAAAGACACGGAAGAAAATGCGTCTGCGATTGCACCGGTAGTCGCTTGAAGTCGGTCGAGCATCATTCGATTGATTTGAGCGCTCTCTTCTAATGAGTTTGCAGATAGTTGGCTATCTGTAGAAGTATCTGTATAATCGTAGATTCCATTTGGAGAACTGTCTAAAATTTCATTAGCCAATTTGCATATCTCTACCATTTGAGCTGTTTTTTCTTGAATAATTTTGATGTCTTCATCTTTTTCATTGAAGATGTTTTCTAAACGTACCAATACGTGAGCGTAGTGATCATGAATGAACTCTGCTCCCCTTGAGAGGATAATGCTGCCTTTAGCAATCAACTCTGCGAACTCCAGATCGTCGGCAATTCCAGGAGCATCGATGAGCGATAGCTTATCTTTGAGCCTCAAGGCATCTGCTCGTTCTAATAATACATTGTAATCGGGTAGTTCTAAATACTCGATCCCTAATTGCGATTCTCTGTGGTAGCCCAAAGCTCGCAATTTTTCTTGGGTCGTAATAGTTAAGTTGTCAAATGAGAATGATTTATCAGGCTCGACTGCTGGAAATGGGTCATCCGTTTCGTTTTCAGGGAAATAAGCAAACCGATAAATGTAGCCTCCATTAACTGCTTTACGTTCCAAACATTTCCATATGACACCGTCTTTTTCTCTAAGTTCAAAAGGACGGGATTGCAGCCTATCTTGGATTTCACTGTTTTTTTTGACTTTAATGTGTTGGATCTGATGAATTAATAAAACTTGTTTTGAATAGAATGAAGTGTCTTTAGGGAAAGTTTTCATAGCTTCAGTGTAGATTTCAAACAATTGCTCATCGTTAAACCGTTCTGTGAGCACGACCATAAGGGAGAGGAATTCTAAATACTTTTCACCATTTGCTTCATCTTCTTTGTAATTTTTTAAACCAGATCGATTAATTAATAGCTCTCTAATTTCAGTGTTGCTGAGTCTCATCATGTTCTTTTTGGCATTCGAAAAGCAATCGATCGGGGATGTGGTCGTTCTTATAGATTCATTAATTTGGTCATTGAAATGGCCATTCAACCCAAGAATTTTGATTTCTCTAATAAGATCATGTTCCCCCATTAGTGCGTCGCTTATAGGCTTGACGCTGTCGCTAAAAAAATGAGAATTTGATGAAATTGCCATTAATAACTCTTTGTATTATTTAATAATTACGAATATATTTTAGTTTAATTATATTATAAATGCAAGTGTTTTTTAATTATTAATGGATTTTTACAATGTTTCTAACATTCAGATTGTTAGTGTGTTATGATGTAGAAAAGGTGCAGAGCTGCTTAATCTTCAATAAACAGCCGCATGAGAGCGGTCACCGCTTGGGGCTGTTCCATGGGAGAGACGTGCCCGCATTCTTCGATGATGGCAAGTTTGGCGCCTTTGATCCCCTGAGCGATGGTTTTTTGTTCAGAGAGGGAAAAGAGCTTGTCTTGTCTGCCCGCGATGATCAGCGTTGGAGCTTTGATCTGAGGTAGGAGGGAAAGGGAGTTATTGTCTTCTGCCATCGATTGCAGCTGCTGGCAGAGAATCTCAATTTTCAGGCTTACCATCTCTTCGTGGAGCTTACTGATAATATACGGGTCTTTGAGTTTTTCAGGGTGGAGGATCAGGTGCATATGGGAGGCGATTACCTCCTCAAGTTTTCCCTCCTGCAGAGCTTGGATGACCTGTTGCTTGAGCGCATGAAACTTGGGGTCGGGGGTCGACCAGGTATTGACAAGCAGGAGTTTAATTACGCGCTCCGGTGCTGCGGCGGCAACTTTTTGTGCGACCCATCCCCCCATCGATTGTCCAGCTATAAGAAAACGCTCAGGAGCAAGCCGCAGTACCTTTTCGACCATGGCTTTGCGGTCCTGTTCCTGGTCCATTACGATCACTTGGCAATGAGCGCAGTCGGCAAGAGACTTTGTCTGATGCTCCCAGAGGATTTCGTTTGAGCTCCATCCCGGGACGAGGATTAGGGTGGGTTTGTCCATGAGATCTCCTTTTAATTTAATATATGATAAATCTTAATTATTAAAAATATAATTATTTTGTTTTAAATAATTAGTTTTTTGTTATTATAAAGATTAAATGGTGGTATTAATAATTAACGGCGGTGCTTATGAAAAAATCAGCATTATGGATTTCAGCTCTTTTATTGCTCGCAGCTTGCGGAGGAGATGATCCGTCCGATAAGCAGACGATCCAGTATCAGATTGGTCCAGATCAATACGCTGTCGTTATTGTTCAAGAAGAGGGGATGAGTGATTCTGCCGTTAAAGAGATGGCTCTTAAAAAGGCTGCCGAGTTGACCTTGGACAAGAATTTCCGCTACTTTACGGTGGAATCAGAAGGTCAGGTGCTTGCGATGACCCCATCTGGATCTAACTATCAGGCTCCTAGGAACTTGTATTATGAATTGATTCAAAGTGGTAACTTTTCTAGGGATCAGTTTACAGAGGGACAAGGAGTGCAGACACAAAGTTATCCAGGCTATCGCATTCTTATTAAATGTTACAAAAACAGCCCTGGCCCTAGTGCCACGGATGCATGCAGTGTCGTTAACTGTAAAAAATAATTTTTATTTTTAGTGATATTCTTTTGCCTGAAATTCAAGATAAGTTTATAGCGTGTTGAAATACACGTGGAGCTTTGGAAGGGATGGCGATTGAAAAGCAGCCCAGAGGGTTATATCTTCTCTTTTTTACCGAACTTTGGGAAAGGTTTGGTTTCTACACGCTCCAAACAATCATCATCCTTTACATGACAAAAGCCTTAATGATGACAGACGATAAGGCTTATCTTCTCTATGGCACCTTCAGCTCTATGCTCTATTTGACTCCCGTATTAGGCGGGTATCTAGCCGATCGTTATTTAGGCTATCAACGCGCCATCATCCTTGGGGGAGTGCTCCTCACATTAGGTTATTTATTGACGGCATTGCCCGAGCCTCATTTCTTCTTTTTGGGCTTAAGTGTGATCATCGTGGCCAACGGCTTTTTTAAACCGAATGTCTCCTGCATTGTGGGAGATCTTTATCGAGCAAATGACCCAAGGCGCGACGGGGGATTTACCCTTTTTTATATGGGGATTAACCTCGGTTCTTTAATTCCCCCTTTAATTACAGGGGCAATTGTCCTTCATATTGGCTGGCATGCGGGCTTTTTACTAGCGGCGGTGGGAATGTTAATTGGGCTCATTATTTTTCTTCTGGGACGTAAACGCTTGCGTGGCAGCGGGGGGCTCCCTTTGCTCTCTCCGTTGCATGATCGCGGCGATGCGGTGACTTTTTACTCACTCTTAGGTGTTGGGATCGTAGCTGCGATTGGGCTAATGCTCTTTTTGTTTCGTTTCCCAGCGGAGACCGATTTCGTGTTAGGGTTTGCTGCGGTGATCACCTTGGCAGTTGTGCTCTATTTCCTTCTAAAAGAGAAGCGCTCTCAGAGAAATAAGATGATTGCGTGTTTGATTTTGATTTTGATTTCGATCGGTTTTTGGGCTCTTTATAATCAGACCTATACCTCTTTAATGCTTTATGCAGATAGGAATATGACCAAGCAGTTTCTGGGATTTACTATTGATGCGGAGTTTACCCAGTTTTTCAATCCGTTTTTTATTATTTTATTGAGTCCTGTTCTCAGTCGTTTGTGGATTAGCCTAGATAGACGGTCTGCCAATCCATCGACCCCGTTCAAGTTCTCCTATGGCATCCTATTTATGGCACTTGGCTTTTTCGTTTTAGGGCTGGGGGGGCGTTACTTTGGCCATGCAGGCGAAACATCTCCTTGGTGGCTTGTGCTGAGCTATTTTTTACAGACAATCGGCGAGCTGCTCTTATCTCCTATCGGACTTGCGATGATTACAACCTTGGCGCCAAAACATTTGGTGGGAATGATGATGGGAGTTTGGTTTTTAACGCAATCTGCCGCGTTTGCCATTGGAGGAGGCCTTGCCACTTTAGCTTCCGTTCCTGCTGAAACCACGCCTGTTGCGGCGCTTGGAATTTATTCTCACGCCTTTATCCTTTATGGGGGGATTTCCCTCTGTTTAGCAATCGTGAGTTTTCTTCTTGCTCCCTATCTCAAGCGGCTTATCCATGCACCTGAGAAGATGAAGCCCATTAAGTGATTCATCTTGCTGGGAAAATAAATTTTTACTATTTTTAGGATTAAAAGGGTTCTTTCATGAAAAAGTTTCTATCTACGGTATTAGGAATTGTTGTCGTTGCAATTTTAGCAGCGGTTGTTGTGGGCTTTATTTTCTGGTCGCGCGTACCTGATATGGTCGCCAATAACCTCTCTAAGAAATTAAACGTTGCTGTAACGATCGACGATATGACTCTTTCATGGGGTAAAGTAGGCATTGAAAAGGTGGTTGTTGGAAATCCCCCTTCTGCGATCCTTTCAAGAGCATTTTCTTGCAGGCAGATTGATGTCTTAGCACCCTTCACACGCTACATTGATAAAAAAATTGTCATCGATGAGATCGATCTAAATGATGTTTATTTAGGCCTCGAGTTCAAATCAGCTTCAGGAACCGATGGCAATTGGACACAGATCATGAGTAATCTCAACCGTAACATGCAAGCAGAAGCTCAAGGCAAGGGGGGATCAGAGCGTTCTGTATTAATCCGCAAGCTTGTCCTCACAAATATCGATGTCGATGTTGTGTACCGAAAAGAAGGTGGAAAAGTGAAAAAATTACCTCGCATCAACCGGATAGAGCTTACCAATGTGAGCAGCGAGGGTGGTCTTCCCATGGATCAAGTGATGAACTCGGTCTTAGGACAAATGCTTAAATCTGTGTTTGAGAAACAAAACCTTAAGAACATGCTGAATAATTTCCTCGATCAGCCCGGCAGCGGAGTTAACAAGTTCATTCAGCCATTTAAAGGCTTATTTAATGCGGAATACCAGACAAAGAACGAAGGAACACAGAGTGCTTAATGAGAGGTCTCCTCCTTGTCAGAATCTCAAAGGCGGATTTCCCTATGCCTCTTTGTATAGAGCTTTCGCATTTGCATTGACATTACCCTCAATGACACTGTCCGCTGATATTGTCAAAGAAGGCGTGGTCGGCAAGGTCGATTATACTGAGACCAAGTGGTTTTCTGTGGATCATTATAAGCGCAATATTCCCTTGATCACGGGGGATGTATTGGACTTGGATGATCTGGAAAACAATGTTGCCTGGCTTAATCGCAATCCATTTCAGTATACTGAGATCCTTTTATCTCCAGGCAAGAGTGCAGGTACAAGCGATGTGCACTTTGCAACAAAAGAGCGTTTTCCTTGGCAGTTCTATGCAGGTGTTGATAATACAGGAACCCGTTATACAGACCCCATTCGGTTGATGGCAGGCTTTAACTGGGGAAATTTCTTCGGGACAGCCGATCAATTTTCTTTTCAGTTTACGGCTTCCCCTGATTTTCATCGTTTTAAGTCATACTTAATTGACTACACAGCCTATTTGCCTTGGCAGCATGAGTTAAATATTTATAGCAGCTATGGAAGCATCCACCCGAAAATTTCTGATGTTCATAAGGAAGGTAAAAATGTGCAGGCAAGCCTGCGTTATTTAATCCCTTTTAAACCCTTTTTTACAGATTTAAAGCATCAGCTAACGTGGGGGTTGGACTATAAATGGATCAATAGCAATCTTTTTTATTTAAGTAATCGGATGCTGCCTCTTACCACCCAGCCTGTGACAATCACTCAAGCCATGTTAGGATACCGCCTGGATTATGAGAAAAATCACACCCATTTGACATTTGATCTCGAATGCTATGGGTCGCCGGTTTCATTTTTGCCTCATCAGAGCGACCATGATTATCAAAGGCTAAGATCAGGGAGTCAAGCGCAATATTTTTATGGGAAATCTGCTCTTGGAGTCACCTACCGCTTTGCTGAAAAAATGCAGCTTGCTTTTCTTGTGCGAGGACAAGCTTCGACAAAGGCTCTTCTTGTCTCTGAGCAATTTGGGTTAGGGGGCTATGATACGGTGCGCGGTTACCAAGAAAGAGCATTCAACGCAGATAATGCGGTTTGTTTTAACGGAGAGTTTCGCACTCCTCCGATTTCATTTATGGATAATTGTAAAGATCACTTCTCTCTTTTGGGTTTTGTCGATGCGGCCTATGGGCGCAACTATGACAAAGAGTCAGGTGTTCCCTCTCAGCAATGGCTCCTGGGTGTAGGCCCGGGGGTGCGTTACGATATTGGAACGTATTTGACAACACGCTTAGATTATGGATTTCAATTGCACCATATCTTTGGCGATCATCATGCGGGACGCATCCACTTTTCATTGATCGTCAGTTATTAGCCTTTTAACATCGTCCATTTTTGATGCATGCGCACAACCGACAACTCGTTAGTGGGTAACTCTAAGGGGTTTTTTCCAAACCATTTAAGTGCTTTAGATTCAGAATTTTTGACAATCTTCTCATCGCTTGCGACCCGAAGTAAAAACCGAATGTCGTAGTGAAGATGTTCTTTTTCCTGCTTGATGGGTGGAATCACATGGATGTCGATGTCAAAGATATCATCCATGACAGGGACGATTTCTTTTATTCCCGATTCTTCTTGAGCCTCTTTGATGGCAACCGCTAATACGTCAGGATTTCCATCGCAATGTCCGCCCGGTTGGAGCCATCGATCCAATTTTGCATGATGCATCAGTAAGACTTGTGTTAAATCCCGGCTCAAGAGCCATGCAGAGGCGGTCACGTGACCTACTGCCAATGAACGCTCGAAGCAATTAGGGTGGGTATTAACAAAAGAGAGGATCTGTTCTTTTGCAAGGCTCTGTTCGTTGCAAGAGGGGATGTACTGTTGAAGCTTTTCGAGTAAACTCTGATGTTCAAGTGTGTGCATATTTTTCTAAGGTTAAGATTGTGATTTGAATAGGGAGATTTGTTGAGAATCTTCGAGGAATTTATTGCGGCACCTCTCATTTTCTTCTCGTCCAATCTCTTGCAGCTCGGGATTTTTTGCGGTGGCTTTCCAGTCAGCTCTTTCGGGACAGCCTAATGCGTTTGCAAAGCGATCTCGAAAAAAACGGGGTTTTCCAAGACATGTATCGACAGCCCATTTGCTTTGATCGATAGAAAAAAATAAATACTGTCCTTCCTCTTGAAAAATACGACAAAGCTCTTTAAGACTTTCTAGAGGTCGATAATAGTGGTTTCCCTCAGGAACGATCTCATCTGCACTACCCTTAAATGGTAGAACATGGATATGGGAGTGAAACACCGTTTGGCCAATTTTCCCATGTTCAAATGTTGCGACTGATCCAAATTTTTTATAAACCCATTGGGTTACATATGGGTAGATCTTGTTGAAATCTTCCCATTCTTCGGGCGTGTATTCTCCTGCACATGCCACATGTCTTTTGGGAATGATTAATAGATGGCCTTCCATCAGAGGGTGGACATCGCAAAGGACTTTAAAATGTTGCGATTGTGAAAGAAGAAACTTAAATGCAAAGCTGCCTTCTGCACAATGAGGGCAATGAGTGCGTATCATTTGCTCGGAAAGATCTTCCATGACCAAAAGGCTCCTTGAACTAAACAGGCTCGGATTTAGACGTTTGTAAAAAAAATGTACGTGTTAGGGCTGTTGAAAGGCAATTCGGATATCTCCATACCTTATCTTCAGAGGCATTTGTAAACGCAGGTTCGTAAACCTCTAGCCATGATTGTGCAACCTCCGTATGGATCGATGACGGAGAGTGTTGCAAGCCAGGAGCCGTTGTGCCTTGCGCGAGCAGGTGCATGCATAGAAATAATTCTGAATAAATCATGTCCAAAATAGAGCCTAGAACACTTCGATCTCTAAAGTTGACCGGAGTTCCCTGATTGAGCAAATAAAAACAGCGCCCATCTTTTTGCTTATAGCGCCATACGACTTTGCTGATTTCTTCACGCTCGCACTCTTCTTCGAAAGCATGCAAATCAAATTCTTCATTTTTAGCAGATGCGCTCACCAATACTGCCTGGTCTCTAATGTACTGAAGTTCTTCGGCTCGGACGGAGGTCTTTCCCGTGCAACCGATAATTAGATCAGATTCGGATAATATTTTTTGAAGAGGAGCGATCCGATGGCCTTCCATACGAGCGCGGATGCATTTGGCGGGATCGATGTCATAGACAGTAACAGAAGATTCTCTTCCTTTCATCGCTGTTGCGGTAGAAGTTCCGATTTTGCCATAGCCGATTACCCCAGAAGTAATTCCTTGAAGGATACCATTGAATTCCTCTCGAAAAATACGTTCGGTGCTGTAGACGACAGAATCTCCAATGACTGTATCCTCAATATCTTTTATGGGACTTTGTGCCATAGAAAGAACCGGGATTTGATGTTCGCCTGCCATTTGATAGCGCCAGTGTCCATTATTTGTATCTTCAACAATTCCTAAAAAGTGAGAATAACGGCAAAGTTCTTCTGTACACCCCGCCAAATAGCCACCGACTTCTTGAACGAGAAGCGGTGTTTCATCGGATTGAAGAATCTCTAACACTTTTTTACCTGCACATAAAAAAGCCTCATCGATGCTTTTCGGAAGATAGACGGGAATGTTGCTCTCTTCAAGAGATCGAATTGTGTTGAGATCCGCTGAATAGGGAATTGCGATGACTAGCACCACTTCAAAAGCTTCGTGGATGGATCGTATATAGCTCTCTGCTGTTGTAAGCACATGTGTAATCAATACACAGTGACATCGCTGAGTGTTTTGGTGTAAGCGCGATTTTATAAGACGCTTAAGCGCATGCAATTCGTGACTCGACACAATGTTATGCTTGAAAGATTTATTTTCATTCATCGGATAAAATGGAGATTAAATTTTGTTGAACAGTTTCAAAAGAGCCATTTGCATCAATTGAATAAGTTGTCAGATAATTAGGCGCTATTTGCATCACTTTTTTTGTGGTCAGATCGAATTGCACAAGTCTTGCTTGAGCCTTTTCCAGGCTATCGCCAGAACGCCTTTCTAAAGGGATGTGGCATGTATCGCATGTCTCTTCAGCAATCGGAGGACGAAAACTATCATGATAAATTGTTTCACATTGCACACACGTGATTCGTCCTGTCATTCTTTTTAAGGCAGTTTCTGGCTCAATTTCCATGCAAAGAACCCTTACATTGCAATCTGGATGTGCTGCAAGAAAGTGGCGAAGGCTCTCGAACTGAGGCTCTGTCTGTGGAAACCCATCTAAGACAAAGTTTTGATGATTCTCGATACACTTTTCGAGTTTTTTGAGGATCATTTCTGTGATGATACCATCCGGAACCTGTTTTCCTTCTTGTACCAAGGCGCTTACTGCAATTCCCAATTCAGTCTGCTTTCTCACATGCCGACGAAGGATGTCGCCTGATGCGATATGCTTTAGTCCTTTTGTTTGCATGACATGTCCGAGCGTCCCTTTGCCACTTCCGGGTGATCCTAATAAAATATATCCAGTGCCCATTTGATCCTGTGTGTAAGAAACATTACAAATTATCAATTCATTTACTGTTGGCCCAACGAATGCAAAATATCGCATAGTTGGTGAATTTCTTCGAGAGTATTGTGATGTCCAAGGCTTACTCTCACAGTTCCATGCGGTAGGGTGCCAACAGAGCGGTGGATTAATGGAGCACAATGCAATCCGCACCGCACAAATATCTCATGCTGATTCAATAGATATCCAATTTCATTTGCAAAATAGCCTTTGCAGTTAAAGGAGAGCAAAGGGACCTTATGTTCCATTTCTTGTGTCCCATAAATCGTTATCCCAGGCAATTCACTCAGTAGTTTCATTGCTTGTTCTGTCAGCTGCATCACTTTTTTTCGAAGAAGCTCTTGACCATAGTTTTCGATGTAACAGAGCGCTCCTTTTAGCCCCGCTATGCCGACATAATTAAGTGTGCCGCTTTCAAATTTGTCAGGAGCCTCCTCCGGATGAAAAGGAGAGAGTGAATGCTGACCGCTTCCCCCTTCATGGAGCGTCGATAAAGTATCGGGATTTTTCACATACAAAAATCCAACGCCCGGTGGGCCTAATAAAGACTTGTGGCCTGTGCCTGCTATGTAATCTGCAAAATCTCCAAAATTGACGGGAAATAACCCTGCTGTTTGAGCCACATCGATGAGAAGCGAGATGCCATGACGTTTAGCGATACACCCCACAGATCGCACAGGAGATAATACACCCAATACATTTGAAGCATGGTTAAGAGCTATGAGTTTAGTGTTCGTTTGAATTAACTGTTCCAGCTCAGCTAAGTCAAATAAACCCTTAGAATTAGAATTCCAAATTGAATAAGTGATTTTTTTTCACAGAACAGTTTATGCAAGGGGCGCACAACGGCGTTGTGTTCAAAATTGCTGATAATGACATGATCTTCTGCTTTCAACAACCCTTTGAGTACTATATTGATAGCGTGCGTTGCATTATGCGTAAAGGCGACCTGGCTAGGGCTGGGAACTCCTAAGAGGGAAGCGAGCTTTGATCTAACCTCTTGAACGAGTTGGTGAGCCTCTTGCGCCAAGGCATATCCTCCCCTGCCAGGGCTTGCTCCAATTGCGGTTAAATAGGAAGAGATTTCCTGAATTACCTCTTGAGGCTTGGGACGGCTTGTACTCGCTTGGTCGAAGTAGATCATTTAGAGAGCTCAGCGTTCAGGTGTTCATTTTGAATAAGAGGCGCCAGAATTTGCTTGCCTAATAACATCAATTCGCAAGATTCATAGCTTTCCCAATTTTGTCTTTCAGGATAACCAATAGATTCTGCCGATAGCGTGCGCAGTAAATGAGGTTCGATTTTTTTGTCTTTTGCAATGTAAAACCTTTTTTCGAAGCCCGGCTCTGCAACAAGAAGATATTCGTTGTACCGCAAGAATAAATCGCAAAGTTCATGTTCTGATTCGTAGGGGATATATTTGAAATTAGGAATTAAAAAATCATTCAGCGAGATGCGTTTGGGGATAAGATGTTCATGATAATGGTGGCATAAACGAGAGGTAGGGTCTTGCATCAAGCAATGCCCGGCTCTGCCATGTTCATATCGGGTGATTTGTTCTTTGAATGCTTTCTCTAGATAGGTGTAGGCTAACTCTCTTAGTGTGTTCACCTCATTTTGCAGTTCTAAAGGAACTTCGCCTAAACACCCATAGTGTTCTCGGCTAGCTATTAACAAATGACCTGGAACTAATGCAAAAGGGTCGAACATAAGAAGAAAATGATCTGTTGTTAACAATATGAGTTCTGGAGCTGGCTCGCAAAAGACACATTTTTTCTTTGCATTTGATTGAAACTGGAGTGGAAGCGTCATAAAAATACCGTGCAAGTTGAACTAATGAAAAAACAAAACAGAGCGACGATTTCTTTGAAAAGAGGCTTTTCTTTTAAAATAAATTGAGAGGCAATCGATGAAATGAGTGGAGTTGTATTAATAATGGGCCAAATCAACCACAGAGGACCTTCTAATATGCACCAGGTAAAGGTGAGTTGGGTGATGAGTGCTAAGATTGCTCTTAGGGATAATAGACCAAAATAACCTGAAGAATGGGTTTTTGTTTCGGGCAGATCTGTTTTCTCAACTTCAGTTTGCCCACTTGCAACAGCCAGCCGTTCCATCTGCAAATTCTGTGGCGGCACTGTCGCAGGAAAAAAACGTTTTTTTAGGCGGTATGCGTAAATCCTTAGTTGGTCTTTTTTCAGCCAAGAAAAGAGATAAGACGCATTTTCGTTGAATAAAAGCATCGGCAACGTTAAGCAACAACGCCATAAAAGCATTGCAACTGTCAATTGGATGATTTCACTCCATGTTCTATTCGACATTTTTAACATAGAGGAACAGGTCATTTGGATAACAAGGCTTCCAATAATGAAATAACCTGCTTTATCAAATAAGCTCAGTATTTTTGATTTTTTTTGCAAAAATAAAATAATTAACCCGGCAGAAGTTGCAATAAGAGAGCAATACACTCCCAATCCTAACGTGTATTGAGGCATTGCTTCCGCTGCAAACGGGATAAAGGGAACAAGAACGAACAGTAATTCTGGTATTTTTGCTTTAATAATCACATGACGTACTTCACAATGTCGAAAGGCGTAACTAAAACTCATTCCCACAAGTTGAGTTGAAAGTGCCAAAAGAAAACAGGGGATCGTCGTAAACAGAGAGAAAAACGAATGAATAGTGCTGATAGGGGGAAGTAGTAAAATGCCCGCGGCCAATGGCAAAGCATTGGTATACAAATAAAGCCGCAAAAATCCCGTCTTAGAGCGGCTAAATACAAGCCTATCTATTATATTAAGCGATGAACGAGAAACGACGTTAGCAAATGAGAGTAAAATTACGTATGTCATTATCATGGGTAAAGATGATGATCTTCCCTTTAATTAAAAACAATACGCAGATTTTTTTTAAATGCTTTGAGTGAGAATCGCTATTCAAAAGATAAGGCGCTCTTTAGGAAAAGAGCGCCTTAAAAGACTCTCTCTTAGTAATCAGCGCCAGGAGCGGAAGGAGCGGTAGCTTTTTCTTCCACTTCTTCAGTGATGATCGCTTCTGTTGTGAGTAGAAGTGCTGCAATTGATGCTGCGAGTTCGATCGAAAGTCTGGAGACTTTTGTTGGATCGAGGATTCCCATTTTCAGCATGTTGCCGAATTCACCCGTGAGAGCATTCCAGCCCTCGTGAGTTGCCATCGAAGAGACTTTCTGCACGATGAGAGATCCTTCTTCGCCTGCATTTTCTGCAATTTGACGCAGAGGATAGCTGATCGCTTTGATGATAATCTCAACGCCGACTTTGATGTCTCCCGAGAGGGTTGCTGCAAGTTTTTCTAATGCAGGGATGCAGCGAATGAACGGAACGCCGCCGCCGGGAAGAACGCCCTCTTCGACAGCTGCTTTTGTTGCGTGCACAGCATCATCAACGCGGTCTTTTTTCTCTTTCATTTCGATCTCTGTTGCAGCACCAACACGGATAATGCCTACCCCGCCAGCGAGTTTCGCAAGGCGCTCTTGGAGTTTTTCACGATCGTAGTCGGAAGTGGCTTCACTGATCTGACGTCTTAACAGAGCAATGCGCTCGGCAATTTTCTCTTTATTTCCCATTCCTTTGACAAGGGTGGTGTCTTCTTTGCCGATAACGACTTTTTGAACGCGTCCTAACATCTCCATTGTGACGGTGTCAAGTTTGATGCCAATCTCTTCACTGATCAGCTGTCCGCCAGTTAAGATGGCGATATCTTCGAGCATTGCTTTGCGTCTATCGCCAAAGCCAGGAGCTTTGACAGCGCAGACTTTTAAGCCGGCGCGCAATCGGTTAACGACAAGCGTTGCTAAAGCTTCCCCTTCGACATCCTCTGCGATAATCAGTAGCGGTCTGCCGGATTCTGCAACTGCTTGAAGAATAGGGAGAAACTCTTTGACTCCAGAGATTTTTTTGTCGTAGAGCAAAATGAACGCGTCGTCGAATACGCATTCTTGCGCTTCCGGATTGGTCATGAAGTAAGAAGAGACGTATCCACGGTCAAAGCTCATTCCCTCAACGACATCCAGGCTTGTTTCAAACCCTTTGCCTTCTTCTACGGTAATTGTGCCGTCTTTGCCGACCCGTTCCATCGCCTTGGCAATGATTTCTCCAATTTCTATGTCCCCGTTTGCAGAAATAGTTGCAACTTGCGCGATTTCTGTGCGGTCTTGGATCGGTTTGCTGAGCAGTTGTAGCTCTGAAGTAACCGTTTTAACTGCAAGCTCGATCCCTTTTTTAATTTCCATTGGATTGGCGCCAGCTGTCACGTTGCGTAGACCCTCGCTATAGATCGCTTCTGCAAGGACAGTTGCTGTTGTTGTTCCATCGCCTGCTTTATCAGCTGTTTTGCTAGCGACTTCCTTAACCATTTGAGCGCCCATGTTTTCGTGCTTATCTTCAAGCTCGATCTCTTTTGCGACGGTAACGCCGTCTTTTGTGATGTGGGGTGTGCCGTAAGATTTGTCGATCACAACATTGCGACCTTTAGGTCCCAAGGTGACTTTTACAGCAGAAGCGAGTGTGCGGACGCCTTTTAAAATTTTTTGGCGCGCATCTTCTTTAAACTTAATATTTTTAGCTGCCATGAGTGTTCTCCTTAATAACCATTAATTGATGATTGCAATGATGTCGTCGGCGCGTAAGATCACAAACTCTTCGTCGTCGATCGTTACTTCTTGGCCGGAATACTTGTCCATTAATATGTGGTCGCCCACCTGAACGGGGATAGGAATTTCTTTTCCTTCTGAGGTGGTTGATCCTGTGCCGATTGCAAAGACTTTCGCAGTTTCTTGCTTTTTCTTTGCTGTGTCAGGAAGGATAATGCCTCCTTTCAAAGTTTCTTCTTGTTCTAGGCGTTGCACAAGAACGCGGTTTCCGAGGGGGCGTAGTGTCGTTTTTTTTGTTGTTTGTTGTGCCATCTTTTCTCTCCTTACAAGATTGATGTTGGATAATTCCGAATTGTAATGGGTGGGAGATTTTTTGACAACAAATTTAGCACTGAGCGGTCTGAAGTGCTAGAAATGTGTAAAAATTACTTTGATTTTGAGTGGTAAGCAGTTTTGTGTTATATGGTGCCTATCTATTACTTTAGGAGGATTCGATGGCTGCAGCAGGACAGACAGGTGCAAAATCACAGACAAAAGAGCGTAGTGAGATTAAATCCGAGGACTGCTGGAATGTGGAAGCGATGTATCCCTCCTGGGAAGCTTGGGAAGAAGAATTATGTGAGTGGGGGCGTGAAAATGAGGTTCCGCATTGGCCGGAGATCGGCTCGTTTCGAGGCAATTGGTCGGGGAGCGTCGTTGAGATTAAAGGGCTAATTGAGCTTGTGCTGACAATCGATCGCGAGCTTTCTAAACTTTTTACCTACGCTCATTTACGGCATGATGAAGATGTGGCAAGCGAGATTCCGAAAACAGCTTATGGCAGGATCCTTTCTTTGTTTTACGCATTTCGCCAAGAGACATCATGGATTGAACCTGAGCTTTTGCAGCTACCTCAAGAAAAGCTGGATCAGATTTTGTCTGCAGAGGAGCTCAAAGAATTTAAAATCTATCTTGAAAAAATCATTCGTATGAAGCCGCATACATTAAGCGCGCAAGAGGAGGAGCTTTTAGCAAATAGCGGCAATGCGCTTGAAGTTGCCCGGCAAGCCTTTTCTGCATTCAACAATGCGGATCTTAAATTCCCCTCTATTTTGGATAGCCAAGGGAATGCGCATGAATTAACTCATGGCACTTATCAGCTTTATTTGAGAAGCCAAGACCGTACTTTGCGAGAAGCTGCGTTTAAGAGCCTGCATAAGGCATTTTCTGGTTATGAAAATACATTATGCGAACTGCTTCAAGGACATATACAGCGGCATGTATTTGAAATGAAGGCTCGCAAGTTTTCCTCTTGTTTAGAGGCGTCTTTATTTCCTCAGCAGATCGATACGTCGGTTTATACGAGTTTGATTCAAGCTGTGCGCAAGCATCTTCCGTCTTTGCATCGGTATGTGGGTTTGCGCAAACGTTTTCTCGGGGTTTCAGAAATTCACCTTTATGATTTGTCAGTTCCTTTGATTAAAGATGTCCAAATGAGTATGGGCTACGATGAGGCAGCTGAGCTGATTGTTGCATCGCTCTCTCTCATGGGAAAAGAATATCAAGAGGAGCTTAAAAGGGGATTAACGATCGATCGTTGGGTGGATCGCTACGAAAATACGCGTAAGCGTTCGGGAGCTTATTCGAGTGGGTGCTACGACAGCATGCCCTATATTTTAATGAATTATCACAATACGTTTAACGATGTCATGACCTTGACGCATGAGGCAGGCCACAGCATGCACTCGCTGCTCTCTCGAGAGCACCAGCCTTACCAATATTCTGATTATTCGATTTTTGTTGCGGAGGTCGCGTCCACTTTTCATGAAGAGCTTCTCATGCGTCATCTTTTAGATAAATTAACTCAGCCTGAGCAAAAAGCTTATCTGATTAATCAGCGCATTGACGATATGAGAGCAACACTGCTGCGTCAAACGATGTTTGCTGAGTTTGAGCTCCAAGTGCATCAGTGGGCAGAAGAGGGCAAGCCGCTCACTCCCTCTCTTCTTAAACAAGCGTATTTACAGCTTAATCGCGATTATTTTGGGCCAGATCTTGTGATTGATCAGGAAATTGAGATCGAATGGGCGCGCATTCCCCATTTTTACAGCAATTTCTATGTCTACCAATATGCAACAGGCATTAGTGCAGCTCTAGCTCTTGCAGATAAGGTGTTGACAGAAGGGGTTGCTGCGCGGGATCAATATCTGAAGTTTTTATCTTCGGGTAGTTCCTTATACCCCATCGATGTCCTTAAAATGGCAGGGGTTGATATGACAAGTGCTTCTGCTGTAGAATCTGCGATGGGTCGATTTTCCAACTTGGTCGATCAACTTGAAAAAATATTATCAGAAAAGAAAAATTAAGAGTTTTCTATAAAAATATAGCTAAAAAATCTGGAAGAGGTGTAGACTTTAACATGAATTTTTGAGCTTGATAGCTAAGGAAAATATGGACAATTCTTATCGCGATACATTTACCGTGGTGAACGAAAAGGGGTTGCATACGCGGCCTTCAACGGAGCTTGTTCGCTGCGCGGCGTCGTTTCGGTCACAGGTTAAATTGAGTTATCAAGGGTTTTGCGTTAATGCTAAGTCTCTCTTGGGGATTTTAATGCTTGCTGCAGCGCGTGGAGCAAAAATTAAAGTCGAGGCGGAAGGGGAAGATGCAGAGCTCGCTGTGAAATCGATCTTGAGTCTTGCGCGTAAAAAATTCAACGTGAGTTATTAATGCTCTATGAGCAACCTTTTTAAGGTTTATTCTGTTACGGCAACCGTTTTCTCGAAAATGTCTTTGCGGCAAAAGACGGGGATGTTGTTCATTAAAGCCAATGTGATGCAGTCGCTTGGTCTTGCGTCCATTTCTAAGATGATTTTTTGATCGCCTATCGTTTGTTCAAGGAATAAACGAGCAAAATAGATCGTGTCTTCGATATCGTTAATTACAATTTGAAGAGGAGTGATGTTTAGTCCTTTTAATAGGGCGTTGATGAGATCGTGAGTAAAAGGGCGCGGCTTATTCTCCATTGTCAGGTAGGCTTGAATGTTTTGTCCTACTTCAGGAGCAGTATAGATCGCAAAGCGTTTTTCCTCTGTTCCCAAGATGATAACAGTATAGGCACGCGATTGCATGATTTTATTAAAAGTAATGGGAACTAGTTCCATTGCATTCTCCTCCTAATTTCAATACCCCTAGTAGTTTGTAAATCAAGTTGTTGTAACAACTTGATTTACAAACTGCTAGGAGCGAATCACAATTTGTCCATCAAAAAAGCCCACGATCACTTTGCCGGCAAGGTGAAAGAAGAAGCCGGTATCGACAACACCAGGCAAACGCCGAAGCGCTTCGTGGTCTTCCTCAGGAAAGGGGCGGGGTGTCTCAAAATGGATATCGATGATTAAATTACCGTTATCTGTGACATAAGGTGTGTGATTGGGATTTGAGCGAAATTCTCCATGGAAACCTAGTTTTTCAATGTGGTGGAGTGTAGCTGAGGCTGCAAAGGGGATCACTTCAACCGGAAGCTTGGCTTTTCCTAAGCGGTCCACGAGTTTGGATTCATCCACGATCACAATCATTTCACGGCTCATGTTTGCGACAATTTTTTCACGGACAAGTGCACCCCCGCCCCCTTTAATCATCCTTTTTTGGGGGTCGATTTCATCTGCCCCGTCGACTGTTAGATCAAGTGTCGTTACTTTGGAAATATCCAGAAGGGGAATCTTTCCCTCTTGCGCTAGCTTTGTCGATTGCAAAGAGCTGGCAATGGCTTGGATTTTTAATCCTTCACGGCACCTTTGGATTAACCGCTCTATAAAATAATAGGCTGTAGAGCCCGTGCCAAGGCCTACGAGCATCCCATTTTCTACAAATTCGGCAGCCTTTTCTCCGACTTTTTTTTTGATTTCTTCTCTAGACATATGAACGGAAAAATACAATAATGGTGGTTTGTCCTAATTTTTGAAGAACCATGATTACATTACAAGCCCTTTCTCAGTTTCTCGATCACCTTCTTTCTCCCAGTTCATTTGGAGATTACTGTCCCAACGGATTGCAAGTGGAAGGCAAAGAGCGGATTGATACGGTTGCATTTGCTGTTTCGGCAAGTATTGCAGCCATTGATGCCGCATTAAAAATGGATGCGGATGCCCTTATCGTCCATCATGGGATTTTCTGGGATAAAGAACCCTTATCTGTTGTAGGGTCTAAAAAGGAAAAACTTTCCCGATTGTTAAAGGGGAATCTCTCCCTTTTCGCATATCATCTTCCCTTGGATGCACACCTTGAAGTGGGAAACAATTGGAAGGCAGCTGTCGACTTAGGGTGGCAGAATCTTCATCCTTTTGGAAAGATGGGAAGAGCTGCAATTGGTGTAAAGGGGGAATTTATGCCAAAGCAGGTGGGGGAATTTCAAAAGCAGCTGGAAGCGTATTACCGTCACCCTGCAAGCGTAGCTCTTGGAGGTCCTGCCGAAGTCAAGACCGCAGCGCTCGTTTCCGGTGGAGCCCATCGAGCAATCCAAGAAGCTGCAGATGAGGGGGTGGACTGTTTTATCACCGGAAGCTTTGATGAGCCCATTTGGGATATTGCCCATGAGCGTAAGGTCAATTTTTTTGCTTTGGGCCACTATGCCACAGAACGGATCGGAGTCCTTGCTCTAAGCGAGCTTATCAGTCGGACATTTGACATCCGTTGCCCGTTTATCGACTTGCCGAATCCCTTTTAATTCTTGAATTGTATTCTTTTATTGAGTACCCTCTTTTCTTAACCCCTGGTAGGATGAATGTCCTTTGCTTTTAAAGACCTAAAAAATCAGATCGCTGAAGAGAGTCAAAAAACACGCAAGGCGCGGGAGAAGCTTAAACGGCAGATGGATGCGGCCGATAAGAAAATTACCCCTCAAGCCCTTGAGAAAAAGGCGATAGAGATCCACCGCTGGATTGCGCGTCACGCTTCAAATCGGATTATTTTAAAGAATAAAAGCATTTGCCTTTTTGACGAAAACGAGCATGCAGCCAAACTCAGCCAGCGGATGCTCAAATTGGCGGATAATTTAAAGCGGGAAATGAACGGATCTTCCGAGGATGTCGCGGCCCAGTTTTATCAACAGCACAGCACGCGTACCCGCAATTCTAAGGAAGAGTAATTTTGAGTTTAGAGATGTCAAACATTATTGAATGCCTCAAAGAGCGCGGTTTAGTTGAATCGATTGCAAATGAATCCCTTATTGCACGCGCAGAAAATCCTCTCAAGGTCTATATCGGATTCGACCCGACAGCGGACAGTCTGCACATTGGAAACTTAGTTGGGATGATCGTCCTGCGCTGGTTTCAGAAATATGGCCACACTCCCGTTGTGATTTTGGGAGGCGCTACGGCGCGCATAGGCGACCCTTCGGGAAAAAGTGTCGAGAGGCCTTTACTCGATCAAAGTACCATCACTTACAACACTGCACGCATCCGTCGTCAATTTGAGTCGATCCTTGACTTTTTTCACCGGACAGCCCGCCCAATTGTTTTGAATAACGATGATTGGTTTGCGACCTTTAGCCTTGTTGATTTTTTACGCGATGTAGGCAAACATTTTCGCGTAGGGACCATGCTCGCAAAAGAAATGGTTCGCTCTCGAATTGATTCCGAAGAGGGGATTAGCTTTACCGAATTCAGTTATCAGTTGCTGCAATCCTATGATTTCTACCACTTGCTCAGCCATTTTGGCGTGGAAGTTCAAGCAGGGGGAAGCGATCAATGGGGAAATATTGTCTCAGGCATCGATCTTATCCGCAAGCTCGGAAAAGAAGAGGCTTACGGCTTAACGTTCCCTCTTTTAACCCGCAGCGATGGAAAGAAGTTTGGAAAAACAGAAGAAGGAACGATTTGGCTCGCAGCGGATCGTTGCTCACCCTATCAGTTTTATCAATACTTTATTCGTGTTCCCGATGCTGATGTCATTCGGATGATGCGCATGCTCACATTCTTAGAGATGGATGAGATTCGCCACTATGAAGCAAGTATGTCTCAGACTGGTTATATTCCCAATACCGTCCAAAAACGGCTAGCTGAAGAGCTGACTCGACTCATTCATGGAGATGAGGGGCTAGCAAAAGCGATCAGAGTCACAGAAGGAGCAGCTCCGGGAGCTGCCTCTGCATTGAGTGTTGAGTCATTCCGTGAGATTGCTCAAGATATGCCGAATATGCGCTTAAAAGAAGATGAGGTGGTCGGGCAAAAATTTGTCGACCTTTCTGTAAAAGCAGGTCTTTTTCTCAGCAAAGGGGAGGCTGTCCGTTTGATTCAAAATGGGGGAGCTTATCTCAATAATGAAAAGATTGAGGATGCTCAATTCCGCATTGAAAAAGAGCACTTAATTGGCGGGGAATATTTATTGATCGGCGCCGGAAAGAAGAAGAAAATGCTCGTCAGCGTGGACTCTTAAATTAAATTCCTTTGATTTAATTCCTAAAATGCTCTACCAAGAAGACATATGCCAAAACACCGTTGATAATCTGTTTCTGGCAAGATGGCAAGCACGGATGAGAGGATCACCTGTTGCCGATGGAGATGAGTTCAGCAGTTGGATTTTTTTTTATGAAATCACTTGCTTGAAAATCAACATGATACAACAATGTGCAAGTAAAAGCATGGTGTGCGCAACCCAAGGAGTCTGAGAGTATGGCGACAATCACGAAAAAGAAATTGATTCAGGTGATTTCCCAACATCGTGGTGTTCATCCGAATGATGTCCGCAATGTGATTCAGTCATTCTTAGATGCAATGACAGACTACTTGTCTAGAGGAGATCGATTAGAATTTCGGGATTTTGGCGTTTTCGAGGTTGTAGAAAGAAAACAAAAAATCGGCCGCAACCCTAAAAATGCAGCAGTTCCTATTGTGATCCCGGCTCGACTAGCTGTCAAATTCACTCCCGGGAAGAAAATGCGCAAAGTGATCGAAAAAGAGCGCAAGTCCCAGCGCGGCGGCTAAAAATAGATTTGAATCCTATCCCACTCTTAACACCCCATTTCCAATCAATGAAATGGGGTGTTTTGCTATACCACTGCATTTTCATAAAGATAAAATTTTGTTTTATGTGATAATCTCAAGAATTGCGGCCGAACCCAATAAATTGGGGGAAAACTTTTTTCAAAGGTTTCCAAAATAGGGGATAATATTTATAATTTCCCTCGGACAGTTTCGGAAACGACCAAGGAGGAATGGATTGTCGATTCCAAAAGTTTTAACTTACAGTGCTCTATCACTTTTTTTAATCATTGGTGTGACAGCTTTTTTTAAGCGGGATAAAAATCAGATGGCAAAAGCTCCTCAAGAGCTGCCAGCTCAATCTAGCTTAACCCAAGCGCAACCTGTGGCGATTGTGGAAACACCTGTGGTTTCTGTCATTAAAAAGCAAGAACCCATACCGGTGATTCCTTTGGAACCAGTTAAATCCAGCAAGAAAGCTCCTGCTCAGGAGATTTCTACGGAGAGCTATTTCCAAGAGCATCCGAAAGATGACTTTCCGACAATTGACCGGATTTTTCAACTCTTTACCACTGGCCCCTCAAAACTTCCTATTGTTGAGACAATTCAATACACAAGTTCGGTGCCCTGGCTCAATGGACGCCTCGCTTGGATTGCTGATTATGCGTCGCATTATGCGACCTCCCGCCATTTCATCGCCCGCAGCTTAAACGGCAAGCCGGATTATTTTTCTCAAAAAGTTTTTGAGGGCAGTAAGTTTAACGTTTTTCGCAAAGACAAAAAGATCCAGTTCTACCTTCTCGTCGATGTTTCCCGTTTAAAGATGGGTTTTTATTATGTCGATCTCGGGACAAATGAGCGGGTCTTGCTTAAAACATATGCCATTAGCGTCGGCAAGTTAGATCCCTCCAAACCCTCAGGAACGCTGACTCCCTTAGGAAGATACGCTCTTGGTGATAAGGTCGTCGTGTACCAGCCGGGCATCATGGGGATTTTTCAAGATCAAAAAGTCGAAATGGTCCGTGTATTGGGAACACGCTGGATTCCTCTCGAGCATGGCTATGGAATTTATGGCGCTCCTTGGGTCGAGGAGTCTAAAACCGGACGTTTGATAGAAAATGTATCCGCTGTTGGCAAATATAATACTGAGGGGGGCATTTGTATGGCCAGCCCCGATTTGGAAGAACTTTTCTCTATCGTCATTACCAAGCCGACGTTTATTGAGATCGTCACTGATTTTCGGGAAGCTAAGCTTCCTGGGATTGAAGTGGCAACACCCGTACGTTAGGAAGGAAAAATTATATGTTACCTCATGAAAAGCAGATTTTAGAATACGAAAAGATGATCGCTAAGCTTAAAGACCAGGACAAAGATAAAGGGCTTTGGTCAGAAGAAGAGATCCATAAATTGGAAGGAAAGCTTCATCAGCTCAAAGCTAAAGTTTATGCCGAGTTAACACCATGGGAAAGAGTTGCGATCTGCCGCCATCCAGCGCGCCCCCGTTCCATTGACTATATCCGCAATATCTGTGATGAGTTTACTGAGATTTTTGGCGATCGACTTTTTCGCGACGACCCTTCCATCATTGCCGGCTTTGCAAAGATTGGCGGTGTCAAATTTATGGTGATTGGCCAAGAGAAGGGGTGCGATACAGAGAGCCGTTTACAGCGCAATTTTGGGATGCCCCATCCGGAAGGGTACCGAAAGGCGATGCGGTGCATGCGCCTTGCTGAGAAATTTAAATTACCCGTTCTTTCTCTTTTAGATACCCCGGGAGCCTATCCGGGCCTTGCTGCAGAAGAGAGGGGGCAGGGATGGGCCATTGCTCAGAATCTTCTAGAAATGGCGCGTCTAAAGACTCCTATCGTCATTCTTTTAATTGGAGAGGGGTGCTCAGGTGGAGCGCTTGGAATGGGAATTGGCGATGTGATTGGGATGCTTGAGCACTCATACTATTCGGTGATCTCTCCTGAGGGATGCGCATCCATTCTTTGGAAAGACACAAGTAAGAATGAGGTTGCTGCCGAGGCTTTGAAAATGCATGTCGAAGATTTGCTTGAGCTCGGGATTGTGGATGATAAGATCGATGAACCTTTAGGCGGCGCCCATCACGATACGGCTGAGGTGTATCGCACCGTAAAAAATTATGTTGTCGAACAGTGGAATCTTTTAAAAGGCATTCCTCCAGAGGACTTGATCGAGCGGCGCTACCAAAAATTTCGACGGATTGGCAAGTTTATCGTAGAAGACAAGACGCCGGTCCTGTAAACTGCTGATTATCCAGAGAGAACTGGCAGTGTCTTAAGGTCAAATCATGAAGCTCCTTCTCAATGCAGCTGTACGCAGCAGAAAGCATTTATCTTTGCTTATCGCCACTTTTTTAACCCTGATTGCGCTCACAATCGCCAGTCAAATGGAGATGTTTGCTCTAGGGGTTTTATCCAATAATGGCGCCGATTTCTTTTCACTTTTTTCCGAAAACCCCTCCGAGCTCGAAGCGGGAAACCATGGAGTCTCATTAACTCAGGTCGAAGCAAAGTGGAAAGAGATTGATAAAGACGGTACAGGCATGATCACAAAGCAGAGCGCCTCTGCCTATATCGCTCAGAAAAAAGGATGTGAATCCTTTAAACATAGTCATTGGTAAGGTTAAGCAGAAATTTGAGTTTTCCAATAATATCAACGCACTTGTCCTTATTCTCCTATGCGTTGCCGTTTTCAAAGCGATCTGGTTGTTTGCTAGCCGCTACACAACGCAATTACTTGCAATCCGCGTAAGCCGAGACCTGAGACAGCAGTATTTTGAGCATATTCAAGCGCTTCCGATGAGCTTTTATCAAAAGCATAACATCGGGTCGCTCTCCTCTCGTGTTGTAGGGGATGCAGGACAGATTGCGACCTCGATTAATTCATGGCTGACGAATTATCTCCAAACACCCTTTACGATCGTCACATGCTTGTCGATGTGCGTCTTTCTCTCTTGGCGCCTGTCTCTTGTGATTTTTGTGGGTGTTCCCTTGATCATTATGCCCATTGTCTTTTTGGCAAGACGCGTCAAGCGTGTCTCTAGGCAGCTCCAATCGAATCAGGAAAAATTTGCCAACGTCCTCATCGACTTTCTCGCAGGCATTCAAACGGTAAAGATTTTCTCGATGGAAGCCTTTTCTTTAAAAAAATACAAAGAACAGAACGATCGAATGGCGGTGTTAGAGAGCAAAACAGCCAAGTACGGTCTGCTGACACGTCCCATTCTTCATGCGATTACAACCGTCTGTCTTGCGAGTGTTGTGCTTTTTGGTCTTTATACAATCGGAATGAGCCTCTCTCAACTCATCGTCTTTTGTGGCTTGCTGCAGCTCGTCTATGAGCCTGTTAAGAAGTTCGCTGATGAAAATGCCAATATCCAACGGGGCATTGTTGCAGCTGAAAGGATGTTTGAAGTTCTCCATTTGAAGCCTGAAATTGAAGACCGTCCGGGTGCGATTGAAATCAAACAATTTGAAGACAAAATCGAGTTTGATCATGTTTGGTTCCGCTACCAAGGAGAGTGGGTTCTTAAAGACTTAAGCTTCACGGTGAAAAAAGGGGAAACGGTTGCAATTGTAGGTCCGACAGGCGCCGGAAAATCGACCATTGTCCAGTTATTGCCACGGCTTTTTGAAGCTCAGCAAGGAGAGATCCGTATCGATGGAAAACCGGTAAACGCCTATACCCAGAAATCCATCCGAGAAATGATCGCGTTTGTCTCTCAAAAACCGTTTCTCTTTCTCGATACTGTGGCAGCAAATATCGCCTTTGGCAGAAATTTTTCTCGTGAAAAAATCGAAGCTGCGGCAAAGCGCGCGCATGCAGATGAATTCATCTCGCGCATGCCGCAGAAGTATGATTCAATGCTGGCAGAAGCGGGGCAAAATCTCTCTGGCGGCCAGCAACAGCGCCTCGCAATTGCTCGTGCACTTGTCAAAGACGCCTCTGTACTCGTGCTTGATGAAGCGACCTCTTCTCTAGATGCGATGAGCGAGCTGCATATCAAGAAAGCGATTGCGAGTTTGCATGGGGAAGTCACCCAGATTTTAATTGCGCATCGCTTATCTACCATTGAACATGCAGATAAAATTATCTATCTCGATAGAGGGACAAAAGTTGCAGAAGGCAATAAAGAACACCTTCTTAAAACATGCGAGCCATTCCGTTTGATGTGGGAAACACTCTATCGATCAGAGAAGCTTGAAGCGATACAAGCAGAAATGACCCCTGTTACTTCTTGAGGAGTCCAATCTTCTCAAAGCTTTGACGCAGGGGTTCGTTATCAGGCTTGTCGAAGGCTCCGCTTGAGACAAGCCAAGTCACGTAATCTTTAGGAATGTCAGCGAGAGCTTTTCCTTGATGTTTGCCAAAAGGCATATGCGTGAGGGACTGAGGACGGGAAAGAAGCTCGAGCACTTTTTCAATTTCCAAATCATCAATCATCGCAGAAAAGACCTTGTGTAAGATAATCACGTCATCTAATGCTCTATGGGCTTGGTTTGCTTCAAAGCCGTACACCTCGCGCAACGACTGCAACGTGTGGCGTGGTAAATCCGAGCGGTATTTGCGTGCCCATTTAAGCGTGTCGATATATTTAAAGGCGGGCATTTCTACCCCTGCTCGTTTAAATTCCGCTTCCATAAACACCTTATCAAACGCATCATTGTTATGAGCAATTAAGACAGTGTCCTCAGGACAGAACTCGATAAATGCAAGAGCCACATCTCTAAATGAAGGCGCGCTCGCTACCATTTCGTTTGTAATATGGTGGATTGCAGTCGCTTCTAAGGGGATGGGACATCCGGGATTAATCAGCTGAACAAATGTTCGGTCCTCTACAGGGTCATACGCAGCAAGCTCAATAATCCGGTCCTTCTCAGAACGCACGCCTGTTGTTTCAGTATCGTAGTAAATCGGTCTTGGGGGCATAGAAGTCTCAGTTAAGCTTTTTTCAAGAAACAGGTTTTTAACACTAGTGTATTTCTCCCTTTTCCACATTCCACTTCCCCTTCATCGTCGGTTAAGCGAATGTCTTTATAGAGGGTCCCGCGTTTGATTGTCATGGAAGCTCCTTTGACTTTAAGATCTTTGATGACCGTCACATTGTCCCCATTATTCAGTTCTGTCCCGTTGCTGTCCTTGACTGTCATAAAAGCCTCCATTCCGTGTAACTATTCATTATAGGCACAGAAGCGTTTTCGACCACAAAAAAGGAATGCGTTTGACAAAACGTTTATTCTTTTGTATGAACAGGAAATGAAAGGACATCGAAAGTTATTTTCAATTTTTTCAAAGAGATTTTTCTGTTGCAACATCGGAAATAAATATGAAAACTAATAAAGCCCTAAAGTTGTATTGTTTATTGGGGTTGATTTTTTGTGCAATTGCTGGGGGAATCATTGGAGTTTTGTTTGAAAAAAAGTCCGTCCTATCTCCCGATGATGCTTTTTCTTCAATTTTACTCGTTGGATCTATTGTCCTTTGCTTTTTAATTTTAAAAGATGCACGAGATCAGCAAAGACCTCTTGTCACGGCACCTCAAAAAAGAAAATTCCACGACCTATTGCGCACTGAATTTCGGCTGCTTAACCAAGCAGTACGCAGCTCAACGACACGCAGAGGGCTATTAGCCTATTTTTTATGGGCGACCTCGCAATATACCATGCTCATCCCATTTGCCGACTTTCAGATCAAATACACATATACAGTGATCACGATGATGTGCGGCTATCTGATAGGCGTTGCAATTTTGGGCTTTTGCAAGCGAATTGCTGACGAGCAAATCATACGAATGGGATTTATTTTAATTATTGCCTCATTCCTGGCTTTTTTTATCGTCGATATCTTTGTGAGCGACAACACCGCCATAACAGCAATTTCATGCTTTTTTTACACAATCGGAAACGCTTTTTTAAGTCCGAGCATGCTTTCTCTTTTTTCCAAAGAAAGATCTGTTCACGAACAAGGAAAAGGCTTTGGATTGATCGTCTCCGCTGATACCAGCGGTTTTTTAGCCGGATCCATCATCGTCATTATGATTAATCACTTAAGCGTTAAGCTTGAGGTTGTATTTCTGATTTCATTTGTTATTTTTATCCTTTCATGGCTGCCTTATGCCGCATATGAAAAAAGACGTTTGAATGTCCTCAGAAATTCGCGCACATAAGGCAATGGACAAGAGGTTTATTTTTGAATTCTCATCGTAAGAGCTGTGTAAGGGACTCTAATCAAAGGATCCTTTTGTATCGCGGGATCGTCTAAGATCGCTTGAATCACTTCATGAATGAATGCATCTTGCAAATGCTCTGGAAGAAGAACATAATTGTTCACCCATCCCTTTATGAAATTAAAAATCTCTTCTTCATTTTTGTATTCGGCAAAAATTGTTTCTTCAGTGAAATTTAAGATCCTAAAATGTTCCTCTTCAAAAAAGTCCCTATATTCCTGAGCCGAGAGCATTGTATGGTTAGCCGAGAGATGTTGAAATTCCGGATATTTCTCAAGAGCCTTTTCTAGATACTGATAGTAGGGGGATTCTTTGGGATATGTTAAGATCAATAACTCCCCATTTTTCTCTAAACAGTTAGCCAACTTTTGCATGACTGTTTTAGGTTCTTTTAACCAATGGAAACAACTAAAGGATGTAATTAGGTTAAAAGGGTGGGAAAATTTCGCTTCTTCAATCGAAGACAATTGGAAATGAAGATTTGGAAAATGATCTTCTGGGAAGTTTTTGGATGCATAGGAGATCATGCTAGGAGAGATATCGACCCCAGTTACATTTCCCTCGATTGCCTTTTTTGCTAATTCAACTGTATTTCTTCCATCGCCGCAACCCACATCTAAAATTTCGGCATGAGGATCGATCCGAAGCGTTCGCAAGATATCTTCTGCATGACCGCTTTGCAGCGAAGAGTATTTTGCGTAATGGTCTGCATTTAGATCATCGGATGAACCGGTAGAGCTCATAAAACCTCGGTGTTTACACGTTTATTTAGATTAGCAAATTTCCTGAAAATTTAGAGAGGGAAGCTACTAGATCGTGAGACTTAATCATTAAGGCAAGAGATTCGAGATAATCTGTAATCGAACGATCATGATCCAGATAGGGAACCTTTAATCGCACTTGTTTAAATAGCTCCTTAGTTGAAGAGGATAGCTGGTCTGCACCCCTTATTTCAGCCCCTTGAGCTGCGCAAAGAAGCTCAAAGGCAACGATATATACAGTGTTATGAAACAGTTCAGTGGCTCGTCTTGCGGCAATGAGTCCCATAGAGACGATGTCCTGGAAATCACCTGTAGATGTCAATGTCTGTGTGGATAGCGGCAGGCACAGCGATCGATTTTCTGCTGTGAGCGACGTTGACATAAACTGCCCTCCCATTAATCCCAATCTAAGGCCTGACTTTTGATCGCATAAAAAAGGAGGAAGCCCATTACTGTGATTTTTATCCATGAAACGGTCGATACGCCTATCCGATAAATTGGAGAGACTCGTTAGGCAGATACTTAAGTAATCCATCGCCATTGAGATATATTGACCATGGAAGTGCCCATTATGGAAAACATCCTTATATTCAGGTAAAACAAGCGGGTTGTCGTTACTTGAATTCATTTCATTTTCAACAATCTGTTTTATCCACCGTACAGAGTCTTTGATCGGTCCTAAAATTTGCGGTGAGCATCGTATCGAGTAAGCATCTTCTATAGGCATATCTGCAGCCGTAGGGACTTTAACCTCTAAAGAATGCAGTTTTTTTTCAATGGCGTCTTCATCCGCAATCATTTTGCTATCTTTTAAGATGGCCCAAAGGTTGATCGCCGTGTTTTGCTGTCCAAGATGAGGTTTTTGCTTATGCACCTTAGGATCAAAAGGTTTCTTTTTCGCATTTAAAGCTTCGAACGAAAGACTTGAAATAACATCATAAAGTTTGACAAGGTTCATTGTATTTTCAACAAGAATTGCCGCCATTGCCGCCATCGCAGAGGTTCCATTGATTAGACTTAATCCCTCCTTAAACGATAAAGACATCGGCTCTATTCCAGCCTTTTGCAATGCTAGATCCCCTGGAAGAAGCTCTCCCTTATAGCGGGCTCTCCATTTTCCGGTTGCAACGAGTGCGATGTATGCCAAAGGACCCAAATCACCACTGGCTCCTAAAGAACCTTTTGCTGGAATACACGGAACGATTCCAGAATTGAACAAGAGCAGCAGTTTATTAAAATTATCCAACGAAATTGCAGACGTTCCCCGCGATAGGGAATTTAATCGAATTAAGATCGTAGCACGCACGATAGTGTCTTCTAAATACGGCCCCACATTTGTCGCAACAGCTTCGATCAAATTGTTTTGAAGTTCTTCTGCGCCCTCCTGAGGAATAAGCCAGTTGACAAATCCCCCCACTCCTGTATTTACTCCATAAATCACGCGATGTTCATCAATAAAAGAATCGAGTAAATTTTTTGACTCAACAATCTTATTTTTCACTTCATCGGAGATGCGCACTTTAATAAGAGAATCATTGCACGCTTTAAAGACATCAGCTGTCGTTAGCGAGTCTCCATTTATGAACAAATCACCCATAAGAAGCCTTGTAAAATTGTTTCATTAATCCTCTTACATCCCTTTGAAAAATTGGTCTCTATCGCTATTAGATCTGTTCTTTGGAAATTCCTACCACCTTATCCCCAAAATGCGTGTCATGAGGTAGGTGAATAGAACGCCTATAAACACACCAGTAATGGCAAATATCCATATCGTATTGGATAGAACAAACAAGTTTGAAAAGGCTAAAATCATGTAAGCGATCGAGTAGGCGCCTGTTGTTAAAGCCAATGAAAAGCGCAGGTTCTTTTTTTGCGTGTCGGCCAAAGCCGCCCAGGCGAGGGGAATGGTGTTACCAAGAATCCCATTCATCAATACGACAAGAACAAGAGGGGCAATAGATAGCAAATTTCTAGTTTTGAAGAAAATCAGGAGAATAAGGCTTAAACAAGAAAACACAAGAGAAACAATTAAACTTTTT
This sequence comes from Rhabdochlamydiaceae bacterium, assembly GCA_019752555.1. Lineage (GTDB taxonomy): Bacteria > Chlamydiota > Chlamydiia > Chlamydiales > Rhabdochlamydiaceae > JAGVMG01. The sequence goes on from JAIELY010000010.1 coordinate 137,014, forward strand.
TTCCTGCAGTAAAAATCAGAGAACCCGGCTTGTACTGGAGCTGCGAATATCTGCAACACAATCATCGTAGTAGACAATACCAGCGCAATGAGAGGGGGTTGAGCTCCAAAGATGCGTAAAATCGAATTATTTCCAATAACGCTCGCTAGAATACAAAACATCAAAATCGGTAAAAATCTGCTCATCTCTCAAGCTATATTAAAAGGAGGATAATTCCTTCTTTTAACTTCAGCTTAACAGAAAGTCAAGTGATCTGTAGTTTAATCTGCATTTTTATATCGAGGATTATTAAAGATTTTTTGTTTCTACATGGGACCTGAAGGCAACCACAGAGAGCACAGAGCTCACAGAGGCGGCTTTGCCGCAAGCGTGCTTTCTTTCGGCAGCGCGAAAGAAAGCACAATCCATCACGGCGATATTCGTCCGTGAATGAGATCATGTCTTTTCTCTTCCTCTGCGAACTCTGTGCTCTCTGTGGTTAAAAAATTCTTTCACTTTAACTTTGTAAGTGCCCCGCATTTAAGGGTAGAAAGCGTGAACTTTTCCTTGGCCTCATCATCATATGAGAAAAGAGGAGCTGTCAATAGACTGAGCACAAGTAGAATGAGGGAGTACAGCATTTTAGACACCGATAATAGTGTTTAGAAAATTGGATACGATATTCAATAGTGCGTTTATTTATGAAGGAAAAAATTGCCGGAATTGATTCTTTAATGCTATCTTTAGCGGAAAAAATTAACGAATGGGGCTCTTATGAGAAAAAACTGTTGCATTTGGGTTAAACATGCACTTGCATTCGCTCTGTGCTGTTCATCCATTACTTTCACTCAATTAGAAGCTCTCCCCTCATCTGAGGTGTATTTTTCTCCAGAGGATCATCTGGCAGAAAAACTCATCGCCTTGATTGACAAGGAACCCAAAAGCATTTGCGCAGCAGTTTACTGTCTGATGTCGGGAGAAATTTCTCAAGCCTTGCAACGGGCAAAGAAACGGGGCGTTTTTGTTGAGGTGATTGTCGATCCTTTTTCTGTTAAACAGCGCTCTCCTATTGGGAAATTGAATGAAAAGGGGATTGTCATTCATGTGTGGGACCCCAAAGTTGAGGAAATTCCAGCTAGCAAGTACGCTAAAAAGCCTTTGATGCACGATAAATTTTGTGTTTTTGGAGACCATACTGTTTGGACAGGGTCCTTTAACTTTACACGCCAGGCTTCTTGTTCGAATAAGGAAAATGTTGTGGTTCTGCACGACCCCGCGATTGCAGCCCTTTACCTTGCCGAGTTTGAGAAAATTAAGAAGCAAGGGTGCAGTGCATACAGGCAATTTCTTGCCATGAAAGAGCAAAAGAAGGGAGTTGCTATTCGTTAACCACTAATGTGGGCTCAAAGTTGATTTGAGCCCAGGTATGGATTTAAGTGGAGGAGGAGGTGCAAGAAGAGGATGAGGACTCGCTTGGCTGGGAAGATGGAGTGCTTCTATGTTTAATTGCATAGAAAATTTCTTCCAACTCTGTGGATGCGGGGTATTTTTCAGCCATGGTCCCATCATACATTAAAAGGCCGTTGGCTTGTTTTGTCTTGCGCAGAATTTCAATGACATCTGCCATATAGCCTGTGCTCATTTCGATACTTAAACGAGCATGAGGTCCTCCCATATCTGTTCGCACCCATCCTGCACAAACGGCTGCTGCGAAGGGGGATTCGCTTAAAATTCTCATCATTTTTTCTCTTAGCTCGCGTAGACAAGGGGAATCCTTCATTACTTCAATGAGGCGATCTTTTAACTCTTCACTTAAGAATGAAATTTGGCTAACACTGCTCTTGACCCATTCTTCTACATCCTCTTTTAGGATCGGTTCTCGAATAGGACCTGCTTTCTGTAACTCTGCGAGGTCTTGACGGCTAGCCTCGAAATGCCGTTTGTAGAGTGTTTCGATCGATGAAGGGCTAGTTAACGCTTTTTCAATCGGTTCTCTTAATGCGTCGATTAAGCACGTTTTTTCTAAAACCTCTAAAATCCACTCTCTTCCCGTTGTCTTCGGGCTCCAAGGGTGTTGGATTAGGTTTTTCAAAATCTTTTCACTTAAAGGTGTTTTTAAGGGGACATCAGGAAAGACGCTATCAAGCCATTCTTTGAAGGCTGCGGTTTGAGATGCGCCAAGCGGGGGGTGTTTTAATTGCGGCATGAGAGGTGTTGCCATGAGGGCTCTTTCAATGATTTCTAATGACTGATCTAAATCAGAAGAGTCGGGTAGGATGGTTCGAACGCGTTCTTTTAAGGAACATAAGGAGGGATCTTCTTTTAGAGCTTCTACAGTTTGCTGGCGCCACTCTTGAGTCAGATGGATGAACAGATTCCACATCATATGGTGCGAGGCAGTTTTGGATACGCGATAGGGATGGTAGTTGCCAGATGCGTTATCCTTGGGAAGACCAACTAAACTGCCCATAAAGATCACACCTGCATTTGGAGTCTTGGAAATCAATGGGAAAAAGCAGGACCAGATGTGGTTAGCAGCAAGTGTGTTAACCTCAAGCGCTGCGCGAAGATCGCCTGGCGGATGATCTTTTGTTTTGGTTCCAGGAACGGAGTACCCTTTGATTCCTGCATTTAGAATGAGTAAATCGAGTTTTTCCACCGATGTAGCAAAGCGTGCGACATCCTCTTCTGATGTCACGTCCAATGGCTGTAATTTTAGCCTCTCAGGATATTTGATTTGCAACTCTTGTAGGCTGGTGAATTTTCCAGGATGAACTTCTATCAACCGATCCAGAGAATCTTTGCTTCTATACGTGGCAATGACACGGTTGCCTCGGGATAAGTACTCTTGAGTGAATCCCAGTCCAATGCCTCGATTTGCACCTGTGATAACGACATCCAATCCCATGTTTGATCTCCTCTTTTTAAAAAACAAAGAAGAAGTTTAGGGGGTAAAAGAAATTTTAGTCAACGTAGGAGATCGACTTTTTTCTTCTCAATTTTTCTCCAGCAGTGTATTCTTTTGGCTCAAACGAGGATGAAAAATGAATCTATTAAAGAGCGTTCTTTGCATATTGGCGCTTAGCTGTTTAGCGAGCTGCTATCAGATCCATTCGGATGATGATTTGCGGACGATTCCGGTGACGAACAATCCCAATATCGTCCCTCAAAATAATTCGCGGATGCCTGTAGCTACTCATTGATCGATATCAAAATTTGCGTTATCCTATATTTAATGCGTTAGCCACCAAATGAGCGTGCTCGGATGAAAAGACAAACACCTATTAAGTATCATTTTTTCGAAGCGGACACATCAGCTGTGATCGCGCGCGTCGGCAGAGATAAGTTGATACAATGCCTAAAAGCGATGCTCCAGATTCGCAATTTCGAAATCCGCGCTGAGGCGGCTTATCTTCAGGGGAAAATTGGTGGGTTTTTCCACTCCTACATGGGGCAAGAGGCTGTTCAAACAGCAGCTGTTGCCGCAATGGGTGTCGATCAATGGTGGGCAACCTCGTACCGGTGTCATGCCTTGGCATTGCTCCTCGGATGTACCGTTAATGAGCTCATGGCTGAGTTGTTTGGAAAAGCAACTGGCAATGCTTTGGGACGCGGCGGATCGATGCACTTTTTCACAGAACGGCTGCTCGGTGGATTTGGAATTGTCGGTGGACAAGTTCCGATTGCAACCGGCGCTGGGTTTACGATTAAGTATCAAAAGAATGTGCCAGCACTTCAAGGCAAGAAGAACTGCGATGTGGCAGTTTGCTTTTTGGGGGATGGAGCTGTAGCTCAAGGCGCTTTTCATGAATCTCTTAATATTGCAGCTCTTTGGGATCTTCCTTGTGTTTATGTCATTGAGAATAATCAATGGGGAATGGGAACTCATGTTGGCCGAGCGATCTCTGTTGAGCCGATTGCGGAAAAAAAAGCGTCTAGTTTTGGAATGCAGGGCTATACATTTGATGGGATGGATTTTTTCAACTGCTACGCCGGTTTTGAGCATGTCTTCAACGAGGTTAAAAAAACTTCCCGTCCGGTGCTCGTAGAAGTGGTTACCGAACGTTTCCGGGGGCATTCGATCTCTGATCCAGGATTATACCGCACGAAGGAACATGTCCAAGGATGCATGGAGCGTGACCCATTGGTCATTATGCTCAAGACATTAGCCAATGCAGGTATTGTCACAGAAGAGCAGTATCAAGAGATGGATAAAGAGCAAAAGGAGCTCGCCGTGGCATCGCTTAAATTCGCTGAAGATAGCCCTTGGCCAGATCCAATGTCTCTTGAAGAAGATGTATTTGCCCCATAAAGAATTTTAAGGAGAAAGAGATGCCGCAGCAACTGGTTGAAATTCGCGAAGCGATTCGTCAAGCGCTTGATGAAGAGATGCAGCGCGATCCTTCCGTTTTTATTATGGGGGAAGAGGTTGCAGAGTATAATGGGGCCTACAAAGTCACCAAGGGGATGCTCGATAAATGGGGCCCTATGCGCGTTATCGATACGCCTATTGCAGAGCTTGGATTTGCAGGGTTAGCGGTGGGTGCTGCGATGACAGGCTTGCGTCCTGTTGTTGAATTCATGAGTTTTAATTTTTCTTTTGTCGCAATCGATCAGATCGTCTCGAATGCGATCAAAATGCACTACATGTCGGGAAATCGATTTTCTGTTCCTATTGTCTTTCGAGGTCCCAATGGAGCAGCAGCGCAGGTCTCTTCCCAACACTCTCATTGCGTTGAAGCCATCTATGGCAATCTTCCAGGATTAATTATTTTAGCTCCTAGCAACGCGTATGATGCTAAAGGGCTTCTTAAATCGGCTATCCGCAATAATAATCCTGTCCTGTTTTTGGAAAATGAGCTCTCTTATGGAGAGAAAATGGAGATCCCTACCGAGGAGTATCTTGTTCCGATTGGAAAAGCGAAGATCGTACGCGAAGGTAGGCATGTGACTTTGATTTCCCATAGTCGGATGGTTAATTTATGCAAACAGGCTGCTGATGAAATGGCAAAGCAAGGCGTTCAGGTCGAGTTGATCGATTTGCGTACGATTAAGCCTTTAGATCTTCAGACGATTATCGGATCAGTTCAAAAAACGCATCGTTGTGTTCTTGTCGAAGAAGGACATCTCTTTGCGGGCATTTGCGCGGAAGTGGGTTTTACCATTATGGAGCACTGCTTTGATTATCTCGACGCTCCGATCGTCCGTGTGGCCCAGAGGGAAACCCCGATGCCATATTCCAAAACGCTCGAAAAAGAAACAATGCCTACAAAAGAGCGTATTGTTGGAGCATTAACCCAAGTTCTTTCTTAACGGAGCACAACGACTTATGCCCTTTACTCTGACGATGCCCAAACTCTCTCCCACAATGGAAGAGGGAACGATTACAAAGTGGCGCAAACAAGCTGGCGACTTCGTTAAGGCAGGAGATGTTCTTTTAGAGGTCGCAACAGATAAAGCGACAGTCGAGCATAGCGCTTTAGATCCTGGTTTCTTGCGGAAGATTTTGGTGCAGGAAGGGGAGATGGCAATCGTCAATCAAGCGATTGCGATTTTCACTGAAAGCAAAGACGAAAGTATCGAGGGTTACAAGCCAGAAGGAGAACTTCCTAAGAGTGCACAAGCTTCCGAAGAGGCGCCGAAGGTCTCTCAAGAATCTCCTGCTGCAGCGCCAAAAGCGCAGCTCGGATCAGGACTTCAACAGCCCGCTTTTGTTCCTGAGCCGCCTTTAGAACATTATGCATTCAAATATCCGACGCAAAGTCTTGATGAGCGTCTTTTTGTCTCTCCTGTTGCGCGCCGTTTGGCTCGTGAGCGGGGAATCGATCTTTCAACCATTAAGGGCACAGGACCGCATGGAAGAATCTTAGAAAGGGATTTACCGCTTGGCCAACCTGCTGCAGCTGTCACATTTGGAAGAAGGGAATTGCCTAAAGATGTCCCTGGAAGTTATGAAGAAGTGCCCTTAAGCCACATCCGGAAAGTGATCGCGCAGCGTTTACAGGAATCCAAGACATTTATTCCCCATTTTTATGAAACGCAAGAGATCCAAGCTGAGCGATTAGTTCAGGTCCGCGATGAGCTTTCAGCTTCTGGTCTCAAACTCACGTATAACGACTTTGTGATGCGTGCGTGTGCTCTTAGTTTAAGAGAGCATCCAAACGTAAACAGCGGTTTTAACTCGGTCACGCAGTCGATCATCCGCTTTAAAACAATTGATATTTCAGTAGCTGTCAGTCTTGAATCCGGTCTTATTACACCTATTTTAAGACATGCTGATTTTAAAAATCTCGGTCAAATTTCTGCAGAGGTTAAACAGTTGGCTCTTCGTGCGCGCGACGGCAAATTAGCCCGCGAGGAATACACGGGAGGGTCTTTTACCGTTTCTAATATCGGAATGTATGGAATCTCTGAATTCAAGGCGATCATTAATCCTCCTCAAGCTGCGATCTTAGCTGTTGGCGGAATCCTTGATCAACCCATCGTTAAAGAAGGACAGGTTGTGCCTGGAAAAGTCATGAAAGTCACACTTTCAGCAGACCACCGCGTGCTCGATGGGACGGATATTGCTAAGTTCCTAAGGACGCTGCAGAAGTACTTGGAGAATCCTTCGCTTCTTTTGATATAGTCAAATGATGTTTTAAAGAGATCAGACTTTTGAAGAGGTCCTTGATCTTTTCTACAAGGGCATCTTCAGGTAATGGCGAAATGATTTGTTGGTATCTTCTTTTCTGTGAACATTCTGGAGCGCTCTCGGTAGAGGTGCATGTCACAATGGTGCCTGGAATGTCTGGACAACACGTATAGGTTTGATCTTGAAGCGATTCTTTAGAGACGAGGATGCGCGGATGAAAGAACTCCCCATAACTGAGAAGCTGGGTTAAAAAATAGGTTGAAGGGCAGCGAAAGAAATCGCTAGTGGACATGTCAGCGGGCAGTAAAAGTGCATAGGCTGGGGTATAAATGAATTTCATGTAAAAAAATGGAGTTCCAGTCCCATCATAAACGCTACCTGCAAATAGACCTGTTCCAAAAGAAAAGCTTAATTTACCAATGCTGGTTTGATCTAGAATGTGATTAGCTCCTCTATAGATGATTTGAGAAGATGAGTTTGCTAAATGACTGCATTCAAGCTAAAATGTCCGATAGATCATCTGCTTATAAGATTCAGCCGCTATGGACATTGAAGTAGTGCGTATCGTGATTGGAGTAGGCTGGATGCTTTTGATCGTTATCGCTTTGTTCTGTCCGGCTGGAATTGAAAAGTTCCATGTTGGGGAGGGCTCTACATGAGTTCTTTTAAATTCTATGACTTTGTCTTTCTTAGCGGGCAACTGAGAGAAGAATTCGAGTTCAATTTTTAATAAGTCACTCAGTTGATCAAAGGAAAATGGATTCCCATCTGGTTTGAGCTCATCGACTAAGGATGCATTCAATTGGTGGGCTAGTTTAACAACTTCAGCAGACAGATCATCACTATCATTTCGGAAGCAAAGTGTATGCCAACAGGTTTTTGATTCCAGAATCTCTTGTTTTTCTAGGGTTTTTTCATGAAATTTAAGATCTGCTAACGGACATATTGATTCAGATTTGTAGTCTTCATCAATCATGCGATGTAACAAGGCAAGTTCAAGAAGCACACGGGGGATGAAGGTAAGGTGGATCGTTGGATCTACGAGTTGAACTTTTTCTTTTGCGATTTCATATTTTTTCTGCATCGATGCTGTGGGTGTCTCATGCCCCAAGGGAAGGATTTTTTCCTCAAATAACCGAGTGAATTCTGCATGAGAAATAGTAGAGGGCGTCTGATCTGCATTTAACCTGTAAAATAGATAGTCCCCATATCCGGACGAGACGCGCTCGGGGATGATTAAATGGGGGATAGAAGAGGGGTAAGCTGCCATTTTTAATTCCAAGATTTATTTTATTTATGTCAATTTTATTATTTTTTAAGATTGTTGTAAATATGTATTTAATTGTTGTTTTAATATGCTGTTGTTTAATTGTTTACGGTTAAATTATTTCGTTTTTATGTGTTTTTAAGTCTAATTTTAATATTGAATTATTTAAATTTTGTGCTATAATTTCGCTATATAAATTTAAAAATTGGTTCTTTATGGCGTCATGTGTGAGTTCTAGTTGGAATGCTAAGTACGAGTTGTATAAAAATGAAATGTTAATTCTGAGATATGGTTCAAATACAACCAATTTCGGTGTTAATTATTGCAATTATATTTCTAATTATAATGAATTAAAATCTGATTTGATCCTTAAATATGCTCAGATTCAAGGCCGAGAGAACGATAGTTCTAGTTTAAGGCTCGTTTCTCAAAGATTTTGTACGCTTAAGCGAAATCATAGGGCATTCAAACAATCGATTGCTCACTTCCCATTATGGCACTCTGGTTTGCCTATTGAGTCTCGAATTGAAGAGGTTAAAAAAATATATACAGCATTCAAAAGGGCATATTCCTCGCCGATGAGCGATTCGTATTTGCGTTGTTATTATGATCTCGCTTTTAAATTAAAATATTTATCTAAGTCTTTGGAAACAAGCGATCCTCGTCTTGCATTTTTAAATCAGCTAAGAGGCAATGTTAAGGAGTTGCATCGAAGATTATCTCTACCAAATCCTTTAGTGCCGCAGCCCTGTTTTGCAACTAGTAGTAGCGCGCCGTTGAGTTCGAGCCGTTTTAATATCGCTCTAGTTCCCCCAGATAATTGGGAGCATATTGCACATATCGCTGCTGAATGGAGTTCTTGTGCTCATGAGAAATATCTTACTATTCATGGAGGGAATCCTCCCGTTTTTCGGACGAATGATCAAGCTAGAAGCGATCCTGGAAGAATGTTTTCAGATTCTAGATCAATATGTGATGCGATTGCTCATCAAACTGGGGTTCCACAGAAGCAGCGTTTATCGGGTGGAGAGAAGTGGGATCATGTTTTGATTTGTTCTGATGAAGCAGGGACTGTCCAAGCAATGGCTCTTGTGGATTCACAAGGTCATAAATTGGCTTATATTGCAACCCATCCGGATAATATTGAGCATGAGATTAATAGAGAGCTTGTATCACGATTTAGGGGAGCTGGGACGCAGATTATTGTACACTTAGCAGCTATCTCTCTTAGAAAAAATTTACCTCTTCGAATGACTGCAATTGAAAAATCAATTTCTTTTTATGAAAAACTCCAATTTGAAAAAGATCCACAGAATTTAACTGGGGGTGAAGGTTATTTCCATACTTGTCCGATGAAATTAACGGTAAAGAAAATTCGGCAGTGTGCAGCTGAGCGAATCCGTCCCTTTGATCAGCTGACAGAACTTGCCTCTTCTACTCCTATATCCCCGTCTCGGAAGTTTGATCTTGAAGCTATCTCTAAAATAGAAGACCTTGAGTTCCTTTTTCCTCCTAGTTCTCTTAATCAAGACGAAAAAATTGCTCTTGCAGTGATATCGGTTGAGAGATTTGGCTTTTGCTCCCCTGGTTATTTTAAAAAGGTCTATCGTTTAAACGATCATGAGATTTCTTTTGTCTGCGGTGAAGTGTATCGACGCAAGTTAAAGCGCACTTTGAGAGTGCTCGCTGAGATTCCTGTTTCTGAAGCGAGGACTTATTCATCAGGCCTTCACGGTGTGGAAACATTGTCTACCCGCTACATAGGCCCCATTGCGCCAAGAAAGATGATTTCAGAAGAATGTCGAGATGGGTCAAATGATTTTGAATTGTATGTGAGGAGCTATGCTCAGCTTCGTAAAGCGGGGTTCTTCTCCAGTCAGTTTATCACCGATGTGCAAAGAAGAGATGTTAATTGTCTAAAGTATGCGCTTTTAACTTATGAAGAGCCAATCGAAAGACAATTTCAAGTAGAGCTTTCCACAATGCCAAGAGTTTTAGACCCTGCTATTTTTAATGATGTTGTGAAACGCTGCTTTGTTCCTATTTTGCCCTCATCTGGTGTTTTGAGAACTGGGGATTTGGCTGTTTATGAGGACGAAATGCAGACAGTGCACGCTGGAATTTATCGAGAAACAGCTTCGGAGAAAATGATAGAATCCAAATGGGGATTTCATAAAGCAGATTACGTATTTCAACACTCTGTGTTTTTCGTTCCAAGTATCTATGGAAATATTGTCAGATTTTATCGTTTGGCAGAACCCTGTCTTACAACCAGCGAACCCGTCTAAAAAAGACAAGTCCTAGAATCGAAAAGACAAAGATTGCGGAAATGATCAGCACAAATGCGTGGGTTGTCTGTGCAAACGGCAGATCCACGTTCATCCCATAAACGCTTGCGATCATCGTTGGGATATTTAAGATGATGGTAAGACCTGTCAGCAGTTTAATTGTCTTGTGTAGGTTGTTGGTAAAAATGATCTGATAGGAGTCTCTTAAACTGCGGATACTTTTTAGGGCGATGGCACAGAGGTTTTCTGACTGTTTCACCGCGAGGAGCAAATCTTCTAAGAGTTCTTGGTCTTTTTCGTGGAGGTTGATGTATCTTCCCGATGTGATCCCCTCTAAAACCGTATGGGTCGGCTCTAGAGTGGAGAGGTATTGATTTAAAATTTCTTCGTGGCGCGTGAGCGTTGTGATCTCGTCGCTCTCTACATTCACCATTTCCTTTTCTTGTGTCATCACATTGTGCCGTACTCTGCGGATGTGCGACATGAATTCTTGGGTAATTCGGAGCATGAGGTGGATGAGTAACTTAGATCTTTGAATCGTTGAAAACTTGTTTGTTTTTGTGAGAATATTTCGGATCAAGTTGTTCTTTTGCGGGGAGATCGTAACGAAATAGTGGGGAGAGAGGATAAAGGTTAATGTCGCTGTGTAAAGTCCAAAGGGGACATCGAGCTCGATAGGGTGGCGGCTGAAGATGAGAAGGTTGCTGCGCACCTTTTCTATGCGTGGAATTTCATATTTATCAAGGCTGTTTTGAAGTTCTGTATATTCAAGGCTTAGCAAAGAGCAGATCTGATCGAGATCTGCTGTTGTAGCTTCTTCGACATGGATCCAGCACCCTTCTTTAGCAGAAGCGAGGCTGACAAAATTTTCTTCTTTTGCTGTTTTAAAATAGTATTCGATCATAAGCCTTGAACCCTTAAAAGGTGTCCTTAATTCGACTTATGTCAACTATTTAATTTATGTTCAAGCGGATAGGCGGATTTTACAAACCAATCGTCTTAAAGAACGCATTTCGATGTTGATTTTGGAATTTTTCAATGACGGCATAAGGTCTGATGATTGCCTCACCACTTAGCAGCATAGCTTCCCATTGCTGTTTTGCCTTATTTGCACTGATTTGTGCTTTTTCGCCTTGGCATGTCATTTTATAAAAACACCAACAAGCGACATCTTTAATGGTACGCACCAATCCTTCAATGGAATTGAGCAGGGCAAAGCCGCGTGCGTGCCAGGGATAAGAAGGGGTGGTGCTATAATGGACAAACCATCTTGAAAATGGGATGTCTGAGGATGCTGTCAAGAAATTATTTTTAGGTTGTGGTGCGCATTTTTTAGGGGCTCCCTTGATACACGAGCTTAGAGGGGAAACAGCGGGAAGCGAAGGGGGAGGGTAAGATACAGCCGTCAGCTTTGAGCCAAGAGAAGAAATGCTGGTTAACAGCTTGTTGAAACAGGACGGTTGGGAATGTTTTTTTTGAAAAGCCACAGGAGGCCGATGGCTTCCGTCCGTAACATTTGGGGCAAAATGAACACGCTTAATTTGTCTTGGCATAACAATCTCCATTTAAAATGAAGTAGTTTTATAACAAAATAAGGTTAATTTTTCAATTTAATGATTATTTTATTTCTTGTTTCTCAAGTGCTTGAAGGCGTTTCTCTAAAGATTCAATTTGTTTCACATATTCGGTGATCTTGCGTAAATGCACTTGCTGGCGGTTATAGTCTGCAAGGCCCATTACAGGAGCGCCTGCATATTTGCCAGCTTGATTCAAGGATTTACTAATCCCTCCGCGCGTTGCAATCATAGCGCCATCTGCGATCTCGACATGGCCTACAACTCCCGCTTGCCCGCCTAAAACGACGTTGCGGCCTGTTTTGGAAGAGCCTGCGATCCCTGTCTGGGAAACGATGATGTTGTCCGGGCCAACCTCGACATTGTGGCCAATTTGAACCAGGTTGTCAATTTTTGAGCCTTGACGGATACGAGTGTATTTAAACCGGGCTCTATCGATTGTTGTATTAGCGCCAATTTCAACATCATCTTCGATAATGACAATGCCGAGTTGGTCGAGCTTAGAGTGTTTTCCTTGCGCGCTTGTCAGATAGCCAAATCCGCAAGAGCCAATGACAGCGCCTGGCTGTAAGATCACTCGGTTGCCGATGATGCAACGCTCGCGGATGGTGACATGCGGATGGATGAGGCAGTGCGTTCCGATTTCAACACCGGGTCCAACGGAAACATGGGCGCATAAGATCGTGTGATCTGCTACGCGTGCTCCTTGGTCGATTACCGTGTAGGGACCAATCTGTACCTCGGCGCCGATGATCGCATCCGGGTGGATGACTGCTGTGGGATGAATCCCGTGAAATCCTGTATGATGATTTTGAGAGGAAAGAATCAGTGTGACAATTTTTTGAAAGGCGAGAGACGGATCGTTCGATACCAAATAGTTTTTACCATCTTCAATGGGGGTATTGGAATCAATGCAGATCACTCCCGCCTTTGACTGCAGCATCGCAGGGCGGTACTTGGGATTGGCTAAGAAAGACGCCTCTTGAGCGCTTGCGGTTTCAAGCGCATCTACACCGGAGATGCAATGTTCAGAATCGCCGATGAGTTTGGATTGAGTAAGAACGCTTAGCTCAGCTAGCGTGAATTTCTTGAGATCCTTCATGATATAGCCCTTAAATACAAATCTAGTGTTACGAACCTGCTGCAGGTTGTTTTTTATTTTCTTGTTCATAGTTTTTATCCATTTCGACAACGACAGGACCTGTCACATCGAGCGCTGGAGAAAAATAAAAGCAAGCATCTTTATTGACGACGACGGCAAGTTTCTTATCCTTAGCAACCTTTTCAGAGGCAGCATTAATCCCTGAGCTGATTGTTTGCATGATGCGCATATTGGCTTGGTTAAGAACTTGGTAGTACTGGTTTTGGTAGCGGTTCATCTCTTCGCTTAATGTGCGAAACTTCAATTTTAACTCTTCTTCAGCTTGAGGGGAAAGACCATCGAGATACTCAGGATCGTTGAATTTTGCGGAGATATCGTTAAGCTGTTTTTCTGTGTCTTCCAGAAGAGAGGACATTTGATTTTTCAAGGATTCAAACGCTGCTTGCTCTTGTTTGCCGAGTTTGGAGTCTGAGAGGCAATTTGTAAAACTGACGACACCAATCGAGGGTTGCGCTTCAGCAGAAAAAGCTGCTGTCGATGTGGCAAGGGCTAGAATCGCTGTTGAAAAAAAGCGTTTTGTCATAGGTTATGCTCCTTTATGTTAAAATTGTCCACCCATTGAGAAAAAGAACCTGCGTACTTGATTTTCATGATCTGGATTCACAGGGAACCCCATCCCGACGATGATCGGCACGCGGTTGATCAACTCGATCCGAGCTCCAAATCCATAGGTCATCTTGAAATTTGCGAGATACCACCGTTTCATCGCAACACTTCCTGCGTCGATAAAGAGGAAGGCGTCTAAAAATGGCACGATCTCTTGTAAATATTCGATAGAGAGAAGCGAAGAGGAGATCCCCCCTTTTGGGTCGCCATTGCTGTATTCGGGTCCTAAAGAAAACGCTTTGTAACCCCGTACAGAGTTCTCGCCGCCTAAGAAAAAGCGTTCGCTAAGCGGGATATCATTAGGGTCGCTGGATTTCCAAAATGGCTGAATGAACCGGAATTCAAACCGGTACTTCATGATCCCGCGTCTCCAGAGCTGTGTGTAATACGTATTGACGTAGCTTAATCGAGTGAACGTAAAGTCTCCGCCGATTCCGGCAAACTCACCTTCAAGTGTAGAGCGAAATCCGTTGTGCGGTTTAATCGCGCTGTCTGTGGAATCAAAGGAAATAGAAGAGCTGACAGCAGAAATCAATCCATCGCTATCAGCTTGCTGTCTTTCTTTTTTAGGAGCGCTGTGAGAGACATGTACGTCTGCATTGCGGATTCGGTATTTTGTGCCAAAGGTCCAATAATAATTCAGAGGGTAGGAAGCATAGAACGTGGAGCCGATCGTTTTAATATCGTAATCATTTGAGATCAATGTACTCGTGCTCTGGGTCACATCAAATCCAACGCGCCAGAGCGTATCGCGGAAATAGGGTGTTAACCATGAGAGGGTGTAGGAGGTTTGCTTCGAGCCAATGCTGACGCGTGCGTGTGCATATTCGCCGCCGCCGCGCAGTGCAGAAAGGCCCTCTGAGAAGATTTTTCCAAACCCTTTATAATTGAAATTGCTCTCGGACAAATCAAGACCGCCGAAGAGATCGTCTGCGGTACTAAATCCGAAGAACAGGCTGATGTTTCCCGTTGTAGTTTCGTCTACCTCGATATAAACATCCCGGTAGTTTTCACCTAGAGCTTGGTCATCTTGCGTGCGCACAGCATAGACGTTGACAGTTTTAAAATAGCCAACGTTCTCTAAGCGTGTTTGGGTGGCTTTGAGTTTTGCCGTATCAAAGGTTTCTCCAGGAACAAGAAGAGATTCTCTTAGAATCACATTGTTCTTTGTCTGAACATTTCCAAAGATCCGCACAAGGCCGATTTTGTACTCTTGTCCTTCGTCGATAATGAAAGTTACGTTGTAGAGCGGTTCATTGGAAACTAGCTGTGTTTCATACTGGACGTTACAGTCGATGAACCCTTTACGGCCGTAAAGATCTTTAATATTTTGTGCTGTTTGACGCAAGTTTTCCGGAGAGTACACGCCTTCGGGTCTAACGAGAAAACGGCTGTCGATTTCAGCATCGGTGAAGAGAGTGTTTCCTTTGAATTTGACATTCTTTAAGTGATAAATAGGCCCCCGTTCCGCATGAATTTCTAGAAGGATTTTTCCCTCTGATTTTGCCTCGAGGACTTTGATATCCACTTTTGCGTCTGCATAGCCTTTGTTTTGGAGCAGATTGATGATGGTGAGTTTATCTTGCTCTAAAGCCTCTTCGCTGTAGGTCCCTTGTCCTGTAAGCCAGCTTGTAAAGAGGTTGTATTTTTTTGTGTGGATCATTGAGAGGATTTCGCTCTGTTCATCCTTAGAGAATCCCTCAAAGACGATGTTGTCAATTTTTCCTGATCTTCCTTCGAACACTTCGATGCGGATGTCCACTTCATTTGTTTTGGGGTCGGGGATCACAGAGTAATGCAGCTGCGATTCGAAATACCCCTTTTTGACGTAGTACTCTTTGACCTTGTTGAACGCTTTATTGAAAGCTTGTCTGTTGAAGACTGCATTGGATTTTATCCCAAGCTCTTTTTGAAGCGTCTTTGTTTTAATGTGCTTATTTCCACTCCACGTCATCGTGCGGATATTCGGACGGGGCCAGAGCTTCAAATGAACATAGACCTCGCCATTGTGGACATTAATCGACGGCTCGACTCTGTCGTATTCTTCGGAGAGTGCTTTGAGGTCGCTGTCAAATGTTAGCTGGGAAAAAGGATCGCCGATTTTGGTTTTTAGCCTGCCGAGTACTGTCTTCGCATCGAAGGTGGCATTTGCCGGCAGATTTTCCACTGAGATGTCGATGTTGGCGACCTTTCGGTCTTCAAATGCTTCAATGGAAGAATAAGAGGCTCTCAAAGTGGGCAGTGGCACGCAGGTGAATGCGATCAGCGATAAGGCGATTAAATATTTCTTGCTCATGGAGTGGTGCTCGTTTCTGATAAGCGTAAATCAGTTATCTTGGCCTTACACATTTTTGTACCCGGTCGTCTTAAGGAGGGTGCAAAAATGAATAAAGCCAAGGTTGTACCAGACATCTGTCATCAATTGGGCAGTTGGGGATGTTAGCCCAGCTTCGCTTTTGAACTGCTCTCATGGGAATATTTAGGAATATTCTCGTGAAGCGGTTCGAAAAAAAATGCCGGCACAACGGCCCCCAAATTCCCATTTTGCGATCGAGTCTGGTACAGCATAAGAGAATTTAAGATAAAGAGGCAATTGCAAAACTTAAGCTTCGAAGAAAAATCTATGATTTGAGCTGGTAATGAACGTTTAGAACACTTGGCGCGCTGTAAAGGCTCTTGCAAGTGTGCCACCGTCCACAAAGTCAAGAGAGCTTCCTAAGGGGATTCCGAAGGCAAGACGGGAAACGCTGAGGCCCCAAGCTTGAATCTGTTCTTTGAGATATAAGGAGGTGGTGTCTCCCTCTAAAGTAGAGTCGAGTGCGATAATCATTTCTTTAACCCCTTGCTCGTCGACTCTTTTTTTTAATCTGCCGAGGTTGAGGTGTTCGGGTGTTGTTCCGTCAATAGGAGACAGAAGTCCGCCAAGAACGTGGTAATGCCCTCGAAAGGTCCCTGTTTCTTCAATTGAGAAGACATCTCTTGCGGATGCGATGATGCAAAGCTGAGAGGCGTTCCTATTGTGATCCGCGCAAAAAGGGCAAGAGTGGTTGTCTGTAAGGCAATGGCATGTGGGGCAGTGGGTGATTTTTTCTTTTAATTCAGATAGGTGATTAGAAAATCCTTGAATTTCATGGGCTGGCCAGTCGAGCAGTTGAAAGGCAAATCTTTCGGCTGTTTTAGTGCCAACGCCAGGTAATTTTTTAAGATAGGCAATTAAAAGTGTCAGTGCTGCAGGGTATTTAGGCATGGTGAGATCCTTGAATTTTCCATAGACTAAAAAATGTGTGTGTTTCCGCCAATAGGTATTTTTCGATCTTGTGAAGTTTAAATTTGCTTGTTGACGCTAGGAGAAATAATCCTTCCTTTTTTTTAGATCGCTAAGGTAAAATAAAGGCAGTAAACATTTTAATTTTTCACTTTTTAGCAGTATTTATGAATCCAAAGGCGCGCATTGTTGGAACAGGGTGTTATTTACCTGAAAAGGTCTTAACAAACCAAGACTTAGAAAAGTTGGTTGAGACCTCGGATGAGTGGATCTTTACACGCACAGGCATGAAAGAGCGGCGTCTTGCTCGGGCGGATGAGTTTACCTCAGACATGGGATTTCATGCGGCAGAAAGGGCTCTTAAGGCAGCTGAGCTCGCACCGGAAGAAGTGGATCTCATTCTTGTGGCTACGCTGACCCCCGATTATGTGTTTCCCAGCACAGCTTGTTTGATTCAAGCGCGTCTAAAAGCTGTTAACGCCGCAGCAATCGATGTTCAAGCTGCTTGCACAGGTTATATCTATTGCCTCTCGCAAGCAAAGGCGTACATTGAATCTGGGTTGTATCAAAATGTTTTAATCATCGCTTCTGAAAAGCTCTCTTCGATCGTCAATTATAAGGACCGCAATACGTGTGTGCTTTTTGGAGACGGGGCCTCTGCATGTGTTGTCAGTGGAAAAGGAGCTGGTCTTCAAATTCGCGATGTCAGCCTAGGCGCGGATGGAGAGCTTGCGCAGCTTTTAATCCTTCCAGCAGGGGGCTCTCGCCATCCAGCATCTCAGGATACGGTGAATGCCGAACAACATTTTTTGCAAATGGAAGGCAAAGAGGTCTTTAAACATGCTGTGCGGCGGATGGAATCGGCCTCCAAGAAGTGTTTAGATACAGCCGGACTTGCAGAAGATCAGATTAGCTGGCTTATTCCCCATCAGGCAAATATACGGATTATTGAAGCGATTGCAAAGCGGTTCGCTGTGCCTCAAGAGCGCGTGTATTTAACGCTTCATAAATATGGAAATACTTCAGCCTCTTCTGTGGGTATTGCTTTAGATGAATTACTCAAAGAACATTCGATCCAATTCGGGGAAAATCTTCTTTTAACAGCCTTCGGCGCCGGATTGACCTGGGGAGCATCTCTTTTAACATCGATTAAGGAAGGGGAGTAGTAATGGACAAAAAGTGGGGATTTTTATTTCCTGGCCAAGGAGCGCAATATCCAGGAATGGCAAAAGATTTTTACGAGCAATTTTCAGTTGCCAAAGAGGTTTTTGAAGAAGCGGACAGCATCTTAAAAATGCCTTTTTCCCGTCTCATTTTTGAAGGTCCAGCTTCTGAGCTTACATTGACGAAAAATTCTCAAGTGGGGATCTACATTGCAAGCATTGCGATTTTGCGCACCTTGCAGCACAATTTTCCAGATGTGCAGCCGATCGTGTGTGCCGGTTTAAGCTTAGGTGAGTACACTGCATTAACAGCCGCTCAAAAAATCTCTTTCGAAGATTGCCTCAAGCTCGTGCGTTCGCGTGCCCTTTATATGCATGAGGCATGTGAGCAAAATAAGGGAGGGATGCAGGTTATCCTTGGTTTAGAGGCTGATGTCGTAGAAGCGGTTGTTCAAGAGCTTGGCAGCGCGTCTAATGTCTGGGTTGCTAATTTAAATTGCCCAGGACAGGTTGTGATTGCGGGAACTCAAGAAGGAATGGATCTAGCTGTTTTGGCATTGAAGGCAAAAGGAGCCAAACGGGCGCTTGCTTTGGATGTCTCTGGAGCGTTTCACAGTGGTCTCATGCATGTCGCACAACAGAGGTTAGCTGCAGAGATTCTTTCTACGCCTCTCTCTCAGAGTGCAATTCAGCTCGTGATGAACGTGCCAGGTGATTATGTGTCTGATGTAAATGCGATGCGTGGATTTCTGATCGACCAAGTGGCAAGTCCTGTCCGCTGGGAAAAAGGGATGCGGGCAATGATGGCCCAAGAAGTCGAAGGGTATATCGAAATGGGGCCTGGCAAAACGCTTGCGGGAATGAACAAACGGATTGGTGTTTCTCAGCCAACGCTTAGCATTGAAAAAGTTTCAGATCTAGAAGAATTTCCAAAGTGGATGGAGACATTATGCAATTGTTAAAAGATAAGCAGGCTCTTATTACAGGTGGAACTGCGGGAATTGGAAAAGAGATTGCTTTGAGTTTTGCAAGACAAGGAGCTTCTGTCGCCATTTGCGGAACAAATCAAGAGCGCGCATCAGAAGTGCTAGCTGCGCTTGAACAGATGCGTCAATCAGAGTCTCAGCGTTTTGAAATCGTGATTCTAGACATCTCTGATAAAAAAGCCGTAGAAGATGCTGTTCAACATCTTCTTTCCGCATGGGGCTCGATCGATATCCTTGTGAATAATGCCGGCATTACACGCGATGGGCTTCTCATGAAAATGAGTGAAGAGGATTGGGATGCTGTTCTCAACACAAACCTCAAATCTGTATTTAACACTTGCCAGGTCCTTGTCCGCCCAATGCTCAAAGCAAGAAAGGGAAAAATTATTAACATTAGCTCTGTTGTTGGCTTGACAGGAAATGCCGGACAGGCTAATTATGCTGCATCAAAGTCTGGAATGATTGGTTTTACAAAGTCTCTTGCTCAAGAGCTTGCCACACGGGGAATCTGTGTGAATTGTATTGCTCCAGGGTTTATCCAAACGCGCATGACAGACGTTCTTAATGATGCCCAGCGCGAGGGAATTTTAAAAAAAATTCCTATGGGGAGAATGGGCGATCCCGCGGATATTGCACATGCGGCGGTCTTCCTTGCGAGCTCCCTCTCAGATTATATTACTGGGCAGGTCTTGACGGTAGATGGCGGAATGGTCATGTAGCTTAAGCTTTTTGTATTTTTTTAAGTAACTCAACTGAAGGAAACCTATGTCAACTGAAAAGGAAGTCATCGAGATTGTTGTCGAGCAACTCGGCGTCGATGCGAATGATGTGACTTTAGAAAAGTCATTTGTAGAAGATTTAAACGCAGATTCTCTGGACCTCACAGAGCTCATCATGACTTTTGAAGAGCGTTTCGGCTTTGAGATCTCTGAAGAAGAAGCTGAGAAGCTAAAAACTGTTGGCGATGTTGTAAACTACATCGAAACGCGCAAAAAAGCGTCCTAAGTATCCTTAGAGCCTCTTGGGAAATCCTCAAGAGGCTTAATCTTATCTAGTTATTTTTCATCCCAAATAACTTCAAATTTTGAAGTTCTTTGGGTCTAATTCCCAGACTTAACATCCACCCAAATATCGCGGATTTCTTGCTGTGGGAGCACAGTCTCAAGAAAGTGATATTTGCTAAAATCTTCCTGTGATGAATTAAAGAGGGATGCGGCAAGCGGATCGATTTCGACCTGATCGATGATATTGGTCACAGCAGGGAAGAACCCATATGTGTGGTAGTGGGAAGCTGCCGATTGCGGTCTATAGAGGTAGTTAATGAAACGATAGACCTGTTTTTCTTTGGTCGAGTGTTTTGGGATAGAGAGGTTTTCAATTGTGATAAAGCTCCCTTCTTTGGGGACGACAAATCCTACAAAATCAAACATCCGCATTGTGCGCCAGATATAGGAGCTTGAAGCGACCGCAACGGCGCAATTTTTGGTCGCAAGAAAATAGTCTCCACGGAAACTGGCATAGGCTTCCACCCATTGCTTTTGCTGAACCAGTAGATCGCGCACCTTCCTGCCTTGAGCGGCATCGAGCTCGTTTGTCGTATGAAATAAGTAAAAAGCGGCAAATCCGACAGCTTCGATCGGATCGTTGATCATCGTCACTTTGTAATCGATTGTTTGAGGATCGAAAATCATTTTCCAGGAAGGCTCTAGCGGCTTGTCTTTAAAATAGTCTTTATCGATTCCAAAGCCAAACAGCTCCCATTCGAAAGGGATGGAATAGCGGTTGTCAGGATCGAAGAAATGACCCAGTAGGTTGGGGTTAAGCACATTCCAAAAGTTGAGTTTTTCCTTATCAATTTCCTTTAAAAGACCCTCTTGAATCAAGACATTAACAGCGTAATCCGAAGGGATAATGAGATCGTACCCTTCGCCCCCTGTTGCTTTGAGTTTGACGATCAGCTCTTCATTCGAAGAGTAGTAGTTGAGATTGACTTTGATCCCAGTCTCATTTTCGAAGTCGGTGATGACAGCTGGATCTAGAATATCTCCCCAAGCAAAGACGTTAATTGTGTTCGAATGGGAGGATCCTAATTCCCATTTAGGCAGGTACAACGCCCCACAAATTAATGCGGTCCAAAGAAGAACCACTCCTAGTCGAATAAAAAATTTACGCATACTTAAAAGATCCGGGTGCGGGTTTTAAGCGAAAAGACGATGAACACAAGGGCGCTACTAAGGACCAGGAGAACAGCAGAGAGCGCATTCACAACGGGTGAAATCCCAGAGCGGAGCATTGAGAGGATGTACAGGGAGAGGGTTTGCGAGTTGCTTCCTGCGCAAAAATAAGAAAGGATAAAATCATCAAATGAAATAATGAACACCAGGACTCCCGTGGCAATGAGCGAGGGGCGCAGAAGAGGCAAGGTGACTTTAAAAAATGTCTGAATGGGAGAGGCTCCTAAGACAAGAGAGGCTTCTGTCATCCGAGTGTCGAGCTCCAGAAACCGCGCGTAGACAATCGGAATGACAAAGCCGAGACCTAAGACAGTGTGCGCTAAGATCAAAGTCATAAGTCCTAATGGGATTGCAAATAGACTAAAGAACCCAAGAAGGCTAACTGCAAGAACCGTTTCCGGAATGACAAGATTGCCGTAAAATAAATTTAGGAATTTGCCGATTTTCCCCCCTTGGGCAGCATAAAAAATAAGAAAAACGCCCATGGTTAAACTGATTAAGGTAGAGAAAATGGCAACAATTGTTGAATTTAAAAAGGCATGCCAAAGTTGAGTGGCTTCAATTAATTCCTGGTACCATCTCCAGGTAAACCCTTTCCAAGGCGAAGGAAAGCCCTCTGTGTTAAAAGAGAAGACGAGCAGGACAATGAGAGGCACATACAAGAAAAGATAAGTGCATGCGATGAGGATGAGATTGGAGATTTTGCCAATGTCGCTGCGTTTAGCCATTTTGCTTTCCTGGGATGAGTCGATCAATAACGAAATAGAGGACAATCGCGCTAATCAGCAGGCAAATCGAGGAGAGAACGGTAAATGCCGCGCCAAGCGACCCTGTCTCATCACCCAAAATATAATTAGACACAACCGAGCCTACAAACATTTGTTTATCGCCCCCCATCAATTCTGGGATCGCAAATTCTCCAAAAGAGGGGATATACACAAGAAAGAATCCCGCTTTAATCCCTCGCTTAGTGAGCGGGAGCATTACCCTGCGGAAAGTCTGAGACCAAGAAGCTCCAAGATCATAAGAGGCCTCGATCAAACGGATATCCATCCGCTCCAAAGAGGAGTAGATAGGCATCACCATGAAGGGGAGGTAGTAGTAGACCATCATGATCATGATCGCAAACATAGAATTGAGAAAGTGGATCGGTTCTTGAATCCATCCTAAAGTCATTAAGAGATTGTTGAGAAACCCCTCTCTTTCCAATACAAAAAACCACGCGTAGACGTGCAGTAAGAAATTAGTCCAAAAGGGAACAATCAATAAAAACAACAGGAAGTTTTTAAATTTTCGGCTGCTATAAGCTAAAAAATAAGACAGGGGGTAAGCAATGCACAAGCAAATAACAGCATTGCTTAAAGCCAATAGAAACGAGGAGGCGATCACTTTAAGGTAGAGTGGGCGCAAGAAAAAAGTGATTTTCGAGAAGGTTAGTCCTTCGATCACTCCCGCTTCGGTAATGCTTAGAATGCTCGAAACAACAATGATGGCAAGAGGGACATAAAAAAACAGTACCTGCCAGATCATGGCAGGAGCGCCGATCGTAAAGGGATATTCAGAAGCGGGTGTTTTACGGAAAATGTTTAGTTTCATTTTTCTAAGATCACCGTATTCTCTTTTTGCCAATAGAGATTCACTTCATTGTCATAGTCGATGACTTCTTGGGGGAAGTGTTCTTCGTTCTGCTCAAAGACCTGAATTCTCATCCCATTTTTCAAAAGGATATTATATTGGGTAGATCTGCCATGGTAAACGATCGATTGAACAGTTCCTTTTAAGGTGTTCGAAAAGTTTTTTACTTCTTTTTTTGAAATAAAGATCTTTTCTGGACGCAGGCTGATCATCACTTCATTGCCGTCTTTCATCCATTCCTTTTTTTGCGGGATATGAATTTTAAAGTTGCTTAAACCGCTGATTTCAATTTCAGGCTCTGTTTCGACATTTTGCAGCTTCCCTTGAAGGATGTTTGTTGTTCCAACAAATTTTGCAACAAATGAAGAATTAGGGAATTCATAAATTTCTTTAGGTGTGCCGATCTGCTCAATTTCACCGCGGTGGTTCATGATGGCCATTTGGTCGGCAACAGTGAGCGCTTCAAACTGGTCATGCGTGACGTAGACAAAGGTGGTTTTGAGCTTGTCCTGCAGCTCGATCAGCTCGATGAGCATCTTTTCTCTTAACTTAAAATCGAGAGCTGCTAGCGGCTCGTCTAAGAGAAGCAGGGCCGGCTCATTGACAATAGCTCTAGCAAGAGCCACTCGCTGCTGCTGACCACCGGAGAGCTGCGAGGTGAGTTTGTAGATATGATGTTCTAAGCCGAAGGCTTCAAGAATTTTTAATACTTTTTGCTCGATGACGATTTTAGGAAGCTTTTTGAGTTTTAAGCTATAGGCGATATTGTCAAAGACGTCCAGATGGGGAAAAAGGGCGTAGTTTTGAAACACAATATTAACAGGCCTTTTATGGATCGGCCATTCGGTGATGTCGTTATCTCCTAAATAGATCTGACCGCTATCTGATTTTTCAAGCCCTGCGATCAGGCGGAGTAAAGTTGTTTTTCCGCAGCCGCTCGGTCCGAGAAGAGCGAAAAATTTGCCGGCGGGGATATGCAAATCCATATCGCGGATGATTGTGCCCCCGTTGAGCGATTTGGTCAGTTTTTTCAGCTTAATGCTTCTCATTCCCATCCTGTTAAAAAATAAATGGTTGCACTATCGTAGATACGAAAATGATCAGGAGCACTGAGTTTAAGACCTACTGGATTTTATATACAAGAACCAGTTGTAAATGGAGTGGAAAATTTTTCTGGTTGAAATTTGGAGTTGCCTCTAGAATACGCTCTAAACCCTTGAATCTGTGAGAGGAAATGGAACGTAAAAAAATTGTCATCATTGGTTCTGGTCCGGCTGCTTATACTGCAGCGATCTATGCAGCGCGAGCCAACTTATTCCCCTTAGTTTATGAAGGCTTCTTTTCTGGGCCGGCAGGCGGACAGCTGATGACCACGACCGAAGTGGAAAACTTTCCTGGATTTCCTGAAGGGATCACAGGTCCTGAGCTGATGGATCGTTTGCGTAAGCAGGCTGAGCGGTTTGGAACGACAATTGTGACAGAAGATGTTGTTTCGGTGGACCTTTCAAAACGTCCTTTTCTTGTCAAAGGCAGTCCGACGACAGTTCTTGCAGATGCGATCATTATTGCCACAGGGGCTACTGCTAAGCGGCTTGATATTCCGGGGACGCGCGATGGAGAATTTTGGCAAAAGGGAGTGACAGCATGCGCTGTATGCGATGGGGCGGCTCCTATTTTCCGCAATAAAGACCTCTATGTAGTTGGCGGGGGGGATAGCGCTGTCGAAGAGGCGATTTTTCTCACGAAATATGGCTCTAAAGTTTACATCGTTCACCGTAGAGATCAGCTCCGTGCTTCTAAAATTATGTGCGAGCGTGCACGGCAGCATCCCAAGATTGAAATTTTATGGAATACCCTTCCAGTGAAGGTCGAGGGGGAAGCTATTCTCAGTTCCGTCACTCTTAAAGACATCCCCTCTGGCAAGGAGACAACCTATCCTGCGGGAGGACTTTTTTTTGCGATCGGGCATCAGCCTAACACGGCATTTCTCGGCGGGCAAGTGGATCTCTTGGATAATGGCTATATCAAGGTCCTTTGTAATTCAACGCGCACGAATGTGGAAGGTGTTTTTGCTGCAGGAGATGTGCAAGATCACATTTATCGCCAGGCGGTTTCTGCTGCGGGATCCGGTTGTATGGCTGCATTAGATGCAGAACGGTGGCTATCTCATGAGGGATTGGCATAAGTGAAAACACTTCAGGCGTTAGCTCTTCTTTTTACCCCTGTTCTTGCCTATGGATTTCAGGAGAAGCCCTGGATGGGCGAGGTCTGGTGCTGTGAATTTAATGCCGATTTTACCTACAGCAGGTATCGCGAGGTGGAAGGTGCTGTGAAACAAATGCGCTCTGCTTCGAATGATAAGGTTGAGACATTTGATTTAACTCTGATCCCGTCTAGTTGTCTTGATGTGCAGTTTGAACTGGAATTTGCCGATACGCCGCGCGAGAGCTTTGGGTTGCGCAGCGCTGCGATCCAAGGGAGGTACTTATGGATGAACGATGTCGCGGGAGATCCATTGAGTTGGACAACAGGTTTATCGGCTCGTAAAGTAACGCGCCGCAGCCTAAAAGATGTCAGTACTCCTTATCATTCTGAAGTGAATATTGAGCTCAATTCTGCCTTTGGAAAGGAGTGGTGTGAGAGAGCTTTTTGGACAACCCATCTTTGGGGCCTTATGGGAGTTGGTATTGCAAACCATGGCTCGGCATGGCTAAGAGCCCTTGCTGTCTATGAAAAAAACTGGAATGACCGGCACCGTTTAGGATTTTATGCAGAAGGGTATTTTGGTTTTGGCTCCAAACAGCATGTTTTCATCAATCACTTTAATGGGTGGGGGGAGTTTCACCACCAGTCCATTGACGTGGGAGCTCTTTATCGGTACCACACTGACACTTGGGGTGAATGGACGCTCGCATATACGCGTCGCGTCTTTGCCCATGTTTTTCCTCAAAATGTGAACTTCTTCACCATCGCTTACAACTTGCCGTTTTCGTTTTTCTGAACACAAGGCGACGCATTCATATTTAGAGACAACTGTTAAAGCCTTGCCAACCCCAATAGTCAAATCGCTCAGGAATGTTAAGCAGAATTGCGATGTTGTTGCTGTGAAAAGAAGACAGAGAACGGTTTTTCTGTAATGCCTTAGAGATTTTTCTTAAAGCGATTTTATCTGCACGATGTTCACATTGAAAAATAGGACAAATGCCCCTTGTGTTAATTTTAAAGTCAGTGATTTTAGGATTTTTCTCAATTGTCCTTGCAAAAGCGCTATGAAGTCTCAGTATATTATTTCCACTTAAGTCAACAGAGGTAAGAGAGGGTAGAGACTCTAGAACTTTAGCAAAACTAAGAATGTGCGAATCCTGTATGAAGCATCGGCTTAAATTAAGTGTGCTCAGCGCTTTACACTGGGGAATGGTTTGGCATAAACTGATCAATTGCGTGGAGATCTTGTTATGACTTAAATCGAGTTCAACAAGATTTGGAAGATGGGGAAGTGTTTCTGCGATCAGTAAGATATCTCTTTCTTGCAATTGGCAGTTTTGAATGATTAGTATCTTGATGGGTTTAGAGCGAATGGCATAGAGCATTTTTTCGAGCGGGATGCCGCTTAGGTTCATTATTTCTAATGAGATTTTTTGAAGAGACCTATTTGCTTCTAATGAGGGGATGATCTCTTCGAAGAACTCTATGGGGTTGCTGACATAACTTAAGAATAGATTTATAAGCGTGTTGTTTTTTAATCCGGTACATAAGGTTTCGAGTTCCCTTTCTGTGGGCTTTTCTGAATTTAGATTAAATGTCTCAACCTCCTCCTTTTCTGAAAGAGAGTCTTCATCTGTCTTCGGTGTGCCGATCCGAACAGGTGAATAATAGGGTACTGGGGGTGAATCGCGGTTTATTGATGCTGCCATAACAAAGCTCCAAATGGAATTGGCTTTCATTATTAGGGTAGAAGTGGAATTCAGGCAAGCTTAACGCGTCCAAAGTGCTGTTGCAGTCACATAAAGCTGGCAGTGGCTGATTGAGACGAGCATCTTTGTGCCCGTGAGTTTTGCTTTAAGTTTTTCTGAGAAAGTGACAACAGGTTTTCCTGCGGGGTCATTGAGGATTTCAAAATCCAGCCAAGAGGCATGCTCTCCAAATCCTGTTCCCAGCGCTTTAACGATGGCTTCTTTTGCTGAAAACCTCCCCGCAAAGTGTGGAACAGGGTCCTTATATTTAAAGCAGTAGTCTTGTTCTTTTGTTGTAAAAAGACGCGAGATCAACCGGTATCCATGCTGGTCGATGCTTTCACGGATCCGGTCGATCTCGATAATGTCGTTTCCCATGCCTAAAATTGGGGAGTTTTCAGCGCTCGTCATCTTCTGTCTCTTCATATTCATTAGAAAGGGTTTCATCATCACAAGCGTTACAGAAGATCATCCGTCCGGATGAGGTGTGTTTGACAGAGAGGACTTTTGCGTCGATCACTTCTCCGATGTAATTACCGCCGCCGTTGACAACGACCATCGTGCCATCATCGAGGTATCCGACCCCTTGGCGTGGTTCTTTTCCATAGCGTTGTACTTTAATTTTAATGTATTCGCCCGCTTGCATGAGAGGCTTTAGCGCGTTAGAAAGGGAGTGGATGTTAATGACCCGGATCCCTTCAATCGATGACATTTGCACTCGGCTGATATCTGCTGTCATGATGTTTGCATCGAGAAGTCTTGCTAAGCGAACGAGTTTTCCGTGAGTGTCTTTAACTTCAGGAAAATCGGTGTCATTAAAACGCAAATCGAGCTCTGGGATGGCTTCGAGTTTTTTGATAACCTCTAATGATCTTCTGGCTTTGGATTTGGCCATTTCGTCGCCGATTTCAGCAAGAGCGTAGAGTTCTTTGATAATAAAACGGGGAATGATGAGTTGATGGTCGAGAAGACCTGTTGCTGATGCATCAATGATTCGCGCATCGGAGAGTACTGAGCTATCGATAATCAAATCCCGTTTTTTTTGTGCTGTTGGAGCAAATTTAACAAAAGGGATGCTGACATATAGCTCGTCTGCAGCCCTTAGTGTCATTAAAGTACCGAGATAGGTGCCAAATAAAAACAGAGCGATTTTGATGATTTCGAGTGTTTGAGGTTGAAGAACGATCGAGATCCTGCTGATGTCGAGGATTGCATCAAAAACAAGAACGAGCGCTTGTCCCATTAAGTATCCAATGAAGATTCCAATGATGCCAATATTAAATGAACGCAAGTTGAATCGTTTGAAAAGGGTGTCAAATCCGAACAAGAGCAGGCTAAAGAGAATTCCTGTTCCAACTCCGATCAGGGCATTCATTTGAGGCGTGCCTGACTGACTGGAAAGCATGTAGGTGGTCATGAAGAAAATACTTAAAATTACAAATAGGATGCGTAGGAAGACTAAGGACAGGTTCATCGATTTCTCCTGATTTTTCTTTCGTTCTATGGAGCGAAAGGAATTTTTTTTATCATTACGTCGAGTTTAAAATGCACACTCATTTTTGTCGATCTTCAAGAACGCTGTTTGCGGATTGCATCTGCGTGGCGGATATAAGCTATCGCCCCATTCATCAGTGCAGATCCGATTGCGACATCTATTAATCCTCTAAAATCAAGCGGCAGTTGCAGCCATTTTAAGCTCATTCCGAGCATTACCATCCCTGCGATTAGCATCAAATACCCTTTGCCGTAAGCCTGGGATAAGGGCACGGGATTGGGAAGGGAGAGGATTCTTTTCACAACGCGAGCTGCCGATTTTGCTAAGACAACCCGTCCTTTGATAAACCCGAGCGCAAGGCCGATCACAATAAGAAAAAGAGCAGATTGCTCTTGATTGCCTGCAAGTTTAGTAAAGGTGCGGATGAGAAAGGAAGGGGTTTCTTTGTTAGCCGCAGCTTCCACGATAAAATTGAGTCCCAATGTCATTAAGAAAATCCCGATTCCAAACCAGAGTAGGCCAGACAGGACGATGAGGGGGATGTGTTTTAAGCGCATGGGTAGTCACCTTATTTTACTTTTTCCTGATGATATGCGATCGGAGGAGTTGATGCGTACAAGATTTTTTGCCAAAGGAAATATGAGCCATGAGTTCCAAGGGAAAATCTTTCAATAGGGGTACAGGTCGTCTCTGATTTGTTTTAAAGTCTTAATTGTTATGTGTTTAAGTTGTTTATTAATGATTTGTTGTTTTAATTGATTTTTATTTAATAATATTATATAATACTTTTTATAAAGTATAATTATGTAAGGTTTTTTTATATGGCATCTAGTTCGAGCGGCGGAATCGATAGAGCGGGCATTTCTATGACTCTGCAGATGTTTCCTTCCACAAAGTTGTATCAACTGCCCGCTGAGGAATATGATGTTTTTGATGAAAAGCCGATAGAGCCTAAACCTAAGCCGGAAGATCCTCTTATTCAATTATTTACGACAGTATGTCTTGCTGAAGTTGGCACTCCATTAACATGGAAGTTTCAAGTTCAATCCAAAAAATGCGGAGATAATTTATTCTCAATTATTGCAGATGTTTTGAATTTGCCTGAAGCATCAGTACAAGAAAGGTTTAATAGTTTTATTGATCATAATCAAGGGCTTGTAAAAGAGATTTCGAGATTAATTGGTCGTGAAATGGGTTATAAGACTTCAAAGAGTGGTAAAAAAAGTAAATCCAGAGGTTGTTTTAACTTCAAAAAGCAGAGATTTGATTCTGATTTTTTTGTTAATAAGATTCTTGTCTCACAAAACGGGCTCAAACTTCTAAATAAGTGTTTTCCTCCAAGTGGTGAAAGCAAGTTATTGGTAAATGCTTGGATTTTTCCCGGAATATTAAAGCTAGCAACGTGTGTCCGTTGTTTTATCAGTGCGCGTATTTTTGATTTGGACATTGAACTGAGTCATGTTGAAATGAATATTTCTCTATGTACTAGTGGTCAGGTGACAGAACGGATGCAATTTTTTCACAGAGTTGAACTCGATTCCCCCCCTTCTCGACTTTCTCAGAAGATCAGACTTGTTCATGGATTTGGTCTGCATCATGACATTTGTTCTATGAAATTGGATTCTTTCTACTTGCAGCCTGTCATCTTTGCCTCCAAAGAAGATTCATCTCCTTTAATTGTTCCTCCGAGAGTTGTAGATGTATCTTTGCTTTATAGAAAACCTTCTGCAGCACCTATTGCAGATGAAGAGGAAGAGGAGTAATTGCGTGGAGAAAAAAAGTTTGTTCATTAAATCAGATGGCGCACTGATTCCAAAATATAAAATTAATGCCAATATTTTAGATGTTGCCGACTTGTTACGTGATCCCATCCAGGATGGGGAATCTATTTGCATCAATAGTGAAGCTTGCTTAGAAGTTGTCCATGCTCAACTCGAAAAGGGAGCGACAAAAGAGGCAATCGAGCTTTTGAAAAACAAGTTTGCATTTCGCGAAGCGACAGCTCGTCTTTTCCCTGAATTGAAGTATTACAAGACATCTCTTAAAGATCTTGAGTCTGTTCAAGTCAAGTCGGTGATTAAGCCGGTTAAGGGGTTTTTTAGTGCGGGTGTTCGTATTATAGAACCTAATGATGATCTTAAAATCATAAAAAGTGCTCTCTTAGCAGACATTAAGAGGTTGTCTGAGTATTTTTCTGAGACGGTTCTTTCGTCGGAAGAATGGCTTGTGGAGGATTGTATTGAAGGGCAAGAGCTTGCCGTTGATATGTATTATAACACAGAAGGTGAGCCGATTATTCTTAACATCACTTTGCATCCGATGCCGTCCGATCCCCATTATCTTAATGCCATTTATTGGACGAGCGAAGAATTGTTCAATTTTTGGAAAGGACCTGTGGAACAATTTTTCAAGTTTCTTAACACCGATATTTTGAATGTGGTTAATTTTCCAATTCATGCGGAATTTCGGATTAACCAAGAGAAGCTGATTCCTATCGAAATGAATCCGATGCGCTTTGGAGGATTTGGCTTAGCGGATTTGGCCTATTATGGGCTCGGGTTTAATCCTTATGATATGTTTTTTAATAACACATCTCCCGACTGGGAGGCCATCTGGGAGCAACGGATGGGGCAGCGGTTTTGTTGGGCTCTTGGGTACAATGGCAAAGAGATCGATCCTGAACAATCGGTGCCAGATCATACGGCTTTTATCACTTTTTGTGGTCAAGAGCATCTTTTGCATTACCGTCCAATCGATTGGAAATCGTTGCCGGTTTTTGCATTGGCATATCTCTCGTTAGATACACAAGAGGAGATCGATGCCTTTCTTACTGTCGATTTCAATCAATTCTTTCACGCAAGTGTGCCAGCTTATTTGTGATAGGCAGAGCCCTTTTCGATTTCTAAAGCTCTGTAGAGCTGCTCGATTAAAATGAGCCGGGTGAGTTGGTGGGTGAAGGTAAGCGGGGAGAGAGAAATGAGTTTCCGCGCTTTGGCTTTGATTTCAAACGGGATCCCATCCGAGCCTCCGATGACTAAGGTTAGACGCGAGCCTAGTTCTTTTAAAGAATTAACGATATAAATTGAAAATGCCTCGCTTGTTAGGAGCGTCCCATTAGGATCTAGACACAGATATGAGGCTTCTTTATCTAGAAATTGTTTGAGTTTTTCGTCATCTTTCACAAAAATCCACTCAAAGGTCATGGACGTCTTAAGCCGGCTCGTGTATTCTTCAATTGCTTCAGATAGTCCGGTTTCTTTGGTTTTTCCAACGGTAACAATTTTTATTTTATACATGTGCGCTCCATGACATTAGCAACTTTTTATTGGGATCCCGATCGGGCGATGTTTTCTTTCCCAATCCCCTTATTAGAGAGACCTGTTCTTTGGTATGGCTTCTTTTTCGCTCTCGGTTTCTTTTTGGGGTATGGGATCATAGTTTACCTGCTTAAGCGGTATTTTCTCCACTTTCCTGGGGTATCTTTAAAGGGTGGGGTTGTAAAAGCCGTCGATCGGCTTACTGTTTACATGATAGCAGGGACACTCATCGGGGCGCGTCTTGGAGATCTGTTATTTTATCAAGATTGGGCCCTATTAGCTCACGATCCGCTTTCTGTTTTTAAAGTGTGGGAAGGGGGGCTTGCAAGTCATGGAGCTGCGGTGGGGATCTTGTTGGCTCTATTTTTGTATGCAAAAAAGATACAACGCGATTGTTTGCATTTGAGTTTTTTACGAGTGCTTGATCTTGTTGTCATTCCCGCTTCTGTTGGCTGTGGATTTATCCGCTTAGGAAATTTCTTTAACCAAGAAATTATAGGAACTGCGACCTCAGTTCCCTGGGGGGTGATTTTTGGACATCCCGCGGATGGGGGGCCTCTGATCCCGCGCCATCCCGCTCAGCTCTATGAGGCGTTTTTTTTATGGGCTGTTTTTGGGATCCTAATGCTCTATTGGAAAAAACATCCTGATCTAAAAAATCCAGGGCGGATTGCGGGGCTCTTTGTTACCCTTGTTTTTGCATTTCGTTTTCTTGTGGAATTTCTTAAGCCAGAGCAGAGCGCTCATTTAGGTGTCAATGGATTGCTTACGATGGGACAGTACTTAAGCATTCCATTTCTCTTTCTGGGTGTCTATTTGCTGTGTAGAAAGCAATCTTGTGTCTTGTATCCTCCCAATCAAAGGGAACAAGTGGAGTAGATTGTGTGATGACTTCATAGATGTGCTGAATGAGGGCGTTTTCATCTGCTGCACACCCATTTTCTTGTAAGTGGTAAACATGCCAAGCAACCAAGCGGTCGTACGAGGATTCCTGAGGTTGTGCGAACAGGGTGTACCAGGCGCATTTGTATAAGATCCATGTGCGTTTTATGAGAAGTTCTCTGTAGCAGGAGAGGGTGGGGTGTTTTGTTAAATACTGAGCTGTTACATCCCTTACAAAATCTGCATGTGAGAAGTGGTGTGAATTTCGTGCCGCCGCAATTTCTTTAAACAATGTCGTGTTTTTATTTAATTGAACTAACCTGTAGATCATATCTCCTTGAATTGCAAAGAGATGAATTTTTTTCTCGATCTCTTCTTGGTTAAATTCCTTTGCGTGTTTAAAGAATTGAGCTGTTGCATGGACCGTTGCAGAAAAACTGTTTTCTGGAGAATCGATGAGAATATGTGCGATTTCTTCTTCAATTCTTTGGCCGATCCGATAGGGGAGTTTTTCTAATAATCCCTCTGTTCCTGAAAGGGTTTTCCAAATTGCGATTTCAAGAAGATCGCCGTCTTTTTCGGTTAATGGAGGCAAATGGATGGCTTCTTTATATGCGGCCCAAATCGCCTCCGTTGAGTATTCAATCGAATGGCAGTATTGTTCGTTGCGCATCAGGACAAGCTCCGCCGAGATAAAGGCGTAAACTGCCTGAGATAGTGCTGGACGCGTAGGCTGCGTCGTCGGGTAGATGGAGCAAATTGCAGCTTTGATTTCCTCTTCCTTAAGCTCTTTCGGCAGTTGGCTTGCTAGCGTGTAGAGCGCTCGGATTCTGCGGACTTGCTCATGGAGCTCTGGAAGCAGCATTGCCGATTTACAAAGGGCGCTATGGCGGCTGATGAAATTTAAAAGGGCTCTTTTTTGCTCGGCGAAATAGTGGGTGTGGATAGAAGAGGTTGCGTAGAGCTTTTCTGCAAAAAGAGCTGCGATATTTCCATAGAGAGAATCTAAAGAAGAAAAGCTCGGAAGCTCATGGATGGCTTGAAGCGATTCTTTGACTTGAATGACGAGCTCTTCATAACTTAATTGAGGCTGCTGTGCTTTGATTCCTAAAATTGTTTTTACGATGAGTTTATCGATCTGATCGCACTTGTCATACGGACATTTTAATTGCTCTGGCGTTGCATTTTTAATGAGATGCTTTTGTGTTGACCAGATCATCTTTGTTAATTCATCGAGTTTGGGGCGCTTTCCATCAATGGTTGCAATGCACTCGCTAATCTTTAGGGCCAGTTGATGAGCGAATTGGCTCGGATGCAGCTGAGGCGGATTTTTTAAACAGAGATATTGTCTTAGGTTTTCTTTAATTAAGAAGGATGTGTTGAGCTTTCCTTCCTCTGTCATCGCTTGGGTTTGTGTCTCGATCTGCTGTAAATAATATCCGACCTTTTCCCATGTTTTTTTCAGCGCCAGAACACCAAGACGGTATTGGGGGAATTTTTCTTGAAACTCGGGGCTGATCTTTTCAATGAGTTTTTCCTGAATTTTAGGCGACCATTTTTTATGGCACCCACACTGTTGCATTTCTTCTTTGATTTTCTGGGATAGAAACAGATTTAAGTCTGAATAAGGATCGTAAAAATCAGGTGCTTCATCTACGTAGGAAAGGGTGATCTCATTTTTTTTCCGAGAAGAAACAGAATACAGTTGGCTGAGTTCTGAAATAAAGTTGTCTGAAGAGGGGTGAGGAGGTTTTGTGTCTTTCATAATTCTTGCCGAATTAACTCGAAAAAAAATTGATGCGTATTTTTCTGTCTAACTTAATTAGAATTTTTATGTCTAATTATTTATTTTAAATCGCGTTGGTTTTTCAATTTTTTGGATAGATGCTGTAGTAAGTTATTGATGCTTGAGAAGTTTCCCGAATCCATCCAATTTCTCCCTTGATTACAATTCTTCATTGGACTATCCCTTACAGAAGAACGATAGCTAATTTAAGAGGATACGATGAATCAAATTACGATTGCAGGTCATTTAGGAGCAGATCCTGAAGTGCGTTTTACTTCTTCTGGACAAAAGGTCACTACGTTGCGCGTTGCTGCCCGTGCTCGTAGAGGCGGAAAAGATGAAACGATTTGGTGGAAGGTCACCGTTTGGGGCGAGCAATTTGACAAGATGATTGCTTATTTAAAAAAGGGAAGTCCAGTGATTGTGATGGGAGAGCTGAATAAACCTGAAATCTTCACCGACAGGGAAGGGCGTCCTCAAGTTTCGATGAGCATTACCGCTTTGAACTTGATGTTTAGCCCATTTGGGAAACCAGAGCATACAGGATCTGCACATGGAGAGTCCTCTGAGAAAATGGGTGGACATTCCGATTCTGATTCGATGGGAAGTTTTGAACATGCTGCAGTGGGGCAGGGAAAAGCGGATGCTGCGTTTAATGAAGATGAGATTCCTTTTTAATCTGGAGACTTATGCAACTGACATCTGTAGAAAAAAGCTCCCAGCGCAAGAAATCGGATGTTGTGATCGTTCCGTTCTGGCAGGGCAAGTCTAAGCCTGAGAGTGCATGTAAGGAAGAGGAGTTTTCCAAGTGGGCGGCACAACCGATCCGCAATGGCGATTTCGGTGCAAAAGAGGGGGAAACTCTTCTTTTGTATCGCACAAGTGGTAAAGAGCATCGGATTTTATTGCTCGGATTAGGCAAGCGCAAGCCTTGCCTTGCTGAAAATTTACGTAAGTCTTATGCCTCTGCTGTCAAAGCCTTGCGTGCAAAGAAAATTAAAACTGCTAATGTTTTTCTTCCGGAAAATGAGCTGCTCTCAGAAGAGGTGATTTTGCGCGGCGCTGCTGAAGGGGCTTTGTTGGCTAATTACTCTTTTAGCATGTTAAAAAGCGATTCTGGCGAGCTAGAGAGTCAAAATGCTCTTTCCCATCTTTGCTTTGTCGGTGTTGACAGGTCAGGATCGAGTTGTCTCAAAAAACTGCATGTTGTTTCTTTATCTGTTAATCTCGCTCGCGATCTCATCAATGGAAATGCGGATGATGTCCATGTGGATACATTAGCCGCATTTGCTCGGGGAATCAGCGAGGAGTTTTCTACAGTAAAGACAACCATTTTGGGCAAAGAGGATCTCGAGCGGGAAAATCTGGGCTTGATCTTAGCTGTCAATCGGGGATCTGTCCGCGATCCTGCTCTCATTATTTTAGAATACCAGGGCAATCCGGGCTCGAAAGATAAAACAGCTGTCATCGGAAAAGGGATCACCTATGATACAGGCGGGCTCAATATGAAGCCGACAGGTAGCATGGAGACGATGAAATGCGATATGTCAGGTGCTGCTGCGGCTCTTTGTCTTGTACAGGCAGCTGCCAGATTAAAGCTGAAGAAGAATATCGTTGCAGCGCTAGCTGTTGCGGAAAATGCGGTAGGTCCCAATAGCTATAAGCCAGGAGATGTGTTTAAGAGCCATGCGGGAAAAACGGTCGAAATCTCCAACACCGATGCAGAGGGAAGACTTGTGCTTGCCGATGCCTTTTCTTATATCCAGGAAAAGTATCGCCCTAATCGGTTGATTGATCTTGCCACATTAACAGGTGCGATTGTTGTTGCGTTAGGAGAAGAAGCAACAGGGTTATTTTGCAATGACGATACCCTCTCAAAAGAGCTTATGAAAGCAGGAGATCGCACACATGAGAGGCTCTGGCGGATGCCGTTGTTTCCTGAATATAAGGAGATGCTCAAATCAAAAATCGCAGATCTTAAGAATTCTGCAGGAAGAGGGGGCGGCTCGTGCACTGCCGCAGCATTTCTGCAGCAGTTTGTCAAAGAGATCCCCTGGGCGCATTTAGATATTGCCGGAACAGCATATCTTTCTGATGCAAAAGGGTATCACACGACCCCTGCGACAGGTGTGGGTGTGCGTCTTTTGATCGACTATCTTGAACATCTTGAAGCATGAAGCCCTCTTCTCAAAAGATGCTCAAATGGGTTGTCTCTTCTTCTGAAGAAGGGATGACCCTGCATGCTTTTTTACGCAAAAAATATCCTCAAGCGCCCTCTGTTAAAGCGTTAAAGCGCGCAATTGATGGCAAATGCTGCAGAGTCAACGGAAAGGTCGAGACCTTTGCATCCCATTCTTTGAAAGCAGGTAATCAAGTCGAGCTGGATTGCGCAGCATTGGATCCATCGCCTGCCTCCTTTACTCCCTCTATTTTGTATGAGGACGACGCGCTATTGATTTGCGATAAGCTCTCAGGATGGATCTCTGAAAACCATTTTTTGAATAAAAAATTTCCAAAATTTAAGAATCACCTTCAGCTTGTGCATCGCCTCGATAAGGAAACGACGGGCGCGCTCATTCTTGCTAAAAATGATGCAATTAAAGAGCAGATGTTTCTTCTTTTTAGAGAGCGAAAGATCCACAAAGCCTATCTAGCACTCGTTAGTGGGGTGGTCAAACAAAATGGCGGGATCATCGACACCAATTTAAAACGCAGACAACAGACGCAAAGCCAGATCATGGTTGAGGTTTCAAAAGAGGGGCAAAGAGCCATCACTCATTGGAAATGTCTCGCTAAGGGAAAAAATGCATCCCTTTTATTGTGCGAGCCTCTTACAGGACGCACGCATCAGCTGCGCGTTCACCTAAAAAGCATCGGACATCCCCTCTTAGGGGATCTACAGTATGGAAAGCCATTTAACAAAGAGCTTCATTTTAAACGCCATTTGCTCCATGCGTATGCTGTTTTTTTTACCCATCCGATTTCTCATAAAGAGATCAGAGCAGTAGCTCCGATCCCCGAAGATTTTAAGAGCGCTCTTAAGGAATTAGATATCGATCTAAAGTGTCTTGAGATGGCGCATCTTATCGAGCTTTTTCGCAACTAAAAACAAGAGCGCTGCAGAGACGAATGAGGCAATGACAAAGAGATTGAAGAACTGGCTCATTTCTTTTAGTTTTGACATCCAAGGAGCGATGATTCCTCCCAGATAAAAGGCAATCCCAATACACAAATACCATACCCCCACAAGAAGAGCTGTAAAGCGATGAGGAGAGAGGTGGGTGATGAGGGATAAGCCAATGGGTGCTATCAGCATTTCTCCTAAAGCCATAAAGGCATAAGCAAATAATAGGTAGAAGGGGCTTACAGATCCTGAATGTGCTCCTGAGGGGATATGCCAAGAGGCGATGACCATGATTAAAAAACAGATCCCCATCGATGTAAGACTAAGAGCTGATTTTACAATCGGTGTTGGATTCATCTTCTTTTTCGTTAAATAGACATATAAAAGAGAAAGGGGCATCGCAAAGAGGATCAGGTAGAGCGTTTCCGAAGAAAGAAGCCAAACAGGGGGGATTTCCATCCCAAAGACACTTCTATCTGTGAAACGCAGTGCAAATAGGTTTAAGGAGGAGCCTCCTTGGTTATATGCCATCCAGAAAAGGATTGAAAAGAAGGATAGAATGCAAATCACAAGGATGCGGCTCCATTCATGACGGTGCAAGGGCGCTTGTTTTTTTCCTTTGAGTTTCTCGCGGATTTTTGATGCTTCTAAAAGGTCTGGATTTTGCAGCGCCCATTTAAAGAAAACTAAGGCAAATAACTGGACAACCCCTGCGAGGAAGAAAGCAAAATGCCAGTGTTTCGCTTGACCCAGAGCTCCAAGGCTTACCATCGCAACGAAGGCTCCGATGTTCACTGCGGAATAATAGATCGAGAAGCCCCCATCGCGCAAATGGTGTTGGTGATGGTAGAGGCTGCCGAGAAGCGCATAAATGCTCGGCGTGAATACAGCAGCACCAAGCGCTACTAATGCCAAACTGATATAGATAAGAGGCAAGCTGCCTGTTGAGAACAAAAAGCATCCCGCTGCTGTTAATAAGATTCCCCAAATCACAGGCAGACGGTAGTTGAACTTATCAGAGAAATACCCTCCTACGACAGGCAAGACGAAGGCTACTCCTGTAAATAATCCAAACAGAGTGTCTGCTGCTGTATCTGTAAACTTTTGATTCTGAACAAGATAAAGAACAAGCAGGTTGGCAATGCCCCAAAATGCGAACCGTTGGCACATTTCAGTGAGTGCGAGTAAGTACATCTCTTTAGGATGTGCAGAGGATCCTGTTGACCTTGCCATAAGCTCTCCCATAGCTAATTAAAGATATTTTTAAAGTTAGCAGATTGCTTTGGTTTTGGCTATACAGAAACAATTTCAAGAGCGGCTTTAGACAAAAAAATCCCCTACAACAAAAAGAGCTGCTGTAGGGGTCATGAGAAAAAATGACTTATTCGATAGATTTAAGAACACGAGTTAATGCAAGACGGTTCTCGTACTTGCAGAAATGTCCTTTTGACCATACATGGTCGGCACGTTTTTTTGGATTCATCTTGTGTTTCAATATGTATGCTTGATGGAACTTTTTGCGCAATTCAGTAGGAAGAAGACCGAAATTTTCTAGAATTGATTTTGTGTAGGCTCTTTCTAATTTTTTGGATTGCGACTCCGAGTGACGTGTCTTTTTCGCTTTAGACAAGCCTTTCTCGTAGGTTTCAATAGATTGTTTCAGTTGTTCTTTGAAATTCTCCAAAGCAGATGGCGCGGCTGGTGTTTCAATCGATGATGCAGTCGATGCAAAACTGCTTGAGGAGGTCTCCGTAGAAGGGATTTCAGACGATTCTTCAGTGGGTGCTGGTAGGAGCTCTGGAGTTATGGGTTGTTGTGTCTTCGTTTGCAAGTCGGTAAATTGATTTAAAATGACAGAAAGAGAAAGCGGATCCGTAGCTTCTATCGGCTGCTCTTCTGTTGTTTCAGTATTCAGCTGCTCTTCTTCAACTGTGGTTGGATTAAAGAGAGAGCTGGGGAGCACAGGATCGGTAGCTTCTATCGGCTGCTCTTCTGTTGTTTCAGTATTCAGCTGCTCTTCTTCAGGTGTGGTTGTGTCAAACATAGAGCTGTGGAGCACAGGTAATGGTTGAGTTTTAGTAGATGGCGGAGGAGTTACTGTCACGACTGGCGTTGGCATTGAATATCTTGAAACAGGTGGCGGTGGAGGTCCTAGAGGAATTACTGTTGATGGACTCGACGAGCTGCTGGATGAGCTAGGAGCGGTTAGGTTTAATTTCTGAGTTAGATCTGTCATTCTCTTTTGCAATTCACAGAAAACTGGGCTCTCTTCAAGGCCAGAAGTTGTTCCTGCTGCGCTAGTGAATGAACTTATAGAATTAATTGACCTGAAGGAAGCAGAGAGAGAACCCAAGTTAAAGCTCTTAAGAATAGAGCCCGTAAGGCTAATAGATGCTGAAGCGCCCCCTAATGTGGTAAATAGTTCCTGAACAGTCTCCGAGGTCTTTGTAAGAGTTTCTAATCTTTTGGAATTGGTCTCATCGAACTTTCTTTTTGCAATGTTGAAAAGTGCTTCGAGTCCTGGAGCTAGTTTTGCAGCTTCAGAATCCACTCTAAAACTATGCAACGTCTCAGGGATCGCCTCACCAGCTAACATATTGCTAACACTTTCGAATTTAGTTACAAACTCGCCTAATTCATGATCATATCTGGTAAGTGTTTCACTGAATCTAGGTGCTCTAGATGATGTTGATGTGATCTTGTTGAATGAAATGTTATGGGATAAATTCTTGATTTTTGTGGATATTTTCTCGAGCTCATAATCCAATGCGCTCGCATCTTCAGCGATCCCATAGATCAGTTCCGGGAGTAGATCTGGAATGGACTGGAGTTGTATCGAAGCGCTCGAAGCGTTTATACTTGGTGATGAGGTTGCCATAAATGTGGACTCCTATAATTTTAGAACAAAATTAAAAATATTTAGTTCTGATTGATAAATGCTTTCTTTAAAGAAAGCATTTATTATAGGAAGGGTTTCTCGTTTTTGGCAATGAAATTTGATTTTTTTCGTGTAAAGCTTTTATATAAAAAAATCTTTGGGTTTGGTGTTTTGCTGAACAATCATTTTAATGATTTTCTTTACCGTATTAAAATTTTCCACTTTGCCCATGTTGTTTTTTGCCCATAAGTGATCATCTTTAACTTTCGGATTTTTATCGTGTTTGTATAGAAATTCTTGATAGATCATTTTTCGAAGGCTTGGGTCTAGAGATTGAAAAGCAGTGTTAAACGATTTGCTATACGTTGATTTTAGGCGCTTTTGATTAGTTTGATTAGTTGGGTCTCTTGCTAAACGCTTAACGTACTTTTTCTCTATGTCTTGTAACGTTGTTTTAAACTGTATTAAAGTCTCGAGGCTAGTCTCAGAAATTTTTGTTTTTGAGGGGGCTTTGGTGGGCGAGCTTCTGGATACAGGAGGAAAAAGTAGCGGCATCGTTTGCGATTTGGCAGGCGCCCTTTTGGGTGGAGGAGAGGGGGCTCTTTCTTCTGGCATAGGTAAGGAAGAGTCATAGTCCTCGTATTGCTCGGCTGGGTCGAGATCTTGTTCAAACTCATCTAAGGCTGCTTGAAATTGAGAAGAGGATGTGCTGGAACTTGAGGGTGATCCGACTCGTGGCAGCGGATCTGGCTTTGGACTTGGTGATGGTATTGTCATGTTAGAAGGAGGACGTTTACGCAAGGGGCCTGTGGGCTCTTTTGCGTCTTTGGAAGCAAGCTTTGTAAATCGTTGCAATAAGTTCTGAAACTCGAAAAATTTTGGGCTTTGTTCATAATCTGTTAGAACGTGGCTGTCTGGATTCTCGGTTCCAACTGCTGTGGAAGAACATTGTTCTGAAGTTGTGTCTGGAGTTAGCTTTTGATGGAGAGCTGCGATTTTCTCTGCGATATCAGAGACTAATGCCGCTCTTTGTCCATCGCCTTTTAGAAAATCTACTTTAGAATTTGCGAGTAGGGCTGTTAGTCCAGGAAGCAAACGTTTTGAAACTTTATCTGTTTGATAAGGAGCAATCTCTACTCCAAAATGTTCCTCTTTCGA
Organism: Rhabdochlamydiaceae bacterium; assembly: GCA_019752555.1. GTDB lineage: Bacteria > Chlamydiota > Chlamydiia > Chlamydiales > Rhabdochlamydiaceae > JAGVMG01. The sequence continues at coordinate 178,400 of JAIELY010000010.1, forward strand.
AGAGTTAACGACGAGTTCTAGGTGTCCTATCAGTTGACCAAATTCGTCATCGAGTTGCTCTAATTCTGGGGACAATGTTCTCAATTCTCTTAGGGTTGAGCTGCTGTGGTAACGGGTGATGTTGTGCGATAATCGATTGACTTTTTCTGCCAAGATTCTAATTGCAGGATCGATGCTGATCGACTGTTTAATTCTGCCAAATACAGACTCTTGTAATTGTGCTGATAAAGTGCTGCTCTTTAGTTCAACTGCCATAACCTTACTCTCTTATTTTGAAATAGAAAGATAATTCTTTCTAAGTTTAACAGTCTGATTCTTATTTGCAACAGATTATAGCGGTTTTAGCAATATGTTTCAATGTTATACGTTCTTTTATTTTGCATTTATCTTTACTATTTTATATGTAAATTTAATTTATGTATTTCGAATTTATTTCACTTAAAATAAGATATAAAATAAAAATTTACTCCTCTTTTGAGGCGGAAAGTAGGTTGTTCTTTTTTCAAAATAAGCTGTAGGGTACACTCTGTTCCAAAAAAATTAAGAATTTATTTTATGCAGTCCATTTTACTTGTTCGCACCTCTGCCATCGGCGATGTGATCCAGACCTTGCCTGTGTTAGAGTACTTAAGCCATCAGTTCCCGACTGCTCAGATCGATTGGGTTGTGGAAAAGGGGATTGCTCCCTTACTTGAGCAAATAGAGCCTTGCCGCCCCAGACGGGTTCTTGCTATTGATACGAAAAAGTGGATCAAATTTCCGCTCGCGCTAGCATCGCTTAGAGAAATCAAACATTTTTATCACTCCCTAAGAGAAGTTCACTATGATCTTTTGTTCGATTTGCAAGGAAATTCAAAGTCAGCCCTTGTGACAATGGCGGCTCGCGCGAAGGAAAAAGTGGGGTTTGGAGCTAAATGTGTTCGAGAAAAGACCAATTTACTTGCCACCACAACCCGTTACGATTTGCCTTTAGAGCTCAACATTCGGCTTAAATACCTTGGGCTTTTGCAGCGGCATTTTAAAGATGATTCTGAGTATGCGTTTTCCGGGGTGCGTTTTCAGTTGCCTCCTCAGGATCAAGAGCGTTTGAGCATGATTTGCAGCAGTCCATTTTTGAATAGGCCTCTTACCTTGATGGTAGCAGTGGGCTCTAAATGGGCAAATAAGCGTCTAAATCAAGAGACTCTGCACGCATTTTTGGCAAAAGTGGCAGATAGATTCGATGCTGCTTTTGTCTTTATTTACGGCAGCGATGAAGAGCGATTTAATGCAGAGAAGATGCAGCGTGCCTTTGCCAACTGTTCCATAAGTGTTGGGCAGTTGTCTTTGCCCCTCTGGCAGGCTCTGATGTGGAAGGTCGATGGGGTGATTGCAGTCGATTCTGCAGCGTTGCATCTGGCAGGGACCACAAAGACACCCACGTTTAGTGTTTTTGGTCCGACCTCTGCTGAGCTGTTTAAGCCTATGGAGTCTTGGCATCATGCGTTTCAAGGTGATTGTCCTTATGGAAAGTCTTTTGTGAAGCAATGTGCGCTGTTGCGTTCCTGTGCGACAGGGGCTTGCATCAAAGAGATCTCTCCAGAAGCGCTGTTTCGTTCTTTTGAAAAATGGCATAATGAATGCTTGCTCTAATTTTTTAATTTAGACATAATTTCCACGTTAAATCTTTTGGGGGAGTTATGTTGATCGCTCAAATTACAGATGCACATATCGTCGAAAAAGACCGCCATTACATGGGCGATCCGGCAACAAAAATTCATGAACGCCTTTTTCGTGTGATCTCCTATCTTAACAATCTGGACCCTCAACCCGATTTTATTCTTTTCACAGGAGATGTGGTTGATAAGGGGGAAAAGGAGTGTTATGTTCAACTAAGAGAGCTTTTAGAGCCATTGAAAGCCCCCTTTTATGTGATCCCCGGCAACCACGATGTCCGAGAAGAGATGCGCTCTGCCTTTTATGATCAGCCTTATATGCCGCTTTCGGGATTTATTCAGTATGCGATAGAAGAGCAGCCTTTGCGTTTGATTGCAATCGACACATTAGAACAAGGCTCTGCGTATGGGATGATTTGTGATGAGAGACTGGGGTGGATTGAAAAAACGTTGGAGCAAGAACCTGCTAAACCGACTCTTCTTTTCATGCATCATCCTCCTGTTAAAATTGGGGTCAACCTCTTTGATGCGATTAATTGTAGAGCGCCTCTTCAATTTGAAATCCTTGTCCGCAATTATAAGAATATCGTGGGGATTTTAGCTGGTCACACGCATCAGGGATATGTCACCTCTTTTGCAGGCAAGCCCTGCTTCATCGCTCCTAGCATTGCCCCTTCCCATTACATCACTCCTGCTTCAGCTGAGCGGGTTTCCGCTTTAGAGCTGGATGATCCTGCTGTGAGTTTATATGAGTGGCATGAGGGAACTGTGATCATCAGCCAGGTGCGCCGGGTTAAAGAGGATTATAGGAGAATCGACTGGACTGAGCTTGCACATGTGAGATAAAGATTATGGCATCAACATCCACTTCCTTGGAAATAGCTCGCTTCAGTTCAGAACAACGGCGCGGCGTGCCTTCTTCTTGTTTAGATGTGCAGGATCTTTTTGTAACCCGATTTACACAAATTGTCCGCTCCTATGAGGACAAAAAGCATTTGAGCTCTTTAGAATCTCTTGAAAGAGGACCTTGGTATGCCAATGATTATGCTTTAGCGCTTCATTTGGCGAAAAAGCGGAAGGATTTACTCAAGCTGAAATGGTCGAACGTCTCATTATGGAGTATAATCAAGCGCCGATTACTCCTTCTGCGATTTTATCCCCTTCTCTATTAGTTGATTTTGAGAGACGTGTTGAAATGGCTAGAAGAGTGAACCCTGATTTTGATCCGTCAAGACAGTTAACGGATGATATTTTTCATTCTCTTATGAGAGATTACGCTCCGAAACCACAATGCCGCTTAAATTTTGAGACCATTTTTCGATATAAAACACATTTAAGTTAGAAGTGTAGTAATTTGATCGAAATCGAGGTGCTTTTCAACGACCTCGATGGCTTCTTTAATTTTTTCTAAATCTTCTGTTTGGATTTTCGCGGTAAATGAAGTGATCATTTTCATTGCTGTATGGCTATGAAAAGGGGTATAGATCATCGGAATATTCGCTTTTTTCAACTCTTCGATGATGTAATGCCGAGGAGGGTAGTCCCCTGTTAAAATCATGCCAGCTTTTAAGTCTTGGGTTGGATCTGCAATTTTCATATCCCAGTGTTTTGCAAGTGTGGCTAAAATGATCTCTTCGCGATTAGCGGGGGTGATGATGAGTTGGTTGGGAAGAATTAGCTCTCGGTAGGTGTCAACGGAGGTTGCGACGAGGCGGATTTGTTTAAAATGGCGTAACCGATGGGATTCTCCTGTTTTTAATCGGGTTTCGAATAGAGCTTCGAAGTCTCGCATGGTGGGGTTGCTTAAAAAAGGATCAAAAGGGATGGACCCTAAGATCGGAAGGTTCCAACGGGAAAGGGCCTTTTGCATGTAATGATCGATCATGCTTTTTTTTTCTGGCAGGACGCGATTGAGGATGACGCCTAAAATGCGTACCCCATGGGTATCGCAGAGGGCTTTGTTGAGCATTAATTCATCAAATGAAGATCCTAATCCTCCTGGAACAATGAGGATTAGGGGGATGTGAAGAAGAGCTGCTACCTGCGCGTTATTGAGATTAAGAATGGAGCCAACGCCGCAATGTCCGGTGCCTTCAAAAAGAACACATTGGTTTTGTTCAAAGAGGGCTCTTGCGGAGTGGACAATCTTGTTGCGTAATGAGTGTTCTGTGATTTTTGCATCGAGAAAATCTCGTGTAAACCCAGGCGGAATGAGAACAGGGCTCATCTCTTCATATCCCGATTTTAGATGAAAGTGATCCTTGAAAATAAGAACATCTTTATCGATGTGCACATCTTTTTTGATCTGGACATGTTCTTGTCCTACTGGTTTCATGTAGCCCACTGTTTGAAACCGCTTTTTTAAACCGGAAAATAGGCCGAGCGTCGTTGTTGTTTTACCGACATGCTGGCCTGTAGAGGCGATATAGAGTCCTTGTTTATTGATCTTATCGATAATGTGTCCATCCATGGAAAGAGGTCAATGCGAAACGGCTCATTTTTTGTCTTTGAGGTAATGTTTGGCATATTTATTCAAGAAGGGGAAAATAATCAACTGGTTTAGGGCGCTTGTGTAGTTATGCTTTTGAGAAAGCGCTGAGCGCAGTTCTAGGATTTTGCTATTGGCAAGGTCAAATGCGATCTGTTTGGACATGTCAGCGATCCATTCCATATCAAAGGGAAGAAAGCTCAAAATGGGCATTTCATGGAGTTCATCGCCCCAATCTTCTAAACGATTGAGATGGGCGTTGATCTTTGTTGCTGTTTGATCGATTTTGACTTCGTACGTTTGAATTTTGATATGCGCTTCTTTTTTCTCTATACGGGCTTGCTTTTGAAGCTTTTTCACAGTCTCTTGCATTTCCGAGTGATCCCAATTCAGAGCGTTTTGCTTTTCTTTGATAATCTTATCCATGATTTTTTTGTGGTTTTTAAAAGCTCTACTTAATTCAAATTGGGTTGATGATTTTTCTAATAGTTTAATGCAAGGAAGGATTTTATGTTGAACAGTTCGATCAGAGAGTTTTGCGATGAGATTGAGTGTGTCTTCTTTTTCTTTTCCCTTTTTCGTGCCATTTGTTGAAAGGCTGTTCTGGAGGGATGTTTTAAAAATGGCGAACTGATGAGAGATCGAGTGGATGATTTCGAGTTCTGTGTGTTTGGTTTTTATTGCTACATATTGATTTTCGAGCTCTTTTTGGAATGCTCTGAGTTTTTTTAAAATGGAAGGGGAATAGGAGCATTCTGAATACTTTTGGATGGCTTTTGAAAAGTTTTGCAAGGCGATCGTTGCAATGGGTAGCGTATTTTCCTTAAAGGTGTGTCTTGAAAGAGATTGTATAAAGTGTTTTGAATGATCGACACATTCTTGAAGCCATTTTTGCCCTTTTTTCCATTGTGAGTTTTTATGTTGGAGGAGCGTTGCTCTATCCAAATGCCTGCCTAAGTTTTTGCATTTCCGGGCGAGTCTGGCTGAAACCGAATTGAGCTTTTGTTTTGTTTCCGAATGAAAGTCAGGGTTGCCATCGGCTCTAGAGAGGCGATTTAATTGTTTTTTTTGAAGCTTAATGTTGTGTTCTATGGCTTTTTTTCCGAACTTATAGGGTTCTTCTTTCAACGTCCCTTTAATCTCTTCAACGCAATGGGAGATGTCTCTTTTTAGATCTTTAAAGAAATGATGAATGTGCTTTTTCTGTTTTTCACCTTTAAAATCAAAAGCATCATTGAGCGCGTAAAAGATCGAGGATTCGAGAATTTGACCAATGAGTTCAGAAATTCCACTTTCTAAGACACTAAATTCTTTTTGAGTTACAGGGACAGTGGGCTCAAAGGTTTTATTGGCAATCATTAGTCCGTGATACATTAATTCGTCAAATGAGAGAGTTTCCACTGCGGTTAAGATGGTTTTGACACCCGTCTCCAATGCTTTAGGAAGAAATAGGGATTCGATCTCTTTTTCGGCGCTCTCTTTTAAGGTGAGATTTCCATTGAGATATTTTTTCAATTTATCAGAGGTGTTGTAACGGCTCTTATTGAGTACTTCAAAGAGGTATTCGATGAGATCCGAGACTGCGCGTTTTTTCACTTCGGAATGCACGATCTCTTTTTTATTTTTTTGAGGGGCGTCTGTAGAAAAATGGATTCGGATGACATCGCGTACTTTTTGTAATTCTTTGAATATGACCTGGTTGAGCGAGTGCGCTAGGGGTGTATGAAGAGACAAAGATTGAACAGCAGTTTCTACTTTGTTTTGCAACAGTGTGTTGTAGCGCAAAAAAAGCTTGGTCGATCCGTGCAAACACTGGTTACACGTCCATTCCGGAAACCAAAGCAGTGTGTTGATCAGGTAGCGGGTTGTCGTTTGCAATCCCTGGTATAGAGGGTCAAAGAGGGGACTAGAGAATTGAGAAGGGGGAGGTTGTGTCAAATAACGATCGATGCGAGAGCGCCAGTTAAATCGGGGGCCAAACACTTCCATACTGGCTTGAGCAAAAGCTGCATAGACCTCATGGGGTTTAAGGCCGTGATTGTGCGAGGGGCTATGAAGAGCTTCAAAGAGCATTTCCTTAAAATCTTTCGATTTTTTCGGAGGTGCTAGCGCAGCTTGCGTGTAGCAATTGCTCAAGATCGCAAGCCAGTTTCTCAGTAGTGTGATGATTTCAATGTCGCGTGGATTTGCAGGATCGTCCTTGGTTTTCCAGGAGTTAAATGCTTCCATGATTTGATCGAAATAGCTGTGTGTAAAAAATGACGCGATTGGGGATATGGTATAAAAGAGCCCTTTTGCAACCCATTTACGTAGAATAAAAAGATCTGTCTGATCGATTTTTTGAAAAAAATGCTCGCGAAAGCTCTCTTCCCACTGTTCATGGGGAGCGGACGGATTAATCGTAAGTACATCTGCAAAAAATTGGTCCGATGTTTCAAAATTGCAGATCCATTCTGAAACGAGTTTGATGGGAAGAAATGAGGTGGCCCGGGATTTAAATTTAAGCGATTCTTGCGCGATCATAGCGGGTGTGATTTGCGTGGGCTCCTCATCGGGCTCTTGTTTAAGTGTTCTTCGATGTTTTGAGATGTTGTTTAACAAGTCGGGAATTGCAGAAGTGCGCTTTTTTTGCTTTCCATTGATTGGAAGACGGATCCCTTGAAATAAGTTGAGTTGTTTTTCCATGACTTTCTTGCAGGAGACAAGAGTTTTATACAATTTTTTCCAAGATCCCTGTTTGCGGGCAGTTTTAATTTTATTTAGAAGTGGGACAATTGTTTTCTCGATGTATTGCTGGTCTTTGTCTTTGTCTAAATTTGTTTTTACTTTGTTGAAGGCGTATTGCATTAAGGTTGCAAGACCTGAAATTGCTTTTTTTGAAATATGATCTTTGCAACTGTTTAAAACGGACCCTGCTTGCTCCAGGAGCTTTTCCGCGAATGTTTGCTTCTTGGAGGCTTCTGGAGTTGTTTGTGGTAAAGCAGCTGACGCAGTCTCTGTTTCTTCTTTAGATTCGGATCCCAAAACATCCGCGATCATTTGACCGGGGAGTTTGACAAGGGACGGGAGGACTGACTGTATTTTGGAAACTAAGACATCTCCCATTTTATCTGCGATCCCTTGTTGGCTTTTGTAAGCCTTTTCGATCATTGCCCAAATTTGGATCGGCTCAGGACGGTAGGCGGGTTTTTTAGACTGAATCCATTGATTTACAGCATACATATCTTTTGCGATGATTTTCCATTCCTCGCGACTTAACGGTGTGGATTCTTTATTTTGCTCAAGCAGTCTTAAAGAGTTCCTGCATTTTGCCCATAAAGGGCGTAATTGTTCCTTGGGGGTGGTTGCATAGAGTTGCCCAAAGGGTTGAATGAGTTCCCGGCATTGCTTTAATAATGGATGGGGCTGAGCACAGAGTGTAGGCTCAAGAGTGTCTGTAACGTAGTTGCTAAGCTTTCGGATGGCTCCTTCTTTGTCTTTAATGAGTTTTGTAAGAGCCTCATCTACAGTTGTAAACCAAAGGGAAAATTTCTTTGGAATCTTGTGTATGGGCTGGGAGGGATCCAATGTGTTGCGCAAATGGATCAAGTGTTTTTGTTCCTTATCCGAAAACTTGGTTTTAATGAGATCGGAATGTTGTGTATTAAACGTGGTAAGTGCTGTGAAAAGCTGACTTGCTTTGTGATTATCGGGGGCTTTTTCAAAGTCTTTCATCCTTTGAGAAAGTTCATAAAGCTCTTGAGGGGCGGGATCGAGCAGTGCTTTGGAAAGGATCTGATTGACAGAGCCTGCAAGCTTGTCTTCATTGGCAAGGGCGTATGCATGGGAGCCTTGCAGAGCGCCGTGTGTTGCTTTAGAACTGCCCACCTGCAGGGGATGCATGAGGCCATCGAGGAGCCACGCTCCCCACGATTTTTGTTCTCTAGGTACAGGAGTTGCCATATGTTGCCAAAGTTAAATTTTGGCGAAGGTTGTAACGTTGTTTTTCATTTCCGTCAAATGCAATCCACGTTAACATATGGGCGAATGTTAGCTTGGAGTGGCTATGAAGGAATTTGATGCATTGCTCGAGGTCGCTCAAAAGTTGATCGGTCCAGGAGGGTGCCCTTGGGATCAGGAGCAGACATTTTCTAGTCTGCAGCCCTTTGTGCTTGAAGAATGCCATGAAGTGATCGAAGCTGTGGACCACAACGAAGATCACAAAATTGTTGAAGAGCTAGGCGATCTTCTTTACACGATCGTTTTTTATGGGAAATTGGGAGAAAAACAGGGGCGTTTTTCGATGGAGGAGATTGTCAAATCCATTCGGGAAAAACTCATTCGGCGCCACCCCCATGTCTTTAGTGATCTCAAAATTAATGGCGTGGAAGATGTCCTGGACAATTGGGAAAAAATTAAAAAGCAAGAGAAGCCTCACGAAAAGCGAGAGAGTGCTTTAGACGGGATTCCCCCTACATTGCCCACGCTTATTAAAGCTCAAAAGGTTGTGAAGAAATTGGTGCGCGCTGAGTTTCCGGAGCTTGCTAAGCAAGAGAGAGAGACTTTAAATGAAGCTCAGGCAGCAGAGATGTTAATGTCCTTGATTCTTCAGAGCGAAGCTTCTGGTATTGATTTGGAAAGCGCTTTACGTAGAGTGTTACAAGGCTACGAAAAGCGCTTTCGAGAATGGGAATCTCAGTAGACCTCTTTTTCCCATGGCGCTGGTTCCGGGTACCAGCTTTCAAGAAGTTCTCTCAGCATCCGTTTTGTCACATCGCTTTTCTCATCCATATTGTCTTGTAGGCAAAATGTATGTGGGTGCTCCGATTTGAGTCTAGCAATCGCTCTCTTTGTCCGGATGATCCACTCATCAGCTCTTAAGGTGACCATCAGATTGCTTAGGTCGCCTTTTTCCACTTTATCGTGATAGAGCCAGTGGTATTGAAAGAGGCCATTGGTCACATTATAGTCTTCCTTGCAGCGAAATTTATGAGAGGAGTTGGATGAAAAAATAAAGGGAAACTCCTCTTCGGTAGCCTCAATATACGATTTTTTCAGTGCAAAGGGCGCATGGCAAAGGCGATAGCGCGGCTCTTGAATATAGAACATATCGAGTAGAGCGTTTGTATTCCTCCAGGCAGTGCGGTAGGTGGTTTCATTGTCATTGGGGGGGCCCGAAGGGCTTAGGGAGGATTCGAAAAGCACCTTCACTTTTCCATCTAGAGTGAAAAAGTCAAAAGGACTCACGCGGCGTCCTAAGAGGACATCATCATTGAAGTAGATAAAATGCTCTTTGAGATTTGGAATTCTGTGCAAATTGCATTCAAGAGCTTGAGAGTTAAATGTCGGAAGATCGTGTTGATTTAAGAAAATTTCTGTGTGATCGACGATCGTGATGTCTGGATGTGGCTTTAACCATTTGGGGATCTGATTCATCGTGACGATGTAAATATGGTTAAAGAAAGGAGCGTATTTGAGGATAGAGCGCAGAGAATAACGCAATTCTTCGTTGTCGCAAAAGCGATTGATCGTATGCGCATCTTGCGTAGGAGCTGATTGAGGCGTTAAGGCTCTTTGATAATGGCTTTTAATGGCAAACCATTCTGGATCGCTTCCATCCACCCAGAGGTAGACGATGTCGATAGGTTCTGGAAATGGAGTTGATGTTTGAGCTAATGCTATATGGAAATGAGCAAAGAAGCAAATGAGGAGGGCGATACATTTTAAGCGAAATAGAGAATTGAGGGTCCGTGCGAACATAGCGATTTCCCACCTTTTCAAAAGGATTGAACTGTGGGAATGAAAAATAGAGAATTGAGAAAAAAAAATAAAGTCAGAAGCTCAGATTGCTACATTTTTGCGCTTGGACTTTTGAGTCTATGTCGCCCTTAGATAAGGGAGAAGCAGCTGGTGTCTTGCAAGACCAATGAGGTAGGTTTCTTCCCTGCGCAAGAGCTGAAGTAGGTTGTCCAAGATATCCTTAATTTCGTTGCGTATATAGCCCGATACGCGTTGTGCCGCACTTTTTAAGATCGTGGAAGAAACGCGATGTTGAAGCACATCATCGAGTTCTTTATTTGCCCAGGTTTCTAGCTGATTAGTTTCTTTTTTAGCTGTCTTTATTCCTTCTGAAATTATGTTTTTTTGGTTGTATATAATTTCAATGTGGTTCATTAGGTCTTTTGTTTTTATGACATTTGAGATCTCTTTTTTCATTTTATAGATTTTTTCCTTTGTCTTTTTCAGGTCAGATGCTGTTTCTTCTTCTGCTGTTTCCAGTGCATTTTTGTATTCATTGAGAGCGCTTTTAAAGGCTTGAGGATTGTCTGCTTTTGCAATTTGTTTGACGATTTGAGAGAATTTCTCTTTTAACTTTGGGTTGGAGAGCGAGGAGATTGTATCTAGCCAAGGATTTGGATCATTGAGTTTTTGGGCAGCTTCACATTCTGCTACAAGGTCCCTCTGTTTTTTACAGAATGTCAAAAGAGACCGCTGTTGGAAAAAGAGTTTGAGTTTTTTTCTTAAAAGGGGAGTTTTTTCTAAAATGGCTTCAATGGCCGGGTCATTGATCTTTAAGCGAGAGATTTCTTCCGTTGCGATTTTAAGTTGTTCTATCCACAATTGGCAGTTTGTGAGATTTAAAAATTCATTTCCCAATAGTGTCTTTATTTGATCGAGTGTTTTATCGACTATCTTGATTTTTTTTCTGAGCGCTTTGTTGTGCATGAGGCGATGGGGACCATGTTTTAAGTCTGAAAGGGCTTTAATGAGCGGCTTTGCTTTTTTTGCCGCGTCTTCATAGCGTTTTTTGAGCGCGTTTTTGTTATTTGTACTGAGTCCGCTCTGTTCGATTTCCTGAAGTTCCCTGAGGCAATTTTCCTGATAGGTATCCGCTTTTTCAAGGAGGGCATTAATAATCGAAATAGACTCTTTTGTCACAAGCTTTGAGCTTGTCTCTGTCGCCCGCTTTAAGTGTTTTTTGACTTGAGATACAAAGAGAAGCGTCGATTTCTTTAATTTCTTTATGTATGTTTTTGTCGGTGTCGATGTGCTGTCTTCAGGGGGATTGAGATAGCGGTCTAGCGAAGCCTGCACATGCAGATCAAGCAGCTCAGAGGATAGCTTGCTTAAACGGTCTTGAGTCGCTTCCCTCTGTTCCAATGTGCTTGAATCCCCTTGACTGTAGATTCGATTCAGTGAAGAGGTGATTTTATACATGAACTCATGTAGTCGGTCTTTTTTTAGAAGCATGTTCATTGCGGAAGAAATCCCATCGCTCAAAGTTTCAATCACCTTATCCAAAAACACCGAGTCTTTAAATCTAGTAAGATTAGCTTTTAATGAGTCGCCATTGAGCAATGTCCGCAGCTCTGTATGTGTGTTGCATTTTCCCATTGGAAGCACTTCAAGCAGGTTTTTCACAAGAGATTGGAGCTGTAGTTTTTTATGTTCAGATAACGCAGGATTGCTCGATTTTGGATTGAGCTTTTTCCCTGAGGCAATTTCATAGCGAACTGCTTGGATCAGGTGCTCTAATTGTTCTACAAGAAGAGTGTTTAGTGTATGTGTATATCCATAATCATCTGAGAGAGATTTAATCCCGGAATTAATTAATCCTTGTACAAGTTCTTTTCCGTCGCCGATAGCTAGCTTTAGGAGTGCTGCATTAAACCAAGACTTTACGTATTTTTTAAAGAGCCCTTGCGCGAAATTAGTGTAGAGTTCTTCTGTTGTGTATCCATCGTTTAATTCGGGATCTACAAGGTCCTTAATTAACATTTTCTCAGGTTTGTCATAGGGCTTGGGATCGTTGGCAACACGTTGGTAGCTTCCTCTTAAAATTCCTAAGTAGCGAGTGAAATTTTCAATGATCATGCTTTTGAAGTTTGTGTATTCGTTCTGTTTATTGGTTTCGATCCATTTGAAAACTTCTTTAGAGATATTCGCTGTGAGATCTTTAAGGATATTATTCAAGAAGCTCCAGAAGATCGTGTAATAAACTTTGAGGTAGGCGCGTTGAAATCCGCCGATTCCTCGTTGGCTGAGCTCATTGAAAAATAGTTCTTTGAGTTTTGTCTTAGGATTCGCTGCCTGATTAGCCTCTTGCATTAATTGGTAGTAGAGAGCGTTGTTTGGACCGAATTTGCAGACTCGTTCGAAGATTCGTTTAATGATAACAAAATTCGTTGTGTTTCTTACCCAGAGTTTTTTTTCGATTTGAGCGCGTTGTTTCCACGAGCTCTTATCTGTTGTAACAGGGTCGATGTCTAGGTTCTTAGCTTCTCTTACTTCGTGGCTGTTTTGTATGAGCAGACGCTTTGGATCGGGGGGTTCACTGCTTGAAGAAATTTTAGGAAGATCGAATCCGTCGATATTGATGTTTACACTGTTTACCCACTCGATATTGTCTTTTAGAATCTGCCATAGGTGTTGCAAAGAGAGGTCGTTTTTTAGAGTTTTAACCCCAGTGGGGCTCTTTTCGCTGATTTGTGCGATGATTGCTTTGAGTTTTTCTCTATGGTCTTTAAAGGCGGGTTTTCCCTGTAAAGCGCTCACCCCTTCTTGAAGAGCTGGAAGCAGCCAAATGCCAATATAGCGCGCCCCTTGATCGCCGATGCATTTGACTCCGCTATTGATTGCGGAGGAGATTTGCTCTAATCCATAACTGAGCAGGCTCCCTAGGATTCCCGGTTTTGCTTTTGATTGGGAGGGAGCTAGGGAGGTGGCTGGAGGCGCACTTTCTGCTGGTTTGGATTTACTCGCCGCTTTGTCAGCTGCAGCAACTGGTTTAGGTTTACTCGCATCTTCATCCGCTGCGGCAAAAGGTGAGGGGGGCTTACCGAAGACCTCGGGTAGTGTTTCTTGTGCTTTACGCGTGAGTTTTTCAACAACAGTGGTCCCGACTTTCTCGAAAGCTTTAATGAGAGGACCTGTTTCATTGGCAACTGCATCATTTAAGGCTTTAAGGGCATTTTTTAAGGGGTTGTTTAGAATAGAGGGCGATGTCCGTGCAAATCGGTTATATCTGCTCAGGCGCTGTAGGAGTTGGTTGAGTTGAAGTTTTAGGTAAGAAGTAGAGGGGAGCTTTTGGCAATAGTCTCTGATTAGGTTTTTTAATGTGAGGGTGATCGGAAGCAGTTTTTCTCTTGGGGATCTATCTTGAATGGATTTTTGTAAAAGACAGACACCTTCTTGGATGTTCGTTAAGTTAACTTCGGGTGTCCGGATCCATTGTGCGATAATCCCTTGATTGGGATCCATAATTTTTTCGCCCAAGCGCTGAACAGCTTTGTCGACGATTCCTGTGCGTTCATTGATAACAGATCTAATGGCTTGCTGCAATTGCTTGGGAGTTGCGAGATCCTCATCTGTTAGTTCTAATTCCTCTGTTCCTGCAAAAGCGATGAGATCTCGCACCATTTGCGGCGCGCTGCTGTCTCTTAAATTGTGGATATCAGTTAATTCTTCATTGCTAAGATTCGGTAGGTAGGAGCGCCACTGTTGATCGGAAATTTGAGTGAGGGCGGTATGTAAATCAAACAAGTTCTTCTCTGTTACCGCGTTTGGGTGAGAGATGATTTCATCTAAAGCAGTGTTTAATGCGACAAGGGGCTCTGGAGGGGTTTGGCTGACAGCTTTTTTAATGTTGTCCACAGGGTGTCTTCCAAAGGTTGCAACATCGCGCATTATCCCTGCTGTGGAGCGGATTGTCCCTGCTGTCGATAGGGCTGTGCTTTTGACCTTGTTAAATCCCTTTTTTCCACCTTGGATGGCAACATCTTTCACTTTTCCGACCCGGCTCTTTGTCCCTTGCCACAAGCTAGAGACTCTGCTTGCAGCGCCTTTAGCAAGACCCGTGCCTTGTTCCACCATCCAGCTTCCCCATCCCATTTGGCCCATTGGTGCAGGCGGGGGGGTAGCAGTATTCAATCGGCTGCTTGACACATCCGAAGATGAAGAGCTAGATGATGAAGATGTTGACATATCCAACCTTTAATATTTTACTTCTCGTGGTTCGTTGTTGATTTTATTCGATTGATTATCTTAATTCAAGTTAATAACAATCTTGTCTGATCATTATAACTTTAGTTTGTTGATTGTTGTATTTTTATTATTGTTTGTTTTGTGCGCATTTAAATGTTTATCTAGCAATCATAAAACTTTTCCTGTTCAAGCATCTCTCTGAAGGGTGTCGATAAGATGTTGATCTTAAGTGTTTTATAAATAAAAATTGCATCGATGAAAGGAGATCGTTGCATAACTGGAAGCATTGAGATAAATTAATATTTTTTCTGTTCTTGTTTGCACATTTTGGCATGCCGGAAATCGTCTTGTGACGGGAGGTAATATTTTCTTATGACATCGCGCCGATCAGCATCGCTTCAGCATTTGGTTAAACTTGCCGCAACAACTGCCACGCTCTTTTCGATTTCATCTTTAGAAGGGATTGAAAGAAGAAGCCAACTTAATGACCATTGGGGATTAATTGGCGACTTTGTCTTTATGAGAAGAAGTCACTCGAGCAATCAAATCCTTGCGGAAGATTCTCGTAAAGTTAGGGCAGGGTGTATCTGTGACTTTACTGTATTAAATACGAAAGACTTGATCAATGACATGGGGTTTGAGCCGGGCTTTCGCGTCGGAGCGATTTATAGAGAAGATGCAAAACGGAGCTTTGAGGTGAATTGTCTGTATTTGCAGCCTTGGACAGCTCAAGAAGAGAGGGAAGCGGATGGAACCCTTCTTTATCCCTTTCATTCTGGCGCGGTTAATACACTTGTCATTCTTGATAAGGACCCCGCGATTCAAAATGGCAAGAGGTTTACTAATGACTATTTCGACGCCGATAAGGTCAAAGCGGAATACCACGCTCATTTTTGGGATCTTGAATTTAACTATTGGCGGCATTTGTCGCAGCGTTGGATCAACTATTTTAGCTTATCTGCGATCTTTGGATTGCGCTATTTTCACTATAATGAACGGTTATCTGATGCATTTTATAAGAGACCGCCGCCGCCTTTTCCTGGGTTGCAAAAAAGCAACTATAACATCCGCACGAACAATGACATGTTCGGAGCTCAGGTGGGGCTCGATTTGCAGCTCAACCCATTGCCCTATTTCTCTTGGGAATTTATGACGAAATTTGGCTTTATGATCGACCATGGGCAGCAGCGTACTTTATTACGCGATGTGGACAACACGGTCGTTCTAAGGCATTTTAACCGTCAAAAGTGGCAAAACGGAGTTTTCGCCGATTGCATGGCCTTAATGGAATTCTACTTCAAAGACCACATCAATCTGCATGGGGGGTATCAATTCCTTTATTTTTCAGGAATTGCAACTGCAGAAGATCAATTGTCTCAAAAGATTACCTCCGATGCGGGCAAAACAGTGCATACGCATGGGGTGGCAATTATCCACGGACTATTTGTCGGATTAATGATTAGTTTTTAGATCTTTAGAAAAATACCGGAGATGACTTTTGGCATAAAGCTGCATCCTTAAGGCTGCTACTTTCCAGTCCTGACCTGGTTCGGACCGTTTCATTCCAAAAGGTCCCCGGTAAAAAGACACCTTAGCATAATTGGGGAATTGTGTGCAATTCTCAAACTATTTATTTAACGCGGTTTTGTACATTTTGCAGCTTGGTTTCAGGGAAGAAAGTAGCAAGGATTTTTTTTGCGTTTTCCCCATGCTCTGCCATCGCATTTGCACTATAGAGGCACAGGCCGACCCCATAGCCTTGTCCATAGCCATTAAAGGTGATGTTCTCTCCATGGAATTGGATCGTAAAGTCGCTGCTTTTTAAGCGTTTTTCTCCGAGGGCTTTTTGTAATTGGATAAAGTCGATGTTGTGACTGCCTCGTGTGTCTTGGATTTTGACTGCATAGACTTTTTCTGATTGTTTATCTTGAAAGAGATCGATGCTTGTGATCTTATCTGTCTGAAGAAGCTTTGAGAGTTCTTGTCTTGAGAGAGAAAAGGACCAATGGTGTTTTTCTCTGTCGCGTAAAGCAAAGGGCGCTTGAACGCCGCGCGGGGTTGCAACGGATCTGCGGAACATTGCAGCAAAGTCGGCAGTTTTTCCTGCTGAATCCTCTGTCCATGTCGCTGCAAAAGGTTGATCTTGGTAGGTCAAGATGAGATTTTTTGTGTTATCGATCGAACGGTCGACGTGCAGGTTTTGGAGTGTAAGAGCATAACCTTGATAGCCGACTTCCTGAGCTTCAACATGCCAAGGAGCATTAGGCTTGCGGCTCACTAAATATTGTGCATTTGTGCGTGCGACAATGGCGATCGAGTCCATGACATCTTCGTCCATTTCCTCTTGGAACTGAGATGTTAAGCACGATTTGAGATAATGTTCTAAACTGACCTCATTGACGATGTTGAGCTTTCCGCCCATATCGTATATTTCAAGACAGCCGCGGTATTCAATTCCATCCACAAGAAGTGTGCTTTGGGCATCGCCAGGAACAATTCGGAGGTGGGAAGAGCCCAAGTAACGCTCTTTCCATTTGAGGCCAAGAGGATCTGAAATGACAAAAGCTCGTTTACTGGAGTTTCCACTGCTAAGCTGTTTGCCATCTACAGGTTGATAGACATGATAAGAGCCCCTGGCTTCTAAAAAGATTTTTTCTTTCTTTTGTGCGACCAAGACTTTGATTGTCATCGGTTTGTCGACTTGAGAGAGATCGGTGGGAGCTTCTGCAATAATGGCAGGGCATAAACTAGGAGAGAGTGTGCCTGCAACAAGTGTAGAAACGATGAGGGATTGAATGAGGTTCATGATTCGACTCCATCTTTAAATTTTGCGGGCAATGGGCGCCCGATATGTTCATAAGCTAATGCGGAAGCCTCTCTGCCTCGAGGGGTGCGCTTGAGAAAGCCTTGTAAAATGAGGTAGGGCTCATAGACCTCTTCTAAAGTGTGAGGTTCTTCAGAGAGTGCAACGGCAAGTGTATTGATGCCAACAGGGCCGCCTTGATAATGATCGATGATGATATGTAAGATCTTTTTATCCATTTCATCAAGGCCCATCTCGTCGATGCTGAGCATATTCAAGGCAGCTTTTGCAGCGGATTTATCAATGATGTTATCCGTTTTGATTTGAGCGTAGTCGCGTACCCATCTTAGCAAGTTGTTGGCAATCCGCGGGGTTCCGCGCGCTCTTTTTGCAATGGTTGTAGCTCCTTCTGCATCGAGTGTGACGTTGAGGATTTTGGCAGAGCGTAACAGAATGTTGTGCAGCACCTCGGGGGCATAGTAGTCGAGTCTGCAGATAAATGGGAATCTCGAGCGCATCGGTCCGCTGAGTAATCCAGATCGTGTCGTGGCGCCAATTAATGTAAAACGGTTGAGCTTGACTTGCACGCTTCTTGCAGCAGGACCGCTATCGATCATCAGGTCGAGAGAAAAGTCTTCCATTGCAGGATAGAGATACTCTTCAACGGTGCGGTTTAGGCGATGGATCTCATCGATAAAGAGGATATCTCCCTCTTTTAAATTCGTTAAAATCCCAGCTAAGTCACCTGGTTTTTCGATGACAGGTCCAGAGGTAACCACGATTTGAGCGCCCATCATCTTCGCAAGGATATTTGCCAATGTCGTTTTGCCAAGACCAGGAGGTCCATGAAAAAGACAATGTCCCAGTGGTTCATTGCGCTGTTTTGCAGCTCCAATGAGCACTTCGAGTCTTTCACGAATCTTTTCCTGCCCCCAAAAGTCAGTGAGAGATTGCGGGCGCAGCGGAAGCTCGAAGGGTTCATCCTCTTTAATCCACGAAGATTCGATGATCGGATCGGTCATACTTAAACTGCCTGCTTGTTGGAAAGATCTGGGGTGTTCTTCACTTTAACCGGTGCGGGGAAAAATTGCAAATTTACTCTGGTGCAAAATCGAAATCTTCCGCTATATCTAAACCGAAGATGAACTTTTCAAGCTTAACTTCTTTGGGTAATTATGACTTTACAATCTGATCGTTGGATTAGAGAAATGGCGCAGAAACATGGGATGATCGATCCCTTTTCAGAGCTAACGCGCGAAGTAGATGGAAAAAAGGTGATTAGCTACGGCCTCTCTAGCTATGGTTATGATTTACGCGTTGCGCGCGAATTTAAGGTGTTTACAAACTTTAACAACTCTTTAGTAGATCCCAAGAATTTTAGTGCCGATGCGTTTCGCGATTACGAAGGGGATACTTGCATCATCCCTCCTAATTCTTTTGCTCTCGCGCGTAGTGTCGAGTACTTTCGGATTCCGCGTAATGTTTTGACGATTTGCATCGGCAAATCGACATACGCCCGCTGCGGCATTATCTGCAACGTTACTCCTTTCGAGCCTGAATGGGAAGGGCATGTGACTTTGGAAATCTCAAATACAACTCCATTGCCTGCGATTATTTATGCCAACGAAGGGCTCGCGCAAGTGCTCTTTTATGAAGGTGCTGAAAGCTGCGAAACTTCGTATGCAGACCGCAATGGGAAGTACATGAGGCAGACCATGATCACTCTTCCCGTGGCTTAAGTAATTTTAAGTCTTTGACTTTAAGTGTTTTAAATTTGTTGAAATCTCCCTTGAGTTTTACTGTTAAAACTTAGAGAATCTGGTTTATACGCGTCTTGTGTCCGCTTGCCCTCTGTCATAGCAGAACGGAAATAAGGGATAGGGCCGCGTATAGCCTAAAATTTGCTTCCATTGGGGATCATGGCAATTCAAAAAAATATCCAAGCGCCTTTTGCATGTGCAAAATCCTGGAAGGATAGAGCTGTTCATGCTTTGGTGACCCGTTCATGGTGGATGTTTTTATTTATGATCTCTTGTTTTATGGTTTATTCGCACGCGATGCACAAGAAACAAGCTGTGTGTGAAGAATTGGAAGAACATTTAAAAACGCTTCAGCACCAAAAAGAGTTATTGAATCAGACGCATGAGAATCTTATCGTACAGATTAATAGTCAAAGTGATCCTGCTTGGATTCAACTCTCCTTAATGAAGGGGCTTGGTGTTGTTCCCGAAGGACAACAAAAGGTCTATTTTCATGGAACAAAGGAGTAAAGCCTCTTTCAAGGTCCTATGCTGATTGCTCTGATTGTTATTCTTGGGCTTTTTTTGATGGTTTCTGCCTTTCTATCTTCTTCTGAAGTGGCTCTTTTTTCTCTCTCTTCTATGAAGATTAAAGCATTTAAAGTGGATGCGGACCCTCGTAAACAGCAGGTCGCACACCTGCTTTCTTCTCCACGCGATCTTCTGGTGACAATCATTATGCTGAATGTGATCACCAATATTCTCATTCAGAACATTACTTCTAATATTTTTGGGGATTTTTCTGGCTGGGGGTTGAATGTGGGTGTTCCTTTGGCTTTGACTTTGATCTTTGGCGAGGTTCTTCCCAAATCAGTTGGACTGGCCCACAACTCAAGCCTTTCCTACCGAGTAGCGCCTGTTTTAAATGCTGCGCAAAACATTCTTCTCCCATTTCGTAAAGTATTAACAGGAGTCACAACTTATTTATCGAGATGGATGTTTTTCTTTTTAAAGACGGAAGGGGAGATCTCTATAGACGAATTGCAACACACTCTTAAAGCTTCCCGCTCTTACGGGATTTTAAATGATGATGAAGCAGAGCTTGTCCGGGGCTATTTGCATTTGCAAGATTCACAAGTTAAAGAGTTGATGCGTCCAAGAGAAGAGGTGATCTTTTTTGATCTAGATGATCCGCTCTCAAAATTAATTCACCTTTTTGTGGATCAAGAATGTACCCGTGTGCCCGTCTGCAGAGGGTCGTTAGATGAGGTGATTGGGATTATTTCGGGGCAGGTTTTTTTTCTCAATCGAGGGCAGCTGCACGCTTCGGAAGATTTAGTCACGTATTTAAAAAAGCCCTACTTTGTTCCTGAATCCACCCCGGCACCTGTTGTTCTACGGCAGCTCTATGAAAAAGAAGAAGCGCTTGCGATGGTTGTGGATGAATATGGATCTGTCTCAGGACTCATTGCCTTGGAAGACCTTGTTGAGACAGTAGTAGGTGAAATTGCCGATGCGCGCGATGAAAAGAGTCGCTATACACGCTCTGGAGATGATGTGATGATTGCAAGCGGCAAGCTAGAGCTCTCTGAATTTGAAGAGATTTTTGGTGTCAACTTGCCTAGTGAAAATCACATGGTTTCATTAGGCGGTTGGTTAACAGAGCAGATCGGCGATATCCCCAAAACGGGAGCGAAATTCACATCTCATGATTTTTTATTTCATATTCTTTCAGCAGACCCTAAACGGGTGCGGAGGATCTACGTCCGACGGCTAAAGCCTGTAACTGTGAAAAAGAAGGGATAAAGACGATGCACGAAAGCTGGAAATTTTTCCTCGGACTCACCCTTTCTTGTTTAGTGATCCAAGGTTTTTTTGCAATGGTTGAGCTGGCGTGCGTCTCATTTAACAAGGTAAGGCTTCAATATTATGTTAGCAAAGGCAAGCGGCGGGCTATATGGCTTAGTTATCTCATTAGCCATCCTGCTTTGCTCTTTGGGACATCCCTAATCGGTGTGAATACTGCTCTTATTCTAGGTTCTGAATGCTCCAGAAGATTTTATGATGCATTGGGTCTTAATCCAGATTTCGCTCCTATCACCCAGATTATCGTCGTATTGCTTTTTGCTGAGATCTCTCCCATGATTGCAGGTAGACGCTATGCCGAGAGCGTTGCGATGTTCGGCGTTCCTATTTTATTTTTATTTTCTATCCTTTTGCGCCCCTTGATTTGGGCTCTTGATATTTTATGTCGTGGTTTAAACCATTTGATTGGAACTCCTGTTGCCTCGGGTGCTTACCTTTCGCGTGAAGAGTTGCAGAATATCATTGAGGAGCGGGAAGAGACGATCGTCTCAGAGACGAACCGGAAAGAATTTAATACAGTTGTCTCTCATATTTTCATGCTTAAAAATCAGACAGCAAAAGACATGATGTTGGCTCTCGAGGCAGTTCCGATGATCCCATCTGCCAGTTCCGTTGCAGATTTGCGCATACAGCTTGCTGAAAAACACACTTCGTTCGTTCCTCTGTTCCATCGCAATCCTCAAAACATTGTCGCAATTGCCTATCCGCGCGATTTGCTGCGCGTTTCTGAAGTTAGAAAGGTACGGGAATTTGCGAGATCCCCTTGGTTTATTACAGAAAGCACCTCAATTTTACAGATTCTTAAACAGTTTCGCCGTAATAATGAGAGTTTAGCAGTTGTTCTCAATGAAGCGGGGCTTGCCACAGGTTTTCTTACATTGGATGAGATCATCGATGAGCTTTTTGGAAGATCAGATGAGTGGATGTCCTTTGGAGATATGATTCCTCGGGCCTATCATATTGTTGTGGATCGCACGTTTCCTGGGGATATGCGTCTTGAAGATTTCAATTTGCAATTCAATGTTCACCTCTCATATCTTGATGCCAAGACGTTAGATGAATTGGTTACAAAAGCGCTCGGCCATCCGCCTTCTAAAGGAGAGTCGGTCCGTATCGATCAGTTCGAGCTTACCGTTGAAGAGGCTTCTCTTCTTGGCGCTAAATCGATCTTGGTGCGTACTGTTTTTTAAGGCTAAAAACACTAAAGATTTCGGAGCTTGGTTACAATTTTCACTAAAATCTCGGTGCATCGCTCCATTTCTTCTTGTGTGGTAAAACGGCTGAGTGAGAATCGTATGGAAGCTTTAGCTAATGAATGGGGAATGCCCATTTGAGTAAGCACGCGCGAGGGTTCTAAGGCTCCAGAGGAGCATGCAGATCCATGACTTGCTGCAACTCCATTGAGATCAAGAAGCATGAGTAGATCTTCACCTTGCACGTCGCGAAAGGCAAGATTACTCGTATTACAGATCCGCGGTCCGGCTCCGTTGATGATGACAGGATCTAATCTTTGCATGAGTTGTTTCTCAAAGTTCTCGCGCAGCGTGCGCATCCTAAGAGATGCTTGCGGCATTTCTTCATTGAGTAGCTCGATCGCCTTCGCTAAGCCCACAATTCCGGGTAAATTTTCTGTTCCAGCGCGTTTTTGGTATTCTTGATCGCCTCCGACAAAAAGAGGAGAGAGCTTTAACGAAGAGCGGACAATGGCAAAACCTACTCCCTTGGGGCCATGAAATTTATGGGCTGAGGCTCCTAAGCCCAATACTGCTGGCGGAAGGTCAAAGAGTTCTTTTCCGACAAGGCAGACCCCATCGATGATCAAGGGGATTTTTGCGCGATCTGCAATCTCTGCAATGGCATTTAAATCAATTTTAACACCTGTTTCATTATTGACTGCGGAAAGGATGATTGCGCGCGTATCGGAACGGATCGCTTCCTCGATAGCTTCGGGACGGACAGCTCCCCAAAGTCCCACGGGAACAAAGGTGATCGGAACGCCTTTTTGAGCATAGGCTTTTAATGCTTTGTCGACACAGGAATGTTCGACATCGGAAGTGATCACATGCCCTGTAAAGGGAGGCTCTAGGATTCCGTGGATCAAGAGATTCATCGCTTCTGTCCCGCCAGAGGTGAAAATCACTTCATGGGGTTTGACGCGAAAAAATGAGGCGAGCGTTTCTCGCGCTTTAAGAAGCCGCTTTCGCGCCTCTTGTCCAAAGCTATGGGTGCTCGAGGGGTTGCTTGGGACAAGGGAGAGCTCTGGGAGCATTGCTTCCAAAACACGTGGGTCAAGACCCGTTGTGGCATTGTTATCGAGGTAGATACGCGCTGTCATCGTTTAATTATTAATTTTAACCATTAAAACAGTGATATTATCATTTCCCCCCTTTTCTAGGGCAGCTTGAATCAGCACAGGAACTGCAAGGCTGATTTTAGGTGCAACCTTGAGGATAGCTTCAATCGTACTGTCAGGAACCATATCAGAGAGCCCATCGCTGCATAGGAAGTAGATGTCATTGGGAAGGATGGAGAGGATTCCGATGTCGGGCATGACGTGGGATGTTGTCCCTAAAGCTCTTGTAATCACATGCTTATATGGAAGTCCTTTGCCGTTTTCAACTTCACCCTTGTCTTCAAGAGAAGCGCGTAGGGAGTGGTCGCGGGTGATGAGTTCTAGATTGCCGCGGAAGCGGTAGAGGCGGCTGTCTCCTACATGAGCATAAATCAGGCTTTCATCGTGAATCATGAAACAGCAAAGGGTTGTGCCCATTCCCAAGTAGTGGGGGTCTTGCAGAGAATGTCCCCAAATGTGGGCGTTTGCCTGGGCCAGAGCTTGGCGTAAATATTGCCCCATTTCTTCTGCGGAAAGAGAAAGATCAGCTTCGTTGATTTTTTGACAGACAAATTGAATGGCGAGCGAGGCTGCGATCTCTCCTGCATTATGCCCTCCCATTCCATCTGCGAGTGCGAAAAAATTTTTTTCAATGAGAGCCTCAAAGACATCTTCATTGTTTTGGCGGACAAGCCCCTGATCGCTCATTCCAAAACTTTCAATGTTATACTCCATGCGCCTCAGAAGGTAGTTGGAATTTACCCATAAATAGCACTTCTTGCGTTGAGAGGTCTAGGATGAAATACAAAAAAGGGTGATCTGCAATAAAAGAGATGGGGGAAGGATTAGGGGCTGTTGATTTCACGCCGATCGAGGCTGCTGTCGCAGCCGCAGCAGTAACGCCGTATTCATCAAGAGAAAAAAAAGCCTGGTGGACAACCTTGCTAACATACAGATCGAGCTTTCCATCGATGCCGGAAAAATTGGCTTGGGTTGTAAAGGGCAGATTCATCCCTAATGTTTGCAGAATTGGGTTGAGGTCTAAGCGCTGTGTTGCCGTGAATTTAGGAATTTGAACCATCACCTGGCTGCTTTGCAATCCCGAAAGCCATT
This sequence comes from Rhabdochlamydiaceae bacterium, assembly GCA_019752555.1. Taxonomy (GTDB): domain Bacteria; phylum Chlamydiota; class Chlamydiia; order Chlamydiales; family Rhabdochlamydiaceae; genus JAGVMG01. Next base: position 202,359 of record JAIELY010000010.1, read on the forward strand.
CTGTAAATGCGTTGCCGATTTCTGTTTCTACGACCTGCAGATTTTCTTGAGATTTAGGCAAGAGGATGGCGCATGCAAGAGATCCTTTAAAGGGAAGCGCTACCATTTGAATGAGATCATTTTCAAAGTAGGAAAAGGATCCTGTTTGTTTCATCATTAAAACAGAAGTGGATGTTTCTGGCGTGTTAGAAAAAGAGTGCTTTGCTGTTAGCATAGGATCAAAACTAGTCTGCCAGCTTCCTTGGAATGAGACTGCATTTGTTAATATGAGACGGGTCGTTTCGTCTAAATCGCTCTCTTGAATCAGATTAGAGATCTTGCCTTGTGTCTTATCGAGGATCCACTGATTGATTGTTTGCGCAGCTAGTGTCGGACGGGTGAAATCAATGCGAGTGATTTTTCCTTGAAACGTACTTTCAATGGCATGGGTATAATCCGTGAGCACAAAAAACTCAGAACCCAGCCACATCCCATTTGCAATGTCCAATTGAGTGTCTGTAGATTTAAGCTTTTGAATGAGCTGAGAAGAAAGAGATTGCAGTTGTGCGCGATCGAATTCAAGATGAAGCGTTTGTTGAATTTCATCGGAGGTTTCCCTACGGGCTCCGATGAAAAGCATTTCTAAGCAGGTTGTTATGGAATAGGGAGAAAAAATCAGGTTAGCAGAACTCTCAGAATTGACTGTTGAATATAGAGAAAAGGCAAACTGCGTATGATAGGAAGAAAGTTGTTTAAGATCGCCCGCTGCGAGCCATATTGGGAAGAGAATGAGTGTGATGAATGTACGCCGCATGGGTTTACCTCAAACGTCAAACTGACTTCAGGCAATCTTAAGCTTTATGGATTTTAAGATCTACTCTGGCATGAATAAAATGCGGAATGTGCTCATTGCATTAAATGTCATATGCAACGCAATGGAAGCAAAAAGAGAGTTTTGCCGCTCGTAAATAAATCCTAAAAAGAGAGCGAAGGTAAAAAGAGATGCAAAGAGGGAAAGGTTGCCGATCCCCTGACTCGGGGCGTAGTGGAATAGGGCAAAACAGAATGCAGAGAGGATGATGGCGCCTTTGATCGGAACAAAACGCTTAAAATACGTTTGCAAGATACCGCGAAACAAGAATTCTTCGATGAGAGGAGCTGCCGCCAAAATGGTAATCAGGGCTATTGTAAACATCCCAGTGGAGGGCATGGCAGTTTTTAAATAGCGGACGGCGACTTGTTCGTAGCTCTCAAAATTGAAAAAGATCGCAAGGAGCAAATCGGCAAGTTGTCCCACGACAACGACAAGAGGAAAGCTAATAAACCAGGTAGCAACTCCCATAACGATGTCCCACGCAATGGGTTTAGCGTTGGGAAGGGAACGATTTTTCCAGATCTTTTTGATCAGAGTAGGGTCTAATGTGCGGCAATAGAGAACAAAGAATAAAATCGTAATTGCAAAGACAAAGAGTTGAAGCCAGCTCATCAGAAGAGGCGGCTCGGATGTTTTGCTAAAAGAATAGATCGTGTGGATGAGTTTGGCAAAGACGCTTGCAACACCCACTGTGCAAGCGAGATAGATCGCAAAAATGGCGCCTACGGATTTTAGGCTTAAATTCTGTTTAGTAAGGGTGCGCGAGGGGCCAAGAGAAAAAAAGCCACGCGTGTAAGCAATCCAGAGCAATGCAAAACTCAGCGGAGTAAAAATGAGTAGTGCTTGGATATAATCCCAGTAGGCAAAAGCGGGTTGCATGCTACTCTCTTGCAAGAAGGATGTAGTCCTTTAAGCGCGAGGCAATTTCTTTTGTGAACTGGTTGTGAGCAAGTCCCATCGGAGAAATGGAAAAATTTTCCTCTTCCCAGGACGGCTGATAAAAATTGACGGTTGTAAAGGGGCGAGGCACAAAATGAGAATCGTGTAATAGCTCTTGCAATACCACCTTCGGCTCTTCCCCTCGAAGATCAAACACGCGGATACGCATGCTGATATTGAGATCTGCCGAACAGTTTTCTGGATCAGAGAGTTTTCTTCTCTCCTGTCGTAGGACTTCTTCATGTTCTGTGAGTTCTAAAAAGACAACGAAATCTTCTCCTGAAAAGGCCTGTTTGACCCATTTGGTCTCTGTTCCAAACGGGTTGTGCTGATCACTTAGCTTTTTTGTTATCGAACGCGCTTTGCTTGGATTGGTTAAAGAGAAGGCATTCGAGTAGGTGAGTTGATCAAAAATTGCCGATGAAAGTTCATCTGAGAGGTTCCAGTCGAGTTGGGATTTTGTACTATCAATCACTGGGACAATACAGACAGCTGGTTTTAGTTGAGAAGCGCTCGTCTGAAAAGCTGTCGTATCGTCTGTAGAGCTGTTATTGCACCCCGTAAGGGATAAAGCAGCTATAGCAGTGACAAGAACTCGAATATGCGACATGAACGACCTCATTAGCTAAATGACATGATGAAATGTAAGCATAAGTCAAAGGTAGCTTTTTTGTATATACTGCGCTGACTTTGGAAGTGGGATTAATTTCTGCGAGCGCCTTTTAAGTTTTGGATGCGTTACTGAGGTGTCAAATTTTATTTGGCAGAGAATCTGTGTTTTGCTGTAATTTATTGCTCTGTAAATTAAGGAACAGGAGAAATTATGTCGCTTGCAACATCGCTTCACAAGACGATTGTCGAATACAATGTGCTTAAAGATCCAACTGATAAAATAGGGGATTATCTCAAAACTCATCCGATGCTTCATAAATCTGTCATGCTTATTAATCATCTTTTTCGCGCTGTTGCGATGACAGCTTTTTGCTTTGCGCTCCCTTTTTCAGCGCCTATCAACATCGGCATTTGCTTTGCAGGATCTTTGTTTTATCGACTGACAGTGGAAACCCATTGTTCTTATAAATTTGCTTTGCCCGCTTTTGCAGGATCCCTTGCAATGCCGCTTGCTCAATCCGCTTTGCCGCAATTAGTTTCAGGTGTTGCATTTGCCTCTATGAATGCCTTTTCTTCAGTCTGTTTGACCCTATTGCCGATGGCAGCCTATCTGAGCTATGTCGTACTCACCGTAAGTTATGATATCGAATCTAAAAGGCTTTAAGGATGAGCGTAGAGTGCTCTTTTAGGTCATAGGTGTATTTCAAGGGAGATTCCGATTTAGGATCTTCAAGAAAGTCGTTAGGGGAGGGAAGGGAGGTATCGACAATCCGATACCACTTTTTTCCCTGAGGTGGACTGGGAATTTGGATGTGCGCTGGTATGTGCTGGGCATTAAATGCAACATAGAGATCTTCTTGAGTCTCGTGATTTTTTAATGTGTATGCCACAAACCGATTTTCATGCCCCCAGTTGGCCTTTAAGGGCACATAGCCGTGCCAGTCAACATCCTGGTCGGTGAGATAAGTGCGTCTTTTTAAAAGAGAATGGTTTTTTCGAAATGCGATCATGAGGCAAAAGAATCGGAAAAACCCCTTGTTTTTTTCGATAAGATCCCATTGAAACCAATTGAGAGCGTTGTCTTGGCACCACGTATTGTTGTTTCCAAAACGTGTATGCCCATACTCATCGCCCATGAGAATCATTGGAGTGCCGATCGAAAGCATTAAGCACGCGTGAAAATTGCGCATTTGCTGTTCGCGCAATTGGATGATTTTGCGATTTGAGGTCTCTGCTTCTGCTCCGCAATTCCAGCTTTCATTATCATTGGCTCCATCTCGATTATCTTCCCCGTTTTCTAGGTTGTGTTTCTCCATGTAAGAGACAAGGTCTTTCAAAGAATAGCCGTCATGTGCGGTGACAAAATTAATGCTATGGTAGGGGAGCCGGTCATGACCATAAATATGTTGGGAGCCTGAGATCGCTTGAGAAAATTCTCCAGAAAGACCATCTGTGCCCTTCATAAATTTGCGCACGGCATCACGGTATTTACCGTTCCATTCATGCCATCTTCCTCCTGAGGGGAAACTTCCCACTTGATATAGGCCTCCTGCATCCCAGGCCTCTGCGATCAATTTAACGTCGGCTAGTATCGGATCATTAAGGATTGCCTCTATAACAGGAGGCGCCGCAAGAGGCGCTCCGTTTTCCGCGCGAGTTAAAATCGATGCTAAGTCGAAGCGAAACCCATCCACATGCATCACATCGACCCAGTAGCGCAACGAATCGACGATGAGCTGAGAGACTACGGGGTGGTTGCAATTAAATGTATTTCCCGTGCCAGAAAAGTTGTAGTACTCTCCTTTAGGATTGAGCATGTAGTAGACCTGATTATCGATCCCTTTAAAAGAAAAGTAGGGTCCTGATTCATTGCCTTCAGCGGTATGGTTGTAAACGACATCGAGAATCACTTCGATCCCGTTTTTGTGCAATTCTTTGACGAGGGTGCGAAAATCATCCATTGCAGAGGTCCATGCGTCGCTAGAACCAAAGCGGTTCATCGGCGCAAAGAAATTGATTGTCGAATATCCCCAGACGTTTTTGAGAATGGATCCTGTCTTTGGGTTTTTTTGCTTGATTTCACACTCATCAAATTCGAAGATCGGCATCAGCTCTACAGCGTTAATTCCCAATGATTTTAAATAAGGAATTTTTTCAATGACACCCAAAAAGGTTCCTGGGTGTTTCACCTTGCTAGAACTCTCTTGCGTGAATGAGCGCACCTGCATTTCGTAAATGATGAGCTCTTCATGAGGAATTTTGGGAAACCGTTCTTTTTCCCAATTAAAAGGCGTAGATAGAAGGATCCTGCCTCTGGGAATGTTAACGTCCTCATCCCATCCTTTGTGCCCCCATTGGCAAGAGGTTGCAAGACCTTTGGCGTAAGGATCGGAGAGAATTTTTTTAGGGTCATATTTGAGTTTCGGATCCTCTGTGGGCCCCTGCAGCCGATACCCATATTCCAAGGGTGTTTCTGGAAGCCCGATCACTAAAATGTGCCAAATGTTACCCGTGCGATTTTGATGTGGATCGAGCGGAATTTCCAAAAAGCTATGTTGACTGCCCGGAGTAAAGAGGCAAAGGGTTACCCCAGAGGCGTGTTCTGAAAAAAGAGAAAAATTGAGACCTTCATTGAGTTTGCTGACCCCAAGCGGCGAAGCGCGTCCTTGCTCTAATGTTGGGTTAAACTCTCTTGGCATGGCAACTCTTTCATTAACAGGGGTATAGGGTCTTAATTTTGATCTTTAACAAAAGGATTCATTAAAGTAAAATCTTTAATTATTGTGCTCAATGAGGTGTTGAAGTATAATTTAGAATAGATAAACAGCTCACCTTTCTAAGTGGAAAGATTGCACATTTCCTCTCCGATGAGACAATTTTTGTTGCATGGATAGTGCATTTATGAATATTGTGGCTTGTTACTGTTTTTAGTCTGGCGTTCTTTTTGCGATGTTCAGCAATCGGTCAGACGAAGCGGAGGTGTCAGAGTCAAACTTTGAATTTTTGCGGCAAAAAGCCATAAAAACTCCAAGTTTGACCCTGATCAAAAAATTAAAGAAAGTATAAACAAAGAAGGAGGACTTATCCATGTCACTGGAGAATGCCAAGGCAAACCTAAAAGAATTTGGTAAAGAGCTCAATCTAGAGTTGGCATTTGATGAGAACCACACGTGTATTCTCGGTATTGATAACACGTTTTCTCTTCACCTCACTTACGAGCCAAATTCCGATCGCTTGTATCTCTATTCCCCGATTCTTGATGGACTTCCAAAAGATTCTACGATCCGCTTGCGCTTATACGAGGCGCTTCTTGAAGGATCTATGTTAGGCGGTCAGATGGCAGGGGGCGGTATTGGGGTCGCAGTTCCAGAAGAACTAATCCTCATGCACGCTGTTCTCGAAATGGGTGTCGGTGCTGACATTTCCGCACTGCGTCGTTTTGCTCCTCTGTTTGTCGAAGCTGTTGAAAAATGGAGAGAGAGAGCGAAGAAGATTTGCGAAGGTCGAGAAGTTCCTTCAAAAGAGAAGGAGAATTCACCGCTTCCTGGAATGGGCAAGCAAGGTGGAGAGCGTTACCTGAAGATCTAATGATTTTAGAAAAGCACCTCTGTAATGACAGAGGTGTCTTGTTTTTTTGTTGTATTAACGGACGCTTAGTGCAACGCGAAATCCCGTATCGGGTAAACAGCTTGTTGCATCAAATAATGCTCTTGCTGAAACGCGTAGTTCTTTCGCTGCAGTCTGAAAAGAGCCTCCTTTAGCGACTTTCTTATCGCTTCCTGTATCCACCCACTGACGCACGTTGCCGCTCATGTCGCTACACCCATAGGGACTTTTAGCATTTTTGGTGTCGATCGTCTTTCTTTTTAGAGCAAACACCTTTTGTCCATCATAAAATCCTACGGGATAGGTCGCATGCTGAGCTGTCGTGCGTAAGGATTCTTGATAGTTAGCCCAAGAGGGGTCGATCTCATTCTTCCCAAATCCGTAGCGATACTTGATTAGAGGTTCATTTTCAATTTGTGGAGCCATTCCTGCTGCTTTTTCCCATTCTTCTTCGGTCGGAAGGCGCAGTCCTTGCGACTCGCAGTAGGCCATGGCGCCAAACCAGCTGACTTGGACTACAGGGTGATTTTCCATGCCGGGAACAACATCAAACGAAAGAACTCCATGGCGAGCTGCGATATGGATTTGGCTCGATGGATTGGCAGAGTGGGTCGTGCATAGAGGATTGCGGAAGGTGTCGAAGAGGATCCCTTTTTCATTGCGTCGGATCTGTCCATTTGCATAGGCATCATTGAGCCAGTCAGCATATTGCTGATTCGTAATAGGCGTTGCGGCGATGAGATAGGGCTCAAGTTCGATGCTGCGTAGAGGTAATTCATCGGGATTGCCTTCATTAAAAGGGTCTCCTATAAGAGCTGGACCTTTGGGAATATAGACCATTTCTTGTTCGTGCTGAGGACCTGAAAACCCTTTTTCTTGTGGGCTTTCATCGGTTTTTTTGGCAGGGCTTTGTTTTTCTCTCGCAGATGAGGACGAGGTGTTTGATTCGCTCCTGCGCTCGAAGGGATACGCAAGGGTTACCATCGTTGGCGTTGAGGGGGATTGATTTTTAGTTGCTGCGGCAAGGGTATGAAGCTCAGTAGCGCTCCGGACAGAGGAGGGGATGGCAGGTGTGTTTGCGGTAGAGGCGTTTTCTGCTTTTGCTCCTGCAGCTCCAAGTGTCGGTGTTAAAGAGAGTTCTGTTGGGGTTTTTTGAGCTGTTTGTTGAGCGGATAGAGCAGCTGTCGCTGTGGGAGTTGCTGCTGCTGTTTTTGCATCAGAAGATAATGCGCCTTCCTTGGAAAGCATAGAGGGTTGCGCTGCATTTTTTTGAGCTTCTTGAGAATTTGCCGTTTGTCCGGGTGTAAGCGCTGCACCTTCTTTACTTAAAATGCTCTGTCCTTTTGCCGCGATTGCTTCGAGTTTGCTTTGAGTTTCTTTAGTCATTTGAGAAGCGAGTTTATCGGTGGCTTCTTGAAGTAAAGAAGCTGCCGTTTGAGGATTGCCCGGGAGTTTGCCCGTTTCTTTACCGAACTGTCCGCCTGGAATTGCCTGTTGCAAGAGGGTGCGTCCCTCTTCTAGCTTTTTTTGTATTTGAGCTAACTGAGCGCTAAACTCGCGCGCTTGACCACCAGCTAGCACCCCTTGCTCTTTTTGGATTTGCGACATCTGAGACTGCAGCGTATTGAGCTGTCCACTGATCTGGGTTAAGGTAACCATCAGTTGAATCGTTTTAGAGGCTGAAAGCTCATTTCCTTTGACAGAAGCAGCGCTAAAAAGCAGATTTGCGAGCTGGACACTTTTAATCGCATCGTTTTTTTGCGCCATTGATAGGCCCATACCGTTGGATCGAATTTCTTTTTGCATTCCCTGCGGTGCATTTGGGGAATAAGATAATGAACGCACATCGAGAGTTCCAGGGGAGCCCATATAGCGTGTGTTTGCAGATCCAGGTGCTGTTTTTGAATCTTGCGCTGCAGGCTGCGGTGTTGAGGCGGCAGCTCGTGCGGAACTTCCCCTATCTGTTGTCTCTTCAACATCTGCTGGTGCATTGCGCGCTGGAGCGGGCGCAGGTGCCCTTGTTGGGGCAGGCTCTTCTGCGGCATCCGCCTCATGAGCCCCGTGGGCCTCTTCTACCCCATCGGGAGGGGGGAGTGCTGGAGGGGGCGCAGGAATAGCGGGAGTCGGCGTTCCTTGTCTTGCTTCGGTAGAGGGAGAAGAGGCGATGACAGGAAGAGAGGGAGGGGGTTCCTCGATAGACGGAGGCGGCGGGGGGACAACCGACTGAGACCTGAGATTCGAGACAGATTCCGTTGGGATTTGTGGCGGTGGGGATGCAATCGATTGAGACCTGAGATTCGAGATCGATTCCGTTGGAATTTGTGAAGGGGGCGGGCGGGAGAGGGATGTCGTGGATAGGGTGGGCTGTCTTACGGTAGGTTCTTGTTTGATTGCAGGCGGGGGGGGGGAGGCGATCGGTTTATCTATAGTGGTGGAGGCAGGCTGCTGTTGCGATCCCATTTGCTCTTGCCGTTGGAACTCATATCTGCCACCAAATAACATATTTAAGGTGTTGGAGATGTTGTGAATTTCCATGTCTGTAAGATGGGCATCGCCAACAATTCTAATCGGTATCTGATCAAAAGGCATCCTGATCGGTTCACGGTCTTTGAAAATTTCAGGATGTCGATTTTCTAATCGATTGAGAAAAGGCTGCATCCAGGGAGGAAAATTATTGACCACTTGAGCTACCTACTTTATGTCTTAGTTGTAAAATAACTAAAAAATAATTTAGATCAAGGGTCAAACCAACCGTTTTTTGATTTCCATGAGAGCGAGTGTGAGTTCAGGCTCGCGCTGTTCTATTTTAGATTGGATCTGCTTCACGCTTGTCATGACGGTAGAATGATCGCGCGAGAATAGATTTCCGATTTTCATGAAAGGAAGATGCAGTTGAGTCCTGCAAAGATGCATCGCGATTTGGCGGGGAAGAACACACTCTTGTGTTTGGGATTTGCCAAGTAAATCCTCAGAGCTGATCCCATAATAGCCAGCCACGCTGCTGATCACTTTTTGAGGTGTGAGCGCAGATTGTTTTTCTGATTCGATAAGCTCTTTTAGAAGATGGGCTGCGGTGTTTCTATTAAGGGCGATTGGATTTTGATTTTTTCCGAGGTGGGTGCGCAGGATGAGAGTGTCAAGTGCGCGATTTAAAGTGTGGGGGTGAGGTGGAAAGGTTTGAATGAGAAAATCGATCACTTCTTGTGAAAGAGGAAATTCAAGAGCCTTGCAGCGATTTTTTAAGACTTGAGAGAGTTCTGCCGTATCGAGTTTTTCAAGGTGGAAAGTGATCCCCCATTCGAAACGGGAGATAAGCCGAGGTTCGATCTCTTCGAGATATAGAGGCGCTACGTTTGCGGCGAGGATGATTTGTTTTCCGGCAGTATGAAGAGCGTTAAAAGTATGGAAGAATTCTTCTTGTGTTGCGGCTCTACGTGCAAAAATATGGACATCATCGACAAGAAGAAGATCGATATTGCGGTAGCTTTGACGAAAGTGTTGCATCTGTGCAGAGCGAATGGCGCTAACGACATGTTCTGTAAATGTTTCGCTTCGGACATAGAGTGTTGAGATCCCTATTTTGGAAAACGCAGCACTAAGTGCCATGAGCAGATGTGTTTTCCCAGTGCCAGATGATCCGTGGAGATAGATGGGATTAAAAGCCCCTTTTGCAATTTTATTTTCGATCAGCTCTTGAAAAAACTGAAAGAGAATCCCATTGCTTTTCCCGGCGATAAAGGTGTCCAAAGTAGCGCTTGGATCGAGTGGGTCAGGGTTTAGGATAAGAGGAGGTGCCGAGAGTTGTTTTGATTTTCCCTTTTTAAGATCTGCTTGTGGTGCGCTGCCCTCTTCGGGAATGGTAATGTGGACTTTGATGGGGCGATGGTTGTTATTAAACAACTTGGTTTTAAGCTGAGGCCGTATGTGCTCTTCAAACCAGGTGACCTGGAAGGAATCTTTTGCTTCAAGATATAGATTTGCCGAATCAAAATGAACAAGGACAAGAGAACGTAGCCATTTATCGACAAGTTCTTTGCCGAGTAAGTTTTCTTGGATTTCAAGAAAGGTATTCCAGGCTTGCATGATCCTTGTTTAATTAGTGGAGGAAATTGGTACCAATTTCCTCCGATACAATCCTTAGACTGCCGCTTGAGCTGTGCGCATTTTTCGCGACATGTACCATTGCTGCAATATGCCAAGTGCCATTGAAGAAAGCCAGTAGATATTTAACCCTGAAGGGAAATGGTAAAACATGACAGTAAAGACGATGGTCATGATATTACCCATGAACTTCTGCTGTCTCTGTTGGTCGGTCATCGTTTTAGGATCTTTGGGACCGCTCGCACTAAAGCGCTGCTGAACCCACATCACAGCTCCTAAAAGGAACGGTAGCAGGTGGAAGTTAGTTCCAAAGAAGATGATCGGGTAGTTCCATGAGAAGAGAACATCAGGAGATGTCAAGTTGTCGATCCATCCAGGAATGAAGCTATCTCCACGGAGCTCAAAGGTAGATTTGAGAAGATCGAACATTCCAATTAAAAAAGGAAGCTGGATCAGAAGAGGAAAGCAGCCCGTCAGTGGATTCACCCCTTTTTCCCGATACAGGTTCATGACCTCCATTTGGGCGCGCTTAGGATCTTTCTTATATTTTTCTTGGATTTGGGCCACCTTAGGCGCGACTTGCTGCATTTTGAGGGTGGATTTGATCGACCAGGCATTGAGCGGATAGAGCATGATTCTCAACGCTAGGGTTAGCAAGATAATCGAGACTCCCCAAGAAGTGGTGATTTTGTAGAAAAATTGCATCAGAACGAAGAGGAACTTCGCAAATGGCTCAGAAATGAAGGTAAACCATCCTTGAAAGCTCATGGCTCCTGTGTAGCTCGGGTTGTAACCCTTTGCACCATCGTAGTATGTTTGATCGACTTGGGCTAAAATATCATCTTCATAAGGCCCTGCGTAAAACCGAAACTGCATCGTTTTTGCGCTGAGCGGCAGCAGCAGTTCATAAGCGGGATACTGATCTGCAGGATAGAGTTGGTATTGAGCATCGATCAGAGTAAGACGGGTAGGAGCTTGGATGCCGGAAATGTGATAGGTGCGGAATCCTGTCGGGATTTCGCTTAATGGATCGAGGATCAAGCCGAAAAAGCCATTGGAATTCGAGACCCAGTTAGGAAGAGCGCCATTCGCACTAAATCCATTTTTGGGAAGAGAGATGGTGTTGACTTGAACTTTTTTGGGGTTGCTTGTTAAGAGGCGGTATTTAAGTGTCGGTGCTGCGTTTCCTGAGATCAGTTCGACTTCGGGAAGACCTGTGTTAATGAACAGATTGCGGCTGTCGCCTTCGACTTTGATGCTGACATCGATGCAGTAAGGAGCTTCTTTTGTTTCTTTAGCAAAGCTAAATGTTTTAATGATGCGCCGCTGAGGTTGTTCCAGTTCGAATTGAATCAGATTTTTCTCAAAGCGGGTAACGTGGTAAACTTGGTTGTCCAAACTGCCATCTTCTGAGCGGATGTTTAATCCATAGTACTGAGGAGATAGGGAGTGCGCCACTTGTCCATTGGGTGCTTTAATGGATCTGCGCAATAGAGGGTAGTAGCCGCCCAGTTTTCCTTCTGCATGCGATGTAACCTTGTCATTATTAACGACATGATATGCAAACGCAGGAAAATAGTCGTTATAGGGATAATCCTGTTCCATGGCTTTATCAAAACCAATGGGGCGCACTGGATTTTCGGGATCGTTTTTGTTCGCGAGAGGAAGATTAAGTTCTGCTAAAGCTCCGCCCATAGTGGAGAAAACGAGCTGTTGAAATTCGTTTTCTAGGACGTAAAATTGTTCTTCTCCTTGCTTTGCTGGCGGCAAAGGGGTTGAGGCTGCCTTGGCTAAGGGCTGTGCGGATTCAGTTTTTACTTCGGAGGTTGCAGCGGTTTGATTGACAGGCTTTTTCGTGTCAAACCATTGGTTGACAAAGAACAGGGCGACAGTCAAAGAGATCACGAAGAGTAGTGTGCGTCTATCCATAGAATAATAACCTTGGGCAAAACAGATGAGGAATGTGTCATTCTAACAAATTGGTAGAATATTGTGTAGAACTACCGCTCTTCTTGCAGATTGGGGCGGTGTTCGAGCTGGACGATAAAAGATCTAAAATCAGCCGTCGCGCGAAGATTTTCTAGCCACTCGTCGCCTAAGATCTCTTCAAGAGGAGGCAGAGCATTGTGGGAATCTGCTTTAAGTAAAAAAGCCATTGCCTTTTCCTGCTGATCTAAAAGAGAATATAAGCAGCTTAAGTGGTAAAAAGCCTGGAGATTGCCGAGTTTTGCGGCATTAGTTAGCTTTTGTTCTGCGTCTTTGTAATATTGATCTGCTTCACTAGAATCTGATGAATACTGCGCTAAATTAATTAAGGTAATCGCCCAGTCTAAGATAATTGCATCATTTTCTTCGTCGTGTTTCAAGCTTAGGCGGTAGTGGTGGATTGCGCGGAAAAAATGATCGACTTGGAACGTGAGTTCCCCTAAATGGGTGAGCGCGAGTGCTAACCGGTGGTGTACCTCGTGAAGATCAGGATCGATCATGAGGACATGGGAGAAAATCTCAATAGCGCGCAGGTAGTAGGTTTCTTCTTCATCAAAGTCGCCAAGAGCATCTAAAGTGCAAGCATACTGAAACAGCCAGTGGGGATGCTGGTAGACGGCATTGCGTTGCATATTAAGCGCGCGCTCAAAACACAAGACGGCATCATCATACCATTTTTTTTCATGCGCAAGGTCTCCTAGTTTGGAAAGGGCTACAGCTTGATCAAAAATGTATAAGCTCGATGCGTTGAGGTCGATCGCTTTTTGGAGGAAGCGGATGGCTCTGTGGAAGTTTTGCGGATCTGCTTCAATTTGGCCGAGGAGTGAATAAGCGTTGCCAAGCGCATGCCAATGCCGATGGCAGGTTCTATTGATGGAAAGACCTGTTTGAAATTTTTCAATTGCTTGGTAGTAATAGTCGTGGTCGTGGAAATATCTTCCGCAGGCATTTAAACACATGCCATAGGCATACCAAATATCAGGCTGTTCGCTGTCAATTTCAATCGCTTCGGAAATTTTGTTGTGCGCATCGTGAATTAAGTCGACCCGTTCTGTAGCTTCGCCTAGGAGAGCGAGTGCTTCTGCCCAGATGGCTTGAACCATAGGATAGGAATCGTCAATCGCATAAGCTCTATGGCATTTTTCAATGCATAAACGCAATCGTTTAGGATCGGGGATGCGACGTGTCGATTCCAGGAGGAACTGAGCCCAATTGAGCCAAAGCTCAGCATCGTTTGGCTGTAGGTGCGTGGCTGAGCCAAAACATTCGTGGGCTTGTGAAAAATGGTCTTCATCCTGTGTTAAAAGATAAAGTTGTCTCATTGCCGAGGCAAGTTTAGACCACGCTTCGCTTGAAGTAGAATCGATTGAAACGGCATTTCTAAAACAGCTGATCGCTTTGATGTAAAATCTAATGTCATTGATCTGGCCTGCAAAAGTGGAGCAGGCATTTCCATAGTCTCTCCAAAAATCGATCGAAAGCTCATCTTGGAACGTAGCTGTTTTTTGGAAACACTCGATGGCGTCATGCAGGTCGAGCGCTTCTCCAGAATGTTCTGCTAGGCGAAAGTAGACGATCCCAAGTTCCCAATAAAGTTCGCCTAAACTGTCTTTGCCTTGAGTTTCGCTTAAAGAGACAGCTGTGATTAGTTTTTCTCGAGCGTCTTTAAAATAGTGGTGTTCATCGTAGGTTAAGCCAAGTGTGCTAAGTGTGCTACCCCATGCGAGCCACGCTTCGAAATACCGAGGATCTAAGCTCGTCGCCATTTTGAATTTTTTGCTTGCAAGCAGGAGTGCTTTTTCTCTTCCATCTTCATTGCCGTATTCAAACAAAGAAAGACCCTGGGCATAATAGAGTTTTGGATTTTGAGGATCGAGTTTAATTGCAGACTCAAAGTGCTCGAGGCCCTGTTTGAGATCTGATTTGAGCAATCTCATTTGACCGCGAGAGAGCAGGCTTTCCGCAAGCGAACGTGCGTTAACAACAGGCGATGGGTGCCCGGCTTGTGCAGACGGCAATGGGCTGTTCTGGACATGTGAGTTTCCGCAATGATCCATGAATTTACTCTTAAATTTGACCTGATGAGAAAGTGTTGGATTATAGGAAAGTCCCCTTTTTTTCACAATCCTCCAACCTTTCTTGAAAGGTGTTTTTAAAAGATTTCTTTGTGATGGTTTTCGCTATTTACCACTTAAGATGAAGCTGTTAGACTCAAATCTCGTTGCCTAAAAAATGAAAAGAAAATTTTTTATTTTAATCTAAATTTATGTTTACTCATCGCGTCAAAATTCGTCTCCAAAGTACCGATGCCACAGGCGTTCTATACTTTACAGAACAACTAAAGTTTGCCATGGAAACTTTTGAGGAATTTATTGAATTTAAAGGATTTAATTTAAAGCAGCTGCTCGATTTTTCGATCCTGTTGCCTGTCGTCCATGTAGAAGCAGATTATGCCGCTGCCTTGCATGTCTCAGATGAAATTGAAGTGGGGATGGCAGTCGAAAAGGTAGGCAGTTCCTCGATCACCTTGTGCTACCAATTATTTGACGTTAACAGGCAAATTCAGGTCGGAAAGGTAAAGATTGTTCATGTAGCGGTTGATCGGACGACGCAAGCGTCTGTACCGCTTCCGGATTGTTTGAAAATGTTGTTTGCGATCTAGCCGAAATGTGCCGCTTGAGGCAACGCTTCAGCTTATTGAATCGGATGGAGTTAATATTGGGGGATGATAATTAAAACAGCGCCCCCGCCAGGTGCGTTTTCCCCAAAATCCCTAAATGTGCTGCTTAAGGACTCAAAGGCGGAGCTAATAACGCTCTTGAAAATCAAGTTCGTTTTTTTATCTGTTGCTTCTGTAGGTTTGGATTTAGAATCAGGAGCTTTCTTGGTAGATGTAGATGAGGCCGCGCTTTGTATCGTATTAAAACAGTTTAATAAGGCAAGGTCTAGCATTTTTTTACCTTTTATTTAATTAATAAAGAACCTCTAATTCTATTATACATTAAATATAATTATAAATCAAGTTTAATTTATTTGATTTAAGTCGTTGTTTTTAAGTGTTTTGAGTTTTATTTTATAAAAGCGTTGTATAATAGTCGTGAATTCGTATATGATCTTCTCAAGGTTTTGGTTTTTTATTTAATTAAAGGGGTGAAAATGGCTTCATTACTTCCACCGATTACAAGTGGTTTTGTCCGAGCGACAGCTCTTCCTCTACAGAGGGGCGGATGCTTCTATAGCTCCAAAGGATTGCTGGAAAAGGTTTCAGACTATTGCGTGGGGCGTATCCAGACGGCTTGTGCTTTAAAATCTGTTAAATATCCTGCGTTTGTCAAAGAGGAAGGGGTTTTTGATAAAAACTGCGATCAGCGCTATCGCGAACTTTTTATCAAGCAAACTCAGGAAAAAATGGATGAACTTAGAAAACGAGTGGATTCAGAATAGATCTATACCCAAACACAATTGTCTGGGTATAGGTTCTTCTTAACTGCGTTCGATGACAGAAAATTGCCACCCTTTGCTTTCAGCGAGCGCTTTTAGCAGTTGGGCGGATTTTTTAGGTTTAGAGACGCTCTCTTTAAGTAATTGATGCGTGTAGCGTGCTAATTGAATGCCAGGACGGATGAAAGAGCTGTCTTTAACTGGAGCGTACAAGGCGTCCATCGTTAGAGCAGGTTCTCCGATTAATTTTTCAAATTCGCTTGAATCTAATACTTTGGGTTCTTTCTCAAGGGCTGAAATGATTTGCAGCGCATAAGGCTGCAAACGGCCATCTGTAGAAAGTTGAGCCACATGCTGCAAAATTTCTAAGGGCACATGAACACATAATATTTTGCCCTTTGTAAATAAGGTCAAATATTCCCGTTGGGTCATTAAATGACGGCTGACCGCATCAATCACTCTGACATCTGGACCTGTTGTTCTAAAAGCCGAGCGCAGAATTCCCTTCGTAATACAGCCAATGGATGTGGGCTGATAGACGGGATTTTTGTCTTCTCCTGCGACAAATACGATTTTCTTTCCTGCCCAGTTTTCTGCTGAATGGTTGTGTCCACTATCAACAACCCATTTATTCGTCTTAGGATCAAAGATCGGTGTTGCCTGTACAAGCCCGAGACGCAAATGAGTGACTTTTGCTTTTTTGCTCGCAACATCAGAAATTTCATCCTCTCCAGCAAGTCGATAATGCGCGTAATTACATTTTTTAGGATCCGAAATGGATGCTGCAATTGAGCTGAGATTAACAACATGAAAGGCTTCAGCGTGATCGCTTGCAGCTTCTATTACTCCAGATGTAAAACCTCGTGGTGCTTTCACATTTTTTTCAAACAACTCTTTGGGACTGTCAGGGCGTCCTAACGCTGAGGTCGTACCTCCCAATGTGTTGACTATTCCCAGGGTTGAAAATTGCTTGTCTTTAAACGCGATACGCATTTGTTTTTTGATTGTTTGAGAATCTGTATAAGCTTGGTGGGCAGTGGGAATGATGGACAGGTTGGGGTGCATTCCAAAAGTTTCTAAACTTTTACGAGGTTCTCCTGTAAATGCAAATACAGAAATTCCTTGTCTTAAAGCAGTTGGGATGATCTTCTTGGCGAGGACTGAATTTGCAGCTGGGATCACCAGTGCGCTTGACTGTTCTGTTTGTGTGCTTAATAGCGAAGTTTGAATTGTTTCTGAAACGCGCATGCGTCCTGGCATTAAAGAACGTGACAAACTAGTTGCCCCTAATGAAATTAAGCTCATAATAAGCCCTCTGTTTTTAATTGTTCTCGAACGAAATTATAATCAAATTGGCATTCTAAATCAACCAAAATAGTTTTGTTTTATTGTGAATTTTACCATGTTTGTTTAAAATTTTACATTTCTGTTTTTATGTAAGCATGTAATTATTAAGTGCTTGCATTAATATTAAAAATAAGTTTTATTTAAATCTTGATTTTAGTATAATGTTTGTTAAGCAAAAAGCATTAACTATAGTTTGAGGTTATTAATTATGGCGGCAAGTTCAAGTTCAAGCGTTCCTGCTCCAGGGTATCAACTTGTAGCAGCGTCAGAGGGCTATTCTAGTGGTTCAGACGATGAGAGCTCTTTGCCCAAATCCTCTTCGTTATCTGACAGATGGGCGGTAGACGTTGTTGCGGCGTTGCCAATGGTAGGGATGACAGCGCTTCCTTGCGGGCATCCGATCCCACTGGGGCATTTATTTAGCGAAATTCAAAGACGTATTGGCTTTCTATCCGCAGTACAAAGCCTTAAAAGACAAGTCGAGATGCTGCCGAATACTAACAGGGGACGCCGACGCATTGATTTCAACCTCCAAGTTAGAGACAATCAGCCGATTTTATGTTTTTGTGGAAAGATGTTGTCTGACTTTAGATTGATTGTCCCAAAACATCTAACCGAACAGGGAAGTGAACATCCGGCAGCACGCATGGAGCGTGCGCGTTTAGAAGTAAATGCTCCTGAGAATGAAAGACCTGAATTAGAGCGAGCCGATGGGATAACGCGTGCAGCTCCGATTGATGAGATTGCTCTTGCAAAAGCTGTGATGCTCTTAGAGCAGCTCAAAAAACTGATCGATCACTTTAATGGCGTGCGTAAAATGTCGGATGAGGATTTGCAGCGATCGTTGAAATATGTTTATGATCGAGCCATCAAACCCCATCCTGAAGCGGGATCTAGCGTTCCAGAGGAGGTTTCTGATCCGACGTTAGCACTGGTAGAACATGAGCTTGAGGTTGTTGTAGAAGAGAATGATGCAGCTCAACAGAATCCGCAAATGGGCGCAGAGCCTCCAGCTTTAGCTGCTCAAAGAGATGTTCTGCCGCCGTTTGATCGAAACAACTGTTGTCTTGAACTTGGAGACGGCTTAACGTGTAATTTATATTCATTATGTCAACCCGATCCGCAATCAAGATTAAACACCTATTTATCGGCTGCAGTGATGCTTCTGATGTGTGCCGGGATCATATTTATTCTGTTTTATCCTGTAATATTAGGAGATACGCGATTAGAGGATCCCTCTTCGAATAGTACAGTTGTGGCGCAAAGGTTTTAATTAGGCCTTTATTTAATCCGCTGGCGCATCTCAAGGGTAAAGGGAAAAATTTCCACGGGATGTTTGTAGGAAGGGAGATAAGCGAGAAGTTCTTTTTTCAGGTCTTTAAGAGTATACCGGGGGGGATTCTCTAAAAGATAAGCAATGGGTCTATTTCCAAATTCAAGATCTTCTTTAGGATGCACAATTGCTGCTAGGATGCCAGGAAGTTTGACAAGCGCTTGCTCGATCTCCTCTGGCTGGATATTTTCTCCTCCTGAGATAAAAAGACGATCTTTGCGTCCTGTGATTTTCCAATATCTATCTGTGATTTGTTCTCCTAAATCTCCTGTCGCAAACCAGCCCTCTTTTAGGGGCAGATCGATCTGCTTTTGCACTGGATCCCAATACCCTTGAAACAAAGTTTTCCCGCGCACGAGAAGCTCTCCATTAGAAGAGCGTTTCATCTCTCGATAGTCGAGAAGCGTTCCACTATCTACACTCATCTTTTCTATTTTTCTACAGGTGATCATCGAACTCATTTCTGTCATGCCATAGGTTGAAAATAGAGGGATTTCCTGCTCAAGGGCTTGTATGCGTAGGGAGGAAGAGAGTGCTGCACCTCCGACAAGTGCACAATGCAGATGGGGAAGTTTTAATGTGGGGTCTTGGAGGAGTCGATAGAGTTGCGTGGGAACAAAAGAGGCGTGAGTGATCCGATGGGTGTTTAAAGAGATTTCTAATGGCGTATTTGAAAGAACTAGGGTGCATTTGCTTATATAGCTGCGAAAGAGGATGCTGATCCCGCTGACGTGAAAGAGGGGAACAGAGAGTAGGTAGCGTGAGTTACTGGTAATTTCCAGTATGGGATTGGCACCTAATGCGCTAAAGAGGTGGTTGTCGATCGTGTGGCATGCGATTTTGGGGATGCCGGTTGTTCCAGATGTGAATAAGTGGGTGGCAGATTGCGATCCTTGCCATGGTTCATCGACAGATGAAAGCGGCTTTGAACAAAAGGTGAGTTGTGTGAGATCGAGAAAGTGGGTGGCCTCTAGCTGTTTCAAAAGGGAGGGGATGTGCGTGTCTGTGAAACGATGACTTATCGGGCAGGCGATGGCTTGGAGCTTAAAGAGTGCAAAAAACAGGGCGACCGTAAGCGGTGTCGTATTTGCGATGAAGGCGACTTTACTTTTCGGTCCGATCTTTAGTTTTTTTAGTTGGACAACAAGATGAGCGATTGCACCGTTTAGCTGTTCGTGTGTGTATGTATCGGTATCGGTGATAAGTGCAGCACTAGCCATGGGCAATTTGTTTTAGGTGTGTGGGATTAAGAGCAATGGGCTCATCCACTTTTAGATAGGGTTTAGAAAAATCTAAAGCAGTCGTCAAAAGGTCTTCTTTGAGAAATCGATAGGTATCTAAGCCTAAGGGCACATGTTCCATTCCAAGTGCCTGGCTTAATTTACAGATCTGCAAGATGCCAAGCCCGCTTTCAAATGCGCTGCTTAACACGCAAGAGAGCTTAAGTTTTTGAGCTAATGTGTGATAGTAGGCGCATTCTTGTTGATTTCCAATGAGAGTGGGTTTGACAATAAGCGCTTGGAGCATGGGGAATGTCGTTAGATCACTGCTGCTTAGGCTAATGAGTGACTCATCAAGAGCAAAGGGATGTGTAAATTTAGAGAGTTTATCAAGTTCGTATGTGGGCTCTTCAATAAATTCAAAGGCATTTGGATCAAACTGAGAAAAAAATGCGCATGCCTGATCGAAAGACCATGCGCGATTTACATCAACGCGCACTTGAAATTGCGGGCTTAACAGGGAGAGTACTGCTCTAGCATCGCTAAATGAGAGGTGGGATACTTTGAGCTTAACTGTGCGATATCCTTGGGCATAGACGGACTCTGCTTTTTTTAGAATTTGTTTGGGATCTCCGGTTAAAAGGGCGCAGAGGGGAAGGGTCTTATTTATGGGAGAGATGCTTTGATGTGCCATTTCCAAGCCGAGCGCGACAGAGGGATATAAGATGTTTTTTCTACCTTCTAACGCCTCAAGAACTTGCTGTTTTGCTTGGCTCAACGTTTCTTTGTTCCTCTCAGGAAGCGGTGAGATCTCACCCCATCCTGTAGTTCCGTCTGGATGCTTTATTTTTAGAATCATTCCTTTTCTTGTCTCAAAAGGGGGATAGCAAGGAAGGGAAAATTCATAAAGTGTCCAGCTCATTACAACATCCAACCGATGCAAAATAGCAGGGTATAGAGCCACATCAGTTGTCCTGTTTTTCCAAAGAGCAGATTGAGGGTTTGCGGCTCACAAGGTTTAAGGATCGTTTGCAAAAGAGGCAGAGCTGGAAGTAAAATTAAGAGGCCAAGCAGAGAAAAAGGGTGGGTGGGATAAAAAGCGATTAGAGGAACCAATGCGCCTAAAATCACTGCGATGTATTCGATCTGACCAAATGTTTTTCCAAATCGGACGGCAAGCGTTTTTTTGTTCGCTTTTTTATCTTCGTTAATGTCGCGCACGTTATTTAAAATGAGGATCGCTGTACACAGAGCCCCGGGTGCAATACCTGCTAAAAAGGCTTGTTTTGACCAGGTGAGCGTTTGCATGTAATAAGTGCCTGCTGTGGCAATCGGACCAAAAAAAGTAAAGGCAAATACTTCTCCAAGTCCTAGATAAGCTAAGGGAAATGGCCCTCCTGTATATAGGATTCCAAAGAGGATGGAAAAAGAAAGCAGGAGTGCAATGACAGAACCTCCTTTAAAGATCAGATAACATCCAGAGAGAAGCGCAATTAAAAAAGTGAGGATCATCGCCCGCTTCATCGCTTGCGGCGTCACAAGACCCGATTGGGTCATCCGCTGAGGCCCTTTGCGCTCGATTGTGTCGGCTCCTTTAATGAAATCAAAATAGTCATTTGCTAAGTTCGCTCCGATTTGAATTGCAAGCGCTGTAGCGAGGGTAAAAATAAACGAGGCGAGGTTAAAAACGCCGTCGCTGATTGCCAGTGTGCTGCCGATGAGAACAGGACTAAAACTACTGATCCATGTTTTGGGACGCGCTGCTAAGGTCCATACTTTAACGCGGTTCATGAGACACCAATTTTTAAGGGCGTTTAGGAAATTTGGTGAAATCGGGCCGCCGTTTTTCTAAATAGGCACGGTGTCCTTCTTTTGCCTCTTCTGTCATGTAATAGAGGAGCGTTGCGTTGCCAGCTAGTTCTTGGATTCCTGTTTGTCCATCGCAATCAGCATTAAATGCAGATTTTAAGCAGCGGATTGCAAGAGGAGAATGTTGAAGGATCTCATGACACCATTCTAAGGTTGTCTCTTCAAGCTTTTCGTAAGGAACGACGCAATTGACAAGACCCATTTCTAGCGCTTCTTCAGCATTATACTTGCGGCAGAGATACCAGATCTCGCGGGCTTTTTTCTGTCCGATGATGCGGGAGAGATAACTGGATCCAAACCCTCCATCAAAGGAACCTACTTTAGGACCTACCTGTCCAAAGATGGCATTGTCAGCTGCGATTGTGAGGTCGCAAACGACATGCAGCACATGTCCTCCGCCAATTGCATAGCCTGCGACCATCGCGATGACGGGCTTGGGACATCCGCGGATTTGTTTCTGGAAGTCAAGAACGTTAAGACGCATAACGCCCTCATCATCAGCATAGCCTGCATGGCCGCGGATCCGTTGATCGCCGCCAGAACAAAACGCTTCCTTCCCTTGTCCTGTTAGGATAATCACGCCGATCGATTCGTCGTCTCTTGCATCGTTGAGTGCATGCATCATTTCAGTCACAGTCTGTGGTCGAAATGCGTTGCGCACTTCAGGGCGATTGATGGTGATTTTAGAGACTCCTCGAAATTTATGATGGAGGATGTCGGTGTAATCCCCGCAAGAGGTCCATTCAACGCTTGCACTAAGTTGTTCTGTTTGCATAGTTGATTTCCATGTAGGATTTAATGATGTCGGCACATTCTTTTGGATTTTCAATGATCACGGCATGTCCTGCATGCCTTACTTTTCTAATCGCGGTATGCGAGGTGAGCGTAGCATAGAGCTGTTCAAATTTCAAATCCTCTTCTCCATACACGCATAATGTGCTCTTTAGGATCTCTATTTCAACTTTCGGTTGAGTGGCAAGGCTCAGTGTACGCATGACTTTTGCAAGCGCATGGGGATCTGCATCCATACGGCGCTGCAGCATTGTCTCATAGAGTTTAGGTTTGTTTTTTAAAGATGTAAAAAGCGGTTGTTCGTACCAGCGTTTTAGAAAATCAGCGAGGGGATTGCTCTCGAGAAGCTCTGCCCAGGCGTTGTCATTTTCGCGCCGCATCTGCCGCTCCTTTTCATCCGTTAATCCCGGATGTGCGGAGAAAATAATGACCTGAGCATAAACTGTTGCAAAGCGGGTTTTCATTTGCCAGGCGATGCGTCCTCCTAATGAGTATCCGATGAGCGATGGCACATGAAGATCCCACGCTAAGAGCCATTTGTGGATGGATGCGCACACATCATCCGTAAAGGGTGTATGCGCATGGCCGGGAAGATCGAGCGACAAACAAAAATAATTACCGCTTAATCTATCGACAATCTCATCCCAATCTTCTTTAGCGCCTAAAAAACCATGCAAAAATACGAGTGCGGGATTACGCGGATCGCCTTTGGCTTTATAATTGAATTGGGAGAGAAACGCATGTTTTGTAATTTCTTGATGGAAGCGATAATTGCTCGAACGCTCAGAGGAGATTTCAATTAATGTTGTTTGAGGATTTGCATAAAAAGAATTGAGAGTTTTTTCCCAATTCTCCTTGGAATCGACATGTTGATAGGGGAGTTGGAAGAGTTTTGCTGCATATTCAAAATTAAAGGAATGAGCTGTTGCGATGAATGTTTCAAAGAGATCTTTTTTTTCAGCAATGGGCAGAAAAGAAAAAATCCCCCCTCCTTGATTATTGATGATGGCGATGAGGACAGGTGTTTTGCATGCGCTTAGCAGGGGAAGGGAATTAAGGTCGTGAAGTGTTGTGAGATCGCCTAGAAGTGCGATCATAGGTTTTTTTAACCCGGCAGCGATCCCTGCAACAGTTGCGATATTGCCATCGATTCCAGCTACTCCTCGATTGCCAAATATTGGGCCGATGGGTTGGTCGGGATAGAGAAATAGATCTGCATCGCGGATCGGCATGCTATTGCCAAGAAAAAGAGCGCAAGAAGAAGAGAGGCTCTTATTGAGTTCTCTTACGATACCAGGTTCTGTGAGATCTTTTTTTTCTTCAAAAATAACATTTAATTTTGATTCGATCTGTTCTGATTTTGTTTTCCAGGCACGCAGCCATTGTGAATCGGCATTTACTTGAACTTTAGCGATCATCTCCTGACAAAAGCGCGTTGGGCAGCACATGAAACGCCAAGTGGCTTGATGGTGCGGATCTTGTCTATCGGGATGGTCTGCTACTTGGATGTATTCTGTTAAGGAGTGTTCTTTCAGCCAATATTTGAGGACTTTTGAGACAATTCGATCCCCAAAATGTAAGACGATCTCAGGGGTAAGATCAGAGCTGATGCGTAATAAGGTTTCATAGTAGCGGATGATTGAGGGATGCGCTCCTGTTGTTCTTACTTGCGAGAGAATATCGGGAAGAACGGGCCATTTGAGTTTTTCTGCCAAATCGAGAAGCAGTGGAACATTTACACCATGGGATAGGGAGCCTACGATAATGAGCCCCTGTTTGCATGCTGAGAGCTTTTCTGCAACAGCTTTTAGACTCGTTTGTGTGGGAGCTTTCTCTGTTTGGTCGATTTTCAAGAAAGCGACCT
>JAIELY010000004.1 GCA_019752555.1 Rhabdochlamydiaceae bacterium
AAAAAGATTTAGCAGGAGATATAGAAGCGGCCATAACAAAATCATCTTATTTTTTAATTATTAATGATTAAATTGTACAATAAAAACACAATTAAAATCAAACAATGCAATTAAATAATTAAATAAAAAAGAGGGTTAAAAAATCCTAAACTATTTAAAACGAAGCACTTATGTTAGGGAGAGGCGGGGGTCCTAAACTTTTTCATCATCCTATCTAGGGATTCTGAGGCCAACTGAGCTAAATTTAAGGTCTCGTCGATCTCTTCTGCCAATTCAAGAGAGCGCTTTGCATTTAACAAACCCCACCCATAAATTTCTCTCGACTGCCGGATCTTCTCAGAAGAATACTGATGGAGCTCACCCGGATCGACAAAATGCGGCACCTTCGCGTCGTCCAAAATAATGGGCGTCGCCCCCTTTAAAATACATGAGCGGACTTGCCCTTTTGACAATAACGGAAATTTTTCTTGGATTAATAAAACGGCAGAGGTCACAAAAGGAGCTGCAAATGAAGTTCCTGAGCGCGCTTCAATGCGATCTCCAGGAAGGGTCGAGCGCACATTGGTTCCAATCGCAGAAATGGTGACCTCGGCAAGGTCCTTTCCCGGCAAACACGACGACGCGGCAGGATAAAGACCATTGGGACACATATTGACAACCAAAATACTGCGGTCTCTGCGCTCCTTTGAACTAGACACCCAATGATGGCCTTGAACCACTAAGTCATTTTGATCGAGGATGACGCCGCGGTTGCCAATCGCTTGAATTAATAAAGATTTACTCAAGTCACCTATCGATTGATTAGAAGCTTTTTCCTGCTCATATTGACTTAATTGTCTTAAGGTTCTCTTTTTTGGAGAGTGGGGTAGTCTAAGGGCATTTTGTACATCTTCAAAAAAAGGACTCTTGGAACCATAGTACGTTGTGATATGACGCGTTAGCAAACTTGGCTTATCCATGAATGTTAAAATATGGTCTTGAAACCAGGCCGAAAAATTGAGCACTTCTCCTGAGTCATCTGATGGAGGCGTTACTTTCGGAGAGACCTTAATTTTTGCTAAAGGCGCTGCTTGAGAAATAATTCCACAGACAAATGTCCCATGTTGAATATCTGCAAGAGAGGCTCGATTTTCTCTATCATGTTCGATAGGAACCTTGAATCTTGAATGCGAGGGGTCTACACCACCTTCCAAGACAGTGACTGCAGCCCCTCTGCCTAGCACATCGTCTTTGTGAAGCTTCTCAAAATGCATCATTTCCAATTCTGTTGCGGAAGTATTGGGAATTAACCAGACGTTAGTTAATTGAGCTGCATCCAGCGATGGATTGGATAAAAATTGATGCCTCGCAACCCATTTTGTTTTGGCATTAATATGAAATTGGCTCCACTTTTCGATAAGAGCGCGATCACAGAAGGTAAACACACCTGCCCTTCGCACTTTTTTCAAACGCTCTGGCTTCAATGGATCTAGCTCTAGACATTTTTTTAAAAGATAAGCGGAACACTGATGATCTTTAAATTTCATATAAACATAATTCGATAACTTATGTAAAGAAACAAACCGCTTTCGAAAACTTGGATAATTTAAAGGGGTTCTTCCTAGCTCTCCCCTTCCGGAATACGAAGTGCGAATTAAATCATCAATGCGCGAAAGAGTAATCCTGTCCTTTTGGTAGTGGAGCATTTTCGTCTTATATGTCTTAATTTGATCGGGAAGTTCTTCAACGAGCAGCTCTGAAGAAACAGGCAACCGCTTGATCCGGTGCAAAAGATTAATTATTTTCTTTATTTCAGAAACCTTTTTACCACAATACTCGCTAGACGCAATCGGCCCCTGCTCCCAATAGGTTTTCTCCCAAGCACTAAAAAACTGTAAATCTAAGGAAGAAGATGCCGCAGAACTAACTGAAGAAGAAGCCATAACAAAACACTAATTAATTAAAATTATTTGTAAACAATTTTACATTAATAACGAAATTAAAAGCAACATTTAAATGATTTACACACAAAACAAAATCGATCGATTATTTAATTTCCAGACAAGAGGCTCCGACGAATTCACTCGCTTGCCGCCCCCAGGGAAATGTTAGATCGAGACGTCCATTGGCATAGGTGAGCTTCATCGCTGCCTCTTTAGAATCCTCTAATACACCAGATAATTGCATCGGGAACATAAAGCTCCCCTCGCTGCCTGCAACACAAGAGTAGCTGCGCTGTTCTTGGGCAAATGTATATTCAAAATGCAGGGGTTCGTTCGGTTTAAAACCAGAGCCCCGGCAGATAAACTCCTTTCCATCTACATCAGCAAGTTCGATCGCCATCTTCAGCTTCCCTTTTACAATTTCATTTGGGAACGGAATCATCTCGATCGCGTATTCCTGATCACCATCGATAGAGACCATCCCGTAGCTGACCTTTTCTCCACGTCTTAAAGGGGTGACAATATAGGGCGCCGCTAGCTTTACATCCTCAGGTTCGGTCAAGATAAGATGGCCTTTGGGATTTGCGATATAACAAAAAGTTTCGGTCGTCGAGCCATCGACATTGCGCACAAATAATTTGTAGCTCTTTCCGTGGGGGAATGCCTGAGCGCGCAGACGGTAAAGACGGATCTTCATTCCTTCGATTTCCATCTCTTTCCATTTTTGATGGCAAGAGACATGAGGCTCAGCCAAAACAAAGGATGACCAGATCAAAAGAAAACAGATAATTGCGCTAAACCTCATTTAAACCCTCTTTTCTTTTGAGATATAGCACACAAGCAAAGATTAATTTAAATCTTTTTCGATATTTTCTTTTTCGATTAAAAGCTGTTCGAGTTGCTCGTACAACAAATCGCATGCTTTTTGTTCTTCTGCAACCTCCCGATACATCTCTTGCGAATGCTTTCCCTTTTCGATCGACTCTAAGAGAATTTGACCCATTTGATGCAAACTGGCTTCCTTAAGCTGGATCGCCTCTTCACATCCCCTGATTTTGTCCTCTAGCTTCTTAACAGAAAATGGGCGCATGGGAGGATTTTTTGCCTTGGGAGGTTTAGACACAGCTGCCTTTTTTTCCGTCTCTTCTTCCCAACCTATTTTCTCTAAAAAGTCAGCATAATTGCCCCAAAACACCTCTTGCCTGCCCCCCGCATGGCAAATGATCAGCTTGTCGAATTCCAACCGATTTAAAATCAGCTCGCTATGCGTCACGATCACGCAAGCGCCTTCAAACCCTTCTATAGCATCCACAAGAGCTTCTACCGATTCGAGATCAAGATGGTGGGTCGGTTCATCAAGGAGCAATAAATTACATGGGCGGGCCAAAATTTTACCCAACAAGACACGGCTTTTTTCTCCTCCGGAGAGCATTGAAATTTTTTTCTTCGCACGGTCCCCGCCAAACATCATGATCCCACAGAGATTTCTGATCTGTGTAAAGTTAAGCTGCGGATTAGCAAGTGCTATTTCCTCTTCAATGGTATGTGCTTGATTAAGCCGATCGATATTGGTTTGTCCGAAATAACCACAGATCACATTGTCGCGCATCTCAACGCTGCCCTCTTTAGGAGAAAGCTCTTTTGCAAGCAAACGTAATACGGTGGATTTCCCACACCCATTTTTTCCAAGAATTGCAATCCGCTCTCCCTTTTCTATCTGCAAGGACAAATCGGAAATCAGCGGATTCTCATAAGAAAAACTAAGGTGATTTGCCTCGAGCATTTTACGACCCGCAAAAGGGGCTGCATGAAATTTAAAGCCAAGACTTGCAATTGCTCTCATCGCTTCCACTTGAGGAAGGCGCTCGATCATTTTTTTTCGAGCAGAGGCTTGGGCAGCCTTTGAAGCTTTTGCCCCAAACCGATCGACATACGATTGCAAATGCGCCCGGGTCTCTTCTACTTTCAGCCGAGTCTTTTCCTGCAACTCTTCCTGCTGCATGATATAGCTATAAAATTCAGAAGTGGAACCGCGCAGCTTCACCACCTTTTGCCGATGAATCCCCATCGTATGGGTACAGACCTGATCTAAAAACTCCCGATCATGAGAAATTAAAATCATTTCCCCGCGCCACCGCTTTAAAAAACGGGTTAAAAACCGGATCGCAAGAATATCGAGATAATTGGTGGGTTCATCGAGCAGCAAGCAATCGGGTTCTTTAAGCAGCACTTTTGCAAGCTCGAGTCTTAGCTGATATCCTCCAGACAATTGCTGCGGGCTCTCATCCATTTGGCTCTCATCAAATCCAAGACCTGTCAAAAGAGCCTCGGCACGGTGCTGCTCCTCTTCGGGAATAACCTGCGCTGCCTCTTCTAATACTGTCGGTTTAGTGAAGTTGAGGTGCTGCTTAAGAACACCAATGCGATACCCTTTAGGAGAAGAGATCGTCCCCTTATCAGCAGACTCGCTGCCTTCAATGAGACGAAACAGCGTCGTTTTACCAGAACCATTTCTCCCGACAAGAGCGCATCTCTCCCCTTTTTGAAGATGGAAACTGACATCAACTAATAAAGGCTCTCCATGAAAGGAAAGAGAAAGATGGTCGCACTGAAACATAGATTTATTTTTAGAATTTGATTGGACAACGCAAGCGATTATCCTGATAACCAGCTAAAATTGCAAGGATACCGTATCGCTTAATGATCCTTAGCTTTTGCAGCATTAAAAATATAGAAAATTCCATTGTCAGAAAAAAATGACACACTTAAGTTTTTTTCTTTACGACATTTTCAAGCTAGCAGCATAATGACTGCGTTTTCCGTAACACCCAATTCCATTGGAGGTCTTTTATGAAGCACTTGAACAAGTTAGCACTATGTCTAGTTCTGCTCGGATCCTCAGCTCTCTCTGCTCACCAAAAAGAGCATATAAAAGAAGTGCAGATCAAAATCAACATCAAAACCACGGACAGTAAAGAGCTCCAACAGTTCTTAGATTCCATTCCAAAACACGAGTTAAATGCCGCAAACTCTGATGAATGGAAGGGTTCATTTATTAGAAGCATGATCCACCTTATCCATGTAGCAGATAGCGATGGCATTAGTGAAACTTCTTGGTCCGTAAAAACAAAAAATGAGCATGGTCATTAATCCCACTAAGACTGCGATTAGTTTCAGAATCACTACACCCAAACAATTTCATAAACTAAAATTGTTTGGGTATGCATTGCTCATTAATCGTATGCAGATAATGCGAGCAGCTGAGGCTCAAGCTTACGCCACTCTCGATCGTTCGGTTTAAACTGGGTTTCCTTAATATATAATTGCAGCGCTCCCTTAACATATGTAACATAGTGCTGGCGCGTTTTAAACTTCTTAGCAATTGCGAAAATACGCTGAGTCGATTGCAGAACCTCTTGAGGAGTCGCAAGACTCTTCCAGAATATACAAAGCCGGTTCATGCTAAAGAGATGTTCAAACGCATCGATATTGACACCGTAATTGTGTGCAATTCCATTTGCAAAACAGATCGGCGAGAGACTCTCTTGCCATCCCCTTAAAAAAAAGAAGCGGTAAATTTTCGCTAGAATTCCCTGAGGAGTTTTAAAACTTTCAATCAATGCTAGAGTGTTTTTCATTTGAAGAGCTTTCTTAGCTCTCATCTCTTTTTTTAAAGTATTCACAACGCCTAAGTAAGTGGCAAAGCTTTTTTTCAAAGAAGAAGAGGATCTCTTCCAGGATGCGAGCTGTTTTTCAAGCACAGAGTAATTCGAGAGAGCCACATGAACAGATAGCTTAGATAAACTTTTTTTCTCAGCATGACCTTTACTAAATTCCGATTCGCTTTCTTTAAGAATTTTTTCTATTTCTTTAACAGAAAATTCAATTTGAGAACATTTATAATGCTTTTGTTTTGCACCTTTCAGCAAAGAACGGGTTAAACGAGACACCTCTTTTTCACTCGAGAAAAACTGTTGTCTAAGTTGCGTTTTTTCCAAACGAAGCCGCGCCACTCTCATTAACTCCTCATTATCGGGGCAACTCAGCTCATAGACCCTTCTTTTAATCTTCCCTTCAAGAGTGCGTAGAGCTTCAATAGAGCAAGGCATATTTTTTGAAAGCATGAATTTCGATGGAAGATTTTCTGAGAGAAAGAACCTCAAAAAATTCCAGTGGCAATGAGCAAAACAGGTGTTTCTTCGTTGCACAGGTAAGATTCCCAACTCATAGGGTAGCCACTCAAATTTAAAAGGAATTTCATCTAGATTGCCGTCTGACATCTTCGATCGGACCACTTTTGTCCACCACGCTACGTCGTTGATATTTTTTGCTTGAGGAGGAGTGACCTTCGCATAATTTTTCCTGGTGGGGTCAAACATCTTAATGGAAAGCTCTCCTTTAGAATCTTTTTCCACATAAAGCAACGTCTCATGCGTATTTGTCCCATAGGGAATGAGCATGCGCTCCTTACATTTGAGCTGATCAATTTTTTGAACAATCCCCTTTGCAACCGTCTCATATTCAGAATGACTTGGGCTATAAAACCATCCAAAAATTTTAGTCATTATCGATCCGAGCGGATCATTTCCCCTTGAGAAATTAAAAAGCACACCTGGCAAGCGCACCCGAAAATGATCGTAAATTGCACCGATCTCTAAGCAGTGTTTAGCAGTGGCTTTCCATTGAGTCAGCGCGGTTCTTTCTTGAAGGGAGAGGGCTTTAGGTTGGCTTAAAAGATCATCAACGGCCTGATGAAGCACGCGTGAAAAGAGCGCTGTGGATCCAAATTCGGTAAAATCGCGATCTTCTGCTTTTGGACCTGCAATAAGAACTTTATTTTCATCTCCTCCTAATCGCAGTGTCGCGCAAAAATTTTTCTTTGCAATAATCTCTCCCATCCCAGGAAGAGCATGAAGCCTGTCAATTGCCTGTGTTGCCTGCACCGTTAATTTATTAAAGCCTGAAATTGCCATATTAAAACCACATTAAAGAGAATTAATCGTAACAACCCCCTATTATACTCGAAATAAATTAAATGTAAATCAACAACTAAACTTGAAAGGAAAAATCAAAAATTAAAATTGGGATTCTGCTTCAAATGCACTTGAGCGCAGTTCATTAAATTTTGATTTTGATGGCCGCAATGCTCATAAATCTTGACCTTGATTTTTCGTGCTAATGCTTCTTGGGCATCTTTAGAAGAGGGCATCTGCTGTGCTAAAAAGGTGCTTAAAAAGCTCCAATGACAATGCCCAAAACAAGTGTTTCTTCTTTGGGTATCAATATGGGATAATCCTTCGAAGCCAGTATCCAATACATTCTCTGTCGACAACTTAGCATAGAGAATATCGACCCACCAATTCGGATCGGTAAAACGATTCGATAGATCTGGATTTACAAATTGAATGTACGAAGAATTAGGATCGTATAACTTTGCCGAAATCGCCCCGTGACCATCCTTTTCCAAGCAGAGTAAAGTTTCATGATTCATCGTTCCATAAGGGATCAAGAAACGCTCATTGCACTTAAGGCTTTGTACTTTCTGCACGATTCCTTCAGCTAAAGTCTGATATTCGCTTTGACTTGGCAGAAAAAACCACCCAAACAGGTAAGTGATCCAGGAGCTCGTTGGATTATTTCCAGCGATAAGATTAGAGACGACGCAAGGGAGGCGCGCACGAAAATAATCAAAAACACCCCCGATTTCTAAAGCACTCTGCGTAGATTCTTTCCATTTGACAAGTACAGCGCGCTCTTGATTATTAAGCGCCTTGGATTGACTGAGAAGATCATCAACAGCTTTGTGCAAATCCTTCGCATAGAAAAATGTCGATCCAAATTCAGAGCATTTTGGATCATTGATTCCAGCGCTTCTAAGCAGAGCTTGATTTTGTGTACTGGAAAGCTGCAATGTTGCGCAAAAATTTTTTAATGCAATTGTTTCCGCAGCTTGAGGGGTCGAATTTAAGACACTGGTTAAATAGTTGCTTGCATCAAACGTTAACTGCTTATAATTACTAATTGACATACACCACCTAAAAAATAGCTTTGATTTAATTGCGAGAATTATAAGAAAAAAAAGCGTAAAAGAAAAGAAAAAATAAAGCGTAACCACTCCTTTAAGCAGAAATAGGAACAAGGCCTTGAGAATCGATTCGCCCGCAAACGATCAGACTTTTCTTGAAATACAACAACTCTTTTGAGATACTAACAAATAGTTGTTTCAAGGTTTCAAATCAGGAGGATCGATATGTGCACAAGCAGACAGGTCAGTTTTTCTCCTTTTTCCTCCCATACGGTATCAGAAGATCACAACCGATCTCTTCTGCTGCAGTTCATTCTCAACGAACTCTTTTCTCTTTACACTCACTTAAGTCAGGATCTTGCTTTGCCCTCTTTAGTGGAAAAAGAAGCGCGGATCCTTCCCTTCGATTGGGCACTAGAACAAGGGCCGCTCAATCGGATGAGCGAATATCTCTCGATGCTTCCTCTTGCTTTTCCACAGCGCGTGCGATTAGTCAAAAGCGCTCAAAAGTGTCTTAACGCTTTGATCCACAGCTTAAGGAAGAAAAATTTAGAAAAAGACCTCAAGATTGCACAGTTAAAAAACCTCCACCAGATCATGGAGCAGCTCATTGCAGAATGCGAGGAGGATGAAAATTTAAGCCTATTCTTACTCAAACATAAGCAGCAGATTGATCAACTCATGGGCAATGGCTATTTACGGGATTTGCTGCTTCGGCTCTACCCTCAAGGATTAAGATCTCTTGAAGAAATGGTCTGCGATCATTACCATGAGCGGGGTTTTTTTTCCCTAATCCCCGAATTAAAAGATCTGATAGCTCTTCTAGAGGTTAATGAATAACTTATATTCTCAGCTCGTTAAAGATACGCTCCGCTTTTTGAACGAACAACCTCAAGACCGCTTTGAGCTTGTCTCTTTAAAAGAACACGCCTTTTTTCCCAAGACAAAGGACCAATCTCCTCATCCGCTCAACACACCTCAAACGCCCCAGCTATTGTCAAAATCTGAATACGCAAAAGAGCCTCTTTTGAAATCTCCGCAAGAAAAACCCTGTTCATCTCCTTGCGAGAACCTGCGCAAAGAAAACTTACGGAACACAACACCACTGCAGACACCGGCATTGCAAGCGCGCTCGATCGCAGCTCCTCAGTTAGCCTCTTCTGAGATCCAAAAAACGCTTGAAAAAATCGCTCCCCATATGCGCCTTTCGAACGAAATCCCAGATGATGCTGTCGCAAAGAGGATCGCATCCAGCTGGCAGGAAAAAATTCCTGAAGCCGAGGTGGTTTTATTGCTGCTTGATCCTAGTAAAGAAAGTGTTGAATTCTTAAAAAATTTAGCAAAAGCGATCCATACACAGCTCTGTCCTGCTAAAGTGATTTCAGCAGCGCGTATGGAACAGGAGAAACGATGGGATCTGTTTTTGGAGAAAAATGCGTTCCGTCTGATCATCGCGACAGAGGGTCTAAAGCACTATCCCGATCTCATCCGCTATTACAAAGCGCTCCCCTCACAGAACGAAGCTTTTCTTGGCAAGATCCCCTTTATCAGTCTAAGCCCAGCTACCACCTATCTCGCCTCACCTGAGCATAAAGCGCTTTTGTGGAAAAAAGTATGTCAGATTTGCAAAAAACAGTAATTGCCTCTGTCATCCTCGATTCTGCAATCGATAAAAGCCTCGACTATCAAGTTCCGAAAGAACTTACAGCTCAAGCTGTCCCAGGTGTGCGCGTCAAGGTGCCCGTTAGAAATGCGTTACGCGCTGGCACGATCTTAGCACTTAAAAACACAAGCGATGTCCCCCGTGTGCATTCTTTAGCAGAAATTCTCTCGGAAAAACCTCTAGTCTCTTCCGATCTCTTCCAGCTAGCTCGCTGGATGGCAACCTATTACTGCTGCTCGCTGAGAAAAGTTCTTAAATCGATCCTGCCGCCTAGCGTCCGCGGCACCATGAAACACAAAGAACAGCTCTTCATTCAAAGCAGCGTTTCTGCAAATGAACTCGTCTCCCATTGCGAAGAGCTCCGTCTTTCCAATCCTTTGCAAGCCTGCGTGCTTGATGTTCTCTTAAAACA
This sequence comes from Rhabdochlamydiaceae bacterium, assembly GCA_019752555.1. Taxonomy (GTDB): domain Bacteria; phylum Chlamydiota; class Chlamydiia; order Chlamydiales; family Rhabdochlamydiaceae; genus JAGVMG01. The sequence goes on from JAIELY010000004.1 coordinate 10,023, forward strand.
TCCCAAAGGGATCCTTCTCTCTTCGCTGTTAGAAAAAACAGAAAAACGCAAAAGCCCGATCGACACTCTCATCAAAAAGAAAATACTAAGCTGCCAGAAAGTGCAAGTCGACAGATCCTCTCTGGAACACCTGGAATATTTCCCGACGAAGCCAAAACGCTTAAACCAAGAACAAGCAGACGCATTAGATGCGATTAAAACCAGCTTAAATGAGGGGCGCTATGAAACGCGTCTCATTTTTGGGGTGACAGGCAGTGGCAAAACAGAAATCTATCTTCAAGCCATCGAACATACCCTCTCTTTACAAAAGGGAGTGATCCTGCTCGTTCCTGAAATTGCATTAACCTCGCAGACCATTGAAAGACTGCGTTCCCGCTTTCAAGAAAAAATCGCCCTTCTTCACCATCGGCTTTCAGAAGGAGAGCGGCACGATGCGTGGCACCAGATCCAAAGTGGAGCTGCATCTATTGTGATTGGAGCTAGATCCGCGATCTTAAGTCCTGTTCCGAACTTAGGACTCATCATTGTGGATGAAGAGCAGGAATCGGCATACAAGCAATCCGATGAGGCCCCCGCTTACCATGCACGCGATGTGGCTGTGATGCGCGGTAAGTTCTGCAATGCCACGGTTCTTTTGGGAAGTGCAACACCCAGCTTTGAGACCTACACGAATGCCCTTAAGAACAAATATGCGCTCAGCACACTCAAGCAAAGAGCCGACCATGCAGAGCTGCCCTCGATCAAGATCATCGACATGCAGCAGGAATGCGACCGCGCGAAGGGCTTTACCCTCTTCTCAGATGCACTGCTTTCTGGAATCAAACAGCGCATCGGCTTAGGAGAACAGACAATCCTCTTTTTAAACAGAAGAGGCTACCACACCTCGCAGATGTGCAGCCTTTGCGCTCATGTGATCGAATGCCCCCACTGCGATGTCAGCCTCACCTTCCACTTAAACGACAATGTCCTCGCCTGCCACCTCTGTGATTATCGGCTCAGCCCACCTCCTAGAGCATGTCCTAAATGCAAAGCGGAATCGACTCTAAAATTCAAAGGAGCTGGCACAGAGATGGTCGAGCGAGCGCTGCACGCGATCTTCCCCGAGGTACGGACCTTGCGTCTAGACGCCGACACCACCCGGCATAAGGGAAGCCATGAAATGCTCTTTAAACAGTTTAAAGCGGGAAAAGCAGATGTCCTCATCGGCACCCAAATGATCGCCAAAGGACTTCACTTCCCCTCAGTGACACTCGTCGGCGTTCTCAATACAGACGGGCATCTTCAAATCCCCGATTTTAGAGCCTCAGAGCACGTGTTCCAACTCATCACCCAAGTCTCAGGAAGAGCTGGTAGAGGAGCTCTGTTAGGCGAGGTGATCATCCAAACCCGCATGCCCGGCCACTCCGTGATTGGATGGGCTGCCGAGCAAAATTTTGAGGCGTTCTACGCCCAAGAGATCGCAATGCGCGAGATGTTCCACTACCCTCCCTTCACCCACCTCATCAAAATCACCTTTAGTGGAACTCATGAAAAGGCCACCCTGAAAGAGGCTCACACCTTCCGAAATACCTTGATCCAGCGCCTTCCTCCTTCCTACGAAATCCTCCCCGTGGTCCCCTCGGGCCACGCCAAAATTAAAGGGCAGTTTCGCTTTCAATTGTTGATTAAAGGGGAAAAAATCGGAAAGCTCCTCTCTATTCTCGAAGAGGAGCGCGCCCGCTTTGTTCTAAACCGTAAAATACGCCTCAGTATCGACGTCGATCCCCTCTCCACATTTTTCTGATGCGCGATACTTGAGAACCGCGTAAAATGGAACCAACATCAACAACAATTTAAAACTTTAATCCTATGACAACAATGACCCATCCTACAGATCCCGAATACCACGCACACGAAGAGTTCCGCAACCGCACCCAAAAGATTGCCGAAATGCGTGCGCTCGGCATTGACCCTTACCCTGCTAAATTCACCCCCTCGACTACTTTGGGCGCCTTGCTTGCCAACACTGAGGGCAAGGAGATCGGCCATAGCGAAGATGCCGCGGCAGGATCCACTGAGACTGCCACGATTGCAGGGCGTCTTGTTCTTTTCCGCGCAATGGGCAAAAACGCATTTGCTCATTTACAAGATGAGACAGGTAGAATTCAGGTGATGTTCAACCGGGATCTAACACAAGTAGAGGGCTTTACGCCCACTGAAGAGCTCTCTAACATAAAATTCATCGAAAAAAAGATCGATTTAGGCGATATCATTGGCGTTGAAGGGAATCTGTTTCGCACACAGAAAGGAGAAGCGACTCTCTTTGCAAAAAAAGTCACCATCCTCTGCAAGACCCTCCTTCCCCTTCCTGACAAACACAGCGGTCTTGCCGATAAAGGCGTTCGTTACCGCAAACGCTGGCTCGATCTCATCACCCATCCCGAAGTCGTTAAAACCTTCCATAAGCGCTCAGAGATCCTTAAACTCGTCCGCACCTATTTTGAAAATCTCGGGTTTTTAGAAGTGGAAACCCCTGTGCTGCAAAACGTCTACGGCGGCGCGCAAGCACGTCCTTTTACAACCCACCTGCATGCGCTCGACCAAGAAATGTATCTCCGCATTTCCCTCGAAATCCCTCTAAAAAAACTCATCGTCGGCGGACTTCAGAAAGTGTTTGAAATGGGTAAAGTATTTCGTAACGAAGGGATCGACCGCACCCACAACCCCGAGTTTACCGAACTCGAAGCCTATGCCTCCTACTGGGACTATAACGATATGATGGTCGCAACCGAAAATCTCTTTGAACAGATCGCTCTAAAACTCCATGGCACCACACAGCTGTGCATTAAAAATGAAATAGACGAAAAAGAGCACACCATCGACCTCAAAGCCCCTTGGAAACGCCTTTCCATGAAAGATGCCATCAAAACCTATGGCAACATCGATGTCGACACTCTTACTGACGACCAAATGAAGGAAATTCTTCTTGGAACCGGTGAATTTGATCCGAAAGAGATCTCAAAAGCCGCGCGCGGCCATCTCATTGCAAAACTCTTTGAACAATTTGCAGAAAAACACCTGATCCAACCCCACCACATTATCGACCATCCCATTGAAACGACCCCCCTCTGCAAACTGCACCGGGATCCCGCGCTGCGCAAGGAACGCTTTGTCGAGAGGTTCGAATCCTTTATCCTAGGCGGCGAGTTCTGCAACGCCTACACAGAGCTCAATGACCCCGAGCTCCAAAGACAGCTGCTCCTCGAGCAGGCCTCTAAAAAGGCAGCTGGCGATGTCGAGGCAAGCCCGCTGGATGAAGAATTCATCGAGTCGATCTGCCAAGGGATGCCGCCAACTGGCGGCCTCGGGATCGGAATCGACCGGCTTGTCATGCTTTTCACCGGCGTCCACTCGATACGCGACATCCTCTACTTCCCTCTCATGCGTCCGGGAGAATAATCGAAAGCCTCGTAGGCTACCTTCAGAATCCTGTATTTTCGAGCCTAAGGCTCGAAATTACAGGATTACATGCACACTACCTCTTTAATCCTAACGTGCCTGCAAGAGGGCTGTGAGCAAAGTGAGTTCTCTCATCTTTTTGTTGTGTGCATTTCTTGCCATGAATCTTAAACACTCTTTTGCAGAGGGATGCAACGCCTCATCTGGAACCGCTTCAAAACTCTCTTCGGTTAAACCAGCGGGCAAAATAGGAGCAAATGCAGAATTAAATTGTTTTAATTGATTGATAATCGGCAAAAAATCGGGAGAGCTTGTGATTGCAGCGACAATCTGTTTATCCACCCAGAACGAAAAGGCCATGCTAGAGAGCGTGTTGTTTTCCGTCAGTGCACGAAAAGCTTCAAGAAAACCTGGAGCACCAATAGGGTTACGGAAAAAACTTAAAGACAAAAGGGTCGTGTTAACTCGAAGCATCGATGCAAATGCACCCATTGAATCATCCATTAAATTACAGTCTAGAAGACGCAGATCTGTCAATGTCGTATTCCGATGTAGGCTATCTGCAAGAGAGTGCGCTTGTTCAGCAGAGCTAGGAAGATCAGTTAATTCCATCGATTTCAGAATGGAATTATTCTGAAGAACTTGTGCCATATCCCCAACAGATAAACCGTCTAACTGATATAGGGTTAAGGATTCAAGAGTCGTATTGCTTTTGATCCCCTCCACAAATAGTTGTCGTTCCTCAGGAGATAGCTTTGCGTAAGCTAAATCAAAGCGGGTCAATGCTGTGGCTGAGGGAAGCGCTTGGACAAATGGGTGCACGAGTTGCGATTCATCGGGGGTTCTCTCAGTCATGTCACATGTGATCACGCATGTTTGGAGATAAATATTTTGACTTAAGATCCTCTCCCATCTTCCTTTCATATCAGCTGTTATCTCTCCATCCGACTTGACATGGACAGAGTCAAAGACAACAGTTCCAAATCTAGCATGACGCATGGTATCTTCAAAAGTATCTAGTTGATCTTCTGTTAACGTTAATTTGTCTAATCCAAGAGACTCCAAAGTTGTCATCGTTTTAAGAGCGGCTCCCAAAATCGTCAATGCTAAAGGAGTAACCGAATCGACCCTTAACTCAAGTCTTTTTATCCCAGGTTCACGCTGAAGCAACCTTGCCAGTCCTGTGCTAGACGACTCGTCGATCTCATTCTTGCTGAACTTCAGAATTTCTGGCGAGCGTTCAAACTGAGAAAGAAAAGTCCCGCAATTACGATCCATCATGCCCTCTAATTGCAAATCCAATCTACAAAAACCAATGCGATTCAAAACTTTATAAAGATTCTTAATACATTTTTTACTCAGTTCTTTTGACTCATCTTGACATTGTAATGTTATACACAACCTAACACGACCAGGAAGAGGACCTGTTATCTTATTTGTCTTAAGAAATGCATCAAATGCGACAAGAAATCCCTTTGCCGTACGGGAGTTCAACTTGTCAATGGTATATCCCCGACTAAATACTTTTGCTTGAGAGGATGGATCAATACCATGAGACTCCAGCCATAACTCCGGAGAGGGCGCCATGAGCTCACGAAAAAAAGCTACAGGATTTGAAAAAGCTGCCATGTTTTATACTCCTATTATCAAATTAATTTTTATCTCAAAAAGATTTTAATATACAAAATAAAAAAAATCAATAAAAAGAAATCACTTTGCACGAGAAAAACACAAATAAACACATTAAAATCAAAGGCTTACAACAAACGCAGTATTAAAAGAAAAGAATGCAATTGACAGCTTAAATAAAATTAATATAAAATTCAATAAACAAAATAAAACAATCTTATATTATGTCAACAATTGAGTCGTCCAAAACTTGCTCTCATTGGCAACGTGTTGAAGGAGGATTTTTTCGCACAAAAATCAAAAAAAACAACGCTGCCGAAGAGTGTTTCTATAAACTCGGAAGATTAATCGGCTCTGGATTAGAGGGAGAGGTTTATGAATTGTGTTCTGAAGGAAAAACGACCAAAGCAATAAAAGTGATCCCTTCTGATCATGGATACAATCGCTCAGATGCCCTCATCGCAATCGGAAAAGAGCGCCGATCCCTAACCGTTTTAAATGAAGTATGTCCCCATTATCACCATTATCTTAAAAGCCCAACTCTTTACCATGCCGTCATCGTCCGCAGATTGGATGCTACCCTAAGTGAGCGCGCTGCACATCTGAGTTTTTGGGAATTATTAGAGACAGTTGAGCTGCTTGCACAACAATTAACTCAGATCCATCGCGCCGGAATTGCTCATAGAGATATTCATTCAGACAATATCATGTATAGAGCCAAAGACAACACTTACTCTTTTATCGATTTTTCAGGCTCAAAAATGAAAAATGACTGTGAAGAGGGCGAATTCAACTGGCTTTGCCTTTCCGACATCAAATTTCTTACAAGCGCAGTAAGCATGTTCATGCAACGCCACTATGACTCAGACAAATTTCAAAATCGGCGGGACATGCTCGCGGCAGCAAGACACATCTGGGATATTTCAACCTTGAGCGAAAGTGATCACAGCGACCATCTATTTGAAGAAAATGATGAGATGGCTTTGTTAGAACCTTCTATTCAAGATTCCTTTACAGTGATGACTGCATTTCAAGAAAGAATCTCAGCGTTCAAATCTACCTATGCTCACGTGCTCGGCCCTAAGAGCGACTCTTGCTGCCATCTGCTGTAAATGCCAGGCGCACTTTAGATGATCTCATCACGATTTCTGCTTTTAATTTTCTCAACATAAATATGCATCAGGGTGCTCCCTGTAATGAGAATAACTGAAACCAAAAAGAGAAATGTAATTTTTTCTCCTGTGATGAATGTAGAGAGAAGCAAAGAGGTGATCGGGACACAAATGAGCCCCGTCGAGGTGATTGCGGGAGATAAATTCTTACTGACCAGTATCATGATCCAATACCCAAGAGCAATCGCAATCGAGCCTGTATAGACCAAGGTGCCTATGAAAATTGGATCTAAGTGTTGCGGGATGATTGGCGTTCCATTTAAAAAGCCGATGATAAATGTCAAACTAGTGACTAAAAGAAGCTGCCAGGGCAATAATTGAATCAGCGGTCGATGCCACGTTAAATGCCGCGCGCATAAAATCCCCACCGACCAAGAAACTGCAGCAGCAAGCAAAGACACATAGCCAATGATCGGCTCCCCTTTCCACGGCTCGACAAGCAGCACAACGCCTAACAACCCGATGCAAAACGTAAGCACATCAAAGGCAATGATTTTTCGATCGAGAAAAGCTGTCAAAGGAACCAGCCAAAGAGAGGTTGTAAATGTGAGAAAAGTTGCCTTCCCTGCAGGCACTAAAGAGAGCCCAAAGGTTGACAAATTCATCATCAACCCCATCTGAAAGATCCCGACCGTTGCAATGATCATAAGATCTTTTTTTCTGGGAATGACAAGGTTTTTACTTACCCAAGCCACAAGAAACATCATCACCGTTGCAAACACAAACCGCCATTCGATGTAATTTGTGGGCGATGTATAAGACAGACCAATTTTAGCAACAGGCCAACTCAGTCCCCACATTAAAATCATCAGAATCAAGAGTACAACAGAGGTAGCTCGCTTCATTTATTCTCCGACAGGTCTTCCGATAGAATTCCAGATAACTGCTTCTTAACACGTGGAAGTTCTTGTTTGACAACTTTCCATGTAAGACTTAAGTCTACATCGAATGGATTCCAAAATATGAGAGAGAAAAACGTTGGGATCTTTCTTCACAAAATCACTACTTGTTCTGCAAGGATTCGCTCGCGGATTCTCCAGTAAATCGAACTATAAGTAATCACATCCACTTTGCGATCTAAACTTTCTTCTAACTCTGACTTTAAATCTACAAGATCGAACAGACTCTTATTTTTTTCTTTATATTCAATCAGAAAATCTACATCGCTTCTAGCTTTTGCTGTTCCCCTCGCAAAAGAGCCGAAAATCGAAGCCCTTTTTACTGAGTGTCGCTTCAGAATAGGGACGGCCTTTTTCTTAATTGATGAAATCGAGCATTTGATCTTTTTCTTTTCCATTTAGACTCCCTAACAGGCATCCAAAGCTATCTACCTCAGATTAGAATACGACTCTGTTTTTCATCACCTTAATTTTTTTAAGAAAATTGCTTGAGGTGACCTCAAGCCATTTCAACGATAACGATAGGGATATCCAAGCTGTAGATTGTCGCGTGCAAAGCGGTCTTGCTCTGCCTGTTGTTTTGGACAAATAGTGTAGGAAAACGGTGGCCAATCGGTAAGGACTACAAAAGTGGCAACCACAGCGGCACAGCTGCCGATGATGGCAGGCGCAAGGATAGCGTGAGCAACTAAATAGACGGCATAAGAAAGAGTTAGAACGCTGCTCACAAGAGCGCATGCGCCATGGACCCATTGCCGCTTTAAGAGCTGCAAGCGCTCATTGGTTTCAGGACGGCTCCAGACTCTTTCATCGAAATCTCTTCCGATATTGATGCATCCCAAGCCGATGCCCAATACTGGCAAACAAGCAATTGCCGCATGGACGTAGGATACATCGGTTCCCCAGATGCCCGTCGTATCCGTTTTCCATGCTGTCTTTGCATCAATAGTCATGATCTTTAATCTTTCAGCAATTGATTTACGAGGTTTAAGCCATGGGGTGTTAGGTAGATGGCATTCTCCTCCCCTTTCTTGACGAAGTTAGCCTGACACAAAAGCCGTGAGATGGTGCTTGTCCCTTTGTCATTTTGCCCGATGGCTTTTCCAATCGCATAGAGATCGATCTCGCTGTGCGGATCGCCTAAGGCTAAGGCCATTTCGTGGAGTTTTAGAAGAAAGAGCTCATCTTTCGTGGTGGATTTTTGTGCCATCTTAAGTTTTCCTTAACTTTTTTAAACGTGCGCCGCTTGGGGTATCTTCAATGAGATAGCCCGCTTTGTGGATCAAATCGCGGCAAGCATCGGCTTGTTTCCAATTTTTTTCTGCTCTGGCTTGTTCTCGATCGCTTAAAGCATTAATCAGGTCAGTCGGGATTGCCTCCTCTTGGGGCTCTAACGGAAGAACACCCAAGACGGTGTCGATCCGAGCTAGAAAATCGAGGATCTCTTCCGCTTCTCTAATGCCGACTTTTCCAGCATCGCATAAGATATTAATCTCGCGTACCATATCAAAAAGGGCAGCTAGAGCCGGAGAGAGGTTAAGATCATCGCTGAGGTGCGTTTTAAAGGCTGCGAGGGTCTTTTGCAGGATAGGAAAAACAAGACCATGGCTTTTTTTCTCCCGCATTGTATGTAGAATCGAATCGACAACACCTGACTGGGACAATTGCCCTTTTAGAGCTTGAGTGAGAATCGGCTTCATGAACTCGGGATCGAGGATGTCGCGGTCTTTGACATTGCGCACATCGCGCAAGATGCTGGTCAGAATTTCATTAGCCTGAGGAAGACCTTTGAGATGTTTTTCGAGGATCGGGGTCAAAGAAGCTCTGCTCTCTTCGTTCACCTCGCTTAAAATATGGGTAGAGAGCCCTTGTTTTTCTGGAATATGAGGTAGACTGCGCTCTAGAATCGGGTTCAAAACCACCGGATCTAAAATATCTTGATCTTTTTCTTGACGCGCATCAAAGAGGATCCGCTCATGAATCTGTTTCTTGTCGGGATGCTCCGGAAGGGCTTTATCCAAGATCAGATCGAGAGCTTTAATCATTTTCTCCCGTCGGATCTCTCGGAGGCGATGGATAAAATCGTCTAAACGCTGCAGAGAGGATACCGCTGCATCGAGTCCTTCTAATGTGAAGTTAAGCTGCGTGCGGTAATGAGCTTGCAAGAGCAGATAGCGCACTTGAGGCCCAGTATAACCCTTCGCAAGAAGGTCGCGCAGAGTGAAAAAATTGCCGAGGCTTTTAGACATTTTCTTGTGATTGACTAAGAGGTGCTCGACATGCAGCCAGTGTTTAACGAAATGGCAGCAAGAGTAGGCCTCTGATTGAGCAATCTCGTTTTCATGATGGGGAAACATGTTGTCGACACCACCCACATGGATGTCGATGCTCGGACCAAGGAGCTTCATGGCCATCGCGGAGCATTCGATATGCCAGCCAGGCCTTCCAGGGCCAAAAGGGCTTTCCCAGAAAAGGTTCCCATCGCGCTCAGGATCATAGGCCTTCCAGAGGACAAAGTCGCTGATGTTTTCCTTGTCATATTCGTCTGCGGCATTGCTCTCAGATGCGTTGATGCGCAAGTCTTTTAAATGCAAATGGGAGAGTCTGCCATAGGAAGGAAATCGGTCGATTGCAAAGTAGACACTCCCCTCTTTTCCTCGATAAGCAATCCCCTTTTCAAGCAATCCCTGGATGATCGTGATCATTTCAGCAAAATAATCGGTTGCAGCTGGATAATGCTCTACTTTTTCGATATTAAGGGTCTCAAGATCTTCGAAAAAAGCTTGAATATAGGGTTTTGTGAACTCAGCAAGCGATACTTTTTTTTCCAAAGCGCCCTTAATCGTCTTATCATCGACATCGGTTAGGTTCATCACCTGCTCTACCTTGAAACCGAAAAATTTTAAGGTTCTTCGCAAAAGATCTTCAAACACATAACAACGGAAATTGCCGATGTGGGCAAAATTGTAAACCGTAGGCCCACATGTGTACATCCGGATCACTTTCCCGTCGAGCGGGGCGATCTCTTCCATCTGGCGCGATTCCGTATTATAGAATTTGAGAGGGTGTTGTATCATAAATCCTTTTAAGCTGAAGTTTCGTCTAGAAGACGATAATGGGTTTTTCCCGTCCCCGTCAAGGGAATCTCTGCAACTAGCTTGACTTCAGAAATTTTTACTAATCTTCCAAAACCGCTCTCCTTAAGAGCCCGATTTGCATCCTCGAGGGATATTGGAAAAACTGTATAAAGAATAATAGTCGTTTTTTCCCCGTCCACTTCACGTGCGCTCACTGCCAAAGGAGGCCCTTCAAGGCTTTGTTTGATCCACTTTTTCTCTGTTGCAAGACGCAGCAGTTCTTCTTCCAAGCCGCTTAGCCCGACCATCTCCCCGCCAATCTTGACAAAGCGCTTGAGACGCCCTGAAAGGATTAAATTGCCAGCTCCATCCAGTTTGCCTCGATCAGAAGAAGCGTACCATTTCTGATTTCCAATGGTCACAAACGCCTCGCGCGGCTTACCGAGATACTCTTTAAAGACATTAGGTCCGCGGATGCACACTTCCCCTTCTTCGCCCGTAGGAACAGGATTTCCATTTCCGTCCACAATCACAATCTCAACACCTGGAAGCGGTGCGCCAACACCCACTCGAGGGCTATCTGGCCGCGTTAAAGTAACGATAGGACCGCATTCGGTAATCCCATACCCTTCTAAACACTGAGCATGAGGAATATGCTGTGAGACGTATGAGAAAATTTCATCGGGCGTCTTTTCCGCGCCGGCAACAACATAGCGAAGGGACTGGAGCTGTTCGGGCTTTGCGACGTGGAAAAGTGCGCGAAAAAAACTCGGAGCGCAGCAAAAAAGGGTGGGCTTCCACCGCGCAATCTGATGCGCCATCCCTCTGCTATCTGTTGGATCGGGAGCATAACACACCTTAATTCCTGCCAGTAAAGGCAAAAGCCCCGTCACAGAAAATCCAAACGAATGGAAAGGAGGCAGCACACCATAGAAAATTTCATCTGAAGGAAGATGAACACATGCTAGGGCCGCTCTCTGGTTGCTCAAGAGGTTATTGTGAGAAAGGGGCACTCCTTTGGGAAGAGACTCCGTTCCGCTCGTAAAAAGGATCACCGCAGGATCTTGGGGAGAAATACGATCCAGATTCCATTTTTTAAGAAAATAGGATGACTTGCGGTAACTTGAGACAAGGGCGCAAAGTTTTTGCTTCAACCCGATTTTTTTGCGCAAGTCTTCCATCAGCACAAGCTTAGGTTCAACCGCGCCAAGCTCCCCATTTTCAAGACGGTCGAGGAAGCGATCTGAGCTGATGACAGCCTCAATTCCGCTTAAATGAGCTGCATAATCCAATGCCTTCGATCCAGAGGTCCAATTGATCATCACAGGAACTTTTCCAGCGCATAAAATGGCAAGGATGACAAGGTAGGTGCCGGAGGAAGCGGGCAGCATCACCCCGATTTGCTTTCCTGGAAGTTTTAACATCTGCTCTCGTAAAAGGATCACTGCCAATTTCATTTTGCGATAGGTTAACATCCCGCTTAGAGCATCCACGCAGGCTGCATGCGCTCCCATCCGATCACAAATCAAAAGAAAGGCCTCTTGAAGCGTATTTCCTAAAGAAAGATCAGGATCTGGACGCTGTTTTTCTTTGGGCCACGCAAAGGGATGCTCATTCTCTGAAGAGATTTCAGCGCTATCTCTCTCACGCCCGCTAGCAGCTTGCATGACATCTTCTACAGTCTGGAGCTCGCCTGGCTGAAGATGATGTGCTTCAAAACGCTCTGAAAGAAACACATACAGTTGTGCAACATCGAGAGAATCGAGGCCTAAATCTTGAGCGAGATGCATCTGTTTTCGAATCTGATTTTTAGGGCGTTTTGTAAGGCGGGCAATCTCCTCTTGCACATCCTTTTCTACTAGTGGAGGAACGAATTTAAGTTCAAGCGGATGAGTCTGGGGAGAATGTTCGGAAATCACCGCATTGGGAAACTCTTTCTTCCAAAATTTCAAAGAAACAAGGCTTAACTCTTCTGGTCCTTCCTTTGGATACCGGTTATACCAGCGCTCTAAATATTTGTTTAAAGTGAGACGGTCAGCTTGATAGGGAAAATCTTGAGGCGCTAAGGCAAGCTCAATCAACACGCGTCTACGGGGAGCAAAAAAGATCCCATTTTTGAGGAGAATCTTAAACCCTTTCCATAAGGTTTTTGCAAAATCAGGAGAGGCCCCAATAATCGCTCTAGAAAACTGACTGCCCCAAAGCCCTGTCGTTCGAACGAGCACTACATTGGTATCCGGACACGCCTGAAGTAAGTCATGAACAAAAGAAGCCCCGCCGATCATCTCTAATCCATTCATTTTAAGACGGCCTGACGGATAAATGAGAAAATTTTCCCTGTTTTTGAGCTCGCCTGCCACAGCTTCAAATTGCTTGAGGATCTTTTTGGCACGCCAAGCCGTTACGGCTCCCTCTGTCGAGGGCATGGGAAGCGCTCGCACAAACTTCATGAATAAATGGATCCCTTTCTGGAAGTAGTAACGATCAACGACAAGCGGGCGCGGAGAGAATGCAGTGCCGAGTACAGACATCACAATGACCGGATCAATTTCAGCTGGGTGATTGGGTAAAAAGAGGATCCCTCCAGGGCGCTTGAGACGATCGGGAGTAAGCGTTTCTAATCCCGCTACCTCAACGCGGTAGCGCAAAGAAATTAGAAAGCGCACAAACCCGCAGACAACAACCCAAATAAACTGAAAAAGGCGGTTTTTTCTCATAACGAGCGTTCCAAAAATTAGGGATAAATTTATCACATAGTTTAATCGATCTGTAAGAAGAGTTCCACAAAAAAACAGACCGAAATTTTTACTCCGATAACCCTTATATACCCTTACCAGGAATTTTAATTATATTAATAATTTGACATCAAATTAAAAGAGTTTTAAAATAAGATTTAAACAGCAATTACTTAATTGAGCCCCTTATGAATGAAGATCAAACACCAAATCCAAAGCCTAGTAAATCATTTGCCGCTCATCTAGAGCAAATGGCTCAACTTTTGCGAAATGAAGTGAAAAGCGCAGAGGAAAAGCTTAAGGCCAAGGAAATGAAACGCCTTGCCAAGACATCCTCCAAAGGATCTTTACCTAATACCATCGAACAAATTGCAAAATTGCTTCGCGTTCAAATTACCCCCATCGTAAAAATTGCTAAATCAAGAAAATGGACATCCAAGAAAAAAACACCCCCATCTTCGCAGGAAAAAAGCTCAAAAAAACGACGCGCGGGTTAAAGAAATCATTAAGATTATGTCAACCAAACAATAATATACATTTTTTTATTTCACAAAATTCTAGCGCCACTATAATCGGTGAAAATCGAACCTGATTAAGGAGGTTAAGATGGAAATTGGCAGAAACAATCCTAGAATCGAAGGATCATCCCGGACTCATGGCGCACAACAGGCTGCCGCCAATGAAATGAGCACTGAGCTTAAAACCAGTAGAGACAAAGTTGAAGTTCTGGCAAAACAGTTGTCTTTTGGAGCAGGAAAACCTCCCACCTTCACACCAGGCAAAGATCCGAAAGTGGCAAACTTTGTTAAGTCTAGATTATAGTCGATACGTCCCCGGCTTTGTAAACAAAGCCGGGTTCAGCTATTGAAGCACCTCTTCCCAATCGATGCAAGGGGATGCAAATTTTGGTTCGGCATGCGTTGCCCATCCAGGAATCGACGACACAAGAACTGCGCCTTGATTGCTCAAGCAGCAAAATTTCGCATGATCTTCTGTAATTTTTCTTCCTTCAGAAAAGGCTCGGTGCACATCATAATCGCGCAAAAGAGTTTTAAATCTCATCGCATAGGTATTTGTTGTCGATGGAGTTGTCCGCCAATGGCAAGAGGCCGTATGAAAGATACGGGACCTTAGCTCTTCATAATCGGGAAGAAAATACTTATCTTTGTGATCATAGAGAGTGGCATAATCCACGTTTGGCAAAGTAAATGCCTCGCGAAGGATATCGATCCACCCCTTTTTATGGATGTAATCGTCTTCTAGAAAGTAGATGATTGTTTCAGGAGAAAATTTCTGAGCTGCCACATGATCGATCATCTGCAAAAACGACTCCCCTTCTGCTCCCGCCTTAATTTCAATCACAGGAAACTGCGTTTGCTGTGCAATAAAATGGGTTTCTAAAGAAGGATGAAAGGTATCTAACAAAAAAGTCACATTAATCGGAGAGGAATCGAGGGTCTCGATCAGATTTTGAAAACATCTTTTATGACTAAAAAACGAAAATCTCTCTTTATGCGCACTTGCAGATGAGTAATTGCAATGACGCACAAACACCTCAATCCGAGGGATCGGATTGCTTTTAAACCAATCGAAAAAACCCATAGAGTTTCTACATGTGTTGAAGGCGTTGAATCACAAGATGACAGATGTTCTTGGCTTCTTTAAAAGTCAAGTGTTCGATAGCCTCTTCCAATTTTAACCAGATGGCATCGCGGATCTCTTCTTCTTGCAGCTGTAATGTCCCGGAAACAACAGCAGGAAAATAATGGACTGTTTTTTGGATCGTATCAAATTTACTGCGAAATTGATACTGCTCTACATAGGGCTCATCATTAAGAAGCTGAACCACATCGAGTCCTGTCTCTTCTTTAAGCTCCCGTTTTGCGGCATCAATTGCCTCTTCACCGGGATCTGCTTTGCCCTTGGGAAAACTCCAGTGAGAGCCTTCTTTATGAAGAATCAAAAGGACTTTCCAATCCCCATTATCTTGCATTAAAGGAATAATACCAAAAGATTCAATTTTTATCATGCAGTGTAGGGTCCGAAAAGAAGAGATGAATTATGTCCGCCAAATCCAAAAGAATTGCTCAATGCAACATTTACTTTGTGACGTTGCGCCTCATTCGGCACGACGTTGATACCTAAAAGCTCTTCTTCAGGGTCTTCGAGGTTAATCGTCGGGTGAAGTTCTCCGGTTTCAATCGCCTTGATCGTAGCAATCGCTTCAATGCCGCCGGCAGCTCCCAAGCAGTGACCAATCATCGATTTAGTTGCATTGATCTTGATTTCCGAGAGGTGATCACCAAAGTATTGCTTAAGAGCGCGAATCTCACAAAGATCGCCCACAATGGTCGATGTCGCATGGGCATTGACGTAGTTAATCTCTTCCTTTGCAATTCCAGCATCTTTAACAGCAAGTTCCATGCAGGTACGCACGCCTAATCCATCCGCACGCGGGTCGGTCATGTGATGTGCATCGCAGCTCACGCCGCCGCCTAGGTACTCAGCGATAATCGGAGCGCCTCTTGCGAGGGCATGCTCTAAACTCTCGAGCATAAGCACTCCAGCACCCTCTCCCATGACAAATCCATCGCGGTTCTTATCCCATGGACGCGATGCCCGCTGAGGCTCATCATTGCGCTCTGATAGAGCTTTGCAAGCGACAAATCCTGCAACGCCAATTGGATTGATCGGCGATTCCGCGCCGCCGCAGAGCATGAGGTCTGCCTCACCATTTCTGATGTGCTGAGCTGCAGCATAAATGCAGTAATTTGATGTGGCGCACGCTGTCGAAATGGAGTAATTAGGTCCCATGAAACCAAGATCGATCGCAAGAAGAGCGCCCCCCATATTCGTAATAATAAAGGGAACAAAAAAGGGAGTGAGCCGCTTAAATCCCTTAGTCACAAGCGTTTCACAGCCATCGTAAAACACGTTCATGCCTCCCATCCCCGATCCGATGAGCACCCCGCAGCGGGACTTGTCAAGCTTATCTAAGGCATCTAAAGGCAGATTTCCATGTTCTAGTGCTTTTTTTCCGGCAACGGCAGTATAGCGGATGAAGGGGTCGACACGACGCGCTTGCTTTTTGTCGAGGTATAATCCTGTATCAAAATCGCGAATCCAACCGGCAAAACGGGTAGGAAAATCTTGTCCTGGAAATTCATTCATCAACGAAACGCCGCTTTTTCCCGCAAGCAACTGTTGATAAAAGGCATCAACATCATTGCCGAAACAAGAAACGAGGCCCATGCCTGTAACTACAATGCGCTTTTTCTTCATAACTCTCCCATGATGAAGACTATAGCATACCCTAAAACCTTAAATTTTGCAACTCATTCAAGACGAGACAAAACAAATCTTTGATTTATCACCCCTAAAGGCGATTCTTTACAAAAAAAATCTATAGGAAGAACAAAGGAATAAAAATTTAGTGTGAACTTTGAGCTAAAGAAATATTGAGATCGACGATACTCCCTTCGCGCCAGAGCTGTTCGAGCATATATTTGTCGCGTAGACCCGGCATAAAGAGATGAACCATGATATGAAGATAGTCAATCACAACCCAATCACCTGCACTTAACCCTTCAGTATAAACAGTCGATACACCTTCTTTTTTCAGTGTATCGATGACGGCATTAGCAATCGCGGTGACGTGCTTATCCACATTCCCTTCAGCGATAAGAACGAAATCCGTCAGAGTAGAAATGCCTCGGACATCCAGGGCTAAAATGTTTATTCCCTTTTTGTCGTAAATCGCCTGAGCGATCGTATTAAGTAATTGAATTGGATCTTTTGTATTCATGACGCTACGAATATAACCGATTTCTTTCAATCATGTCCAGGACATTTGTCGGAATCAGATGATGACAAGTCTTTTTTTGGGATAAACGCTCACGAATCCAGGTGCTACTCATCTCCATAAGAGGGATGGGAGTGATCCCCTGGGAAAGCACTTCCAACGCATTATTGGAAAGCGGGGGCATCGTCGCAAGATGCGATCCACTGCGGCTACCGGTATATGGCGGGGCTAACGCTATGAGCTCTTCCACGTCTTTCCATAAGTGCAGGCGGGAAAGCGCATCCTCTCCTAAAATCAAGTGATACTGGCATGGACTTGCCTCTTCTCTAGAGCGATGGATCAGCGCTTTGATTGTATCAATTGTATAACTGGGTCCCTCTGTTTCTAACTCCCAATCAAGAAGCTGAAATTGAGGAAACGGAGCAATCGCAAGACGCACCATTTCACGTCTATGTTCTTTAGAAACATGCGGAGGCATCCCCCCTTTAAACGGAGAGAGCGAAGCGGGACAAAACAGAATTTCATCCAAGCGATGCTTCTCTAGCATAGAGACAGCAAGATTTAAATGGCCAAAGTGGATAGGGTCAAAGCTACCGCCAAAAAATCCTTTTTTTTTCATTTTAATGCCCAGTTTTGCTGTTGGGAGAACTCTTTGAGTTTTCGATCAGGATTCACCGCAACAGCTGTTCCTGATGCAAGGAGCAAGGGAAGATCCAAGTAACTATCCGAATAAGCCGTGACATCTTTTTTGGCAATATTAAGGCGCTGCATCGCATCCCTTACGCAGGCAGCTTTTTCATCACCTTGAAGAATCGATTCGATTTCAACTAACTGATCCTGAGAATCCACTGCATATTGGGTGGAGTGCCATTCATGCACATTGAGTGCGCGTGCAAAATGCCCAACAAGAAACTGCGGCGCATTCGAAAGAATTAAGGTGTACTCTCCCAAATGCTGCGCCAAACGCAGGCAAGCTAAGGCTGAAGGGTTGACATGGTGAGATAAGTAGAATTCAACAAAAGGCTCCACATGAGATTCTAAGAGCTTCACAGATTTACCGCGCAACAGACGCTCAAAGATTTTTTCATGGAGCAGCTTAAGCGACATGCCAAAATACACATGGCGCACGTAAGCCAAAGCGACATATCCCATACACGTGCGAGACAACACTCCACGTGCAATCAAGTATTGACAAAAGGCGAAACTGCTATTGCCGAAAACTAATGTCCGATCTAAGTCAAAAACACTCATTCGGACCCAGTTCATCTGCAACAACTCACCCTCCGATTTCGAAAATTTTATCCTCTATCTCGTCGATCGAGGCATTGATTTTATCAAGCGTATGTTTTTCCGCTTCGATCATTTCTCGATACATCATCGCTTTTTCAAAATCAAAACCAGACCCGCCAAGAGCTTTTCGATAGCTTTCGAGCTGTGTTTTAATCTCTTGACGCCTCTCTTTTCTTTCATCAAGCATGACTTTGAGCTGGCTTAAAGAATTAAGGTCATCTTCCGAAAGAGCCATGAGAGCACGCTCTTTCTTTTCATTAATGAGATCTTTCAATTGTTTGAAGAGCCGGTCGAAAATCTGTTTTTCTGCTTTACTGATCGCAAGGGCAGCATATTCTTGAGCTAACTCTTCACGCTGGGCATTTAAATGGTCGGGGTCTTGTTCATCAACAGCTGCAATCAACGATTGAAGATGCGCCTTAATAGCTAGTATCTTTTCTCGTTTCTTGAGTTCAACTTCCCGCTCTTTTTGTTCTCTTTCCTGTTCAATTGCGCGCGCCCTGTCTAAGATGGGCCGCTTAGCGCGGTGAATGGCATTTGAAAGAGATTTCACTTCATCCCGACCGAGATCTAAGCCTTTCATGAAATCAAAAATTTCCTGAGAAGCGCGGTTTGCATCTTCGATTGCCACATCCGTTTCGCACAGCACGGTCAGGGCTTGTATTTTTTCGATGACAGCATCAAAATTCTGCTTAAACGCCTGTCTTTTTTGAGCAAACTCTTTTTTGCGCTCTTTTTCTTGCATCCTAATTTTATCCCAGCACGAACTGAGAAGTTGACGCGTTTGGGTAAAAGACTGGGTATTTAAAGTGAGGACTTTCGCAAGCGCTTGCAACCCTTTAATTTCTTCACGCAAAGCATATAAAGGAAGCTTTTGAACCTCCCCCTCTTGAAAATGGCTCTGCACAAAGTGAGCAACATCTTCTGTGAATTGCTGAGAGATCGATTTAATCAAATCCTTGCGACGGGGAAACACACGATCCCCGCATTTAGAAAGCCGATCAAACAACTTATTCTTCGTGCGGATACGCATCTCTGTCTTCAAGATTTCTTTTCTCAACCCATTAATACGTGCAGCTAGCGTATTGAGCAAATGCAGCTCTTTCTGCATGAGCTCATAAACAGAGCGCTTTGCTTTAAATGTTTCAAGCGCCTCTGGGAAAGCAATACTGGAGACTAAAGAGAGATGCAGATCGTAGTTTTCAAGCTCCCGCTCTAAAGCTTGGATCGCAAGTTCAATCTGCTCGATAGCAAACAGAGACTGCTCATCTAAAATTTCTTTTAGCCGGCGCGCTTCAGAAGAAAGCTCTACATACTCTCCCCAAAGAAGGGATCTGGATTTCGGAGTTAAATTCTCTTTAAAAAGGGGTAAACACAAGCGGCGCCCCTCCCAAAAATCACGAAAACGGGGTGTCCCTGCATTCGAAAGAGCTGTGCGCATGAAATCGATACTCAGGCGAATTTTTTCTTCGGGATTTAACAATTGCTCAAATTGCGAGAAAAACTGAACGAATTGGGGCGTGCTCCCCTTTTTTTCTTTTTCTATATCCACTTCTTGTTCAGTCTCTTCAACTTTCGGAAGAGAAGAATCCACTTCCTCTGTACGGACTTGCTCGCTCTCTGGCAACTGCACCTGTTCGCTATGTTGTTCTTCGGACTCGCCTGAAATCTCTTGATCTGTAGTCATGCTTTTTTTGAACATATTAAGATGTTGGAATTAAGAAGAGTATCTTAAGAGAGTCATTTAAGTGAAGTATTTTGTTAGAAACTGACTTCATAGTCTTGAATGATCACCTCTGCGATCGTATCAAGAGGGGTATTTTCGATGTTCAGCCAACGAAAAAGAGGTTCTTTGCGAAACCAGGTGAACTGCCGTTTGGCATAACGGCGAGAGGCTTGTTTGAATTCATGCACAAAGCGCATCCAGGCTTCTTGCGATTGATCGGAACTTAAAAAATCAAGACATTGCCGGTAGCCGATCGCTTGGCAAGCGGTTTGGTTGCCCCTCAGCCCTTCTTTTTCAAGCTGACGCACCTCCTCTAAAAAGCCCTTAGCGATCATCTGATCGCAGCGCTCTTCTATCCGAGGGTACAACACCTCTTTTGGCATGTAAATAAACCAACACCGAAAGTCGTATCGATCGGTATTTTCTGAAGAGGCAATAGGAAGCGATGAGACTTTTTGCTGTGTTAAAGAGATAATTTCAAGAGCGCGGATAATCTTGTGACGGTCTCTTTGCGTAATGGTCGCAGCATATTCTGGGTCGATATTTTTTAAACGATCATAAAGCGGCTCTGCCCCGCGCAGCTCCATTTCGTCTTCCAGCTTTTGCCGAAGCTCTGGAACTGAAGGAGGGCCGCTTGGAGGACCATAGAGAAGGGAATGAATGTAAAACCCTGTACCGCCGACCACAATCGGAATTTTCCCTTTCGAAAAAATCTCTTCAATGGCCTGCATGGCTTCGGAATAAAATTCGACGACATTGAATGACTCATCAAGATCGCGGCTATCGATCAAATGATGGGGAATCTGCCGCCTCTCGTCTAAGGTAACCTTAGCGGTTCCAATATCCATACCTCGATACACCTGCATTGAATCGGCAGAGATCACCTCTCCACCAATGGCTTGCGCGATGCACAAAGAGAGTTGCGATTTTCCAACGGCTGTTGGTCCGGAAAGAACAATGATTTTTTTCTTCTTTGAAGCAAGAGGAGCTTTTTCTTTTTCGGGCAAAGGAAATCGCGAAACGATAATGCGCTGGTGCTGATCAAAGATCAATTCAGACGATCCCAAATTACCCTCATAAGACCCTTAACTTAACATAACTTCAAAAGTTAGAGTCGATATCTACTACGCCCGCTTCAAAGACTAAAGCGAGCGCAATATTTAAGCTACTCTTCAACTTTCAACGCTTCATGTTCATTCGGATAAATTCTCAAAATCCGCTCAAAGCCTGCGATCCTGATAATATCCATCACATCGTCGTTGAGATTATAAAATAAAATAAACCCTTGATTCGCCTTCATTTTCTTACTCGCAGAAAGAAAAACGCGCATCCCCGCACTGCTTAAATAGTCAACCTTAACAAAGTCGAGAAGAAGTTTTCGATGTCCGGTTTCAAAAAGATGAGATAACTCTCTTTCCAATGTGGCTGATGTCGTTGCATCAATCCTTCCGTCCAAACGCAAAATGCACTTTCCCCCATCTTCTTCTACAACAATGTCCAATCCAATAGCCATATTCCCTCCAGAGCCTTATGAGAGAATCCTAGCAAATGACTAATATTGCAAAAACAAAAATCTAAAAAATTGTTTAATGCACCAACTCAAGACGGACACGGCGACCAAAACGAGCTCCTACAGTCATCGCAATCGTACGCAAAGACTTAATTGTTCTGCCTTGCCGTCCCACAACTTTAGAAACATCTTCGGACGACACTCGGATTTCAACAATGGTTCCTTGCTGCCCATCGATGACTTGAACATCAACAGATTCAGGTTGGTCAACTAAGTTCTTAATCAAATAAGCGATAAAATCTTTCATAGGTGATAAACTTGGGTTGCAAAAAGTTTTTTTAATTCCACGCAAGAGTATAGCTTTGATCCGCATTTGAGTCCATAGTAGACCTATTTACATTGCTGCTCGATTAGGAACGAGATCCACTTCCCACTGTTGATGGTTTACCCAAGCCTCTTCATCCATCGGCTGCAAATTAGTCTTATCTTCATAAATGGAACCAAATCCGACCTGCTCTGTACGCGGATTGAAATAGGCACAAAAGTAAATATTCTCTGTCCCTTGATTCCAATTTGTAAATGCAAAGCGGATTGCAGACTGCTCGAGAACAGCTCTATCATTGGACGGCAAATGTTGAATCAACAATCCATCGATCATCAAACCTACTTGCGCAGCTTGCTGTTGATCTGAATTCAATAGACGATTGAGCCCGGTTACCAGTTGGCTTGCATAATCTTTAACTGTCAGTTTACTTTGATTTAATTTGTTGATCAGCTTCTGAAAACCGTTCATATCCGGAAAAACATGAGAAAGCATTTGAGAGAGATCCAATGCAATGGCTTTTTCTGTTGAAGAGCTGATCCATTTTCTAGCCACCTGCATTCCTGGAACAATAAGGATATTCTGCAGCCATTGTGCTGCGGGCATCCCCTTTTTAAGAAACACCGCAATATCCGGATTTGTTGGCGTAAAATTAAAAGCATGCTGGGGACTTGCCATGGAAATCAATTCCATCGGAACGATTTTTGCTAAATTTAAGCACCAGGTGATCAAATCTTTAGCATTATTAGGAGTGTATGTCTCAATAGGATTATCATTTCCAGGACCTGATTCGACATTATCTAATTCAAAAGGGTCATCCCCACTACATGTTTGCATCGGGGTGCTAGAGAGGGCAAGATAATTTTGAATCGGATTCGGTTCTTTTTGGTTTTGTGGGTCATAGGCCCAAAAGGCTTGTATCAAAAAGTCATCCGTATTGACATAATGGGTCAATGCCCCTGTAATTGTCTCGACGTTGGGCAACTGGGCCATTTGATTTTCTACAGAAGAAATGGCATTGAGGACAAGATTTTTAAAATCCTGAGGGGTTGCAATTCTTATCCCCAGCTGATCTGGGGCCTGTGCAATTTTCTGATATAATTGAAATCCCCCGCTTGACGAGCTGCCATCTGCGGAAATCTGGGGCAAGGGAATATTTAATTGGTAAAACAATCGAAAACTCCCATTGAAAGCTTGGGAAAAAGCACTTTTGCAGGCAGCTGCCTGTGGGAGATTCTGGACGCTCTTCCAAACAGGCTCTAGAGCGTATGCGACACAAGAATTAATATCACTGCGCACGGAATCATTGGATCGATCTTCTGCCATCGCGGCAAAAGCGGATTCAACTCCACGCAACACAGGCTGGTTCGTCAAACTGCTAAATGCATATTCTCCAAGGGAAATGAGCCCATCGACGGGAAGAGAGGGATTGACTCTTGCGAGCACTTGAGCCATAGCTGCAATCACTTGAGTAGGCGTCACCTGAATCTCACTTCCTTTGATCCCTTGCGAGAGCTCTTTTAACACATCTTGCATCAAGGTCGTATTGGCATTTCCGCCCATAAGAGTGCGCGCTGCAGCAAAGCCTGGGGCATCAAAAAGCATATGCGTTGTGCGCGCAATGGCGCCTGTCAGCTTCAATGTAAAGGGTTGATTGAGATCCTCATCGGCTAAAATGGGAAGGAAAAAGAAGTAATCGAGCTTGCCATCGACTGTGCGATTGAGGTATCCATTCATGATGATCGATCGATAATCTTCTGCTGCGTGATGAAAAAACTCCTGATGATCGCGGATGACATCATTAACGGCAAAGCAGTCTCCGACAGGTCCTTGGTTATAAGGAGCTAGCATTGCTGCAAGAACTGCAATTTTAGCGTGGCGGTCTGTAAGCTTCATTTGAGTATCCATGCTAAATAAGGCGCGCAGCGCTAACGCTCCTGTACTATGAAGTTTAGCGGGAAGTCTTACTCCGGAAAAAAAAGGCTGCCAGGTGGCATCGAGCTGATCGATCACTTTTCCCATATTCACCTCCCATTCTCTGGGATTTGGGGGAATGAAAGCGGCTTTGACAGGAGCGCACATAGAGAGATTTAAAGCTCCATTGGATCCGATGAGGAGCTCTGCTGCAAGCAGCGCCTTACGCATTGCAATTGCAAGATCTGTATTTTGCACATTCGTGCTTGTTTGAAGAGCTGCATAAGTGTTTAACTGGCTCATCGCTTGCGTAATGAGACTTTGCTGCCCAGAATCTTGGACACGCGGTGCTGCCCTCAGCGTTGAGGGAGCTTGGCTAGCTACTGTCATTGCTAGAAGAATGACGATCTTGAAAAAGGATGATGTGCGCATTTTTTAGAGTCCTCCAGGGATAATGCTGTCTGAAGACATAAGAAATTATGAACAATGCATATAAAAAAAACCAGAACAGAAACTTTTTCTTGAAATATACTTAGAGCGCCTCTTGCGCTTCATCAATGAAGGCGAGGTTTTGGATGCGAAAATCGAGGATTTTTTCCTTAGCGCGAACGATTGCTTGGCCAGGCGACAAATTGCGGATCGACTTTCGTTCTTGCTCGAGGAGCTTGGGTCTTAATGTAAGGTAATTTCCTAGATCCTGAGCATAGTTTTGTGTGGAAAGACGTAGAATTTTCGGGAAAAAGAATTCGATTTGCTTTTCGAGAATTTTGTCCTCGACGATCACAACAATCTCTCTACTGCCATAACTTTCTGCAAAAGCCTGAGAGACATCGATCCTCTTTACTTGAAAAAGCTCCTGGATTTTAAGATCGGATAAGAGAGAGAGAAGATGAAGAGCTAATACGGCATACTTGCCTGAAATGGGGGCGCCCCATTTAGCGACAGGACGGTCCGGATCCTCTGAGGCGATTCCAAATGGCCCCATCCCAAAATAGAGTTCTGGTAAGTTTTTAGGAGTAAAAAAAGGGCGGAAGGGAAAGGGATGCCCCTCTTTGTCGATTGCTACATTTTCGTAATCATAAAGCCAAGCGACAGGCTGTCGAACGGTGTAGTCGACATAAAGGGTTCCTGGCTGAATCATTTTAAGCTGCACCTGTTCAATCAAAGGAGAGGCGCGCAGCTTCTGTTCTGCAGCTCTAAGATCATATGTTAACGAAGATGCTGGCGCATCGGATGAGAGGCCTAGGAGCTCAGCTAAATATTCTGTTTTTAAGGCTTGTTTTTGCGGCCCTGTTTGGACAAGGGTTCTAAGCTTATACTGTGGATCGTTTGCTTGTTTATAGACATGAGCAAAATAGGCTCTAAAGCCAAGATGTCCGCACACTGAGGTCACTAAACTCGAGCCCACAATCCAAGCAAGCGCGTGGGTAAGAGCTAAGCGCGGTAAAGGTCGCTTCATCGTAATTTTTCCAACAGTTCTGTCCCCAGCTTCGTAATGTCCCCCGCGCCCATTGTAACTACAACATCCTGCGGCTGCAGCAGCGGAATGAGGTTCTCTGCAAGGGCCTTTCTTGGAAGATAGCATAAATGAACAGAGGAGCTATCGCCAATTTTTGCAATCAATGCCTCTGTAGTAACCCCTGCAATAGGCTCTTCTCCAGCTGCAAAAATATCTGTGACAATAAGCAAGTTTGAAGGTTCAAACGCAGGGCCGAATTCCGCAAAACAATCGTGGGTGCGCGTATAGCGATGGGGTTGGAAAACAACAACGAGGCGTCGATGAGAAATCGCGTATTTGACAGCATGAAGCGTTGCAAAAATCTCTGCTGGGTGATGCGCATAATCATCGTAGATTGCAATCTCGCGCGCTTCCCCTTTTTTCTCCATCCTACGGTTTACCCCCTGAAAAGATGCTAATGCAGAGCGGAGCTTGTCTTCTGACACATTTAATAACATTCCCAAGCCAAAAACAGCAGCTGCGTTAAGAACGTTATGTCCTCCTATCAGAGACACCTCGATGCCAGGGTATTCTTTTCCTTTAAAGGTGAGATCAAAAACATTTTTCCAGCCTATCTGCTGATAGTTTGCTACGCAAATGTCATTATCTTCTTCAAACCCATAACTTACCCCTTTTAAATTCAAAGAACGTAATTTTTCATCGTCACCACACCAGATCAAATGCTCATTGGAGGTGACTCTATTTGCAAAATGATGATATCCCTCAATGAGAGCTTCTTCCGTTTTCCAGTAGTCGAGATGATCATTATCGATATTTGTGATGATCGCTCCAAAGGGGCGGTACTTGAGAAATGATCCATCGCTTTCATCTGCCTCTGCGACAAAATAGGGGCCTTTCCCATTGCCTCCATTAGCACCTAAGCTGCGCACAATTCCACCGATTGCAAAGGAGGGATTTAAATTGGATTGAGATAATACGTGAGCTAACAATGAGGATGTGGTTGTTTTCCCATGGGTTCCTGTCACCAGCAAAGGAGCATACCCTTCCATTAAATCAAAGAGCAGATCAGAGCGATGGATCAAATCCCATCCATTTTCTTTGGCGATTTTTATTTCAGGGTTTTGATCGTTTACTGCTGTGCTATAAACAACAATGGGAGAATCATTAACAGCATTCTCCGAGTGACCAAATGAGATGATAGCACCTTCTGCTTTCAATTGATCCGTAACATAAGAGGGGGCCAAATCGCTTCCACTCACGATTTTGCCCCGTTGAAGTAAAATGCGCGCAAGTGCGCTCATTCCAATCCCGCCAATACCTATAAAGTGATATTTTTTTACAGGTTCTGCAGAGTGCGACAAATCAGATGACATAATAGGTCCTTATGTTGACGAGACTGGTATTGGGACAATGCAATTTTCATTTCTCTGCATTTATAACCGATAAGCTCTTTTAATGCTGCGCTCAAGACATCAGGTGTCAACAGGCTTTCTGGAACATAGATCGCTCCTTTGACCTCATCTGTTAAAAACATTGCATTTTTAGTTTGATGATCCTCTGCTGCATGCGGATAAGGGACTAAAATCGATGGAACCGCAAAGGCGATTAATTCTGAAACAGTAGCCGCCCCAGCACGGGCAACGGCAATCGATGCGACTTTGTAAGCAAGCTCCATCCTCGGCTCAAAATCTTTGACGCAGGAGAGGATCTTGTTTTCCTCATAAAAGGAACGCGCCTTTTCTGCGGCTTCTAAATTGCCTGCAAAATGGATCACTTGGAAAGCCACTTTTTCTTGAGCGCACTGATAAGCTGCCTGAACAAAGCACTCGTTAAGAAAACAAGCGCCTTGAGAGCCTCCAAAAACGACAATCGTCAATAGATCCTCTTTGAGGCCAAAGTAAGAAAGTGCCTCGCTTCGAGAGCACTGCAGACTCGCACAGCCCACTGGCATTTGAACAGGAACGACATTTCCACGGAGCATTTTTGATGCGGCTGGGAATGAAATGGCTGTAGCAAGAGCCTTTTTTGAAAACAAGCGGTTTACTTTTCCCGGAAAAGCATTGGATTCGAAAAGGACATAGGGCACTTTTTTTAAATAAGCAGCGCACAAAACAGAAAAAGAATGAAAGCTTCCAAAGCCCACAACAAGATCAGGCGCTTCTTGCGTGAGCAAGATCCAGCCTTGACGCACTCCCTTGACTAAAGTGATGAGCGCTTGAAAAACAGCTTTAAGATTACGCCGAAAAACAGTTGCGCTTTGCACGTCGCAAAAGCGGTATTTCCCTTTTGAAAAATAACGGTTCGTACTTAAATTGGCTCCTGCAAAAAGAACCTCGCATGAAGATTGCTTTAAATCGTCAGCTAACGCCTGTGCGGGAAATAAGTGCCCTCCCGTACCGCCAGCTGCAATGATGACTTTCTTTTGTCGATTCATCCTTTTCTCCAAATCGATTTTCGCGCAGCAAGGGTTCCAATATTCAAAATCACGCAAAGAGCTAGCATATTGGCAAGCAAGGAAGAGCCCCCTTGGCTAAAAAAGGGCAGGTTAGTCCCCTTGCTCGGCAGGAGCCCTGAGACAACACCTAAATTTAAAAAGGCTTGAAAACAGATGAGAAAAGTAAAGATTGCGGCGATATAAAATCCTTGCAGCGTCATCGCTCCATTTGCAATCCGAAAACCGCAAAATCCGATGAACATGTAGAGAAAGATGAGCAAAGCAATCCCTGCAAAACCAAATTCTTCGGCATAGATCGCAGCGATATAATCGCTGCGCGCTTCTGGCAGGTACTCGAGCTTCTGCAAACTCTCTCCGAGCCCTTTTCCAAACAGCTGCCCGGAACCTGCAGCAATTTTAGCTTGATAGGGTTGATGCCCTTTGCCTTTTAAATCATATTCGGGATGTAAATAGATTTGAATACGATCAGAAACATGAGCCATTTGAGAGGCCACTACAGCCCCCGATACGCAAAGAATCAAAAGCGGAAGAGCCCAATAAATCCATTTGAGACGCGTCATTACAAATGTGACCACCAAAGAGACCAAAATAATGGCGACGCTTCCATTATCCGGTTCAATTAAAATCAACGCAGTAGGAACCGCAATCTTAGCAAGCAATTTCAAAAATGTCTTTAAAACAAGAGGTTTAGCAAGAGAACTTGTCGCATGAATGTAATACAAAGGGATCAGATACTTCACAAACTCAGAGGGCTGAAAAGAATTTCCAAAGACGTTGATCCACCGATAAGCTCCGTTGATCTGCTGGCCGACCCCGGGAACAAATACTAGAACTAGAAGAATGGTCGCAGCAATGAGAAGAGGACCGCTGAGCTTAATGAGATTTTGATAGCCCAAAAACCACACGCCGAGCGCACCCAATCCACCGACTAGCGCATATAAAAGCTGTTTAATCAGCGCATGGTGGGTGCTTCGATCTAAAAATCTGTCTAACACTTCCGCAGACGTCGTATTAAAAATCATTACCAAGCCCATGGCAAAGATCCAGACAACAGAAAGAAGAAGCAATGTGCACATCCGATTCACTAGATAAACCTACTGCAATTAGCGGATTCTAAGTTGGTCTCCCGGCTTTAAACGACGCGCTTTCTCCTCATTGAGGTCATTCAATTTTAATAGCTCGTCCACTTTTAAATGGTTTTTTACGGCAATCGTCCAGGGATTATCTCCATTTTTAACAATGTAATACTTAGGAGCTTCATCTTTCTGAGCAGTTATTTGTAAAGCGGGCGCCTCTTTTGCTGTAGATGGCGAGGCAGCGGGAATTTTGAGCAGCTGACCGATGCGCAAGTTTGTTGTGCTCAGCTGATTGAGGGTCATGATTTGCTCGACAGAGCAGTGATAATTGCGTGCAATTTTCTCTAACATATCCCCTTTTTTCACTCGATATTCCTTAACATCGCTCAAAGCCTTTTCGACAGCAATCGGAGCTCTAGGCACAACAGCCACGGGTTTTTCTTCAGCCACGGCTACGAGCTTAAATTCTTCTACAAACGGTTGAACAACAGCTGGCTCTACTTGAGGAGAGGTCGCTATAATAGGTTCTGCTTTAGCAACAGGGGCATTCGCATACTGATTCAACGCCTGATCCACCTCATCTCCAATCGTGTTAAGACTTTTGGGTTTAGCAGGAGCTGCTGCCGCTTGCGTTTGCACAACCTTGGGCACAGCGACAAATTCCTCTTGTACAGAACTCGATTTCAAAGCGCTTGCAAATAAAATAATTAAAAGTCCTGCGTTAATTAATACTGCAACAATAATCGTATCTCTTCGGCTCATAATTAATCCTCACTCTTGAGCGTTAACACAGCTCGTTTAAACTCTTCTCCTCGATGCGCATAATCCACAAACATATCAAAGCTGGAACATCCCGGGGAAAGAAGAACGCAATCCCCCGCCTCAGCGCAAGCTTTTGCCAATTGAACAGCTTCACTCAAAGATCCCGCATGATCGAAATTAAAGCTAGAGGAGAGCTCTTGATCGATCTTTTGTGCAGCCTGACCCATTGCAACAAGTCGTTTCACCTTACCTTGAAAATGCTCTTTCCAAGGAAGATAGGAAGCTCCCTTATCCACACCGCCTACAATCAGCACCACAGGGCCTTTCATCGCTTCTACCGCATGGATGACCGCATCGACATTAGTCCCCTTGCTATCATCAAAAAACTCAACCCCTTCAATTTCCGCGACATATTCAATCCGATGGGCCGGTTTAGAAAATGTCTGCAGGGCCGCGATAAATTGTTCCGCAGTGACTCCAAACGGCTTACACAACCCCCAAGCTGCCAGTGCATTCACACTTTCATGAAGGCCTAAATTTCTATAAACATCCGGCAAAAAGTATTCAACGTTGCCACAGTATTTAGCAACGACTTTATCCGTCCATAACTGAGAACTAAAATCATCGCCCATCGTTTGCACTCGATCCGAAAGCCATTCTCGACACATCTCATATGCCTGTGTTTGAACGAAAAACATCCCGTTTTCTTTCACACAGTGCTGCAATCGGCATTTCGCCTGAGCGTAAAGAGCCATCGTTCGATAACGATCCAGGTGATCGGGTGTTATATTGAGCAAGACCGCAGCATCAAAGACGCGCGCTGTCAACGTCTCTAATTGATAGGAGCTTAGCTCAACAACCAATACCTCGTTGCGATTTGGGCTCATGGCGTATGCACTAAGAGGCTCACCGACATTTCCCAATGCACGCGCTTTGATACCAGAACGATTTAAAACATGCGCCGTTAAAAGCGTTACAGTCGTCTTTCCATTTGTTCCAGTAACTGCCACCGCAGGCTGATCGATCTCACGAAGGGCAAGCTCTGCTTCGCCTACAATTTCAATACCCAGCTTTTTTGCCTGCAGTACAAGCGGATGCTCGGATGAAATTCCAGGGGATAGAACAAAGAGATCGCATCCTTTTAAATCGATCTTGGCTTGATCGGAGAAAACAGTCAATCCTTGTCTGCTGACCTTTTGAAACTGGGGATCATTAGAAGAGGGCAGTTTGCGGTCTGCCGCAGAGACTTCAATCCCTTTTGACTGCAAAAAATCGACAGCTGCAAGTCCACTCACTCCCAACCCAAGCACGCATGCTCTTTTCATACCCACCTATTGAAATTTAAGAGAAGAAATGCCGATGATCGCAAGAATTAAACTAATGATCCAAAACCGCAAGACGATTTTCGTCTCCGGCCAACCTTTAAATTCAAAATGGTGGTGAAGCGGCGTACACAGAAATATCCGTTTTCGATTGCGCAATTTATAACTTCCCACTTGTAAAATCACAGACATTGTCTCTGCGACAAACACCCCGCCGACAAGTGCCAACAAGACTTCTCTGCGTAAAAGAAGCGCACAAATTCCAATAAGCCCGCCCAAAGCAAGAGATCCTGTATCTCCCATAAACACCTGTGCAGGATGTCCGTTATACCAGAGGAATCCCAAACAAGCCCCAATCATCGAAAACAGAAAAATCGCAATTTCTCCGCTCTCTTCGATGTACATGATATTTAGATAGCGCGCCATTTC
Organism: Rhabdochlamydiaceae bacterium; assembly: GCA_019752555.1. GTDB lineage: Bacteria > Chlamydiota > Chlamydiia > Chlamydiales > Rhabdochlamydiaceae > JAGVMG01. The sequence goes on from JAIELY010000004.1 coordinate 41,040, forward strand.
AATATTGTTTGAAAAAAAGGCAAAGACCCCAAGAACGGCTGCAACCATAACCAAACACCCAGAAGCCAGACCATCGAGCCCATCGGTTAAGTTAACAGCATTCGATGTCCCCGTCAGTATAAACACAGAAAAACACGCAGCAATTAAAATGCCAGCACCTGTTGCAACGACAACTGGATCCTTATAAAAAGGCACGTAATACCGACTCATATACTGCTGAGTATCAAGAGGAATCCCGACAAGATCCACTTTCCCATCTGTTTTTTTTACAACAGTTACCTGTTCCTTTGCAGCAGGAGGCACAAACCACTTACCGTGATGCAGCGACTCGGTGATAGCAGGACAATACAAATAAACGGAAATCAAGCCGCCTAAAATGATCTGAAGCAAAAGTTTTTTCTTCCCGCTAAGCCCCTTGGAATTTTTATGCTTCATTTTCAGATAATCATCGAGTCCGCCAAGAAATCCAAGCCAGACTGTAGTAACAGCCAAGATGAGTGTAAAACTCGACCGTAGATCCATCCAGAGCACAAGCGAGACTAACATCGAAAAAAGAATCAAAATCCCGCCCATTGTCGGCGTCTCTTTTTTCTTCTCGTGTAATTTAATCAAAGCCGGACAATCCTCAACACGAATCGACTGCCCTGTCTTTAATTCAAAAAGCTTGCGGATCACACGAGGCCCAAGAGCGATGGTGAGCAGCAAAGAGGTGAGCGCTGCCAACATCATCCGAGTTGAAGAATAAGTAAAAACTGTGGGAATTTTCAGACCCACCGCTGCTAATAATTGCTCCAAAAATAAAATCACAGTGGACACAATGGGTGGTTAGGGATTAAATGCAAGAATTCGAGTCTACGGCCTCATCTTACATCTAATCCCAAAATTGCAAAACAAAAAAATTGTCGAAGACGAGCAAGATTTAAGCATTGCTCTTTGAAGGTCCAACACCCCCTTGAGACCCATAAAACACCATTAAAAACAACATCATGCAAACAGTAACAGGAGCCAACACCACCTCTAACAGATAATCTGGAATATTCATCTCCTTTTTGTCCGCTTGACATGCTGATAAAGACATTAATGTCATGGCACCAAGAGAAAACGTAAGCGCCCAATACCCAATCGCATTAAGAGCAACGGCTGTTGTCGCATTTAGAGCCGCGTTTTTAGCAGCAGAATAGGCAGCTACAGTGCCTGCAGCACAGGCAACGGACGTCCCTGCACCAACTAAATAATTAATCATAAACACCTGCAATTAATTTAAACTATACACATTTTCAGCTGCAATCATACATCTAATCCCAAAATTGCAAAACAAAAAAACAGATCAGTCTAAAACCTTCCAAAGCTGCAAAGAATTAGACCCTTTAATGAGCACGACATCCCCTTCTTGAGCCAATCCCATTACCCTTATTTTAAGCTCATCGATACTCAAGAAATGCTCACCCGGCTTGTTTGCCTCTTGAAATCGACTTGCTATCAGCTTTGTAAACTCGCCTAAACACAACACATGATCCACATGCTGCAACGCACACTCCGCTACCTCTTGGTGGCCTGCCTCTGAAAACCTTCCCATTTCGCGCATTTCACCGAGAACCGCGATCGTCTTTCCAGAAGAGTTTGGCTTAGGCAAGTTCTCAAGGGCCGCTTTCATTGAAGCGGGGTTGGCATTATAAGCATCGTTGATAAACGTGATCCCATTGCGCTTGATGCTCTCAAAGCGCTGCGGGTAAACATCCATCTTAGGTGCGCATTCCAAAATCTGATCCCAACTTAACCCCAATTCTCGAGCAACTGCGGCAGCGCCTAAGAAATTCTCGCAAAGATGCGATGCTGTAAAAGGAAGAGTAAACCAAGATGTCGCAACCCCTTTTTCCAGAATCTGAAAGCCTCTTTCTCCCCTTCTCAAAACAAAATCTTTTTCACCGCCATCTGCCTCTAGCCCATAGATCACTTTCGAGCAAGATCCCAATCCGGCAATTTCTTGAAACCCTGCCGCCTGAACATTCATCAGGCCGACTTGAGTATTTGGATGGGAAAAAATGTCTGCTTTTTCTCGAGCAATTCCGGATAATCCGTCTGGAAAATAAGCTGCATGGGCAAGAGCTATTTTTGTAATCACGGCAATATCAGGCGGGATCATTTTAACCAATTGAGCGATATTTCCCGGCTCACTCATCCCCATCTCTACAACGCATACCTCTTCATCGAACAGATCATTGAGAATAAATAAAGGAAGACTCACCTGAGAATTCATATTGCCAGGCGTCTTTGCTGTTTTAAAAGCAGATGAGAGCAACTGAGCAATAAACTCCTTTGTCGTCGTTTTACCAACAGAGCCTGTCACCGCCACCACTTTTTTGGGATTGCTGGCGTAGGCACACGCAGCGATTTTTTGCACAGCTGCCAAGACATCATCAACAGCAAGCAAAACAAGACCAAAGTGCTCTCCTTGATACTCTTTCGAAACAAGCGCCGCATAAGCCCCTTTTTGAGCCACTTCATGTAAATGGGCATGCCCATCGCTGCGTTGTCCTTTTAGAGCAACGAAGAGATCACCCTCTTGCACCTTGCGGCTATCTTGTTCCACTCGATGAATGACCCTCGCATCTGAAACGCTGATGTTTAACCACTCTGCTAAAGCCTTTAAAGAATGTCGATTCATACACTTCCTGTTGATTAGAAATTACCCAGGCCTAAAAGACTGTCTACGAACTCAAAAGTTATTTAGACACGTAAATCGAGGAATAACTTTAGTTGAGCTGCACTATTAGTCTGTCCTTCAATCAAAACTATATCGAACGATGACACCAGGTTCAAGCGAGAAGAAAATACACGAGAACTTAGACTTTTCGTTATTGACTGAAAACCCCTCATTACCGCATCATCTGTCTCCATTAGTCCGATTTAAGGTGGCATAGCCAAGTGGTAAGGCAGAAGCCTGCAAAGCTTCCATCCTCAGTTCAAATCTGAGTGCCACCTTGTTTTTCTAAGAAGGTCCTTAAGTGCTGTATCTCGTTGCTACTCCCATTGGAAATCTAGCCGACATCACTTATCGCGCCGTAGAAGTGTTAAAAAATTCTGATTACATCCTTTGCGAAGACACCCGGCATAGCCGCCCCCTTTTGCAACACTATGCTATCGACCGTCCGCTAAAGAGCTACCACAAGTTTAATGAATCCTCCTCTCAAGAGGCTCTGATCGAAGATCTAAATGCGGGCAAACACATCGCTCTCATCAGCGATGCCGGCACTCCTACCTTGTGCGATCCTGGCTATGTATTAGTCGCGCGGTGTCTCCAAGAAGGCATTAAAGTCACAGCCTTGCCAGGCGCTTGTGCTGCCATCGTAGCGCTGACTCTATCCGGCTTTGATCCCCTCCCCTTCCAATTCGTTGGATTTCTACCTAAAAAAAATTCCGAGCTCAAACAAGCCTTAAATCAAATTTTAATTTACGACGGGACAAGCATCGCCTACGAGAGCCCGCACCGCCTCGAAGAAACCTTAGAAGTGATAAAAGAGATCGATCCCGCCCGCACACTTTGCATTGCGCGCGAGCTCACCAAACTCTACGAAGAATGCAAGCGCGGATCTGCTCAAGAGTTGCAAACCTATTTTAAAACACATCCTCTTAAAGGCGAGTGTGTTCTTCTCTTCCAGAGGAGCACAGAAACGATTGACTGTGAACATTTGAATTTGAAAGAGCACGTAGAATTGATCTATGCCCAAGGCAACTTATCGTTAAATGATGCGATCAAGTGGGTTGCACAACTACGCAAACTCCCTAAACGCACGGTCTATCAAGCCATCCACAAAGCAAGCGATTAGCAATCTCTGGATTTAACTGCTAAAACCTAAAGAAATTCTCTTGCATTTTTCTCACCTTAAGACGTATCCTCCTTGAATATCACGTCCAAAGGAGGAGAACACCACTATGTCTAAACCCAAAGAATTGATCTTTGAAGAAGAAGCTAGAAATAAGCTGCGCAAAGGGATTGATAAACTCGCTGATATCGTCGGCGTTACACTTGGACCCAAAGGGCGCAACGTCGGACTCCAAGCTTCTTGGGGCGCACCGAAAATCACTAATGATGGAAACAGCATCGTCCAGGACATCGAACTCAAAGACGCTTATCTCAATATGGGTGTCTCCATGGGTAAAGAGGTCGCAAGCAAAATGAAAGAAAAATGCGGCGATGGCACCACATCGAGCATTTTACTTCTGCGGGCTCTTGTTCAAGCCGGCGTTAAAAATATCGCTTCCGGCTCTTCCCCGATCAGCTTAAAACGCGGCATGGACCAAGCGGTCGAGGCAATTGTGAAAGCGATTGAAAGCTCAGCAATTAGCATTCAAGACGAAAAAGAGATCCGCAATATTGCCATCGCATCCGCATCTGGCAACGCTCCCATCGGAGAGCTCATCACTCAAGCGATCCAAAAAGTGGGAAAATCAGGCGTCATCACTATTGAAGAGGGCAAAGGAACAGAAACTTCAATCGAAATGGTCGAAGGAATGCAATTCGACAGAGGTTATGTCAGCTCCTACTTCTGCACCAACGCAGATGCGATGTCGGTCGAAATGAGCAATCCTAAGGTTCTGCTTGTCGACAAAAAACTCTCCTCTGCGCAAGAGATCCTTCCCTTCTTACAAGCGGCTGCAAGCAGCGGGTCGGAACTGCTCATCATCGCAGAAGATTTCGAAGGGGATGTTTTATCAACGCTTGTCGTGAACCGCATCCGCGGCACATTAAAAGTAGCAGCTGTCAAATCCCCTGGATTTGGCGACCGCCGCAAAGAGCTATTAATTGATCTCGCAGTGCTGACAGGCGGCGTCGTGATCTCTGAAGAGACAGGAATGTCTTTAAAAGAATCCGATGGATCTGTTCTGGGAGCTGCTGAAAAAATCCTCATCACTAAAGACAAAACAACCATCGTGAACGGAGCTGGAAAGCCTATAGACATTCAAGCCCATATTAAGCACATTGAAGCTGAAATCCAAAGAACAACAAGCTCATACGACAAAGAAAAACTCGAAGAGCGCAAAGCAAAACTCTCTGGAGGCGTTGCCGTCATCCGCGTTGGAGCTGCCACAGAGCCTGAAATGAAACAGAAAAAACAGATGTTCGAAGACAGCCTAAACTCAACACGCGCTGCGATCGAAGAAGGGATTGTCGTCGGCGGCGGCGTTGCTCTCATGCACGCTGGCAAAGCAGCCTCTTCTCTTAAGCTCGCAGGCGACGAAGCGCTCGGCGCACAGATTGTCTTTAAGGCCTGTGAAGCGCCCTTCCGACAAATTGTAATGAATACCGGCTTTGATCCTTCTGTCGTGCAAGACGAAGTGCTAGCAAAAGGAGCGGAGTTTGGGTTCAATGCTCAGTCGGAACAAATCGAGAATTTCATCGCATCCGGCATCATCGACCCTGCAAAAGTTGTCAAAAATGCACTCAAATACGCAGCTTCTACAGCAGGCATCGTACTTCTTTCTGAAGTGCTCATCAGCGATGCTCCAGAAGACGAAGAATAGTTCTTTCTCTTATTTGAAGCCTCATCCCGCTCTCGGGATGAGGCTTATTCAGCTCATGCAACAGAGATCAGACTCAGCACTCCTCGATGATCGGAGAGAGCAGAAGGATTAAACCCCTCTCCATCAAAGCGGGTCTTGATTAGCTTTTCTTTGACAATTGCATTTGTGCGATGGAAGGCCTTTGTATAGTCTAAATCAATTGCCTTCGATGGAGGATCTCTTCCTACTAATCTAGAGCAAAACCCATCGCCTCCCCAAGACCGCGCTTGTTTCGAAACGGGCTTTTGAAACGAAGGATGCCATCCACACGCTTCTTTAGGCTCAGCATTTAGATCGCCTGTCACAATCGCACAACCACCGACCTTTTGCACTTCGCGCCAAATGATGCCAAATTGTTTCTTGCGCGCTTCGATTTCGTCTACTGTTGGAAACTCGGGATTTTCAGAGTGTTGCAAATGTGTAGCAAAAACCCGAGCAAACACACCGCCTTGGCTTTCTAGGCTAAAACCAAAGACCCCCTTTGCAACGTGGGAAGCTCTTCCAGCTGTCGCCTCTTTAGGAAACTCAATAAATTCAGGCGAGCTAATTTTATATTTGCTAGCAACAAAAAGTCCCGCGGGAACACCTACAGCTCTCACTCCAAAGTTAAAGTAGAAATGATGATACCCTTTCTGCTTTAGAGCTTCAGCAAGAATGAGCGCTGTATTGCAATCAAACACTTCGCTCAAACAATTGACATCGGCATCTTTTTTCACAATCTTTTCGATGATCGATTGGATTCTAAAGCAGGCGGGCATGACTCCCCCATCCGTAATCATGTAGCCGCCATTGGGCATACATACATTCCAAGAAAGCAAAGAAAACGTCCGCTCCCTCGGCAACACTTTATCTTGCCCTTCTGCAGTTGCATACATATAAGGCGTTGTCTGAAGGAAGACTGCAAGGGATCTAAGAATAATCCCTGGAAGGGTTGTGAATAATGCGAGAGCAAAATAAGAAGCAGCTTTTGCAAAAAGAGCCGTTTTCCGGGCCAAATTCGCACATCGATTTCCATCGGCATGCAAGTGATCTACAAGGTGCACACGCCTCACTAATTCATGTGCATTACAAAGAGGATCTGTAAGATAAGAGGCTGCGCGAAAAATCGGAAGAGCGAGCTTGTTGCGAAAACCTTGGATCTGCATGAGTTAACCTCCATTAATATTTTACGAACGGCGCCCTATTGGAAGATGCTTTAGCCCTTCATTGCGCGCCAAGAAACTTGAAGCGCTTCTTTAATCGACTTCTCTGGAAGAACATAACGGTCAATTCCTCCTCCATATTTTAGAGACTTAATGAAGGCGTCATTAATCCCCCAAACTTTGGTATGGACAGTGTAAAGATGAGAGCAGTCGCAACGTAAAATAGCATGCTCCACAACGACAGGACGATCGTCTTCGCCCTTAGGAAAATTATGGTGTTCATTTAAAGCACTTACCGCTACCCCCTCAAGATAATCGGAATAGTAGCCGCTTATCGGAACAAGAGAGCTCGGAAGCGAACGCGCATCTTGTTCCTGTTGCAACCTTTTATGGGTCGTCCCTCTAAAGACTTTGCTCACTACAGTCTCATTTTCCGCTTGTTTAGTAGTGGCAGGCTCGATCTGTTGTCCCAAAACGGGAGGATAATACGCTGCCCAAGCTTGAGTAAATCGCCCTAACGTATTTGCAAAACCTGTTAATGCTTGCACATATCCAGCCATAAAAGCTCCGATCTTCAGTTGTTAAAGTTAGAAAAAAAAACACAACGAGCATCGTACTAGTGCAATGGGATTAACGCCAAACTAAATATTCAAATTGATAATCTGGAGCGCTCTTTCAAGAGCGGGGTCGATATGCGGATGGATATTTTCTTTTCCTATGAGCTTGTCAAGGCCATACTTCTGCATTGCTTTTGCAGGCTGTCCCTTAACGCCAGAAAGAACGAGCACTGTTTTGTCACGCCTACATTTTTCGTAGAACTCTTCCAATGCGTGCAACCCACTTGCATCGATCACAGGAACCTTACGCATACGCAGGATAAACACCTTAGGAGGAGGCTCAATCCCATGCAAGATGTCTTTTAAGCTGTCTGCCACTCCAAAGAAAAAAGGACCTGTCACCTCATAGACTTCAACATCTTTGGGAACACATTTATTACTGATCGCATCGGGATCTTGCCTGTCCTTACCACTGGATTCATCGACAAATTTCATCAGAGGCGCCACATTGCCCATATCGCTCATCCGTTTCATGAACACAAAAGCGGCTAAAATCATACCCACTTCAACGGCAATTGTGATATCGACGAGCACTGTTAAAAGAAACGCAGACAACAACACTGCAATATCTCCTAACGGAGCTTTCAATAAATGGCGAAAATGGTCGTGTTCACTCATATTCCACGCGATGACAACAAGAACTGCGGCAAGCGCTGTAAGCGGGATTTGAGAGACGAGCGGAGCAAAACAGAAGATCAAGAGAAATAGCACAAGAGAATGGATCATTCCGGCGACAGGAGTTTTAGCTCCGGTTTTGATGTTCGTCGCAGTGCGTGCAATAGCTCCTGTTGCGGGAATCCCCCCGAAAAATACAGAGCCTAAGTTGCCGATTCCTTGCGCGATCAGCTCGCAGTTGGATTTATGCCGCCGTCCTGTCATTCCATCTGCGATCACTGCAGAGAGCAACGATTCGATTCCCGCAAGAAAAGCGATCGTGATTGCATCGGGAATTAAACTGCGAAACAGATCGACACTCAACTGAAAAGAAGGAAGAGCTGGGGCTGGTAAAACACGAGGAATTTCTCCAAACCGATCACCCACTGTTTCAACGGGGACTGAAAAAATCCAACAGACCAGTGTGACCCCCGCAATCGAGAAGATCCCCCACGGGAGCGCAGGAAAATACTTACGCAAAGCGATGATTCCCAAAAGAGTTCCTAGTCCAACGCAAAACGTCGAAGGATGCCAAGAGGGCAGCGCTGCCATCATCACTTGCCATTTTCCCAAGAAATCTGCAGGCAGATTGTCTATATGCAATCCGAGAAGATCTTTTACTTGAGAAGAAAAAATAATCACCGCAATACCGGTTGTAAATCCTGTCACAAGCGGATAAGGGATGTACTTGATGAGTGTTCCCAAACGGCATGCTCCCATCAAAATCAAAATCAACGCCGCCATTAGGGTCGCAAGAACAAGCCCATGATACCCCTGCCTTTGGATAATGCCATAGACAATCACAACAAAAGCCCCCGTCGGCCCACCAATCTGAACACGGCTTCCCCCAAAAAGAGAAATCAAAAAACCTGCAACAATCGCAGTAAAAAGACCCTGTTCCGGCGCAACGCCAGAGGCGATAGCAAAGGCCATAGCGAGAGGCAAGGCCACGATCCCCACCGTAATTCCTGCCCAAAGATCTGCTTTAAAAGTTTTGAGTGTGTATTTTTCCAAAAAGCAGCAAAAGATGCTTTTGGGCAGAAAATCATACCAACTAAATTTACGATGCGCTGCGGGGTGTGATTGCATAGAGAGACAACCTGGGTTTACTCTTTTGATATTAGCTCTGAATACGATTTGAGAAAAGAGGCATATTGACAATAAATTTATTAAATTTAAAATAAAGTTTTTAACACTGAGGACACTATGAACAGAAATAAGCGCCCGATGACAAACACCCTCGCGAAAAAAAAGCATAAGGAAGTGCGCTCCGCTCAAGCTAAATATCCGGCGCGAAAAACTAAGATGGAACCCGATCCGCTGACAGAAAAAGAACTTTATAAGATGTATCCGAAACGTAAAGCGCCGAAAACAGCCAAGAAAAAGACTGCTCCTAAGAGAAAAATAGGCAGTAAAGTCTCAAAAAGAACGACTTGCGGAACAGTTTCTGAAAAATCCCCGCCAGCTAGCATCCATCGCGAGGGCAAAGTTTGGGCAAAAACGCTTGTAAAACAGAGCGTAAGCAAAAGAAAAACTTTAAGCAGGGCTCAGAGCAAAAGATAGCTTTTTTAAGTTTCTTGGGGTAAATCGCTCTAATCAGGTATTCTAGTGGTCAGTTAAGCAAAATTCAAATTAAAGCAATGTAGCCCCATGTCTTCATTTCGTTGTGCCCATATCTCTGATCTGCATTTTTCCAAGCCCTGCTGGAGCTTGAGCCAGTTTTTCTCTAAACGCTGGCTGGGAAACATGAACCTCATGCTTGCGCGCAAGCAGATCTATACCCCGGAACACCTTCACTCTCTTATCGACACCTTTACACGCCTCGATGTGGAGCACGTATTCATCACTGGCGATCTTTCTACAACATCAGCAGAAGGGGAATTTGCACTCGCCCAAGAATTTGTCGAATCTCTTAAGCGAGCAAATCTCAATGTTTATGTTTTGCCCGGCAACCACGATCAATACACGGCAAAAGCTTATCGGGATCAGCTCTTTTATCAATTTTTTGAAACGCAATACACCCCCTGCAGCCGTTTTAATCTCAAAAAAGACGGCTTAACGCTAGCCCCTCTTGCGCCAAACTGGTCGCTTATTCTTTTGGATACAGCTCTTGCTACCTCCCTGATCTCCTCCTGCGGACTTTTTAATAGAGAACTTGAGGAAAAGCTCGAAACTGCCTTAAAAGAAATCCCTTCCACTCACAACTTCATTCTCGCAAACCACTTCCCCTTTTTCCACAACGACTCACCTCGAAAAATGCTCAAACGGGGCTCTGAATTAAGAGGGATTCTTGAGAGAAACCCGCAAATCCGCCTCTACATCCATGGTCATACCCACCGCCACTGCATCGCCGATTTAAGAGCCTCCAACCTCCCTATTGTTCTCGACAGCGGCAGCACAGCACATCAAAAAATCGGATCTTGGAATCTAATCGATATCAGCACCAATGGATGCACAGTGCAGCCTTACTACTGGCAAATCGGATCGGATAAAGGGACCAATCAGTGGATCTCAAAAGATCCGAAAATCTTTACATGGGAATTAAGCGATGTCACAACCTTGGTATAAAGACGGGCTGCGATTTAAATGCACAGGCTGCGGCGAGTGCTGCACAGGGGCGCCGGGGTACGTCTGGGTAAGCGATGAAGAAATCACCGCCATCGCAGAGCACCTTAGTATTTCAGAAGCAGAATTCATCAAAAAATACACCCACCTCATTCAAGGAAAACGCTCGTTAAAAGAAGATCCAGACAATTACGATTGCATTTTTTTAAAAGAACGCCGCTGCGACATCTACTCTGTACGTCCGAAGCAATGCCGTACATTCCCCTGGTGGCTCGAAAACGTTAAGAATCGAAAGGCGTGGGAAGAGACTGCTGCTCGATGCGAAGGGATCAACCATCCCGATGCTCCTTTAATCACTTTAGGTGAAATTCAAAAGGGTCTCGACTAAGAAATCATTTTCTTATTATCTTGTGTGCAAAGAGGTTTAAGGAGAATTCTTATGCACGCACAACCTGCTATCGATCCCATGATCATGGACCGCGTCAACACGTGGCTTACAGGTCCCTATGATGAATCTTCCAAAAACGAAATAAGATTTCTTCTTGAAAACGACAAGCAAGCGCTTGTAGATGCGTTTTACACCGACCTTACCTTTGGGACAGGCGGGCTCCGAGCACTCATGGGAGTTGGAACCAATCGGCTCAATGCGTACACCATCCAAATTGCAACACAAGGCCTTGCTAACTATCTCCTCGCGCAAAAAAAGTGCCCCCTTTCTGTCCTCGTCGGTTTTGACTCGCGGCATAATTCACAAGAATTCGCTCTAGAAACAGCGCGCGTGCTTGCCGGCAACGGGATCCGTGTTTATTTGCTCAGCGAGCTGCGTCCTACCCCCTTTATCTCTTTTGCCTGCCGAGAAAAAAAATGCGATGCAGCCGTCATGATCACAGCCTCGCACAACCCAAAAGAATACAATGGATATAAAGTCTATTGGAGCGATGGGGCTCAGGTCGTGCCGCCTCACGATACAGGAATCATCAAGGAAGTAGAAAAACTCACCTCAATTGCACAGGTAAAACGGAGCGGATCCAAAGATCCTTTAATCGAAACAAGTGATTTCTCCTTAGATGAAGCCTATCTCAGGGCGATCCGTCCCTTACAGCATTTCCCTGAACAAAACAAAAATGAGGGCAGCACACTTCAGATCACCTACACTAGCTTTCACGGAACGGGAATCACAATGGTCCCAAAAGCTTTAAGGGATTGGGGGTTTACTTCCATTCACATCGTCGATGAGCAATGCATCCCAGACGGAAACTTCCCCACTCTTAAATTTCCAAATCCGGAATACAAAGAAACCCTTCAATTAGGAATGGAAAAACTCATTTCCACGCATTCTGATATCCTCTTTGCTACCGATCCCGATGCCGACCGGATGGGCGTTGTCGTCATGCATAAGAGCGCGCCTGTGATCTTAACCGGAAACGAAACAGCTGCAATCTGTGTCGAATATCTATGCGATGTCATGAAAGAGCAGGACACACTCCCTAAAAATGGCGCTTTTGTCACAACGATTGTGACCACAGAACTTTTAAAAACAATTGCAGAAGATCACAACCAAACGTGCATCGAGGTATTAACCGGATTTAAATACATTGGAGAGAAGATCCACCTTTGGGAAACAATGCAAAACTCGCCTAAATTCATTTACGGAGCAGAAGAATCCTATGGTTTTCTTTTAGGCACACACGCACGCGACAAAGATGCGATCATCGCCTCTTGCCTGCTCGCGGAAATCGCGCTGCATGCAAAAAAACAGAACAAAACACTCATCGATCTATTACATCAGATTTACAACCGTTATGGCTTTTACCGAGAAGCTCAACTCTCTATTCCCTTTCATCCCGGAAAAGCGGGCATGGATGCGATGCAAGCTCTCATGACGCGCCTGCGCGCGCATTTGCCTCATGAAATTGCAAGTAAGAGCGTTATTTATGTCGAAGATTATCTCACAAAAACCCGCACCTATCTCAAAACAGGCAAACAAGAGCCCTTAGATCTTCCTATTTCAGATGTGCTTCTCTTCCGTCTAGATGACAAAAGCAAAGTGATCATCCGCCCTTCGGGCACAGAACCCAAGGTGAAAGTGTACCTCTCCACATTTGTGAGTCAAGCTCCATCGATTGCTGAAGGACTCAAACTCTGCGACACAAAAATCGAACACCTCACCCAAACGTTGAAAAATGAGCTCTCTTAAGCCGTGGCCCTACACCCTTGCCTTAGTCACAGGAGCAAGTTCAGGATTAGGAAGAGCGCTCGCAATTGAAATTGCAAAACGGGGCACACCTTTAATTCTAACGGGCCGTAATAAAGAAGAGCTCGAGCTTACAGCACGCATGCTCTCTGTGAAAACAACGGTGCTGGATCTTGATTTGAACATCCCGCAAGAGCGGCAAAAACTCGTTGCATTAATTCAAGAACAAGCTCCCGACCTGATCCTCAACAACGCAGGACTTGGACACTACGGCGATGCGCTTACCACCACAACTGCAGAACAACTCGAGATCGTAGAAGTCAACATCACATCTCTTGTCGAAATTACCCTAGAGGCCTCCCGCACACTCGTCAAAAAGAGAAAACCGGGAACAATTCTCAATGTCGCATCGGCAGCAGCCTTTTTCCCCTATCCCACGCTTGCCACTTATGCAGCCTCTAAAGCATTTGTCCTTCAGTTTTCTAAGGCGTTAGATGTCGAGCTCTTCTCCCATGGCATACGCGTTCTGACATCCTGTCCCGGACAAACGGCAACCTCTTTCCGTAGACGTGCAGGCGGCAACATCCCGCAAAAGCAAGACGCCTGGACGATGCGCTCACAAGATGTTGCCTCTTGCATCTTAAAACAAATTGAAGATCAAGCATCCGTTCGCATCATCGATTGGCGCTATCGGTTGTGGGTTACACTCGCCCGTTTTGTTCCTAAGTCCATTTTAATGAAGTTCTTAAAAGAATCGATTCGAAAAAGACATCATCGCAACACAATTGTCTGAGGAAGATCATAGAAATTAAAACTGATAGGCAACTTCCGCAAACAGCTGGTGATCGTAGTAGGAATCGCCAAACTCAAAATCGTAATCGAATAAAATGGTGAAATGACTTCCTGGATAGCAGGTAAAACTGCTGCCAATTGTCCATTGGTTACGGTCTGTTTTAGGTGCAGTTTGTGTAAAATAACCTGCAAGTGCTCCAAGCTCTGAAAATGAAGCTCTAATCTTGACTTGACGATCCAGCCATTGATAATTCCAAAAGCCGTGCAATTCGGGAACATAGGATCCAAAACAAGTTTCAAAAAGATAGGCAATTTTAACGCCTAAACTACTCTCAAGATAATCATAATTTTGAGCCTTGATTTTTAAATTTAACGTTTGAGCTCCCGATTCATGGTAAGAGTTGATATGTACGCGCGAATAAATTGCTGAGCCAACCGGTGTGATTTCCCAGTGTTTAAGACAATATTGATACTCTGTCGTAGCAAATGCTGAATACTCTTGACCATGATAAGAGGCATGCGCTGTGCGGTTAAGCTCATTAAACGCTATATACCGTTTACCATGATACCGGTTCCATCCGTAAGAGAGTCCTCCATCTGCAAACCAAGCAGATCTTTTGTAAGAAACGTAGGCTGTTGCTTCATAGTTATCCGTATGGGTTGTATTTGTCTTTGGAAGAGGAACAACAAAGTGTCCATTTTTAATGAATGTACTAGCGTAACCCGCTGCCACTCCGACGCGCAGCCCCGTTGCTGCGGGGGCGTCCATCGCTAAAAGAGTGCCCCATGTGTTGGCATCATAACCAAGACCAGCACTGTGATTGCTCTGCCGTCCGAAATACCCAAAACCATCTGTCCAAATCTTGACCTCCTCTTTTTGGTCACAAGGGGCGCAACTTAAGTCAACTAAGCTACGACGGCATAAACAGCGATCGCGATCAAAGTGCTTTAGAAAGATCTTTTGAAATTGTCTTGTTGTATTAAAGCTTTCCTGAGCTACCCCTCTCAATGATTGCGCTGGATAGATTTGATAAACATCGTACGTGTATTCTTCCCAGGTAGGCTCAGAGAGTTGCCGCTCTACATAATCTAAGTCGCTGCCAGGATAATCGTCTGCGATCGGACACAACTGCAACATCACCTCATCATTGCATCCTCCCTCGAGCCCTTGCAGCCAAGGAGGACATCCACTATTTACAGGCGGCTGAACAGGACCTGTTTGAGGTTGATTAACAATAAAAATAGAGCCATTGGTATTGACTCCATAAAAAGTCATCCGCCAATCAGGATCATTGATTAAATTAATGGTAGCTCCACTTGTACCGCTGGCCGCAGAAACGACAGGATAGCTAAGCGCAAACCGAGTGGGACGGGGATTGGAAAAAAAATGATAAATGAGATCCACAGAACCATTGATTGTGTTCGACTGCTCGACAACTAAAGCCCCAGTTAGACTTTGGTTCATGTTGATAAGAACATTTCCTTGAAAAAAACTATTTCCCTGAACACTTAGAAAGTTTTTTTCTGTATTTAATGAGGTATTAAGGATGAGATCTCCTTGGACAACCATGCTGGGCCCTGAAATATCAGTGCTTCTAAGGGTGATCATAATTGCGCACAAATTACCATTAATCACCGCTGCTTGCGTTTTAGTCTTCTTCATCGTAATGTCACTAATGCCAACGTTCCCATTAATGATGCTCCCTGGTTCCATCTTAAGAAGGCCGCCCCCTTGCATGGGATAGGGACCAATGTTTCCATTGACAATCGTATTCCCGCTTAGATTCAGCAATCCAGAAGTGCCATTAAAAGTGACAGATCCACCGGGCGAAAGATCAAGATGATCTTCAAGAAAGATCACTCCGTTGCCCGAATAATCGACGTTTGCACAGTGAACACCCGCTTCAAAGGTCACGCTTGCCCCGCCTACATTAAGGGTTCCTATATAAAGAGGCGTCTGATCTCCCACCTTACCCTTCACAGTCGATGAGGCCCCCGAGCCCCCGCCAAAGGTCACATTTCCTAATCCATTAATGCTTGTTTGAATGCCCATGGAATTATTTGCACTATTAACTGTGCTTCCACCTGGCACAAAAAGAGTGTTTTGATTGACGTTCTGGTTGATAAAGCTCACTCCATCATTTTCACCTTGAGAATCTAGATTGACAGTGCCAGGACCCGATGCACCATCAATCACCTGTAAAGAGGCAAAGAGGCTAGAAACAGAAAAGAGAGCAGAGAATAAATAGAGTATGAACAAATAAGGCATAGTGGATGCAGCGTACGAAAAAAAAGTTTTTCTTACATCCTATTTTTTCATACAGAAGAACAAGAAAAAAGATCGTGCGTCAAAATAGATTCGACGCACGATCTCGAGCTGCAGCTTAAGTCGAACTACTGCAAGCTGAAGAGCTCCCTGAAGAGATTGCAGGAAGCTCTAAGAGTGCAAAAGTGCCATAAGTTGTACGTCTTACCGAATCAAAAGACGAAGACGAACTAGCCTGAGATGTTGTCGAAGCAGCAGGTGCTGAAGAGGTGGATTTTGCAACGGCAGACTCTGTTGGCACTCGTGAAGGAGCCGCTCTTCTCAAGCGCTTCAACTCAGATATTTCCGACGCAGATAATTTAACAATAGATCCAACACCAAAACCATCGTGATGGTCATAACTCATATACATCTTCGGGCTAAATCTAATTTCTTTTGGCAAGCTTTTTGAAATCTGCACTAATTGCCGTTTTGAAAAACAACAACGATCTGCATCCAATCGCTCTAAGCTCGGACTATCCTTTAAAAAATCCAAAAACTTCATATCTTTAAACTTGGCACCGTCAATTCGAAGAAAGAGAATCTTTGTGTTCGTTAAAAACGCTCGAAAGAAAATTTCCATCGAAGGACAATATGTCAGACGATCATACATTAGCTCCAAGAATTTTACCGACCCCTTATTCTGACTTAACGCCTGGGCTAAAAGAACTAAGCCCTGATCGGGCACATTCCAGACTCTTAAATCCTTTAATTTACTTTTAGAAGCCAAATCTACAATAGATTTCGAAAAGAGCTGTCGAGAGATAAAAAATTCAAAATCAAATTTCAATGAAACTTTTTTGAGCGTAGGATGATTTTTTAGTACGGTAATTAATTTATTTAAATTTTCAGAAGAATTCAAATAATGAGAAGCATCACGACCGTAAATGCCGTCTAAATTCACGAGAGAGAGGTCTAATCTCAATGCCTTAAGACTCTTATTTTCACGGATAACTGTTGAAAGAAATTTGATCTCAACTCCGTTTAATTCTATTTTAACAATAGATAGTTTTTTTAAATGTTCAGACTCACTTATATAACGACCAAATTTCGCAAGCGATTCGGGGTTAATTCCTCTAAAGATTGAAAAAAAAGATTTTTCACTATTTAACCAAGAAATTTTTTGAACATTTGGGTTCTTTTTAATCTTTGATAAACCGTCTTCCAAATCACCAAACCTTATCGATCCACTTTGAGTTGGAATTGAACTAGAAGAAACTGCCATAATAAACCTGTATTTATAATTGATTTTTACAATTAGATATTTTAACTAAAAATCATAAATATTTCAAGTATATTATCCAAAAAAATCAGATAATTAAACTAATTTTTAAAATACATTACATCTAAAGATCTAACGAAAAGGGTGTTTGAAGAGGCTAACGCCTCTCTGGATATTTGACCCGAAGATGCCGGGTCACAAGAAGGGCCTTAATCATCGCCTTTTTGACAATGCCGAGCTCTTCGAATGTCAGCTGACATTCATCAAGCTGTCCATCATCGGCTTTTTCAGCTACAAGCTTATCGACCATTTCACTCAGTGTTTCTTCGGTAACATCCTCCATACTGCGGGAGGCAGCTTCCATGGTATCTGCAATCATAATGATCGCAGACTCTTTGGAGCGAGGCTTAGGACCCGGGTAGCGGAAGACCTTCTCATTGACCTTGGTCGCATCCCCATTCATTTGCTCCACTTGTTTGCAGTAGAAATAATACACCATAGTAGTTCCATGGTGTTCGCGAATGATGTCGATAAAGCTCTGAGGAAGATGATGTTTGCGGGCTAAGGCTTCTCCCTCTGGTACGTGAGCTACAATGACGTGGGTGGATTCTATGGGAGTGAGAAGCTGATGAATGTTAAATCCACCGAGCTGATTTTCAGTAAAATAATGAGGATTGAACAACTTACCAATATCGTGATAAAGAGTGGAAACTCGACAAAACAGTCCATTAGCCCCAATCGAGCGAGCACCGGCTTCTGCTAAATTTCCCACAACGAGACAATGCTGATAAGTTCCAGGAGCCTCTAAGCTTAGTCTGCGCAAGAGTTCATTATTGGGATCCATGTATTCCATGAGTGTGATATCTGTCATCACACAGAAAATCGACTCCAAAATCGGCATGAGCCCAATCGACACAACAGCAGTAGCTCCCATAAACACCAAACTACTGACAAGATCTGTCAGCATGTTAATGCTCCAAAAGGTGTTTTCAATGCAGTTAAATGCAATAAATAAGGGGATGCATCCAACCCATACCTTCCCGCATACAGTAAACACTTCTTTGCGCTTGTGCAAAGACCGGGCAAATAAAATCGTAACGAGCGCTGCAAAGAAGTTTAGCGGAAGAAAAAAGTCGCTTTCAATTGCAATCGTGAAGTTGAGAACAACGACAAGAAAAAGAGAGATGAATAAAGCAAGCTCGCTGCCGACAAGTACACAAGAGAGCATGGCTGCCAAGGGCACGATCAAAGGAAACCTAGCAAACTCAATTAAATTTCTTCCTTTGTACAAGAGGAAATATTCGGTTCCTTTGGCTAAGATCAGGGTCACAATGATAATGGTTACAAGGAGCGTTAACTTTTGAAGAGAAAGGGTGACATCTTTATGGAAAATACGCAAATAGACAAGGGAGACAAAGACAAGACAAAATGCAAGAAGAGCGCTTCCAAAAAGAGTGACCGGGGTCCACAAACTTCTCGATTGCGCTAAAGCCAGTTTCATCGCTTGCAGCATTGCAATATGCCGCGATGTCACCGTTTCACCGAGGCGAATGATCTGACTTCCAGCTTCGACGTGCGTGAGTTTTTTAGGAACCTGTTCTTGAACAATTTGACGCAGCTGCCGCTCTAAAGAATAATCTTGTTGCAGCGCCCATTTCTGACGGGCAAATTTATGGATCACAAATTTGAGCGTTTGAGCTTGATACTGAGAAGAGCTGGACAATTTCCTCTGCATCTCATTCCAGAAGCTCTCTGGTAGAATGAGCGGTGCTTCGATGTTACTTGAGAGCTCTAAAGGATAAAATCCTCCAGAATCCAAGCTTAACTCCTGCATTTTTTTTAAGGTGCGGTCATCTGTAAATCGAGATTGAATTAATTCTTCCTCAACACCATCTAGCGTATTATACAGCTCTTCGAAAGTGGCTTTAGAAAGCTCGTCACGCCATTTTTGATGTTCGATTAAAGAAGTTTCTAAGTTATTGCGAAACCCAATGATCTCCCCTTCATCGACCTTAACCACTTCACCCACATCGCGTACAGCTTCTTGTTTAAGGATCTGCGTTGCTTCGGAGTCGGGAAATTGAAAGTTAATCTGAGCGATGACATAGCGGGGCGCTTTGGCTCCAATTTCGAGAACCTCCATTCTCACTTCCCGAAAATGGAGAAAGAACGTTAACGCAAAAACAAAGGCAAGCGCAAGCAGGACTCTACGGCCAAATTCTTGGCTCGATTTCCATTGTCGCCAGAGGCTTTTAGAGAGCATTCGCTCTTCATCTTCTAAGCGCTTTTCAGGCACAAAACATCCTCAACTCCAAATCCTCACAGGCTGCACCATTGCTTACCAAACCTTATCAACTGCAGTATATACTGCTTTCACTTCAAAGTTACAGAAATTTCTGCCTGTACATGTGCAGAGCACATAAAAAAAAATCTATTCACCCCATTTTCTCCCTTGGGTATTTTCCACATACAGATTATACTCAAATCCAACCCTATGAGGCACCTCGTGGACCAAAAAAAGACAAGCTATCAAGTCATTCCTCGCAAATACCGACCCCAGACGTTTGCAAGCGTTGTTGGACAAGATGCAATCGTGACAACTCTCAAAAACGCGTTGCGCTTCGAGCGTTTGGCCCACGCTTATCTTTTCTGCGGATGCCGGGGAACTGGAAAAACCACGCTGGCAAGAGTTTTTGCAAAAGCCTTAAATTGCCAAAAACTTACAGAAAACCAAGAGCCTTGCAACTCTTGCACTTCTTGCCTCGACGTGATGTCCGGACGCTCTCTTGATGTCCTTGAAATTGACGGCGCCTCCAACCGCGGCATTGACGATATCCGCCAAATCAATGAAACGATCGGCTATGCTCCCGCCTCTGGTAAATTTAAAATTTACATCATCGATGAAGTCCACATGCTCACTAAGGAGGCCTTTAATGCGCTGTTGAAAACTTTAGAAGAGCCTCCGACGAACGTAAAATTTTTCTTCGCAACGACAGAGCCTCATAAAGTCTTGCCGACGATACTCAGCCGTTGCCAGCGGTTCGATCTCAACCGGATCTCTCTTGAAACAATGCAGGCAAAGCTCAATTACATCGTTCAAGACCTAAAGGTCGATTGCTCCCCTGATGCTCTTGCTCTCATTTCCCACCTCTCAGAAGGATGCCTGCGCGATGCAGAATCGCTCTTAGACCAGGTGATCTGCTACGCACAGCAGCCCATCACCCTCGATAAAGTCTCTGAAACGCTGGGATTAATGCCAAGAGCTGCCTTTTTTGCCCTCGATGCAGCGATCAACACACAAAATCTCAATTATGCCTTCGAACTCTCCCAATCCATCTTCTCCACGGGCAAAGATTTAAATCACTTCCTCGACAATCTCGTCGAACATTTCCGCACCCACCTTCACATCAAGCTGGGTAGAAATCCTCAGATCTTCGATCCTGAAGAGAAAAAACAGTACCTCTCCTTATCTTCCCATTACACGGAAGAACAGTGCCTCTGTATTCTCGATTATCTCATCCACTGGCAGCAGCAACTGGCAAAAACGCCCTTTAAGCGGATCTCCCTCGAAATGATTTTACTTTATCTCATCCGCTCAAAATACCGCCTTTCTCTTGCTACATTGACAAAGCGCTTAATTGAGCTCGAGCATACATTTCCAAATAAGCAAGAGGCTACGATTCCCGCCTCGCCGCTCATCATTCCGCAAGAGACACCTGAGCCTGCACCCGAAGCGGCAGCAGCACCCACTCCTCTTACGACAGAAACTCTTGCTGAGCCGCAGCCAGCTCAACCCCAAATCCCCATTGAAACAATTGCGCAACAATTCCAAGCCGCAGAGGAAAAACCTGTTGCTCGAATGGTTCCAGAGATCGATCGCGATCGGGAACTCCCTCAACCTGAAATGCCCACTTGCGAAAAGATCCTACCTGCTTCTCAAGAGATCCAAGCGCCACTAGCAAAACCCTCTGAAACTGGCGCTTTCGAACAAGCTCTATTGAACAAAATCAAAGAAAAGATCGACCAGGCTCCCACACCAACGCAACCCTCGAATCTTCAACCGGTAGCCGCGCCATCGATTTCTGAAAAACCTGCATCCAAAGCTCCTCAAGGCAGATACGATACCCTAATCCGGTTTGCCGCAGTCGAGTTAGAGGGTGTTGTAAAAAAAGAGATATAAAATAAAGGAGACGACATGGGTAGTGGTTATTCGAAGATGAAAAAGCAAGCGAAGATGATGCAGCAGCAACTCGAGTCAATGCGCACCGAAATGAAATCTAAGCTCATTCTCGGCACAAGCGGCAATGGCCTTGTTACCGTGACCATGAACGGAGACAAAGAGCTGCAAAAAATCGAGATTAAACCAGAATGTGTTGATCCGAACGATCTTGAAGGTCTGCAAGACCTCATCCAAGCAGCCTGCTTTGACGCCTACCAAAAGCTTGCTGCAGAATCTGAGGGCGGCATGGACCTTCCCGGCGGAATGTCATTTCCTTTCTAGAAAAGTCAACACTACGAAGAGAGCGCATGAGGCAAAGAATATTTCTTTGCCTCATGTCTGAGGAAGACTAGCTATCATGATTTCAAACTTATTCATTGTGATTGCTTGTAGCGAAGAATCACATCGAGGAACACAGCGCCGTATTTCTCCCACTTGATGGGGCCAACGCCATTGACACGGAGCATCTCTTCACGCGATTTCGGGAGGACTTGGCACATTTCGATGAGCGCGCGGTCGCCGAAGACCACAAAGGCTGGCACTTTCATCTGTTGAGAAATCTGACGGCGCAATAAAGAGAGTTGATCGAAAAGGACTTGATCGTATTCGGCTTCCTTTTTGGGAGATTTCTTCGGGACAGCCTGAGCAATTTTCTTGTGAACGAAAACTTTTGTATTTCCTTGGATGACACCTGGCGTAAGATCGGTCCATTGAAGGACCGGATAGTCTCCTTGGCTACGCTTTAAAAAGCCTAATTCGATCAATTGATCGATGAGTGAGCGCAAGTCGGATTCAGAGACATCTGGAGTTAAGCAGTATGTCGATAAGCGGTCATGTCCCCGATCAAAAATCGCTTTGATCTTGGCACCTCGAAGAACATCCACCACATAGTTGACGCCAAATTGCTGTTTAAGACGAAAGACACAGGAGAGAACCTTTTGCGCTAGAAGAGTTTCATCGTACATTTCATGTGTATCTAGGCAATTATCGCACCGCTCACACGAAGAAAAGGGGTAGAGTTCATCGAAATAGCGAAGGAGTTCTTTACGGCGGCAGAGGCGGCTTTTGCAAAAGTGCAGCATCCGGTCTGTTTTTTGTTTCGTGACCTTGCGCACCTGTTCATCGGTGATCTGTTCCAAAAAGGAGTGATAGATGAGCGCTTCTTGTGCAGAATAGAGCAGAAGGCAGGTGGCGGGCAAACCATCTCTTCCTGCCCTTCCAATCTCTTGATAATACTGCTCGATGGAGCGCGGCATATCGAGATGCACGACAAAACGGATATCGGGTTTGTGGATCCCCATGCCGAATGCGAGTGTTGCGACCATAATGGGAAGATCGCCGTGGATAAAGTCGTATTGAAAAGATCCCCGCTCGACATCGATCATCCCGGCATGGTACTTGCCGACCTTAAATCCCTCTTTTTTCAAGTGCTCGTAGGTCTCATCAACCGTTTTTCGGGTCGCTGCATACACAATTCCCGAGACATGGGGATGACGCTCGAGAAAGTGTTTCAACTGGCGCAACGTCTCTTGTTTCGGGTAGATCTCAATGGATAAATTAGGGCGGTCGAAACTCGCGCGTACAAGAAAAGGAGAGGTCATAAGAAGCTGGCCTGCGATATCCCTCTCCACCTCTTTTGTAGCTGTTGCAGTAAGAGCAATAATGGCGCTTTTGGGAAATTTCTCTTTTAAGAGAGAAAGCTTTCGATATTCGGGACGAAACGAGTGGCCCCATTGAGAAATGCAGTGCGCTTCATCGATTGCAAAAAATGAGACGGTTGTCTTTTCCAAATAGCTGATAAACTGCTCATCAAAAAGGCGCTCTGGTGAAATATAGAGCAGCTTATAATCGGAAAGAGAATTGAGAACACTTTGGATTTCTTCAGACGGCAAACTGCTATTCAAGAAGGCAGCTGGCAGGCCATTCTTATATAAACTCACCACTTGATCTTGCATAAGAGAAATCAAGGGTGAGATGACAACGGCAATACCTTGCATCAGCATAGCAGGAAGCTGATAACAGATTGACTTACCGGCGCCAGTTGGCAAGATGGCAAGGACATCTTGGTGATCTAAAAGAGCTTGAACGATCTGTTTTTGCATCGGGCGAAATTCATTATACCCGAACCAGCGCTTGAGAGAATCTTCTAGAGTTAAAGAAGAGGTAATCACTTCTACCTAAGCTGGTTATAAGCATCTAAGAGCACTTGAGAGACCTCTAAAGGAGAGCTGAGCTGCAAGACTCTTTGAGCAAGTTCACAAGAAAAGAGCAGACTGCTTTGGCGCACAGCCCGTTTGACTAGGGGGACATAACGGGGAGAACAGGAAAACGCATCAGCCCCTAACCCAAGCAAGAGAGGAACGAATAAAGGACTTGAGGCAATCTCACCGCAGATAGAAACGGGGCGGTGGTAACGCTTGGCTTCTGTTAGAACCATTTTGATCATCCGCACGATGCTAGGATGTGCAGGATAACATGCCTCGCTCATCGAAGGAAGCCCGCGGTCTATTCCTAGAGTAAATTGCAGAAGGTCGTTTGTTCCGATTGCAAGAAAATCGCTTTGCTGCACTAGAGCATCGCACATAATGACAGCTGAGGGAACCTCAATCATCACACCCACCGGGATTTTTTCTTTAATGGGAACGCCATAGGATTTCAACTCAGAGGCCACCTCGTCGATCATCGTGCGTGCTTGCTGAAGCTCTCGAATATCGGAAATAAGAGGAAGAAGCAGCTGCAAATTGCCAAAGGCAGAGGCTCTATGCAGCGCGCGCAGCTGGGTGCGGAAAAGCTCTGGATTGCGCAACAAAAACCGGATCCCTCTACAGCCCAAAACGGGATTGGGCTCTTTATGCGCTTGAGAAATCCCTTCGGGATGCTTATCCCCTCCGACATCAAACACGCGAATGGACACTGGAAGCTGAGGCATTTTTTCGATCAGTTCGCGATAAACATGAAATTGCTGCTCTTCAGAAACATGGAGGTTTTGATTATGGAAAAACAAAAATTCGGAACGGAAAAGTCCGATTCCATCGACACCGCCTTGTTTCAAGGGCTCAAGATCTTCAATATGTCCAATGTTAGCAAAAACCTGAACGGGGAATCCATCGATCGTTTCTGTATCGTACTGCAACTCATTTTGAAGCAATTGATAACTCGTTTTTAAACACGTTTTGCGCCGTTTATAGGCAGAGAGAGTCTCTTCTGTGGGATTAAAAATCACCTCTCCTGTCTGTCCGTCGACGATCACACACTGCGACGAGATTTTTTTAAGTGCATAAATATCAATGCATGCAACAAAGGGGATCCCCTTGGCGCGTGCAATGAGAGCCGCGTGGGAATTTCCTCCTCCTGCATAGCTAACAAATGCGCTCACGCGCGAGGTTTGAGCCGCTGCCGTATAAGATGGGATCAGTTCATGGATAAAAACGATGGAATTAAACGGGATATCCAGTAGAGAGTGTTTGGCCTTCGGCGATAAATGGCCCAAGACCCGTTTTGCAAGATCCATCACATCCACAAGCCTTTGTTGGAAAAAGGAATCAGATGTTTGGGAAAAACGGACCTCATAATCCCGAATCACTTCATGAAAGACCGATTCCGTATTCTGAAGCATCTGGCGGATTTTCTCCTCCATGTGCGTCGTCATCATCGGATCTTCGAGCATCTGAATGTGCGTGTCTAAAATCGTAACGGCATCGTCTGAGCCCTCACAGACAAGATCACTCTGCAGTCTCTGCAAATCTTCACGGCTGGAAAACAACGCTTTACGGTATCTTGCAATCTCATCGTCCACTTCGCCGATGGAAATCGGAAATTCAGGAATTTGCTCTTCTTCAGGACAAAAAAAATAGGGAACTCCAATTGCCACCCCATCGCTGACAGGAAATCCCTTAATTCGGATCTCTTTGTTCGCCCTATTCATTACTCTCCAAATTTGTTTTCAAAAGCGGAGACGAGCTTATCTAACACCTCGCGCGCATCCTCTCCTTCGACATCGATAAGAATCTGAGAATTCTTTGTCGCCGCCAACATAAGCACGCTCATGATACTACGCGCATTGACCGTTTCTTTGCGATAGGTGAATGAAACGGTCGATCGAGACCCTTGCAGCAATTTGGCAATAACGGTCGCAGGCCTGGCATGCAACCCAAGGGCATTTTTAATTTTTACTTTTTGAGAAATCTTCTCGTACTTGTTTTCTGTCATTCTGCTTCTTCGCAATCGTTTCAAGGAGTTTTACATTAAATTCTTTTGCAGAGTGATATCCCATCTCTTTCAACCGATGATTTAAGACAATTGTCTCAAGCAAAAGAGCGACATCTCTTCCCGGCTTCACCGGCAAAATATGATAGGGAACTTTCACGCCTAGAAGGTCGCAATACTTTTCATCAAGTCCAATCCGATCGTAAAACCTTCGATCGTCCCAATCTTCTAATTTCACGACAATATCAATTTTTTTATCATCCCTAACGCAAACAGCACCATAAAGGTGAGCCACATTGAGAATGCCTATCCCACGGATCTCCATGAGGTGGCGGGTAAGCTCTGGACCTGATCCTTCTAGATAAGTTCCCTCGCGCAGTTTAATGCGCACAACATCATCCGAGATCAACCTGTGTCCCCGTTCGATGAGGCCAAGGGCAGCTTCGCTCTTTCCAACAGAAGAATCCCCCTGAATCATGACTCCAACACCAAATACTTCCACCAAGGTGCCATGGCAAGTCATCGAAGGAGAAAATTCCTCGTTGAGAAGCAACGTCATTTTACTTACGAGGTTCATCGTGGGAATATTGGTGCGGAATAGAGGAATCCCCGCTTGCTCGCAAAAGGCAACTAGCTCCTTTACAGGCAAGAATCTACCTGCAACGATGACAGCAGGGGTTTGCTGGGTTAAAATCCCTCGCAATCTTTCGATGCGCAGTTGCTTATCTAAATCTTTTAAAAAAAGGGTTTCAACATTTCCAAAAATAAGCAGGCGTTGACTAACATAGTTTTTCAAATACCCGGAGAGACTTAAGCCAGGACGGTGAACCTCTGGAAGCTTAATGAGCCGTTTTAACCCTTCTTTACCTGCGATAAGACGAAGTCCAAGGCGCGTTCCATATTTTTCGAAAAGCTCTTCTACAGAGTACATCCACACCTTTTGCTGTTCTTAGTGCAACTATTGACTAAAGTTGCCATGCCTGATATATACCACAATGGACCAAAAATAAGATAAGTGGGCTAACGTGATTTTATGTAGACACCTTCTTTTTGGAAAGGAAAATTGCGAGCTGGCGTGGTCCCCAATTAATGAGCCTCTCCTCTTTGTATAGCGGAGTTTTGCAATTGGGTTGGGTATAAATTAAGATCGAGAAGTAAAAGATGGCTTATACAAAAGTTGTGATCATAGGTGGAGGATTTGGCGGGTTAAACGTTGCCACTTCTCTAAAAAAAGCAAAAATCGATCTGTTGATGATCGATAAACTCAATCACCACCTTTTCCAACCCCTCCTCTATGAAGTGGCCACAGCAGCGCTATCCCCAGGAGAGATCGCAACTCCTCTGCGCGAGATCCTTAGCACTCAAGAAAACACGACTGTCATCATGGGGGAAGTGGTTCACATTGACACATCAAAAAAGCAGTTAACCCTTGCCAACGGAGATCTCATCGGATTTGATTATCTGATCATCGCCGTCGGCGCGCGCCACTCTTATTTTGGCAATGATCAATGGGAGCCATTTGCCCCTGGATTAAAGACGATTAATGATGCGGTCAAAATCCGGGAAAAAATTCTAACCTCTTTTGAAAAAGCTGAGAGGATCGACAGCATCACTGAGGCGGCAAAATACTTAAACTTTGTTGTGATCGGCGGCGGTCCGACAGGGGTGGAAATGGCAGGAGCCATTGGAGAGATTGCACATCAAACCCTCTTTCGCAACTTCCGTCGAATCAAGCCGGAAAAGACAAAAATCTACCTGGTTGAGGCCTTTCCGAATATTCTTCCCAGCTACCCTGAACGCCTCTCGCAGCATGCTCGAAAAGATTTAGAGGAGCTCGGCGTTAAGGTCATCACAGGAAAAAAAGTCACAAACATCAATGAAGAAGGCGTTCAAGTTGAAGATATTTTTCTCGCCTCGAAAAATATCATTTGGGCAGCTGGAAACCAAGCTTCTGCACTACTTAAAACATTAGGCGCGCCGCTTGACAGGGCTGGGCGTGTCATGGTAACAGCAGACTTAAGCATTCCCGACCACCCGAATATCTTTGTGATTGGAGATGCGGCTTGCGTTCTTGGCAAAGATGGCAAACCATTACCGGCAATTGCCCCCGCAGCAATCCAAGAAGGACGCTATGTCGCTCAGATCATCAAAAAAGCGATCCCCAAAGACCAAAGAAAACCTTTTGCTTATTTTGATAAAGGCAGTATGGCAACCATCGGGAAAGCCAAAGCAATCGTATCGATCGGAAAACTTCAGTTTACAGGCTTTTTCGCCTGGCTAACCTGGGCGTTTATCCACATCCTTTACCTCATCGGATTCCGCAACCGGGTCGGGGTGATGCTCGAGTGGCTCAGCGTTATGTTCAGTGGACAAAGAGGTGTGCGCCTCATCACCAACCCGCTGGATCAAGACGCTCCAAAAGGCAAATCTTGACAGGTTTGGCTCTGTTAGTATCTACTAGTCCGGCATGACAAGTGCAGAAATCTTAAGAACTTTTGAAAACATTTGGCGCAAATACCCTGCTTTTATGAACGCTGTTCCTTGGCTTCTCGGAACGGCATGGGGACTTTCCCCGAGCTATTTCTATGGATGCCTTTTAGGGTTGTGGCTTCTTCCCTTAATCTTCTTGTCTTCTCAGCGAAAAACGCTGCTCTTTGCTCTTTGTGCCTTTATAAGCGCAGGTGTTTTGACACAGCTGCGCTGTCCTCTACCTCAAGTTCCTTCGGAAAAATGTCATGGAACTGGAACGTTTAGTATCGATGCACTCAAAACACAGCATTCCCCTTTCCATCGCTCGCTCGTCTATCAGGGCACGCTCGATTTTATAACAGATGAAGGGCACCCTATCCCCTCAGTACCCTGCGCGCTGTATCACCCCTATTTTTCAAAACATCCTTCCGCTGACAGCTCCTATAAAATCACCGGCACTCTCATTCAAAAAAAGCCCCGTTTTTTTATTCTCAAACCCGATAAAAATAAATCCTGGATTCCTGTCATTGGGTCATTCAGCTTTGCAGAAGGGCGCTACCTTGCCAAGAAAGCCTTTTGCCGCTCGCTTGAGATGCAGATCTCCAATCCACACACAAGAACCTTCCTCAATGCGCTAGCAACAGGAGAGATAGACGATCGGATCCTGTCTTTAGAATTTGGAAAACTCGGCATGCAGCACATCTTAGCTATTTCCGGATTTCACTTCGCCTTAATCGCCCTATTTTTAGGCGCGCTGCTTCGGCTGGTGTTTTCTTACCGCACTTCTACTTTACTACTGCTTTTGCTCTTAAGCCTCTACGCCTTTTTCCTAGGAAATTCACCCTCTGTGCTACGCGCTTGGATCGCGCTCTTGGTCCTTCTTATCGGAGCGCTGATCAATCGCCGCTCATCAGCACTCAACACGCTCGGAGTGGGACTCTGGATCGAACTGCTTTTCAACCCCCTTGTCGCAGCTCACGTAGGATTTCAGCTGAGCTTTCTATGCACACTTGCAATTTTAAGCTTAGTGCCCTTGTGCAACGCTCTTGTCAGCTGTCTGACGCGCAAACGAGATTTAGCAGATCTTCTTCAAATGTCTCGCCTCGATCAACACGGCTATTTAGCTCTCTGTTATTTGCGCGCCTCTCTATCAGTGAACCTCGCCATTCTCATTGCTACGCTTCCCGTTCTTTTATTGCTGTTTCACCGGTTCCCTCTGCTTAGCCTCCTCTACAATCTTTTTTTCCCCCTCTGCGTTAGTCTATCGCTTCTGCTGCTTTGCACAGGCTGTCTTATCAGCGCAATCCTTCCACCCATCGGAAGCTATATTCACGCTCTTAATAACGCATGGACAAGCGCGGTGCTCACTTTCAGCTCAGAGCCGCCCGCGTTCTGCGATCTTGTGATCCGAATGAAAACCCTTTCATTTCCCATCGTCGCACTGTATTTGACCCTGCTTTTCATGGGAGCGCTCTTTTGGAATGAAAAACAAAAGAATCAACTATTCCAAGAAAGCTTTAGTTTTTCCCGATGACAACGTACGCTGTCGTTTAAGGCTTTTATTATCAACATCTTCATTAGCTTCAGTCGAAGAGCTTCCAGATGCTGCAGGAGAAGAGATCTCGGAAAAGCTTCTAGGAATTTTTACCTTGCTAGTGAGTAGAGCTCTCCCCGTAGGAAGGTCTGTATCAATAAAGGCACCATTTGGAAAATCTTTTGGATCTTCAGGAGGAAGTCCATCGGGTTCTGCCCCAGGACCTTCACTTTGAAGCAAAAAGGAATCGAAATACGCACCATTAACAGAAACCGGATCCTTCTGTTCATCATTCGATGAAGAAAAATCATCAGAAACAGTCTGTTCGTCTAAAGAGGAACTCTCTTCTGAGCTGCAAATGCGCTTTTTTAAAAGAAAGGAATCAATTTCCCTTAACACAGTGTAATTTCCTGTAAGATCAAGTCTGCAAGGAGCCTTTCCAACGAAATAGGAATCTGCAATACTATTTTGCAGATAAAGCGAGCTTTTATCGCTTATTTTGCAGTAACGCAAGGAAAGCTCATGAAGGCGAGAAAAGCCGCTATTTCTTACAAGCAGGACGATCCCCCTATCTTTTAATGGATTATGGCTTAAATCAACCGACTTAAGATGGGCATGGTCTTTAAACGCATTTGCCAAAGCAAGGCAAGAAACAACACCTGAAATCCCATTGCGTTGCAACTCGACCTTTTCAAGAAGAGAAGCCCTCTGAATCAGCCGGGCTAACTTCTTTACCTCGCAAGGAAATTTTAATAGCTCAAGCCCTGATATTTGAAGAGAGCGTAGGGATGTTTTAGCTGAAAGCAAGCAGATCAACTTAGAAAATTCTGAAGACCCCATCTCAGCATGAGTCAAACTAAACGCTTCTAGGACAAGACTCTTTTTTACAGCCTTTAGAATTTTGTCCGAAATCGCACCTTCGCAAACGATGCTCACCTTTGTGACTTGAGAATACTCTTCTGGTAGCAGTTCCCTTTTTCCATCAAAGGTCAACCCTGAAGCTCCCTCTAACCGATGAGAATGAGGAGCGTAAGAGAACCATTCCTCTTCATTCAAAGCGGCTTTCAATGGAAATTCATCTGCGCTACAATCCGGTTCCGTCGCATTACTGTCTAGATCGGAAATGCACCCACCTTCAAAGGGACTGACATAACTATGAGCTGCTTGAGCTGCCCATTGCTTCATGTATTTTTCTAGTTTCAATAAAAACTTATTCTCACGACCTTCCGTAGAGGAATCAAGAGAAGGGGAATCTGACGAGAATAAATCATACGTTTGAACCAACTCCTTAAAATTATTACTAACTCCACCAACAGCCACAACAAACTCCTTATTACAAGCCACTTAAAATTAGATTTTCACACATTTTAAATGATTAAAGAATTAAAAGAGACAAAAAAACATCGCCTCAAATCCTTAGACCAAAACACACAAATTTCACTCAAAAATTGACGAAAAAACGCCTCTTGCGTAGAATCAACCGCTTTGAGAGTCTGTTTAAGGACTCGAGATTCCTCGAAAGTTCGTTTATGGCGATCGTAGCTCAGTTGGTTAGAGCGCAGGTTTGTGGAGCCTGATGTCGCGGGTTCGATCCCCGTCGATCGCCCTTCTTTCTCTTTTCCCCTATTTATCGAATGCATTTCCAGTTTTGCTTTTCCTGTGCTGCAAGCCAATTGATCCGCTTGTTTCTGCAGACTATTCAGAAATCGCCCTAATCAGGATAATGAGGTCAACGCTCTTTAAGTAGGATCGCATGTCGCCATTAGAAGCATTCATTATCGGACTATTACAAGGAATCACAGAATTTCTCCCTGTGAGCTCATCTGCTCATTTAAAACTTGCTAAACTCATGTTTGGAATTGAAAGCTCTGAATCGCAAGTTGTGTTCGATCTGATGTGCCACTTTGGAACTCTAATCGCAGTGCTCAGTTTTTTCCAGAAAGAAATTTACGCTCTATTTACCATTGAAAGGAAAAAGCTTAAGCTATTATGCATCGCAACGCTTCCTCTTGCCCCCTGCTATTTTCTGCTTAAACCACTAAGAGACTTTGCCTCCACTCCGCAATACCTCGGCCTATGCGTGATCCTCACCTCTTTCATCCTTTTTCTTGGAGAAAAGTGGCGTGTGCGCGATCAGCGCAAAGCGACATTTAAAAGAGATCTCAAAGATGTTCTTCTCATTGGCACCATGCAGGCAAGCGCTCTTATCCCAGGAATTTCGCGCAGCGCATCCACCATTTCCTGCGCTCGAGTTCTGGGATGGAAAGCAAAAGATGCTGTCGGCTTCTCCTTTTTGTTATCCATTCCGACAATCATAGGCGGCAATTGCCTAGAACTGTTAAAAATCACCCTTTCTCGTCATGCTTCGATTCAAATTCCTTTGAGCACTTGTCTTATCGGTCTTTTCACCTCGTGCGCAGTTGGCCTTTTGATGGTGCGCATCGCTCTTAGCTTTTTAGAAAAAGGGAATTTAAAACCCTTTGCATGGTATTGCTTATGTGCAGGGACACTAATGTATTTCTACCTTAATTTTTTCCGAGGATAGTTCGATGGGTAAAGCCACTTCAGAAAAACAGAAACTCAGCGTGCATTCAGAAGGCAAGGGGCTCATCTTCATCGGCGGCGCATTGATGATCCTTCTATGCCTTCTTAGTTTTCAAATGGATGATCCCTCCAAAAACTGGCTAGGATTAATTGGATGGAGCATCGCCTTTGGATTGAATTGGGCGTTTGGATTGAGCTCTTACCTCATTGTCTGTTTTTTAGGATGGCTAGGATGGCAATGGCTGCTCGGCCGTGAAATTCCCAATTTTACTTCAAAGCTCATCTATTTTTCTTTGGGTTTAATCTCCTGTAGTTTACTGCTCAATCTCATCGCAGAAAAAATGGGGCCTCTCATTTCGGGCCTCGAGCAAAAAATCTATGCCGAATCCCTTTTTTTTGAACTGCCCTATCCCCACCGCACGACCCGTTATAACTTAGGGGGCGTGCCTTTTTATTACCTCTACTGCGATATGCCGACATTTCATCTACAAAGACTTTTAAGCGATGTGGGAATTGCCATCACCTTTTCAATCACAGCTCTTTTCTCCTTCCTGCTTCTCACAGAAATGCGGATCTTGCCGTTTCTCAAAGCTCTCTATGTCCAAACGAAAAGATTAAAATCCTCTTGGATGGAAAAACAACAAATAGATGAAGAGCCTAAATCGTTTTCCTCTATGCAGGAAAGATCTGCAGAAGAAATTGAAAACACTCTTACAAAACGCGTTCCACAGCCCCTATATCAGCCGCGCAAAGAAAAAGAAATCGAGCCGAAAATCCGCACGATGCACGACAGAGAATCCAAAGCTCCCCATTCGGACAATAAGCCGCCCGAGCGCAACAAACGTCAATCCGCCCTCAATGCTCAGAGACTTGCAAATGGGGATTTTACGACCTATCAGCTTCCACCGCCCTCGCTTCTTAATCTGCCCAAAAAAGTCGACATGCCTCTATTGAAAAAAGAACTCAAGCGGCAAGCGGAAATCTTAGAAGAGACACTGCTTAGCTTCGGCATCGAAGCAAAAGTGGGAGAAATCAATTGCGGTCCTACCATTACTTCATTTGAAGTGCATCCCGCAATTGGAGTAAAGGTCCAGAAAATCAAAACTCTCGAGAACGATATTGCCCTGAATTTACAAGCAAAATCGATCCGGATCATCGCTCCTATTCCCGGAAAAGCTGCCGTCGGTGTTGAGATCCCTTCGATCTATCCACAGGAAGTAAGCTTCAAAGAGCTTTTACTGAATTATCAACAAAACCCACGCAAGATGTTCATCCCGCTGCTGCTTGGAAAAACAGTAGGCGGAGAGAATGTCATCAGCGATTTGGCAAAAATGCCCCACTGCTTGATTGCAGGCGCGACAGGCTCTGGTAAGTCGGTTTGTATCAATACGATCATCATGTCCATCTTGATGAATGCACGGCCCGATGAGGTTAAGCTCGTCATGATCGACCCGAAAAAAGTCGAGCTGACCCCGTATACGAATCTCCCGCACATGATCGCCCCTGTCATCACAGAAGCCCATGGAGCCTATTCCGCGCTCAACTGGCTTGTGAAGGAGATGCAAACCCGCTATGAAATCTTAAAACAGCTGGGCGTACGAAATATCAGCGCCTTTAATAACAGACAAATCAATGCAGAATTTGAAGCTGCGCTCAGCCTTCCAATCCCCGTTAAAATGCACGGAATTGTCGCGATCATCGACGAATTTGCCGATCTCATGATGGCATCAAGCTCCGACCTAGAAACTCCGATCGCCCGCATCGCGCAGATGGCAAGAGCTGTCGGCATCCATCTGGTTTTAGCGACCCAACGCCCGTCCCGCGAGGTGATTACAGGTCTGATTAAAGCCAACTTCCCCACACGCATCGCGTTCAAAGTCGCAAGCCGGATTAACTCCCAGATCATCTTAGATGAACCGGGCGCAGACAGCCTGCTCGGCAATGGCGATATGCTCTTCCTTCCCCCAGGAACATCCACCTTGATGCGCGCACAAGGCGCCTACATCAGCGATGAAGAGATCGTAAAGGTCGTTAACTTTATCTGCGATCAAGCTCCCCCTAGCTTTCAAATCGAATCTTTCGATAAGATGAAATTAGAAGACAATCTTGACTCTCTCGGGGGCGAGGACACCGCCCGCGATAGCATGTATGATCAGGCATACTCGATTGTCGTCGATACGAAAACCGCTTCGACTACATTTTTACAGAGAAAACTCAAAATTGGTTACGCAAGGGCGGCATCACTCATGGATGAGCTAGAATCCAAAGGAGTCATCTCTCCTCAAGAAGGAGCAAAACCACGCCGTATCCTGGTGGACAGCCCGATGCTGCCTAAGAAGACAAACACTTATGACAAACAGGAAGAGCTCTTTGACTAACGACCCAATGACATCAGATAAAACCCAAGAAAAAAACGAGATCGATCAGCAATTGCTCCCTCGGCTTAAACTAATGGGATATATTCTTCTTGTGTTTAGCCTCTGCGCCATCGGCTATTCATTTTTCGAAGAATCCTCTTCAGAATTGACTGAAGTGGAAACACTGGAAGAAGAATTCGAAGAGAGTCTCAAAGTCCGCTACTTCAACTCCTACATCGTCGCAAGCAGCTTCATCACTGTCGGCTCTGCCCTTTTCCTGTGCGCCTGGCAAAAACAACGCTCTTTCCGCTCTCAACAAAAAAAGTAATATCTTTTTTTTCAGTCCCTGATAACATGAAGCAAAAAGCTTAAGTTTTCATGGCGCAAAAAAAACACAAAATCCTCATTGCAGACGCAGACAGAAAACTCCATCGACAGCTGCGCGCGCATAAAGACGCCAATCAATACCAGATCGAATCGGCATACACCGGCCATGACTGTCTGAAAAAAATCGATCATTTCAAGCCAGACCTCATTCTGATTGATCTTCTTCTGCCTCAAATTCATGGAATCGAAATCTTACGCAAAGTTAAAACCGATCCTCGCACAAATCAAGTCGGCGTCTTTATCCTTTGCGCAAACGTCATGATCCAAAACTACCACTCAGCCATCAAACAAAAAGCCGATGACTTTATCGAAAAGCCCTTTGATCTGCCCGCTCTCTTTACATGCATCCACCAGTTTTTCACTGGCACACTAACCCCGACACTACATACCGCACTCGATTTCGAAAAAGAAGGCAAACACTGCTACTTACCCAAACTCCACGCCTCTGGCTCGTATCTCAAATTCTGGGGCACGCGCGGCTCCAATCCCGTCTCAGGCCCCGATTACGTCAGATTCGGCGGAAACACCTGCTGTCTCGAAGTGCGCCATGGATCCGATCTTCTCGTTTTCGACGCCGGAACAGGCATCCGCCCCTTCGGCACCGTCTTAGAAGCTTCACGCCCTAAAAACGTGCATCTCTTTTTTAGCCATACCCACTGGGACCACCTGGCTGGATTTCCTTTTTTTCCGCCCATCTACGATCCCGAATGCACCGTCACCATCTATAGTCCGATTGGCTTTGAAAAAACCACACGTGAGATTTTCACCGAAATGCTCGCCTATGCCTACTTTCCCGTAAGGCTCGATGAAATGCGCGCCAAATTAATCTTTAAAGATTTGCACGAAGGAGAGGTTTTAGAAATCAATAATTTCGAGGTGAACACCCACTACGCCTATCATCCAGGAGCCACTCTGTGCTTTAAAATCCGATCCAATAAAGTCACGTTCGGATACGTCACCGATAATGAACTGCTCATGGGCTATCATGGAAATCCCAGTTTACTTGGGAAAACCAATCCCATCCTCGCACCCTATCTCAGCCAGATCAAATTTTTTGAAGGGTGCGACTTCATTATTCATGAAGCTCAATACACCCCCCAAGAATACCTTGAAAAAGTAGGCTGGGGCCACTCTTCGATTGTCAATGCGACAGCTCTCATTAAACACGCCTCAATCCCTGAATGGATCATCACCCATCACGATCCCAGGCATACCGACCAGGAGCTGCTCAAAAAAATGCAGATGCAATTCGATATTCTCGACGACTGTAAAGTCAAATGCAGGGCTAGGCTGGCATTCGACGGGATGATTATTCCGTTGTGAAAGAGAAGCTGCGGCTGATCTGATCTTGCAACGCGATAGAAACCTCTGTTTTACCTCCGAGCTGCAAAAGCTTATTCTCCACAATTTTTAAAGCAAGATCAAACGAGTTGCACTCGCTAGACAAATGCGCAAGATGCACATGCTTGAGCCCAGGATGGTAAATGCGCTCGAGCAATTCTGCGCACTGCTCATTCGACAAATGCCCCTGGCGGCTGAGCACCCTTTGTTTATACACAGCAGGACGCGAAGAGGCGTGAACCATCTCAGGCTGATGGTTAGCTTCAAGGTAGAGATAATCGCACTCTTTAAGCTGATTTGCTACAAGCGTTGTTGCAAATCCTAAATCCGCACAAAATCCCAGCTTTAGCCCGCACGCGCGCAATGTAAATGCCACTGGATCTACCGCATCGTGCTGAATGCTAAACGGGTGCACCTCGATATCCCCATACTCGAAGGTCTCGCCTGTCGAAAAGATTTTAAGCTTTAGCTCTTCATCAATGAGTCCTAAAAGAGCTTTTGCTGTATCGCTATTAGCAAGCACAGGAATCCTGTAACGAGAACTCAAAACACCAAGCGCGCGAATATGGTCTGAGTGCTCATGGGTCACTAAAATCGCATCGATCTTACGAATATCAACACCGATCTTCGCAAGGCGCTCTGTAATCATCTTTCCACTTAAACCTGCATCGATCAGAATCTTTGTTGTTGAGGTTCCGATGTAAATGCAATTGCCTTTCGATCCCGAGGCTAAAGGACAAAATCCAATCATGTATGCGCTCCGTCATTTTGGACCAGTGTTGTACCAAGAGTGACACCTCGATGCAACAAAAAACCCATTTGCACTTAACCGCTCAGAACAACACAATACAAACTATCTAAAATGCAACTTCATTTAATAGATGAAGCTGAAAAAAACAAAAGAGTTTGACAAAATATACATCAAATAAATTATAAAAAGAAATACAGCACCAGACACTCTTATTTGCAACATTAGACAAAGAACAAAACGAAATACAAGACAGTTAAACTAAAAAAACAAAGGCAAAACTATGATTAGATCAGGAGAAGAGATTTTGGCGGACATCGACGCGACTCTTGATCAGCTCATCCGCAATGCACAAACGCTTGAGACAGTCATT
Source organism: Rhabdochlamydiaceae bacterium (assembly GCA_019752555.1). GTDB lineage: Bacteria > Chlamydiota > Chlamydiia > Chlamydiales > Rhabdochlamydiaceae > JAGVMG01. Next base: position 78,271 of record JAIELY010000004.1, read on the forward strand.
CCAGATACATTTTTTGCAAATGAGCTTCAAGCATTGCAAAAAACACAAGAGAGCTTACTTGCAAGACTTTTACACATGAATGCTCTTTTAGATGAAGATCAGAAAAAACAGCGCGCCGACAAAGATCCTGAAAAGTACGTTGCTGTGGAGAAAAAGGTAGAAAGATTCGGAAAATTAACAGCCCAAATCATCCGCACGATCGCAGACGATTTTAAGCGCGTTAAAAACCGCAATGCACAAAAGCCAAGAATTGGCCGAAACCGAAAAAAGCTGTACTAACGCAGCGCGTAGGGAACAAAATAAATATCTCTACTTATTTGTGTTTCCGAGTCGCTTGCTATAGGCAGATCTTGAAAAACAGCCTTCAACTTATTGAATAGAGCTGCGCTTTGATTCCCCCCCTTAATTTCGGTCACTCCTTCATTCGGATCGAAAAAATAACCCAATTCATCAGAAATCTTGATCCATGCAGTGGCATGGAAAGGAAGCCCAATTTTATAAGCACCAGGAGGCAGCGACTCTAACTGGTATTGATTGATTACTTTCTGAGTAGAGTGGAGATCGTTTGCACAAAATCTCAACACATCAGGGAAATAGCACTTTGAAAATGCGCTGCGCATTCCGTTTTTCAATCCCAAAATTTTCCCATTGCGCACGTAAATACTCTGCAATAATGTGGCTTCTGCCGGCCCCCCTTTTTTAAAGCGCCGAGCTAAGGCCTTCATATGCTGCTGCGAGTCAGAACATTGAGCGCGCGTTTTAAGATACAGCTTTAAAAACCAATCGACCTCTCCGCGGCAAATCCCCCCAACATGTCCAAACTTAAGTTGAGATTTAGGAGAAAAGAGCCGCTTTTTTAACTTTGGATCCACGACAGGAATCGGATCTAATTGATTATAAATGCTTGCTTTTTCATTGGGACGATTGATCGTTTTTCCAACCAGTTTGAATGTAGAAGGAACAGAAAGATCAGAATTTTTCCCCTCTAACGACAAAGATTTACCTCTTAGATAAATTGCAAGAGATTCGCATCCGCAGAAAGAAAAAAAATACGCAAGTTCACTGAAAATCAAAGCCACCATCTTAAGGCAGCCTGAGGTTAACGAATGGCAGACACTCCATCGTCCTTGCAAATTCCTCTCTTGAGGCACGCGTTCTGCAACAGGCATTTTCTTCTGGCAGGCAAGCACTTTACCAATCGCTTTATCCCCTCTTAGAAAATACTCAACACCCTCATAAGTGCTCAAAAAATCTGCGACAGAATGATAAAATCGTTCAGCAGAACTGCTCATTGATTTCTTCTCCTTGTGTGGATTCCAACTACTAAAACACACTGGAACATTTTTTTAAATTTTTTTTCAACGCACACGATTAACTCTAAATTCCTGTCGATTATAAATAAAAAAAACAAAAACATCAATTAACATAAATTATTGACCGATTTCATTCTTTTACACATACTCATGGCCTTTCTCAAAACCTTAAAAGGAGAACAGTTATGGCTGCTACAGTCTCTTCCTCACAAGCGCCTACGACAAAAGTTTACTTTAACTTACAGACCTCTTCAGAGGAATCGATATGGAATTGCATTAACATTATTTCGCAAAACAACAGGTCAGCAACAAATTCAATTCAATCCGTTATCAAAAAAATCGATCAGCGAACGTTTAACTTAACAAGTCTGGATGTTGATCCCCGCATTAGAAAACTCCTCGATAGATTATGCCGCCATGCGCATCACTTAAAAAAACTCGACGAGTCATTTCTTAAGAGCCTTCAAGAAACACCTCCTATCATCTGGAATACGAAGTGTGTAAAACCCTATTTCACAATCAGCCAAGAAATTCATCAAGTCACAGTGCCCTTAATTGTCCTATTTTTACAGGATCTCAAAGCAAAAAAACCTCTATCAAAGACACATGAGGTTGCTATCGCACCCTCTGATACAGAATCATTCAGTTCTCTTTTAGAAAAATGCTGTTGCAACCTCCAGCAAGCAAAAGAGACACACAGACGATTCTTACATACGTTGGAAAAACTTCCCGCTTTTAATGAAACCGCTTTTAAACAAACAACGGTACAATTCAAATTCCCACAAGATACGCTTCCGACAATTTCTAAAAGTAAACTAACTGACCTCATTAGCCGCCTGGAAAAAAATGAGCATTTAACTTGGAAAACAGGGCTCACAGAGATTGCTTACCTGGCCAAGTGGATGATCCAATCAGATCCATCTCTTTCTTCCAACACATCTGAAGCCTTGATTTTTTCTCAAGCCGCCATTCAACATCCCACTGCATTACTCAACATTCTTAAAAAGTGTTTATATACCATAGACACTTACTATCCATCCTTGAGCACAAGCTCCAGCCCCTCTTCTTCTCAACCCTCTGTATTTCCAGACACACCTTGCAAGTTAAAAATAGGCACTCGCAGCTTTTCTGTGCCCACAACACAATCATTCCATCTTAATGACACCAAGTTAAATCTACTCAAATCTGTTTACGAAAAACTATCTAGAGCAGATCAAACAGCCGATGTGCATACGCAAACAACCCCAGAAGAGCGTCAACGGATCTACGATATGATCGACTGGCTCCACGGCTATGAAGATCCCGAAATTGTCACGGATACTGCAAGAGATGACTATAAGCAATATTATCAATACAACATTCCCAAGCTATTAAAGGCGCTTAAAATCACTCTAATGACTCATGGTCAAATGTCATAACGGATGAAAAGACACTGCAGGGGAAAATTCTCCTGCAGTGTTTTAGACTAACGGATATCGGGCAGAACTCTATCTGAAAGCGGTTGCACATGACTTACCACATGCGAAATCCACTCCTTAATTTCAGGCTGGCTCGCTTCACCAAACCACATTCCAAACTGAATATTTTCTTGAGGGGAATTTGCCTGGCTCATCCGGATGGCAAAAGCAAATTGCTTACCTTGGGTGTCATTAAAGAGATAGTAGGCTCCGACAAGCTCGCTTTCGATCGACCGACTCTTCAGCGGACAGTCAAAAAGATGCACTGGATAATGAGCCTGTTCCGCCTGATAAATGTCCAAAGCCTCTTGAGGGCGTTTATTAGCCCCTTCCGCATTGGGATAGACAATGTAGAGATCCCCGCCCTCGCGTAAAAAATCTCGAACGCTTGTCGCCCGGGCCTTGACTGTCGACATAGAATTCGAATCCACTGCGACAGAGGGATGAACAACACCTTCTGGAATGGCATCATCTGTAATACATAGAGGCGTGGCTGGCATAGGAGTATGGATCACTCCGCTCAAATTGCAGATCTCACCGCGTCTTAATTTTTCAGAGAGAATATGCTCAACAATCCTCTGTAAATTCACATAAGGCCTAACCTTGGGATCTGAATCCACAAGTTCAACAACCCCTTTTTCAACAAGCGTCATCCAAACACTCTCTAGAGCGTCTTTAGAGGCTGAAAATTCAGTTGTCTTAAGTGCAGAAGAAACCCCCTGACTGATTTGCTGAACCAACGGATCTTTATCTAAATGAGCTCTGAACACAGGAGACTCTACTCCTGATGAAACGGGAGAGGATGAAACGGCCATAGTTTTTTCCTTATCTATAGGGTTGATAACGACAAGGGAAAAACATACTCCTAAGGCGATTAATTGCAAATTAAATTAACTCTTTCTAAGCTGACAAGGAATAAACCTAACAATGTTACTATTTATATCAGGAACAAATGTGTCTTCCTCGGCTTTGTCAAGATACTCAACCACATCTGCAAACAGCTGAAACGCCGGCATCGCTTGACTCTCCCCTTTGATTTCAAAGATCCCAACATTCGGATCAAAAAAATAGCTTAACTCATCTGAAACCTTAACAAACGCTGTGGCATGCGTTGAAAAATAGACTCTGTACCCTCCAGGAGGAAGCAGCTTAAATTCACGCTTTGCAGAGGGTGAAAACGACTTAAAATCCCGTTTGTCAAAGTTAAAAAACTTCTCATACCATTTTCGATCTGGCGTTCCAACTTTAAGGTCGAGAATTTTTCCGCCCATTACAAATAAACTCTGAAGTAAAACAGATTCCTGAGGTCCACCCTGTTCAAAAAGTTTCCCCAAAGCCATCATATGAGCCTTAGGATCTGAAAACTGACCTCGGGTCTCAAGATACAATTTCAAAAACCAATCGACCTCTCCTCGGCAAATTCCCTGATGATGCTGGAATTTAATCATCTGTTTAGACCCAAAAAGGCGTTTTTGCAACTGAGGATCTTTCACCTCAATTGGAGCTAATTCATTTAAGGAACGCGCCTCTGCACTGGCCCTGTTCCTTGTCGAGATAAGATGCTTAATTTCTGGAAAACCAGGATAGATTTTGCTACGGCTTCCCAACTTTGCACAAATCAGCGGAATTGCAAGAGCGATCAAAAGCACTTTGGGCAAGATCAATGCCGCGGCCATCAGGGCAACTGGCACAACCGCCCATCTACCGCAAAAATTTCTTATTCCCAGACGGCTCTCGCCTGATAAAGGTTGATTTCGATAAGAAAGCACTTGCTGAACGGCACGGGAAGAATTCAAAAGACTCTTTACGCCGTTAAAAGACGAAAGCTGCGAAGGGTTAAATACGCTCATAAAACCATCCTAATAGTGCGCAAGAGAACGGATTGCACTTTCAATATCTTTAAGCTGCGGGAGCACTTCATCTTCAAGGACTTTGCAATAAGGCACCGGGCAATCTTTTCCAGCAACCCTGCTGATCGGAGCGTCGAGATAAGTAAATGCCTCTTCGACGATACGCGCTGTAACTTCTGCAGAAAAACCGCAGTTGCGAGAAGCTTCTTGAGCAATGACGCATTTGCCTGTTTTACGCACAGAGGCAAGAACAGTTTCCATGTCGAGAGGAACTAGTGTGCGCAAATCGATGATCTCGACAGAGATCCCTTCTTGAGATAGTTTTTCTGCAACCTGCGATGCCATAAACACCATCATCCCCCAGCACACAATTGTGACATCATCGCCAGAACGGACCACTTTCGCCTTCCCGAAAGGAAGCCATTCTTCCGGCTTTGGCTCAGGACGCGCACAAAAAACCCGCTGGCGATAGAGCGCTTTATGCTCAAGGAAAATGACAGGATTAGGATCGCGAATCGCAGTTTTTAAAAGACGTTTTGCATCCGCCGCATTACTCGGAACCACTACCTTTAGTCCTGGAGCATGCGCAAGGAACGCTTCAACACTCTGAGAGTGATAGGGTCCGCCCTGGATATAACCTCCATAGGGCATCCGGATCACAACAGGGCAATTCCATTCCCCGTTCGAGCGGTAATAGTAGCTTGCAAGCTCGTTAAAGATCTGATTGATGGCAGTCCACATGTAATCAGCAAACTGGATTTCAACAACGGGTTTAAAGGATCCAACGACAGAAAGTCCAATCGACACACCTACAATGGTTGACTCTGCTAGAGGGGAATTAAAGCAGCGATGCGCACCATGTTTTGCACTCAAATTGCGGGTGATCCCAAAAACACCCCCCTTTCCATGCGCAACATCTTGTCCAAAAACGATGATATGCGGATCGCGCTCCATTTCTTCATCAAGAGCATGATTGAGAGCGTCCATCATGACGATGCTCTCAGGAGATGAACTGGAGTCTTCTTCAGCAAATAAAGTAACGGGAGCTGGATCGGAAGGTTTAAAGACCCCTTCCGCAGCAGATTCCTTAGGAGGAAAGGGCACCTGATCCGCTTCTTGGGCTGCAGCTTCTACAAGCTGGAAACAACGGGCGCGAAACTCTGTGAGTTGCTCTTGAGACAAAAGACCTTTTTCGAGGATCCATTGCTCGAAACGCGGCACAGGATCCCGCGCTTTATCGAGCTCGACACAAGACTGATCTTTATATTTTGCAGGGTCATCGCTGCTGCTATGCGGTCCGATACGAGGCACTTTGGCGACAACAAGACTAGGCCCTTCTCCGGCGCGGCCTCTTGCCACCGCATCAGAGAGAGCGGAGCTGACCTGTTCGTAATCACAGCCGTCAATATCAAAGACAGCAAGTCCAGCATAACCTTGGGCAACCTTAGCAATCGAGCCGCCTGTAGTTTGATCAGAGACGGGCATCGAAATCGCCCATCCATTGTCCTGGATGACAAAAATGACACCTAAACGATGCAAACAAGAAAAATTGAGCGCTTCATGAAAGTCTCCTTGCGAGGTCGAGCCATCTCCTCCAGAGACATAGACCACCTCATCCTTGCCTTGCAACTTGATCCCTTTTGCAACGCCGACCGCTTGTAAAAATTGAGAGCCGACCACACTCGACTGACAGGGAATTCTCAAAGCGCGATGAGAGAAGTGCTCTGGCATCATTCTCCCCCCGGAATGGTGGGGAACTTGACGAGTTAAAAAAGAGCCAAAAAGATCGTTCATTGGGCAGCCGAGCCCCACTGCAAAGCCGCGGTCGCGGTAGTAGGGCAATCCCCAATCTTTACCGGGAATTAAACTCAACGCACTTACAGCCCCAATCATTTCATGTCCATGAATTTGCAAATGAAAGGTGCCGCCTTTATTTTGGCGCACGAGTTTTTGCATTTTCTCATCCATGAGACGAGTCAGATAGATCGCCTCTAAGGCCTTTAAACTTCTTTCTTTGAGTGTCTCAACTTCTTCTTTAAGATCAATTGCCATCTTTACGACTTCTTCTTCTGTTTTTTAGACTGAATGGGGGTCACTGTTTTCATGCCAGGCTTCTTCTCATCAGAAGACTCGGGCTTGAGAGGACGCTCTTTTTTCTTGCCTGGCAAAAAGCCTTTAACAACGTCCATAATGGTAGACTTTTCTTCCTCTGGTTTCGCAGGAACGGGTTTAGCAATCGTGCGAATCAATCGATCATCTTTAGAAGAGCCTGTGATCTCTTCAATCTCAGCTAAGCGGCTTGACAAATGACGTAAAGATTCCAATCGCTCGGATAGCGCTTGAAGCTTCGTATCGACTTTAACTCGAGAACTTCCGCGCAAGTTAGCAAGCAGCTGCGCTTCTGTGTCAAATTTCGCAGAAAACGTAACACTTGCAGCGCTTGTGATTTCAGGAAGATAAAGGAAAAGACGGCACATCGGCGGCACTGTCGTGTACATATCAACAGAGACCTGAGGCTCCATTTCCACCTTAACCACTTGCTTAGGAGGTCTACCCCGTTTAGGCCGCGGGTTAAGCGCTTCATTGGAATAATAAGTTTTAGATTTTGCAAGTAAAATCTCGCGCGATGCTGCGACATCTTTGGGCACTTTGACATCAAACAAATGGCGCTTGAGTTTTTCCATCATGTTTTTATTCAAATCCAGATCTTCTTCAAAGACAAATTGGATCTGCTGCGTGCGGAGCCATTCGATGATGCGGATACGCGAGCGCTCTAGATAATACTGCTGCCATTTTTCTAATTCGGTCAAATGATCGTAAATAAACTCTAAGAAATTCTCCCGCGCTTCTTTAGACTGAATGATATCGAGCAGCTTTTCTTTCGTGTCAATATCATACACCTTCTCATTCACAAACCCTTCCATAAACTTCTTTGTTTCATAAAAGGTCATTTTGGGAAGAAGGCAGTACCTCTCTTTATTTTCAACGAGCTCATGCTCTAAATCTTCGAGTTCTTTTAACCCTTTATCCAAGTCCACATAAACGATAAAACCCTCGACCTTGTCGAGATAGAAGTCCCGTTCATCATCCGACTTAGCAAAAGCATCCATGAGTCGATGGTAACGGAGCAGCAGTGGATTTTGAGCGCGAGGAAATTTTGACATAAACAATCCCTTTTAAAATGGCGAGAATACCACAAGGGCTCGTCCCTGTTCAAGGACAATTTGCCGCTCAAAAATAAAGAATTATTCCGAATGTCATCAAAACAATGGGTGTTTTGAAAAGAGGAGACTCAAAGAACCTCAAAAAGGTGTCGATATTGAGATATAAAAGATGCGATCTTGGGCTTGACATCCCCATCCGATTTACACTTACAAATTTCTTTAATACTCTTTAGCATTTCAGGATTTTGTTTAAAAACCTCTTCTTCGAAATGAGCATTCAAGACCAGTTTCATGAGGTTATAAAAAGATAAATTGTCATCAAATCTCCTCTCTTCAAAACAGGTTGGCGCTTCCTCTTTTAAGGTGGAGAAGCCAAAATCGATGAAGTTGAACCGATTTTTTAGATCCAGCATGACATTTCCAGCATGAATATCGCCATGCGCAAGTCCTGCGGAATGCATTTCTTGCAGCTGGGTTGCCAGCCCGTCAAACATCTGCATTTTCTTCCAGAAAGAATACTTGGCGATTAAGCTTGACAAAGAGACATTTAGACACCGAAAGATCAGAACTTTCGGCAAATCCGCACTCTTAACATACCCTTTAAAGGAAGGGCAATGGGCATTTAAAAATGCGCACACTTTTTTCTCTCTCAAGCAGATGGCAGACTGACGCGGCCGTTCCACATCGGAAAAAAATTTGATCGCCTTAGGCTTAACCCGAAAATCTTTAGATTTAAGCTCGAATACTGCGCCTGTACTTCCCTTGCCCAGAATCTCAGTACATCTATATTCGCTTTGAAACACGATGCCGCCTTTGCTCTTTGTTCGAACAAACGTTCCTGAGTCGTTTTGCTCCCAAACAATGGTTTTACTTTGCGAACTTATTGATGGAGCCATATGTAAAAAAACCTAATTTAATTAATAGCTATTCTAACAACTTCAACATTAAAAATCAACCTTCAACACTAAACAAACAGTTGACCTGCAAACATCAAACTAAAGACTCATCTTCTTTCTTATCAATAATTTATCAATTAATAAACCAACCAGAAAATAGCTGAAACCCGTTAGAAGAAACTACCCAACGAAACCTTGAACATTGGCAGAACATATAAAAATCTAAACACTTTAAAACAAGCAGCTTACAAAAATTCTAAAATTTTAACATATATTCAATTGTCAAAATTTGACAAGTGTACTACTATGTGTTACAATTATGAAAAGACTGATTATCCAAACCAAACTTTTTTCGAACGACTTGGACGAGTTGATAGCACAAAATAAGCTGTTGATTACCGACTATGAAGCGTTAGAAAGATCGCTCTTGACAGATCCTGAAAAAGGCGATTTAATCAAGGGCACAGGAGGTTTAAGAAAAATCAGATTAAAATCCTCCTCTAAGGGAAAAAGCGGAGGATTCCGCATTTGTTATTTTGATTTCCCGGAGAAAGAACAATTATTTTTCGTGATAATCTATGGAAAAAATGAAAAAGAGAACATATCTCAAAGTGACAAAGAAATATTCAAGAAACTCATTGAAAAAATCAAAAAAAATTAGACCTATGAGTGCAGTTTCCCAAAAAATACAAAAAGGACTAGAAGAAATCGTTGAATACACACAAGGAAAAAGGACATTACGAACAAAACTCATCGACCTGCCTGAGCCCCCACTGGAATATAGAGCTGAAGAAATTAGACAAATTCGAGAAAAGGGAGACTATTCTCAAGGTGTTTTTGCGATCATTTTGAACGTCAGCAAACGAACAGTTCAATCCTGGGAATCCGGAGCTCGGTCTCCGAGTCATTCAGCACTGCGACTTCTCGAGATTATTGATAAGGGTATTTATTGCCCTAGCAAAATGAAAAAATTTTAAAAACAACCTTTCCCTTAAGCCCGCACAAAAAATCCATGCAAAAATGGGATTCCTGGAAAGCAATACCAGTACAACTTGACAAAAGTTTTATGTGTTGCACTCTCCTTCGCCTCCCCATTGACTTATATCCATCAAAAGCCCCATCATCAGATCAATTTTAAATTCCACCCTTAAGCCTAGGATAGAAATTTTATGCTCGACATGCGACTACTGCGCACTCAAAAAGAGGCGATCGAAGCTAAACTAAAAACTAAAGACCCTTCTATCAACCTCTCTCCTATTCTCGCTCTTGATGAGCGGATCCGCGTTATTAAGACAACGGTCGAAGAGCTCAAAGCCTCTCGCAATCATTTATCTAAAGAGATCGGCGAAAAAAAGCGGCTTAAACAAGATACGACAGAATTAATGAGCGAGGTATCGGGGTTGGGAGATAAAATCTCTATTTTAGATCAGGAACTTGCGCTTTTAGAAACAGATCTCACCCATCAGCTCGCTAGTCTGCCCAATCTTCCTCGCGATGAGATCCAAATCTCTAATGATCCTAAAGACAACGTGTGCATCAAAACATTTGGGGAAAAACGGGAATTCTCATTTGCGTTTAAAAACCATGTCGAATTAAACGAAGCTCTGCACCTGTTTGATTTTAAACGCGCCGCTAAAGTCTCTGGAAGCGGATGGCCCGCTTATCGCGATGTAGGAGCGCGTCTTGAATGGGCGCTTCTCAATTACATGATCGACACCCATTTAGAAAACGGGTTTACGATGTGGATGCCGCCTCATCTCGTGCGCCCTGAAATGATGTTTGGAGCGGGACAACTGCCTAAATTTGAAAAGCAGCTGTTTAAAATCCACGACGAAGATTACCAGCTTTATCTGATCCCCACCTCTGAAGTGGCACTCAATGCTCTGTATTATGACGAAATTTTAAAACAAGAGGATCTGCCGCACAAATATATCGCCTATACCCCTTGTTTTAGAAGAGAAGCTGGAGCTGCAGGCTCTCAAGAGCGCGGCTTGATCCGCATGCACCAATTCAATAAAGTCGAAATGTTTTGTTTTGCAACGCCCGATCAAAGCGATCAGATCTTCGATGAAATGATGGCAAGCGCTGAACAGATTTTGCAAGGCCTCAACATTCACTACCGGAACATGCTTCTTGTCACAGGAGATATGTCTTTTGCAGCAGCAAAAACAGTGGATATCGAAGTGTGGCTTCCGGGTCAAAACCGGTATTATGAAGTCTCATCCGTTTCTCATTGCACCGATTTCCAAGCGCGCAGATCGCAGATCCGCTTCCGACACAAGGAGGAAAAGCCAGAGCTTGTCCATACACTTAACGGCTCAGGACTTGCAACATCGCGGTTAATGGTAGCTCTTTTAGAAAATAATCAAAATGAAGATGGCTCTGTGACCCTTCCTGTGGTATTACATAAATATTTGAATGGCATGAAAGAGATTAAACCACTTGTGACATGAGGCTTTATGGCGCACATTCTCTCCGATTTCAAGGCGTTTTTGGATGAGTCTCCTACCTCTTGGCATGCGGTTGTACAATTGGGCAACCGGTTTGCAATCCGCGACTTTATCCCGCTGAAGGAAGGGGAAAAATGGGATCTGGAGGTAGGGAAACGCTACTTTGTTGCGCGCGGGGGCACACTGTGCGCCTTCTCTCTTCCAGAAGAAAAGCCTCTTCAAGCGATTTTGTTGGCATCGCACACCGACAGCCCGAGCCTTAAGCTTAAACCAGAGCCTGCCTTCCAAAAAGAGAACATGCACCTCTTAGGAGTGGAAACCTATGGCGCGCCTCTTCTCTCTTCATGGCTCAACCGCGACTTGTCCCTTGCAGGAAAAGTTGTGGTCCTCAACACCCAAGATAGGATCGAAGAAAAACTTGTCTTCATCGATGATGCCCTCTTGTTTATTCCGCAGCTTGCCATCCATCTGGATCGGGAAGTGAATGAAAAGGGACTGATTTTAAATAAACAGGATCATCTCTGTCCTGTGATTGGACTGTCCGATGCCTCTACCGATGTCCGCTTTTCTTTGGAAACCCTTCTAAGACGCCACCTCGTATTTAACTCTCTCATCTCTTTTGAACTCTTTTGTGTTCCCGTTGAGCAAGCGCGGTTTGTCGGATCAGAAAATGAAATGATCTCTTCCTATCGCCTTGACAACCTCGCAAGCGCGCATGCTGCAGCAACAGCATTAGCCATGCAACAGAGCTCCTCCCAAAATACGTTGCAGATGGCATTCTTTTATGATCATGAAGAAATCGGGTCCCACTCCAAAGAGGGCGCCGCCTCGCCATTTTTAAATGAGACACTGACGCGGATCTGCCATGCACTGCATCTTAATGTAGAAGAACAGCTTATTCTCAAAAACCGCTCGCTATGTGTTTCGATCGACATGGCGCATGCATTGAATCCCAATTATCCCGATAAACATGATCTTCAGCACGCGCCGCTTTTGGGAAAAGGGATTGTGATCAAGCACAATGCAAATCAAAAGTATGGAACAAACGCCTACTCTGCAGCTGCCATTATCCTCGCCTGCAAACAGCTGAACCTGCCTTATCAATCGTTTGTTACCCGCTCAGATCTTGCCTGCGGAAGCACTGTTGGACCGATCATTGCAGAGTCGACGGGGATTACTACAGTTGATATTGGAACTCCTCAGCTTTCGATGCATTCGATACGAGAAGTCATGGCTTGCCAAGATCACATGGACATGTGCCGCCTTCTCTCTCATCTCGTGAAGGAGTATTAACCGATGACGACACCTCCTTATGACCATTTTGAAGGAAAAACTGTGGTCGACCATTTGAAAGAAGCAAGGGCGCGAGGCGCTATGGCCTCTGCAGAAATCCATGGAACAGAGATGCCAGGGCATCATGCAGCAGCTGCCGATGCGACCAAAGAAACAACGCTTGCTCTACTGATTGTCTTTGCGATCTCTGCCCACTTTTTTAAAGAGCCCAAAACGCTTGTCATTCTCGTTCTCTTTTCTTGCGGATGGCTGATTTGGAAAACAGGTAGAAGCGCTCTTCTCGGCTGGGCGCGCATGGAACGACTTCACCGGGTCATCGAAGAAGAACGATGGGAAATTGAACACCATCGGCAACAAGAAAGAGAGGAGCTCACCGAGCTCTATCGAGCTAAGGGGCTGCAAGGAAAACTCCTAGAGGAAGTGATCGACGTCTTGATGGCTGATGACAACCGACTACTGACTGTGATGCTCGAAGAGGAATTAGGACTTACTCTCGAGGCGTATGAGCACCCTTTAAAACAAGCTTCTGGAGCTGCTCTTGGCACATTCTGCAGCGCCTCGCTTCTGCTCGGCGCCTATTTTGTTAGCCCAATGTTTGGGATCCCCTTAATGGCGGGTTGTTTGCTGATCTTTGCAACAGCTCTAGCTGCTAAGTTAGAACGCAACCGCCCTCTTTATGCAATCGTTTGGAACCTAGCCCTTGCGCTGTTAGCTTCTGGAGCTGTATACTTTATAGGACAACTGATCATCGATGGTTGATATGTCCCATTCTACGCCATACATCTTCGATGAGTTTTTTGCATCGGGAAGAGAAGAGAGTATCAGCCCATTTCTTACACCCTCTTCTCGAAAATGGGGCAAAAATTTAAGCCTTAAAATTGCTCTTCTTTCAGCTTGTTTTCTTCTTTTTGCGTTTATCACCTCCTTTTGGATCTCTCCCCTCTCTTCTTTTCTTCTCCTCGTTGTCTATTTTCTTTCAGGAACGCCAGCTCTTTTAGGAGCCATCGAGGACATCCGCAATTTTGAAATTAATATCGATGTCTTGATGACCCTCGCTGCGCTTCTTTCTGTGATCATCGGCAGTGGCATGGAAGGAGCTCTTCTTCTTGTCTTATTCGAATTTTCAGGCGCGATGGAAAACATGGTCGCCGAAAAAACAAAAGGGACCTTAAGCCATCTCAATCAGCTCTCTCCTAGAATGGCTTTTGTGGTAAGTGATAATGGCACTCTCTACGAAAAGTCTGTCAAAGAGATTTCAATCGGCAGTTTATGCCTCATCAAAGCGGGAGAGGTCGTTCCCCTAGATGGGATTGTCGTAGAAGGGAGCTCGTTTGTGAACTTATTCCATCTTACAGGAGAGGCAGAACCAATTGCGAAAAAAGCGGGAGATGATGTTCCTGCAGGAGCGCGTAATTTCGATGGGACACTTACAATCCGCGTCACAAGGACAAGCGCTGACTCGACATTAAGCCGGATCATCCACCTCATTACTCAAGCCCAAGAGGCTAAACCCCGTCTTCAGCGTTTCCTCGATCGCTTTAGCTCTTGGTACGCGATGAGCATCATCGGTCTGTTCTTTCTTTTTGCACTCTCGATTCCCCTGTTTTTTCCCCTTCCGTATTTTGGCCCCGAAGGAGGGATCTATCGAGCTCTTGCGTTTTTAATTGCTGCCTCTCCTTGCGCGCTCATCATTGCAACGCCAACCGCTTATTTAAGCGCGATTAGTTCCTGCGCAAAAAAAGGGATCATTTTAAAAGGAGGCATTATTTTAGATGCGCTCGCTAGCTGCAGGTCGATTGCCTTTGACAAAACAGGAACGCTCACAACAGGAGAGCTGCGCTGCGTTGCCATCGAGACACTGACAAAAGAGCCTGTATGCTCATCAAAAGAGGCTCTCTGTATTGCTTATGCCTTAGAACGCAACGCGGTACATCCGATAGCAAGCGCGATCAGCCGCCATGCAGAGCAACAGAGAGTAAATCCGGCTGAACTATTAGAGTTTGTCTCTGTTGCAGGGTATGGTCTTCAAGGTAAAGTACGCTTGCAGGCCCAAGAAATTCCTGTTTTTATCGGACATGCGGTATTTATTGGTCAAAACATCCCAGAAGAAGACCAGCCTCGCTGGAAATCCCTCTTGCCAACGCTTACAAAATCGGGTCACCTCAATACAATCCTTCTTGTTGGATCCACTCTTTTCGTCTTTCATTTCTTAGATACACTGCGCCCGCAATCCGTAGAGCTTATCAAAACACTAAAAACTAAAGATCAGATCAAACCCATCATGCTCACAGGAGATCATGCCGACATCGCAGCTGCCGTTGCTGCACAAGTTGGCATAGAGGAAGTGCATGCCAACTTGCGCCCCGAGGATAAACTACGCAAAGTCACTGAATTTGCAGAACAAGCAGGCCTCATGATGGTAGGAGACGGGATCAATGACGCCCCCGCTCTTGCACGGGCTACCGTTGGGATTTCGATGGGAAAAATCGGCAGTGCCACTGCGGTGGAAGCCTCCGATGTCGTTTTCTTAAACGACGATCTGTTTTTACTCAGCTGGCTAATACAAAAATCCCATCAAACGCTGCGCGTTGTGAAACAAAATATCAGTCTAGCGCTCGGGGTTATTCTCTTTGCGACCACACCTGCACTTCTTGGCTGGGTTCCTTTATGGGTTGCTGTCATCCTTCATGAAGGAGGGACAGTCTTAGTCGGCTTAAACAGCCTGCGTCTTCTACGCTCAAAAATATAAGAGGTCTATTGAATTATTTTATATATTCAGGTGTACTGAAGGATTATACCTTATCCTAGGAGTCGACCCGCATGAGCACACCCCGCCCCGCACCTAGACTTAGCAAAGAACAACTACAGGCTGCCATCAACGAAGAGAGCAAAAAGTTCGAGGCATTTTATCTTTGGATCGAACAGCACATGCCGGGAAGTTTCTTCGAAGAAGTGGATAAAGAGAGCATCCGCCTCATCGTTCACAGTCTGATGGGATTTGATTTTAACGACTACTTCACATTAATCCATTCGAAAACAACTAGCTTCACTCTATGCTTAGACAGTCCGGATGCCGATTTGCGCATCCTTAAGCAATGGCAAAGCTACGGAATCAAAAATTACCGAGCGTTTGTCTCGAATGCCCCCCCTCCCTTTTCTGAAATCAAAACGCATCTGCGCATTGCGGTGATCACTCTTGCTGATTTCAGTGAAATCCCGACAACGCCCGCAGCTGCCCCTGAAAAAGAAAAAGAAATCATCGCAGCATTAAAAGAGCGCAACCCAGAAGTCACAGAAAGCGGCTTTCAAAAACTATTAGCGCAGCTTGGTTCAAAATTTGTCCGCTCACTCACTAAAGACCGTCTCGTACTTGCACTCGACATGTTCTTCCGCGCTAAAACACGGGATAATTGCCAGTACGAGGTGCGCTACAACGAAGATTGGAAGGAAAAAAAAGAAACCCCTTCGATGCAAATCGTGTTAGCCTGGCGCAACGTACAAAAATATAATTTCCTCTATCGCTTAGCTAAGGTGATCCACCGTCATGGTCTTACCATGAAAAAAGTGAATGCGACCTACTTAGATCCCTATAGCAGGCAAAACATTTTAATTATGTCGATTGGCATCCACGGAAGCAAAGGGGGCGCTGCATGGGAAGAGGCTGACATCAACGACTTCCTTAAAGAACTTGTCACCTTGAAATATTTTCAAGGGATGGAACTTGTTGAAGAGGTATTTGTCGACACCAAGCTCTTAAGCGGCAATTTGGGAAATTTAATTAAAAGCATCGTTTACTTTGTCCACCAAGTCCTAGTGCATGCAGATTTAAACATGTACTCGCTTAACCACGTAGAAGAAGGGATCTGCCGCCACCCTGAGCTTATCGTGCATTTAGCAAAAGCGTTTGAAGCTAAATTTAACCCTGATCATCCAAACGAAAGTGAATTTCATAAAGCAAAAGACCACTTCTTAAACCTCGTCGAGCACCTAGACACTGGAAATGAGATCAACGATACAAGGCGAAAAAACATTCTCAGACAAGCGATGAACTTCGTCGAGCACACTCTTAAAACGAATTTCTACCGCAATAATAAAACCGCCTTTAGCTTCCGTTTGGATCCCCATTATCTCGATCATGTCCCTTATGACCGGAAAGAAAAATTCCCCGAACTGCCTTACGCCATTTTCTTTATGAAAGGGATGTGCTACCTCGGCTTTCATATCCGCTTCCGCGACTTGTCGCGCGGGGGGCTGCGCACTGTGCTGCCAGAGAGAATCGAGCAGATGATTGCAGAGAGAAACAACGTTTTTTCCGAGGCTTACAACTTAGCTTATACGCAGAATAAAAAGAATAAGGACATTCCTGAAGGAGGGGCCAAAGGGGTGATCTTTTTAGAGCCCTATGGAAGACTTTATTCCGAAGAAGAGATTTTGCAAAAAGAACTCGAAGAAACAGGTGCGGCAACAGAGGAGATCGCACAAAAAATCAAAGCCTTCCACACCGAACAAAAACTCGAATACCTCCATCAAACTCAACGCTCCTTCATCGAAAGCTTTGTCACCCTCGTCAACTGCGATCCCGATGGAAAATTACGCGCTAAGCATATTGTCGACTATTACAAAAAGCCTGAATATATTTATTTGGGGCCCGACGAAAATATGCACAATAACATGATCGAATGGATCGCTGCCTACAGCAAACTCTTTAACTACAAACCCGGCGGCGCTTTTATTTCCAGTAAACCGGGCGCTGGGATCAATCACAAAGAATATGGGGTTACCTCTTTAGGGGTTAATGTGTACATGGAAGAGGTCTTAAAATATCTTGGCTTTGACCCTGCTAAAGACCCTTTTTCGATTAAAATGACAGGCGGTCCCGACGGGGATGTCGCCGGCAATCAAATCTTCAACCTGTACCAATTCTATCCAAAAACAGCGCAGCTGCGCGCGCTTATCGATGGATCTGGAACCATCTATGATCCCATCGGCCTTGATCTCGAGCAGCTCTCAGAACTTTTTAAAGAGGGAAAACCCATCCGATTTTATCCTCCTCAAAAACTCAATGAGGGAGGCTTTTTACTCGACACTCGCACAAAACGGGAACAATCCGCCTACGCTCAACAAACTTTATGCTCGCGCAAAAAAGAAGGGAAAGTGGTCGAAGAATGGCTTTCTGGAAATGAGATGAACCATCTATTGCGCCACAATGTCCATGAAACACTCACCGACATCTTCATCCCTGCAGGGGGACGTCCCCGCACCTTAAGTGAAAGCAACCTAAAAGATTTTCTCGATGAAAATGGAAAACCCTCTTCTAAAGCCATTGTCGAAGGGGCCAACCTTTACCTCACCCCCTGGGCGCGTAGAGCCCTTGAGAAACTTGGAGTTTTGATTTTTAAAGACAGCTCCGCAAACAAAGGCGGCGTGATCTGCTCATCCTTTGAAGTTCTCTTCAGCCTTGTGTTATCCGAAGAAGAATTCCTAAAAGAAAAGGTGCAAATCGTCGAAGAGATCCTCGAAATTATCCGAACTAAAGCGCGGATGGAAGCGCAACTGCTTCTTAAAACACACAGCGAGCAAGGCGCACACCTGACAGAAATTTCTGAGTGGATCTCTGAGCGGATTAACGTCTATAAAGATCAACTCATGGCCTACTTACATACTGTCACTCTCTCCAACGACCCGAAAGACCCTCTGATCCGCTGCCTCCTTAACTATTGCCCCCCTCTTTTGCGCAATCACTACTTAAAGCGGATTTTAGACGAAGTT
The DNA here is from genome assembly GCA_019752555.1 of Rhabdochlamydiaceae bacterium. Classification (GTDB taxonomy): domain Bacteria; phylum Chlamydiota; class Chlamydiia; order Chlamydiales; family Rhabdochlamydiaceae; genus JAGVMG01. The sequence continues at coordinate 96,463 of JAIELY010000004.1, forward strand.
CCTGATGTCCATAAAAAAGCCATCATCGCTTGCCACCTAGCCTCCCGAGTCGTTTATTTCCGCGGGCTTAGCTGGACCCCATCTTTGGTCGATGTGCTCCCAATTATCACGAAAGACCCATTAATCGTCGGTAATTTTATCCTAGAATAAACAACTCACAATCAACAACTTGCAATAAAAATTCAGCAGTCAACCAGATTGACTGCTAAATTTTTCTTGCGCTCTCTACCTCTATTTGCTACAATCAGGCTTAAAATTAAGAGTAGAGAGCTTTTATGAAGTCCTTAACCCCCAAAAAACCGGCCAAAGACCAGCGCGAGCGCCAGGTGCTCTTTGGACTCATCGAGCTCTACTTACAAACAGGCAAACCGATCGGCTCCAATACATTAAGAGAAAATGGATTCGAGTCGCTGAGCTCAGCTACAATCCGCAACTACTTTGCCAAACTCGAAGAAGAGGGCTGTTTAAAGCAGCAACACTCATCCGGCGGCAGAATCCCCACATCTCTAGCTTATAAATATTATGCAGAAGCTCATAGGGATAAACCCCTTGTGGACAACAAAGAAAAGCAACTCTTGCAAACAACTCTCCTCAAAGAAAGTAGAGAAGTTGCCACCTATCTGCACCACGCAGCAGAAACACTCAGTGAAATGACAAACTGCGCCGTCTTTCTTTCCGCTCCCAGGTTCGATCAAGACTTTATCCTCGATATTAAACTCATTTCGATCGATCATAACCGCTGTCTTTCGGTCATCATCACCGATTTTGGCTTAATCCACACCGAAGTGCTTTATACCGATAAAAAGCTGAGCAACTTTACGATTAAACGCTTAGAAGCCTACTTCAACTGGAAGATCACAGGCCTTGACAAACCCCATCTCGATCCCGAAGAAGAAGCCCTAGCCTCCCGCTTTTATAAAGAAGTGATGCTGCGCCATATTGTCAACCACTCCCATTTTAGCGCAGAGGACCTCTATAAAACAGGATTTTCCAAACTCTTGAGCTACCCCGACTTTAATGACGCTACAGCTCTTGCAAACGGCCTTTCCCTTTTTGAAAATAGCACACAGCTGCGCACGCTTCTTAACGAAAGCGCCATGTCAAACGGTGTTAACTGTTGGATCGGCGAGGATCTGCACGCTTTTGCCCCTTCTGCATCCGCCTGTTCTGTGATCTCCGTGCCTTATAAGATCCACCAAACTACTGCAGGAGCGCTCGCCATTTTAGGACCCAACCGAATCCCCTACCGCCATCTGTTTGGCGTCCTTCAAATCGCCTCAGATCTCATTTCCGAGTCTTTGACGCGAAGCATTTACAAATTTAAAATATCCTTCCGCCAACCCAAACCCCCTCACCTCGACTTTAAAAATGACGTCATCGAACAAGCCCATTGCTTGATGCTGGAAAATAAGTCGAAGATAAAACCCCACGGAGAGACATGATGACAGAAGAAGAAACCCCTCCAATTGAGGAAGCACAAGCGCAAAACCCGCTCGAGCTCAAAATCCAATTCCTCGAAGAAGAGCTCAAAGAAGCTAAAGACAAATACCTCCGTCAGCTTGCAGAAACTGAAAACATGCGTAAACGGATGAAAAAAGAAGCGCAAGAGATGTCCCGCTTTGCCCTCGAAAATCTTGTTGAAGAGATCTTAGGGCCAATTGACAATCTCGAAAACGCACTTAAATTTACCGCGCAAATGTCGGAAGAAACGCGCAACTGGGCTCAAGGATTTCAGATGATCCTCAATCAGTTTCTCGAAGTGCTATCCAACCACGGAATCACATCTTTTCATGCGATGGGAGCCACATTCGATCCCCATTTGCACTACGCCATTGAAACAGAAGAAACAACAGCACACCCAGAGGGGACAATCTTGGAAGAATTTGTCAAAGGCTACAAAAGCACAGATCGAACGATCCGACCTGCTCGAGTAAAAGTAGCAAAACCCCCTCAAAACACTTAAAATTAAACCATCCTTTAAGGAGCATAAACTATGAGTCAGAAAAAAAAGAACGTCATCATCGGCATTGACTTAGGGACAACCAACTCCTGTGTCGCTATTATGGAAGGCGGCACCCCAAAAGTGATCGCAAACGCAGAAGGAGCGCGTACAACCCCTTCTGTCGTCGGCTATAAAGGCGCAGAGCGTCTCGTCGGCGTTCCCGCAAAACGACAAGCCGTGACAAACCCTGAACGCACCATCTTTTCAGCTAAGCGTTTCATCGGACGTAAATACTCTGAAGTGCAGTCAGAAACCAAAACAGTGCCCTATAAAGTAAGCCAAAATGCCAACGGCGATGTAGTGTTCGACGTCGATGGAAAAATGCTTACCCCAGAAGAGGTCGGAGCTCAAGTCTTAATCAAAATGAAAGAGACTGCAGAAGCCTACCTCGGGGAAAAAGTGACAGAAGCTGTGATCACTGTCCCTGCCTACTTTAACGATTCGCAACGCCAGTCGACAAAAGACGCAGGAAAGATTGCTGGACTAGAAGTTAAACGCATTATCCCAGAGCCCACTGCCGCAGCTCTTGCCTATGGACTTGATAAACAGCACGACAAAAAAATTGCTGTTTTCGACTTGGGCGGAGGAACATTTGACATCTCGATCCTCGAGATCGGCGATGGCGTCTTCGAAGTGCTCTCCACGAATGGAGACACCCACCTTGGCGGTGATGACTTTGATAACGTGATCCTCCACTGGATGCTCGACGAATTCCAAAAAGAGAATGGGATCGATTTGAGCAAAGATAAAATGGCGCTCCAACGTCTACGCGACGCTGCAGAAAAAGCTAAAATCGAGCTCTCTGGCACCCAAACAACAGAGATCAACCAACCCTTCATCACAATGGACGCATCGGGTCCAAAACACTTGGCCCTCACCCTAACGCGCGCTAAATTTGAATCGCTTGCCCATGACCTGATCGAGCGCTGCGTTGAGCCTTGCGTAAAAGCGTTGAAAGACGCAAGCCTTAACAAAGAGCAGATCGACGAGGTGATCCTAGTCGGCGGAATGACTCGTATGCCCTCTGTTGAGCGCAAAGTAAAAGAGATCTTCGGAAGAGAGCCTCATAAAGGGGTCAACCCGGACGAAGTGGTTGCAATTGGCGCTGCCATTCAAGGCGGGGTTCTAGTGGGCGATGTGAAGGATGTACTTCTTCTCGACGTCATCCCCCTCACCCTTGGAATCGAAACCTTAGGCGGCGTACTCACCCCGCTTGTCGAGCGCAACACCACCATCCCAACACAGAAAAAACAAGTCTTCTCGACAGCAGCGGACAACCAGCCCGCCGTCACCATCGTCGTCCTCCAAGGAGAGCGCAAGATGGCCAAAGACAACAAAGAGATCGGCAGATTTGATTTAACTGACATTCCTCCGGCCCCCCGAGGAGTGCCTCAAATCGAGGTTGCGTTCGATATCGACGCAGACGGGATCCTCCACGTCTCTGCAAAAGATGTCCAGTCAGGCAAGCAGCAAAAGATCCGGATCGAAGCTAAATCCGGCTTAAATGAAGCGGAAATCAAGCGGATGCTCAAAGACGCAGAAGATCATGCAGACGAAGACAAAAAGCGCAAAGAGGAGATCGAAATACGCAACGAGGCCGATGCGCTTTCCTTCCGCGCACAAAAGTCTCTCGATGAGTACAAAGACAAGCTGCCCAAAGACCTTGTCGATACGATCCAAGCTAAAATCGATGCTGTTAAAAAAGCGCTCGAGTCGCAAGACTCCACTCTCATCAAAGCCGCGCACGACGATCTCAATGCCCACATGCAAAAGATCGGCGAAGCAATGCAAAACGCAGGCGCTCAGGCCCCCAATTCCCAGGGTCCAGCAGCTGGTCCTAAAGCAGCAAAGCCTGACATCGAGGAAGCAGAAGTAGAAATCCTCGACGACGATAAAAACTAAAGCGGAATTAAGTTAACCCGCCTTTTCTTTTTAACCCACTGAGTCTCTCAGTGGGTTTTTCATTTTAAAAATTCACTCACACTTTTCATTAAAAGAATTAATATTTTGACATAAATCAAATTACAAGATAAAACATTTGACAACATTTAAAAAAACCAGGAGATTTTAAATTATGTCATCCTCATTACAAACAATAAGCAGCGCTGCTCCGGTTCACCCCAGCCTGCAAGAGTTCGATACCCAGTTTGAAAGTTTATCTCGTAACCCTCCTTCTGTCAGCACTCTAGAGGAGTTTGAACACTATCAGGACCTCCACTCAAGACTAAAAAGAATTTTAACTAGCACTCATTTTGCTCTCCAACACGAAATCGCAAAACTAGGAGCTCTTTCTCAGAAAAACTCGAGTATTTCAGTCATCGAAGGCTCCACCGACTCGCCTCTTGGCTCCATGACAAAAGAAGAACTTGAAGTCCAAGCAAAGGACCATCTAAAAGATACAATCGCATGTACCCAAAGAATGGTCATGCTAAAGATGTTTCATTACAAGATGAAAGTGAAAGCTTACCCTCCCTTTCATCAAAAACAAATATTACAGACAATTCTAACCCAATTCAAGCATCCAGACTTAGAGATTGCTCCCGAATCTGTAAAAAGTCTCAGCGTCAAGCTCAGCAAATTCAACAGGATGAAGCAAAACTTTACCACAGAACAAGCATTAACATTAGCTTTTTTACTATGCCCCTCATTAGGAAATCTTACTCTGAAATCGAGCGGATACGGACAGTCAGAGACACTCCACTGCCCGAAACTGATGGCCCAGATGTTAGGCCAAGAACTATTAACTGAGCTACATTTAATAAATGTCAAAGTCGCACCCGAATTACAACCAACGCTATTTAAAATAATTGAACTCAAGCTAAATTCATTTACTTGGTTAAACGGCAGAACTCTTGCGCCGCACGATAGAGAGCTATTCCTTAAATCAATAACAAATTCCCGCGAGTTACAACGACTTACATTAAAGCTACCTGACGGCTTCCCGCCAGAAGATCTAAACCTGATTGCAGAATTCGTTAAAACCACCGAAAAACTTTCACTGCTTGAGATTAGTGGCGTTAAAGCTAATGTAGACAATGGAAAACAATTTGCAGAAGCCCTCAAGAACAATAAGAGCATCACTCGATTCTCTTTAACCTTTAAGGACAAAAAGTTCGGCGCCCTTGCACAAATGCTGTTTTCAGATGTCTTATGGCGCAATTCCACATTAACATCACTAACACTCAAAAACAAAAAACGATTCCAGCCAGCCACTTATCCTGCGTTGCTCGCAAGCCTTCTAAGACATAACACTCTAACACAGCTTGAATTAATATCTGAATCCGGCTTCGGAGCAAAACATAAAGATTGGAAAAAGGCAGTTACAAATGCAGAACGCACCCTCAAGGATTGCTCTTCTCTTATAGACCTGCGTTTGCCTGTTTCTCTTACACGTAACAGTAAAGAACATCTAGCGAGAAATAAACACAACCTTGAGAAACGCCTCGAAACTCTACTCCACATTTTACTTCAAATCGATCTATATCCGACTCCAAACATTGATTTAGACTCCTCATCAGATTCAGAGTCTTCAAGCGCTTCTTCGTCAGATTCAAGCGCCTCTTCAACAGAAGACGAGCTCTACTTAAATCCACCTCAGCCAATGACGCCTAGACTAGTGGTAGAAAGGAAACATTTTGGAAGAAGACATTCATCCTCCTCCCAAACCAGCTCTTCTTCGTCAGACTTAGAGTCAACAAGCCAATCAAAAGAAGAAAAGGCCAATACTGTCATGTCAGACGTACTAAATGACTTCCTTCACTTATTCGAAAGCTTAAAACCTTCTGCGAATCAACCTCAAGATCATTTAGACTCTTCGGATGATTCCATTCCAACATCTGAATCAAGCACAGATGACGAGCGAGAGCCCCCCGCTTTGAGAACAGGAAGAATGCGAGAGATCTCTTCATCGTCTTCTGATTCGAGCTCTTCAGAGTCCAGCTCTTCAGATTCAGATTAATCCATATCTGCAAGATCATGCATCCTTTTTAACCCACTGAGTCTCTCAGTGGGTTTTTCATTTTCACTGAAACAGTCCCAGTGCTGCTTCCCAGAAATCCCTCCAAGGTTGAAGCGAACGCAGTGTATACTTAATCAAATTGAGATGATAAAGTCTCACGCGCCGATAAAGAACAGTTATTTAAATCTTAAAGCTTTAATCAACCACGAGACTAGATTATGTCAGTCACATCTGCAACTTCTTCCCCCTGCGATTGTTTTTCAGAATTCGATGCTCAGTTTGCAGCGCTTAAATCTTCTCCTCCTTCTGTCGATACAGAGGAAGGGCATAGCCAATACCTTGATCTACATTCTAGATTAAAATCAGTTTTAAAAAAGATACGCTATCAAACCAGTCAAGCAAAACGCTCTCCCTTGCTAGACAGCTCGACTCTTATTGAACTTAAGCAAAGGAAAACCGGATATCAAAGGAGGTCTTGCGAGCTAAAGTTGTTTCATCGAGAAATGAAAATCAGAATGCTTCCTCAAGATGAACAACAAGAATTGAGCATGCTCATTCTGCAGGCATTTAACCATACACACGAAACCAGATCCCCTGACTTAGTAGAGGATCTCGATGTGCATCTAGGAGTCCCGTTAAAATTAAAAATTCATCCTAAATCAAGAAATCCGAGTTGCAACAATAAATTGTTAAGCTCGAAAGCACTACTCATCCAGTCAATCGTACTATTGAAATCTCTCAAAGAACTTAAATTAAATGGGCCGCACATCTTGAAACCCCTTAAGATTCGGAGCAGAAAATTAACAGAAGCACTTTGGATTCATGAACAATTAACATCTCTTCATTTCAAGTTTGTAAAGCTTTCACCCGACATTGAAAAATTCTTTTTTAAAAACATCATCCCTAAGTTAACATCGATTCATTTTGAAGATACTATTTTCTCACCTGCTAATATTCATTTATTCCTAGAATCTTTACAAAATTCCAACCATCTAGAAGTACTGATTTTAAAAATAGAGCTCATCAGCCTACAAAAACGACATATGGATTATGATGACATAAATAAATTCGCAGAACTGTTTAAAAAAACAAAGACTTTAAAAGTATTCGAAATTAAAAACATCAGTCCAAGCGACGAAAATGTCAGACAAATTGCCCTTGCACTAAAAACAAATCAGACAATAACTCATTTTTCATTATTTTTTGATTGGTATTGCTGCATGAATCCCGAAGCTAGAAACGCCTTTGTACGAAATGCAGGAGCTCTCTTTTCAGATGTCCTAGAAAATAATACCTCGTTAAAATCCTTACACCTATCCATTAATGCAACATCATTTGATAGAACAACCTATCCACAACTGCTCAGCGCTGTAAAAAAACACAATACGCTCCTAAGTCTTACTGTTGAGGAATGCAAACAACGAGATGTCTCTGCATGGAGAACGATCATTGACGATACGGACGAGAGCTTAAATGAGTGTACATCTCTTAGAGAACTGCACTTGCCAGCGCCGCTTTCTGAAAAAGGTGAGAAACTGCTCAAAAAAAACCGCCATAACGCTTTCATGAATCGTCTCACTTTGCTGCAAGTGACATTAGATCACCTTTTCCCAAAACAAATGGAGCCTCCAAGGGAAGAATCCTCGGCAGTAGATCTCAATTAAACCCAGCAAACCTATGTTAGTGCACTGGACCCTTAAGCCCGCTCTCCAACACTCCTCCTCAGTGAACTCTGTGGGCTCTAGCGAACCTTATTCGCGGGTGGTAAAAACATCTCTCTTACATCTTGAACTTTATTAGGTATAGAAGATGCAAAACCACCCGTTCTCAAACGCCCCTCACTAATTAAATTTATTAATTGATGTTTAAAAAATAGGCATACAATAAATCACAAAAAAAACCATTCATTTAAATTCTAATAGATGATAAAATTAATTATTAATAAAAACAAATAACACCAAGCTTAATAATAAAAAGGAATTAATCATGGCATCAAGCAGTTCTTTAATTAGAGAAAATATGGGTGGATCTTGGCATTCACCGACAGCGGATAATGAGTGGTTTTCCTCTTGGAATCGCCAATTTGGAGCCTTTGAAAATGATCTGTTAAAGGCAGGTTCCATCATCGAGGCAATAGCGATCCCTAAGCTAAGAGAGAGACGCTCCGAGTTAAAAATGGAACTCGACTCAGCATATCTATTAAAGAAAATAGATAAATCTTTTTACAAGGAAGCAACCGCTGTTCTCAAGGTGTATCACAAATATTTGAAATTTCAGGCGTTCTCCCCTGAGGTCAAGCAAGCATTCGAATCTCAATACACAAAAGATGAGATAAGATGCGATGCAGCTGATTTGGCTAAACATTTGAGTCCCAAACATTTAGAAGCCATTACCTATCAATTGTTAGCCTCACCCTCATTAAAAGCAATTCTCATTGAGCATTTAGAGGAGTGCAAAACAAAGCATCTCGCTCAAATTCTCACTGCACTCCCGCTTAGCCTGTTATTGCGCAACATTGAAACACTTACATTTAGCGATTGCGGCAAAACAACTCTAATGCACATCTTACCTAAGATCGCAGGATCCGAGTTAAATGCTCTTATTTTGAAGGGTCGCATTGGGATTCCTAAATCTGCATTTCCCAAGTGGCTCTCAGCTCTCAAAGCCGCTCCTTACTTATCACAGCTTGATATAACAGACCATCTTTACGGATTTAGTCTTAGCTCTCGTTTACCTCAAGCAATGCTATCTAACCTCGCAGATCTTTTTAGACACAACACATCGTTGACCTCTGTTTCCCTTGATCGAATCGAGCAGATCGAGGAAAAAACAGCTCAGGATCTTGGAAGGGTCTTAGCAGAAAATACACGCTTAATTCGCCTACATCTAGGCTCAAGCATCTTGATCGATAACACAGCTGCAAGACACATTGCCAATGCCTTAGAGACAAATTCAACACTCAAAGAGCTGAAATTGCAGACGACATTATTACCCGATCCACAAGAGGTTGGCTTTATGGTGCCCTGTTTCACTACAGACACCTTTCTTAGATTTATCCAAAACGCAGTAAGGCAAGATACGCTCACTCAGCTTGACCTATTTAATTTCGGGATGTCAATGACAGCATCTGCCGAGACAATTGCAGCATGGGGGCTCGCATTTGAGCAAGCCAATCAAATGTTAACGACTAGCACCTCTTTAACGGAGGTGATGTTTCCTCTCGATCTTCCTTCTGAAACCCAAGAAATCCTAGATAGAAACGCATATAACCAACAAAGACGCGCCGAGACACTAGTTCAACTTTTGTTCACATCTGTTTTATGTCCGCCAGAAATCAAAACACCTCAAGCCGCACCTCCGGTACCAGTCCGCAAAGCCACACCTCCCCAAACGCCAACAACGCGAACCTGCGCGATCTGTTAACGCAAGATAATAGGAAGCCGCCCCAAAGGCGGCAACTTCCCCTGTAGCACTTGAGCTGCTGCAGATTGCGCGTCGAGATCATCTTCATAAGCTAAGATGAGCGCATCAGAGAATGCAAGCTCTTGCGCACAATACGGAGAATCGAACACCACAGCAATCACTCGAGGATGCTTTTTTTTAATTGCTTTAAGCGCTTCTAATTCTTCTAAATGCTTTTCCCAAGGGTAGATGCCGCTTAATGCTAAAATCACATGCGAATACCCATCAAAATCTAAGGTCTCTAGATCCACTGTATCCACGATGTAGTCTTTCGAGAGCTCATCGATAAAAGGCTGCATGTAACCTATGCTCACAACGGCGAGCTTCTCTGCTGTTTGAAGGGGAAGAAGTCCTGGTGCTGCATGCACCTCAGTGAGGGCAGCCTCATAGAGCTTGCGCTTAAGGTCTCTTGTCATCTCTTCTTGATTTGCATACCGAATACAACCGATCCGACGAGGAAAACAGACCTCCTGTTTCGCTTTCAAGATCTTTAAAACATGAGCATCTAGTCGAGCTAAAAGAGCCCCCGCTTCGGAATAATGCGCAATGAGGGCTTCAATCGCAGCTGGAACTTGAACGCGCAGAATCTCATCGATACTAGGAGCGATATGATCGCCGTAAAGAAGTAAATCGTTACCCGCAAAATGAGCAAGAAGAGCTGCCTGCTCGGGAGAAAAATAACGAGCCACCGCTTTCATATTAAGCGCATCTGTAATGCAAAGACCTTCAAAGCCCATGCGTTTTGCATAGCCAAGGACAGAACGGGAAAATGTTGCAGGCACTCGAGAACAAGGCTCAAGCTCTGGAACAAAAAGATGCGCGGACATGAGAGCTCCGACCCCATTATGGATGAGAGATTGAAAGGGGACCCATTCCACCTCTTCGAGTCTTCTGCGGTCGTGGAGAACAGCGGGCAGATCGTCATGAGAATCGACAGAAGTGTCGCCATGGCCAGGAAAATGTTTGCCACAAGCAATCACCCCCTCGGATTGGATCCCGAGCATCATCTGTGTGGCATAAAGAGCGACACGCTTGGGATCATCGCTAAAAGAACGCATATGGATGATCTGATTGTGCGGATTGGAATTGACATCCGCAACTGGAGAGCAATTCAAGTGAACACCTGCATTGCGGCACTGCCTGCCAATCTCTTTTCCAAGTGCATAAATTAAGTGGGGATCGTCAATTGCCCCAAGAGTCAAATTTTTTGGGAATCGAATAGCATCCGTAAGGCGCATGGAAAGTCCCCACTCGGCGTCTTGGACGCATAAAAGTGGAAGAGATGAGCGTTCTTGTAAAATTTCGATGAGTTTAACTTGTCCGTCGATGGTCCCCTGTTTTAAAAGAATTCCGCCAATATGATAGGTGTCTATCATCCGATACAGATCTTCGAGGTGATCCGCATCCCGCAGCTGGCATGCGGGAACTAAGAACAGCTGCCCGACTTTTTCCTTTAACGTCATCGATTCTAATGTGCGCTCTGCCCAGTCGGCATGGCATGGGATTGGGGAGATAAAAAAGAGAGGCCAATAAAAAGATGATAGGATGAACAGGATAAAAGAAATCTCTGTTTTTATCCGATCCATCTTAATTATCCTGTTATTATCTTCTTAATCTAAAGCTCGAACCAGAAAGTGCGATCGCTGGCATGCTTATGGTACAATGACCTGCGCAATGGAATCAACTGAACAAATTGATTCGTGTATGCTCCCACCAGTTCAAAAAACGGGTGCAAAAAAACAGCAGCATTTCTTAAAATCAAGGCATAAGTGGGTTGGGACTACCTGGCCGGCGTCTAGCCTCAAGGACTACCTTGGGGCTTTTCGCTTTTTAGCGGATACACATAAAAACCATGTCCGGATTCCTTGCCTTCGCTATTCCTGTAAAATTTCTTCTGGAGGATTTGAAAGGCTCTATTCAACTGACTGGGACGAACGACCGATAGACCCACCGGCCTCGCAGCTAAATCAGCAAATTGTAAGCCTTCAGAATTCGTTTTTTTATCGGAAATAATCAGCTCAAATGGAAGAGGTTTTTTCAGAGAATTTTGCCCAGAACAGATCTCGTGAAATTCGAAAGCCAGAGCTCGGTCCTCAACACGGCCTCGAGCTTCACAAATGACATGAGTAAGCCGACTGTCTTGATCTCGTGATTGAAGAAAATGATACAATTTTTCTAGCCCGAGCTCCATAGCCAAGTGATAAACGTGAGTGTCTTTCGAATGTTCTTTTTTAATCTTATATTTATCGATTACTGTGGTAAAAAGAGTGAACTCTGCCTGAGCTATCAAAGCATTAAGATTCTCAAAAAAGACCTCTCTCCTTTCTTTATTCATTAAATGGAAAGATCCGATTTTCTTCCGTATGTCCTGTTCATGCAAGATCACCATGTCATGTCCAAATGTGGTAAATTTCAGCATTCGCAAAGCAGCGGTTACTCTATGCGCATAATAGGTTTTTTCGAACACACAGAAAGATAGAACAAATACTGGATACTGCTCATCAATTGAGGTCAAGCTATGATCTCCGCTTTCATCCACATAGACGATATAATCACTATAATTTGTCGATGGAGCGATGCTCATATGATTTCCGAAAACAGATAATAAAAAAGAAATGGTAGCAAGCATGGAAAATATTTTCCACCGCTTTATAGCGAAACCAGTTCTTGAAACGGCTTCGCTATAAATTGCACATGTCTTTTTCTTTGGGATATGTTACTAAATCATTCCTACACACTGATCCCAAGCAGCCGCATCAAGTCGTGATAGGTCATGTAAATGAAAAGCCCGATGATCAAAATCACAAAAGGCAGCAGCATCCGCTCCATTGCTTTTGGTGAGATCCGTTTTTTCGTCATCCACTCATAAAGAGAAAAACAGATGTGGCCTCCATCGAGAACGGGAATAGGAAGCAAGTTGACAATGCCGAGGTTAAGGCTGACAAAGCCCAGCCAATAAAGAGCTTCTTTAACCCCTACCATCCAAGTGTAATGCATCACTTGAACGATCCCTACAGGTCCTGCGAGCGATTTCGGGCTCATGGCGCCAGAAAACAGAGCGAATAGAGTTTTGCGCACTTCATGGAAGACTCCGATAAACTGAGCAATCGGCGAGGGGTTGTAGCGCACAAGCCGATCTTGAAAGGAGATCCCGACCATGAGACGGTTTTGCTGTTCGTTCAACTGTTGTAATTTCTGAGCGCGCTCTTGTGGATCTTCAATCGCATCGATGGCAAGCTTTTGCGCTTTGTAATCAGCATTGAGCTTAGCGCGTGTTTTCTCTTCAAAAGGAAAGTCTTTAAATGGCTTTGGAGAGACGGGATTGAGCATCCGGAGCGATCCCTGCTGAGAGAGGGGATGCTCTGTTCCAATGGATGCAATCATTTGCTGCAACCCTTTCCAATCCATATCAGAAAAATAGGAGCCATCGGCTACTTTCCATGAAATGACGGGAAGTTTGCCTTCATTGCGGACAATCATCTGAATTTTGCGCTCTTGCAAATGGGTCAGAAGTTCTGAGGCGCTACTTACAGAAACACCATCGACAGCAAGAATCTTATCCCCTGCTTGCAATGCCATTTCAAGATGGGAACGTTCGGCAGATGTCGGCAGCTGCTCTGTTGCCTCATCGTTCAAATAAGAAACAGGTGCTTCCACTTCACAGTCTGCGGTCAAATTGTACGGGATAAAAAAGAGCGTTGCCATTTTTCCATTGAGCGCTGCAGCATGCTGCCAATCGCTGAGCTCCGCTTGAGAGGCTGCGTTAAAACGCAAATCGGAAATTTTAAGGCGCGGCACGCGAACAAGAAAAATCTGATCGCCCCTTCGGATGGTTAATAGCGCCTTTGATTCATTGATGGTGGTGATCAATTGAGCTCTAGAAAAAATAAGCTCGCCATCTGCCCAAACAAGGCGGTCCCCGTCTTGCACACCGCTTAACTTCATCGGGGCACCTGCGAGCAAGCCATTATTTGAACCATCAGCATTTCTTGAATAGTAGATGAGATATTGAGCGGGCTGCAACTCTTCGCGTATCGCATACGCGCGAGAGACACCTGTCAATCCCGTTTCATGAAATGTAAAGGAAAAGGGATCTGTTTTGTCCGTAAAATAATCGATCTTTGTTCCTAAGATCGCAGGATCTTGTTTATCAAAGATTGCTGCATAGAGAAAACTATTAAATCCCTGAAAGGATGCGCCGTTGAGTTTTTCAATTTCATCGCCAGGACGCACGCCTGCAGAGTAGATTTCAGAGGAGGGTTCTGTCCAACCGATCTTATGCGTGTATTCGGAAAACGATTTCATCCGTCCTCCCATCACCCATAAAAGGCAAAAGATGAAAAATGCAAAGAGCATATTCACAATTGGGCCCGCGAGTGCAACCTGGATACGGGCCCAAGGTGATTTCCCAAAGTACCCGTCGGGAACATCATGGGGATCGACACTTCCTTGCTTTTCCATCCCGGCAATACGCACATATCCACCGAAGGGAAGCATGCAGAATTGCCACTTGACGCCTTGATGCTCCCAAACATAAAGAGGCTTGCCAAATCCAATCGAAAAGGCTTCGACTTTCATCCCCTTGCGACGTGCCACCCAGTAGTGTCCGAGCTCGTGAATGAAAATCAATACTCCAAGTCCAATCAAGGCAAGAAGCAAATGAATAAGGCTTTGAATCATAAAATTAAGCACCCTCTATATGTGTAATGCACTCTCGCGTGCGAGTGTATCGGTTGCGAGAATTTTATTTAAGTCCAACTCTTGTTCGACAGCATGTGCCAACATAAGAGTCTCTAATTTGCGGGAAATCTCTGTCCAGGCGATCTGTCCTTTCAAAAAACGATGCACGAGCACTTCATTCGCTGCATTGAGAAAACAAGGAGCCGTTCCCCCTTGGTGCAAGGCTTCAAAAGCTAACGCTAAACAAGGAAACCGTTTCGTATCCGGCTCAAAAAATTCCAATTTCGAAAAGCGCTTCACATCAAAGGGTTTTAAAATACCGGGCAACCGCTCGGGATAGGTGAGCGCATATTGGATTGGGAAAAGCATGTGAGGCTCTGACATCTGCGCCAAAATCGATCCGTCGACATATTCGACCATGCTATGCACGACACTCTGCGGATGGATCACAACTTCAATCTGCTCAACGGGAATATCGAAAAGAAAATGCGCTTCAATCACCTCAAGTCCCTTATTCATTAAATTCGAACTATCGACAGTGACCTTAGGCCCCATCTTCCAATTCGGATGATTAAGAGCCATTTCAGGAGTAATTGAGGCAAAATCCTCTATGGAACGATTTAAAAAGGGGCCGCCTGAGGCAGTCACCATTAAGCGGCGCACAGACGCTAGTTTCTCATGGTTTAAACACTGAAAAAGCGCGCTATGTTCGCTATCGATGGGAAGAACCTTCACTCCCATCTCTTGTGCTAGTTTCATGACATATTTACCTGCAGAAACTAGCACTTCCTTATTGGCAAGGGCGATTTGTTTTCGAGCCCGGATCGCAGCGACAGTGGGCAAAATGCCAATTGTGCCCGTCATCGCTGAGACAACTGTATCTGCGCAAGAAAGGGACGCAGCTTCTAAAAGACCTTCCATTCCCGCAACAATCCGTAAATCGGGAAGGCGTTTTTGAAGCTCTTGTGCAGCAGATTCTTCATAGACGGCAATCAACTGAGGCTTGAACTCTTTGGCTTGCTGCTCAAGGAGGTCGATCTGAGAGCGCGCAGCTAAAGCCACCACCTGAAATCTTCCAGCTAAATGACGGACCACCTCGAGGGTGTTGCACCCAATCGAGCCGGTACTTCCAAGCAAGGCTATTTGAGTGGGAGTCTCTGACATATGTAAAACCTTTTTTTATTGTCTGCTAATATACACGGATCCAAAGAGGAAGTCAACGAGCAGATCGCCGATAGAGATGCTTTGCGATTATCCCCTTATTGGGAGCGAATAGGATGACTAAAAAGTAAACAATCCCCAATAGAGTGACGACCATTCCGGAAGTGGAAAGAGGCATCTGATAGACACTCAGTAAGTGGCGTGTGAGAGCGACAGCAGATAGAGAACAAAGAAAGCCGATTCCCATGCTAAGCAGGATGAGCGTCCTTAAATGATCCGTAAGCAACCGGGCTGTCAATACAGGTCCCACCAAGTAGGCCAAGACAAGAAGAACTCCTACGGCTCGAAATGCCCCGATAACAGTTGCTGCCGTCATTACCATAAGTAAATAATTAAATAACGATGGGGAAAATCCAAGAGATTTTGCAAGGGCTCCATCAAATGCCGTGACTTGAAATTCTTTATAGAAAAGGACAACAAGAACAAGATCGACAAGAGCTACAATCGAAATGAGCTTGAGGTCATGCACATGCAGAGCATCGACATTGCCCATGATCGCCTCAGTTCCAATATGCGAATTGCGGGTGAACATCGTCACAAGAACGATGCCTAACGCAAAGAGCGTTGTAAACACAAGACCGATACTCGCATCTTCTTGTATTTTCATTAACTGAGTCAACCCTTGCGTAAGCACAGTGGTCAATAGGGCAGTGATCAATGAAGCGATCAGCAATGTCGTGAGACTTAAGGTATGAAATTGCTCTTCTCCCTCTTGAGCAAAGGGGAGTAAAAGAAGATAACTCAGAACAATCCCGAGCAAGATCGTATGCGATAGGGAATTAGCTAGCATCGTCATCTTCTTTAATACGAGAAACGTCCCTACAAGCGCAGAGGCGCATCCCACTAAAGACAGCACAAAAATTTGAACCTCATCAGAAGCGAGATCTTGTAGAGCCAACTTGCCTGTCGCCATCAGAAAGAGCCTTTGAAAAAACAAAACGAAAAAAGAGCCAAAATGCTCTCCCCAATAAGGATTAATCATCTAAGGCTCCTTGCCGCGAGGGATTGGCTGCTGATGCGGATCGTGTTTAGGATCTTGCAACAGAAGGGTAAGCTCATGTTCAAGCTCAGGAGTGAGAATATGCTCCATCTCTTCTGCGCTTCGATGTACTTTTTCAACACCTTGTCCTAAATGCACGAGATACACCTCCCACAAGCGGTGCAACCGAACAATCCTCAAAGCGCGATTAACTCCATCATTTGTCAATCGATACCCTCCCTCAGGGGCAGGTTCAAGCCACCCTTGAAAAGACAAATAAAAGAGCAGCGCCCGCGCGTGAAATAAAGATAGGGACAAAGAGCGTTTCACCAAAGAGGCAGAAACTCTCGCTCCCTCCCCTTTTTTCCAAAGAGATTTGAGTAAATTTTCTGCGAGGCATTGGGTGCGAAAGTGTAAAATCCGAAACCCTCGGCTTAAAAGACCATAGCTGGGCGCAAAAAGAAGCGCTCCCAAACAGAGTGAAGAAGCACTGAGTAAAATCATCGGTCCTGTCGGCAATGAAAATTTCCAACCCAGTCCCTGACGCATCCCCCATGCAGGCAGCTCGACAGAGAGGTAATTTCCCAAAAAACCACTTAAGGCTCCAAACAACGAGGCAAGTAGAAACACTGCCCACAACCGATCCGTAAATTGACGCGCGGCAACAGCTGGCGCGATGAGCATTCCTGCCATCAAGACAACGCCGACACTGCGGATACCGATCACAATAGCAAGAACGAGCAGGATAAAAATAAGCGTATCGAGCAGGCTCAAAGGCATACCGACACTTCTTGCAAAGTTGCGATCAAAGGTCATGATTTCAATCTGCCGATAGAGAAACAGAACAGAGGCTCCCATCAAACATGCCAAAACCAAATAAAGCAGCACATGAATGCCTGTCATCGTTGCGGCCTGACCGTAAAGAAAAATCTGAATTGTTTTATACCACAGAGCATGTGTCGATTGTAAACGGCTGGCAATCAAAATACCCACACCAAAAAACACAGCTAAAATCAGACACATCGCAGCATCATTTTTCACTTTGAATCTACGCTCAAGTTTTTCAATGAGCCATAACCCAAGAATCGAAGTAAAAAAAGCACCGATCAAAATAGCAATGGCAATGATTTCCTCAGCATCTGGAAAAAATGTAGAGACAAGAAGAACACTTAAAACCACACCCGGATAAGTGGCATGCGAAAGAGATTCTCCCAAAAGAGAGCGTTTGCGTAAAAAAACAATCACCCCGACAAGAGCAGACGAAAAACACATCAGAATACTTCCAATCGTGGGCCCTTGTAATACAGGATCTGTAAAGTAATGCCACGGAGAAGAGAACATGAGACTAAAGGCCCCGCGATTTATGCTGATTGAGTTTTACTGCTTCATCGAGCAGGCTCGTTCCTCTGCCATAAGTGCGCATGACAGATTCTGCATGAAACACTTCTGAAACAGGGCCGCAGGCAATTAAACAGGTATTAAGCATGATGACCCAATCGAAGTAAGTATCGACAGTGGTAAGATCGTGGTGCACCACAAAAAGAGTTTTCCCGCGGGATTTAAGCTGATCCATAAGACCGATGATCGCCATTTCCGTTGCCATATCAACACCTGCGAACGGCTCATCCATCAAATAAATATCCGCATCCTGAAGCAACGCGCGCGCGATGAACAAGCGCTGCTGCTGTCCACCGGAGAGCTGGCTAATCTGCCGCTCGGCAAAGGAGAGCATCCCGACCATTTCAAGAGCCTGACGCGCTGCCTCTTTATCCGCGTGCTTTGCCCATTTAAAATAGCCAAGCTTTCCGTATCTTCCCATGAGAACAACATCAAATGCTGTAATTGGAAAATCCCAATCTACAGAAGAGCGCTGAGGGACATAGGCCACCTTCTGCCGCATTTTTTTAAAAGGCTGCCCAAAAAATTCGACCGATCCAGATAAGGGCTTTGTCATGGAGAGCAAACTTTTTAAAAGCGTGCTTTTTCCTGCACCGTTAGGACCTATGATGCCCACAAGTTTTCCTTTAGGGATTTCAAAACTGACGTCCCAAAGAACAGGAGTTTTGTCGTAATTAACGGTTAGCTGCGAAACTAAAAGCGCAGGTTGTTCTTGAGCCATATTTCCCCTATTGCCAAGCTGCAATTAAAACATCTGCATCATGACGCACCATATCTAGATAAGTTTCTGCCCCACTGCCGATTCCTCCCATAGCATCAGCATAAAGAACCCCTTGTGCAATCCTGACAGTAAGCCCCTTGCGCTCGCAAGCATTGATGATCTTTTTTAAAGAGTCGCGTGAAACATTGGATTCTGCAAAGATGACGTTGATCTTGTATTGACTAAGATGCTCGACAATGTGTTGAATGTCCGTTGCCCCTAGTTGACCATCGGGAGCCAAACCCTCCGGGGCTTCAAAGCGGATCTGCCACTGAGCTTGCGTGGTTTCATCAGAAGTTGCCAAATAAGCACGTGTAAAGTAATTGAAAGCATCGTGGCTTGTTACAAGATAACGCTTAGCTTCCGGCACCTGATGCACATCTTTAGCCACAAGCTGATGAGCCTCCAACATCTGGCTTTGAAGTTCATCGCCATTCGCTTCATAAAAAGAACTTCCTTCAGGATCGACAGAAGAGAGAGCTTCCACAATCGAAGGGATAATCCCGCTCCAAAGCGCAATGTCCATCCAAATGTGGGGATCTGTTTGCCGATCGACATAAATGATTTGATCAGGAGAAGCTGCCTTTACAGCTTCGCCTACTGCAACAGCATGAGGATGGGTCTCAAGCTGGTAGCGCAAACTAGCTCCGTGCTCGAGCCCAAGGCCATTATAGAAAATAATACGTGCAAAAGAGAGTTTTTCATCATCCCCCTTCACCAATTCATAACTGTGAGGATCGATCTCTCCAGAAATCAAGGGAATATGCACAATCCGATCCTTTCCAATGCGGCCTACAATATCATCTATCATCGCCGTTGTCGATAGCACCCGAATGCGATCTTTGGCAGAGATCCATTCTTCAAGCGGCGAAGGAACGCTATTGGAAGCCTCTTTTCCGCAGCTTGTAAGAGTAAGGATTAATGTGATGAACAAAGCTCTTAAAACAAGCATTTAGATTCCCTGACTAGTTAAATTTACGCAAAAAATCAAAAGGGTATATTCCTTGAGA
Source organism: Rhabdochlamydiaceae bacterium (assembly GCA_019752555.1). Lineage (GTDB taxonomy): Bacteria > Chlamydiota > Chlamydiia > Chlamydiales > Rhabdochlamydiaceae > JAGVMG01. The sequence continues at coordinate 115,933 of JAIELY010000004.1, forward strand.
GCAGCCGGAAGTAAATTCGATTCGAAGCGCATACATCCCCACATTTACAATCCGAATCGCTTCTACCTCAGGATCCAAGCGCAAATCCTCTGTTTTTTTTTCACCGCATGCGGCACAAGGACAGGCCCTTTGCAAGTCGGATAAACGATAATCGCTGAGTTTACCATCTGTCCATTCAATAGTAAACCTGATCTGATCTTTTTGGAAAATACGGCGAATGAAGGCATTCATTTTTGCACCTGCCAATTCAATTCAAAATTTTTCAAATACCCGCCTGCTAAATGCTCAAACGCTTCTAGCTGCTCGACAACCTTGCAAGCGATCTCTTCAAACACTCCCACACTCGAAGCATCGGGAAAAGTTTCAAAAAGCGATTGACCTCTATCAGAAGAGAGACTAATTGCAGAGTCGATGGGGATCTCTCCTAAAAAGGGGATTCCAAAACGTTTTGAAAGAAGCCTTCCCCCTTCTTTTCCAAAGGGATAATGCACTGTTTTCGTATTAGGATCTTGAAAAAAGCTCATGTTTTCAACGACCCCAAGGATCGGGATCTGCATCCGATCAAACATTTGAATTGCTTTTGCAACATCAAGCAGCGCCACTTCTTGAGGCGTTGTCACAATAACCCCCGCAGAAAGAGAACCCTCCTGCATCAGAGTTAATTGAATGTCTCCTGTTCCTGGAGGAAAATCAATTAACAAGCAATCGAGGGGCGCCCAATCAACCTGATGCAAAAATTGCTTAATCACCCGGTTTGCGATCGGAGCACGCACGATTGCAGCCTCCTCTTCTTGAGAAAAAAATGCAAAAGAGATCTCTTTAATCCCCCCGCTGAGAGCGGGAATTATCCTATCTGGAACAACAAGATTTTGCTGAGCTGGAGTATCAGGCGGCAGCATTTTCTGCAAAGACGGCCCGTAAAGATCGGCATCGAGTATCCCTACCCGCCATCCTTTTTTTTGAAGAGCGAGGGCTAAATTAAGTGTTAACGTCGATTTTCCAACGCCCCCCTTGCCCGCTGCTACTGCAAGTACAAATCGAATGGCCTCCGACATAGCCCCCTTCCAGTTGGATAAAAATGAAAACTTTAAATTTCCAGACAGTTCTTGCAAATAAAAAAATGACGCTCTCTCCTCCTACTCCATTCAGTTGTTTGGGAATAATTACCCTCTTAATTGACATAAAACCCGAAAAAACCAGAATTTATTGCAGAAAATATCTCTCTTCCTTACAATCTCGCAAACAATGTAATTCTGAGCATTTTTGATCTCAGGAAAGATTATGCACAAAATTGATCTACCGCTTGAGCCAATTGATCGATGCTAAGAAACTAAAAATGCATAGTCCCCTGTTTTTATTTGTAATTATTTTTTTAAAAACCGTTACCACCTGGATTAAAACAGGTAAAGAACACCTGCAAAATCGACTCGAACTTGAACCGATTTCACAATTTTATAAAAAGATTATTGCAAATAAAAATCGGATGAGTTAAATCAACATAACAATATAACGTGAAATCCAAGATTTTAAGAACTTGCCGCGCACAAGAGGAACTGAAACCCGAAACACAGTTAGCTTAAATTAGATTGAAAAAAAGATTTAACAAACACAAAATTAAACTGCAAACCAAAGGAAAACAGTTATGAACCAACGAGAAAATGTAGAGCCAAAAACAAAAAACTTGAAAGAAATCGAAGATGTCATTTCAAGAGCGATTAAAAAAGTTAATGGCCGCAAAGAGAACGATCTATGCAAGTATATTCCAATGACATCTGGGGGATATATGCACCACTTTACTTTGCGGAAAATGAAAAACCGCCAACCACAAGAACTCGGTTCTCTAATCGAAAAATTCATTATCAACTCCGATCGTCCTTCTGCAGTAACACCTAAACAAAGAGCAGCTAGAGGCTCTCGCAAACGCCGCGACCAAATCACCTTCACCCGCAATCAACTCGAGAGAATGTTAAACATCGCGCGTCTAGCTGGCGACAAGGAAATGGTCTCCGTCCTCGCTCCTAAAAAATCTCTTGCAACTTGCAAACGTGAACTCATCGTTTCTATCCGTCATGGGAAAGTCGAACCAGAACTCTGGAATGCCTATGTCGAATCATGCAACAACTTTGCTCAACAGCAACAATTGGGCCTTTCTTTAAGCGAAACAATTTCTGCTCTATCTAACTCTAGATAAATTTTTTAAGTTTTTCTATCCCCTTTGATCGATCGCGTTCAAAGGGGATTTTTTTTACCTGTCTCTTTATCTCAGCTTTGAGCCGCAGCTCCATCGAAATTTTTCAAGAATTTTCTTTTTTTAAGGAAATTTAAAGTAATATTTTTTAAATTCGGGGGACCCTCGCTTTTGAAGAGGTTTTCCCTTGATTTTAAAGGAAAATCCGTTACAATTTGTTAGCTTGTTATTGGAATTTTGATCAGGGACTTAAACTTAAGCATCGCTTAAGATGAGAGCTAAAGACCCGGAATTTTAACTTGTCTAGAGGAAATATACAAATGTCTGACGTAAAGAAACCTGAATTTGGCAGATGGCGGTCCTTTTTTTGGCCTGTCCATACGTTCGAGCTCAAAAAGCTCCTGCCGATGTTTTTCTTATTCTTTTTCATTAACTTTAACTACACGATCCTAAGAGATACGAAAGATGCTCTGATTGTTACAGCTCCAGGTTCTGGCGCTGAAGCAATCCCTTTTCTAAAGGTATGGGCGGTACTGCCAATGGCGGTTCTGTTCATGATCGCTTACTCTAAGTTGAGCAATATCTTAAGTAAACAGCGGTTGTTTTTTGTAACAATTAGCTTCTTCATTGCATTCTTTGCGGTGTTTGCGATTGTCCTCTATCCAAATCGCGATATTTTGCACCCGACAACTGCAGCGGACTCTTTGCAAGCCTTTCTTCCTGAAGGCTGTGCGGGTTTCATCGCACTCTTCCGTAACTGGACCTACTCTCTGTTCTACGTGATGTCAGAGCTCTGGGGAAGCGTTGCGATCTCCTTGCTTTTCTGGGGATTTGCAAACGATATTACCAAAGTTAATGAATCCAAGCGTTTTTATGCGATGTTCGGATTAGGCGCTAACTTTGCAATGCTCTTTTCCGGTCCTGCGATCATTTACTTCTCCGACATCCGCAGCAAACTACCTGCTGGCGTCGATGCATGGGGTGTAACCCTCAACTATATGTTAGGCATGGTCGTTCTCTCTGGTTTAATCATCATGGGGATCTACTGGTGGATCAATAAAAATGTCTTAACAGATTCCAGATTCTACGAACCTTCTGAAATCCAGAAGTCAAAGAAAGAAAAACCAAAAATGTCTCTCAAAGAAAGCTTTATGTATTTAGCTCGCTCTAAATACATCGGCTGCCTTGCGATCCTCGTAATCGGTTATGGAATTGCAATCAACCTCGTTGAAGTGACTTGGAAAGGTCAGCTTAAAATGCAATATCCAAACCCAAATGATTACCAGACATTTATGGGCTACTTCTCCACAATTACAGGCGTTGTCACGATTTTGATGATGCTCTTCGTTGGAGGAAACGTCATCCGCCGATTCGGGTGGAAAACAGGCGCTCTCATTACTCCTGTCGTTCTTTTAATCACAGGCGTTGGCTTCTTCTCATTCGTTATCTTCAGAGACAGCTTAACAGGCTTCATTGCAATGTTAGGGACAACTCCATTGATGCTCGCTGTTCTTTTCGGTACAGCACAGAACATCATGAGTAAATCTGCAAAATACTCTCTGTTCGATCCGACAAAAGAGATGGCCTATATTCCTCTTGACCAAGAATCTAAGGTTAAAGGTAAGGCTGCGATCGACGTCGTCGGAGCGCGCTTGGGTAAATCAGGCGGATCTCTCATCCAACAAGGTTTGATGATCGGCTTTGGTTCTCTCGCTGCGATTACTCCTTACATCGCTGCAATCTTGTTCTTCATCATCTTCGCGTGGATCTTCTCTGCAAATGCTCTCAGCAAGAGATTTGCGAAGCTCAACCAAGAAAAAGAAGAGCAAGCAAAAGCTGCACAGTCTGAACTGGCTGCAAAAGCCCAAGTTCAGCAAGGTGTTACTAGCTAATTGATTAGCTATAGACCCCGATAAAAAAACCCTTTTCCTGGAGACAGGAAAAGGGTTTTTTTTATCCCTTGTAAAAAGGCTCTTTTAAGATTTTTTACTGTAAGAATAGATATATCCTAAACGCATCTCTTTAAGTGCTTTTTTCGTTGACACAGGATAGGTCCATCTATCATCGCAGCAATACCACTGCTTGTTCTTTCCTTCCTCTTTCAACACATAGGCAATATAATGTCCGCCGCCGAGCGAACCCTCTTGCACGCAGAATGCATTGCATTGATAATCAAGTGGAGCACCCGCTGGCTCATCCACTAATCCTGGATCTAAAGTCAGTTCACTTGGAAGATCAAATGGATCATGATTCACAACACTCACACATAATCCATATTTAATGTGATGCGTAAAACGCTTCACATGAAACACTAATTCATCCGGCGCTTGGGAAAATTTGAGCTGAACTACAGCTCCCGTTTTCTTACCCGTCTGTTCGTTTCTGTAATCGGGCGCATCTCTTCTAAAAAAGCGAGCCAACGATTCCTCAAATGACAAATCGCGTTTTCTTCTTTTTTTCCCTTCTCTTACATTCAACTCCAAATCGATCATCGCTTTGGCATCGGCATTTTTTGTGCTTGAGGTATAAGCGTATTTTTCTCCTTTAAGCCCTCCAGAAACAACAACCTCCCGATTGAATCGGTAAAGGGCATTGCCCCCCTGAAAACAAGCATGAAAAAAATTGGCTGCATCATCTTGACCAGATGTGCGCACATCCCCGTTTGAGAGCTTCTTTAAATCTTTTCTTAATGGGATTGTAACGCTCTTTTTTACATTGGACAGCCCCTGCTCTTGAGCTTGCCGATAAGAGTTTAATATCCTGTGAAGCCTTGGCACGTTAACCGCAGCCTGCTCTAAAAGACGAGGTGAGGAATGGATCAAGACCTGTAAAGCAGAGATAACCCAACAATGATCAGAGGGGTTGCGCAACCCAACAGGGGGCCTTGTATCTGTGACTAAAGAAGTGCCCCTTGTCTCTATGTGCTCCGGCGCAGAAGTAGAAGCATCATCGCTTCCTGTTTGCTCTTGAGCTTCAGGCAGCACTGCTGAAGGAGGCATTAAGTGGCGCCGTGAAGTAGAAACAGAGCCGCTACCGATCAAGTCTCCCAATTGCAGCCCTATCTCCTTTTGCATCCGTTTGTGCAATTGCTGAATGTTGCCCTTGACATGTTCAACAAGCCTATATTTCTTACTCGACGGCTCAACCGACAATAACAGCGGAGGGAAACTCATTTTCAATGCTGCATAAGCACGAACATATCGAGAAAGATTTTTTTCCGTAACAGCTGCCTCAAGCGCTTTAAAGCGAACTTTGTAGGCATCGTAATTCACTTTCAAATCGCGGATATAACTCTTAGTTAAGTTATTAAAATCGATTGTCTGTAAAAAACCGCACGAGCGCTTAAATTCACTATGAAATTCTTTTAGACGTGTAATTTTCTCTCGTATCTTCTTTTTATTACCGCTTTCTCCTTCGCACAAATGGAGAAAAAATTTCAAATCCGTGTGCGCTACAAGGTATTTGTTATAGATTTTTGTGATTCTTTCAGAGCCTTGTTCATCTTCACTCAGCATTAACTGCACAGTAAGAGAATCATAGACGTCATACTTTGCATCCATTAAATCAAATATTTTTTGATCGCGCGTTACAGAAAAAGCTGACATGGTTAACCCTCATGATTTTTAACAATTATTTTAACTTATCCACCTCTAAAAGTCAAATCAATAGGATTAATAGCAAAGACAAAAAACAAAATAATTAATTTTATAAAACAGATAAATTTATTTAATTCAAACGAAAAAACATTTGATTTTTTTTGCCGAGAAATTCATCTATCCGCTACAATGAGATCGAATCTCAAAAAGGAGGCTATTCCCTATGCAATTGAGTACCTGCTGGCCCATACGCACGTGTAGACCCATCAACCAATCCCTCATCTCTCCCCTCTTTTTTTCGCATCATCACGGACATTCGTCCAAGTAATCTCATTTTTTATTTTTTTTGAATCCTTATGAGTCATTAATCCTTTTCTAAATGGATTTGACTGGCATTTTTTAAATTATTTTTTAACACACTCAAGATGGAGATGTTTATGCTTAAATTTAAAGCAATTATTTTAATTTTAATCGGAATGACCGCCTCATATTTGAACGGATCTGAAAAGCCGACTCTAAACGTGGGCACAACATCGGGTTACGCCCCCTTTGTCAGCCTCAATGCTCAAGGAGAATATGAAGGCTTTGACATTGATGTAGCAGAGCTTCTTGCTAAAGAGCTTAACCGCAAACTGGTAATCAAAGACTTAGGAAGCATGCCAAGTTTATTTATAGGGCTTAAACAGGGGAAAATTGACGTTGCCATCTGGGCAATCTCGATCACACCTGAGAGGCTCAAACAAATGAACATGATTCCCTACCAAGGAAATGGTGAGAGCACATTTCCTCTTCTTTTCTGGAAACAAATTCCTGAGGAGATGACAAGCCTCGAAGACTTAGAGCGGAGTAAAAAATACACAATCAGCGTTGAAGTAGGAAGTTATCAGGAGCAAGTGCTACGGGCTTATCCGTCCATTCCTCGTGTAGATGCAGATAAGATCACAGATGCTCTTCTTAACTTGAAATTCAAAAAAGTGACAGCCATTGCCATTGAACCTGCGATCCTTCCCAATCTCTTAAAACAAAACCCCGAACTGCGGGTTTTAAATTGTCCCCTACCCAAAGAACTCCAAGAACAAGGAAATGGAATTGCGCTCACAAAAGAAAACACTGGGCTAACTGCTGAAATTCAAAGGGCTATTGAGAATTTACGCGCTCAAGGAAAACTTCAGGAACTAGAAAAAAAATGGGGGCTGCAATGATGAACAATTACACAGAATTTCTTTTCCGCTCATATCCTCTATTTGCTCAAGGAATGTGGATGACGATAAAACTTGTCATCTCTGCTTCGATCATCAGCTTGATCTTAGGCGTGATTTTTGGAAGCGCTTCTTCAAAGAGGCTCAAAATCCGCGGATTTTCCGCTCTTATCGAAACAGTGACGTTTATCTTTCGATCAGTTCCATTCTATGTACAGCTTTTAATTGCCTATTTCGTTCTACCAACTCTGCTAAAGATCGATCTAAGCCCTTTTCTTGCTTCAACTTTTGCATTGGGAATATGCTCTTCCGCTTACGTCTGTCAAATCATTCGCAGTGGAATCAATGCAATCCCAGCAACTCAATGGGAAAGCGCTTTTTCTTTAGGATATGGATTATTCTCAACCTTACGAACGATCATTTTTCCTCAGGTGCTACGCAATGTGCTTCCGGCCCTTAATAACGAGCTCGAAGCCTTGCTAAAAAGCACAGCCATTGCAGCCTCGATTGGCTTGCTTGAGCTCACCCGAATGGGGATGAATCTTGTGTCTCGCGAGATGATGCCAATCGAAGTCTACCTCACCCTTGCCTTATTTTATTTGTGTCTCTCTGGGCTCTTTCAGAGCCTTAGCCGCTATTTTGAAAGGAGATTGTGCAATGTTAAAAACTGAAAAGCTCACGCTTAAAAAAGAAAAAAATGAGATATTAAAAGAAATCACGCTTGAAATCCCACGAGGTCGGACCACTCTGCTTTTGGGAAAAAGCGGTTCGGGAAAAACCACACTGCTGCGCTGTCTTGCACAGTTAGAAAAGCCCACATCCGGTGCGATCACCTATGAGGGAACACCCCTATCCACGAAAACAAGAAAGCAAAAAGCACAACTCATAGGATTTGTCGCGCAATCCTACCCCTTGTTTCCTCACATGACAGCTTTAGATAACTGCGCTCATCCGCTCAAAAGCGTCTATCGACTTCCGAAAGAGCTGGCACTAGATAAAGCAAGACAAATGCTCGATCGCTTCTCCCTTGGTTGCTATTGCAAGGCTTTTCCATCGACTCTATCTGGAGGGCAACAGCAGCGCGTTGCGCTCGCCCGCGCCCTCTTGCTCGATCCAGCATTTCTTCTCTTTGATGAACCCACCTCTGCACTCGACCCGGAAAACACAGAGCTTTTGACTGAAATGATTCAAGAGCGATGCCAAGAGGGAAAAGCAGTTGTGATTGCAAGCCAGGATATGGTTTTTGCGTCAAAAGTGGTAGATATTGCCTATTTTTTAGAAAAAGGAAGATGCTGCGAAGAATTTGACCTGCGAAAAACCAAGCAGTTGAATTCTGAAAGTAAACTCAAGGAGTTTTTGTTCTTATGAAATTTTCACAAAATGATAAACATAGCCCTGCTTCATTTGAGCTAATGCTTCTTGTGTGGAAACAGGTTTTACATGAGCATCGTTGCACAGATACCACTGAGTCCCTTCTTTGCGATAGGCATAATAGTGGCCCCCATTTAAACTGCCTTCATGGACAATAAACCCTTGGCATTCATATTCAGGGGGATTTTTTTGAGCGGACTCGACTGAACCGGGCGGTAATCGGATCGTTGCTGGCACAGAAAAATCGCCCGTCAGCTTGCGGCCGACAACACGCCCTCTTTCCTGTACATGAATAAAACGCTGCATTTGGATCATTAAATCCATTGGCGCCTCTTCCATCGAACGCTGCGTGATGGCACCGCGGCAGTTTCGGACATGATCCCAGTAGTCTTTGGTGAAAAATTTAAAAAAGCGGGAGAATTTTTGCTGAAACGTAGTGTCTAAACCACCCATTGGCAAACTAATCATCGAGGCTTGATAAGAGGTTGTCGGACGCCCGTTGATTGTTTGGCTAAGCTGAACCGATCCTCGAAAAAACTGATTTAATGAATCCGCAGCATCGATATGTCCACGCGCTTCGATATCTCCTTGAGTTGCAGCTGTGAGGTAGCCTCTTACTTTTTCTACAGCATCGCCTCTGACTGATGACTGACCGTTGCGCTCGGCTTCAAAACGGGCCTGTGTCACATAGCCAACTGCAGGACAGTTAGATCGCGCAATCCGTTCTAAACGGGGGTTTTTGAGTAATTGCATCACCGCATTAAGCGAGCAATTGTCTCCTCTTGGATTTTGAAACCCCATCTGATGACCCGAAAGTGGCAGCGCAGTGGATCTGGCAAACGAAAAATAAATCCCTGCAAGAAGAGCTAATCCCGCAACAGTAAGGCCTGTTAAAGCAATCGGTGACACTGTCACGGCAAGGGTGACAGATGTTGCAATGGCAACCGTTGAAAGGAGCAAGCAGGCAAGCACCTTCGCATTGATCTTAAAATCAAGCGTACTCAATAGAGTAGGGACTGCATTCAGTCCTTGGATTTGCCCGTTATTAACCGCATCAACTCTAACCATAACATTAACTCTTTTCAGTTTATGTCATTTATTATATCTAATAGACCAATTAAATTCAATAAACATGAATTTTAAACAAATATTAAATTTATATTTATTAATAAAATTTAATTGAATCATCGCTTAATCTTAGAGACAATCTAAACATAAAGAGGTTACATCAAGAAAAATAAAAAAATTTTAGCATCCGATCGATTCATCCATGTCTTCATCTGGAACAAACGACAGACTCTTTTCAACCCTCTCAGAGATGCTGATATAGCGTCCCTCTGGTTTTTCAGGTGTTTTTTTCATAAGAAAGCTTCCTGGCACCATTCCCTCCATGACAGCGCTCGCATTGGATAGGGATCTGTCAAAATGCCGAACGCAATCATCCCCTTGATCACAACCGGAACGTTGAGAGACATATAACACCTCTTTTCCCGCTGTAACATTATAGCCCAACCAATCTGTTCTTCCCCTCCCATCAACAGATGCCCTCCGATCGCCTTTAGAAGTGCGGTTGAACAAAACAATCAGCTGTTTGTCCGATGTGATAAGGACCGAACGGGGTAAAAATGGATACCTCTTACGATGGAGCAAAAAAGGACGCCCTTCGGCTTTAACAAACCGGAGCGCATCTCGAATTTCTTGGGCATGGTCTTCATGCGCAAAACAATTCAGCAGCTGCGGGCACCGATCGCGTAAAAACGAATACGCTTTTGGCCCAAGAGGAATTTTGAGATCCGTTTCTTTGACATCAGATACCCGTTCATGGACATGCCGGTCAACCGATTTGATAAAGGCCGCAAGCCCGCTTGGCTGTCTAATCAGCCGTCTTGCTTCCGCATGAGAAAGATCTGTTTTATCGACAAGACTATCGACATTAACCCAACAAATCGAACGTCGAAGCTCGTCATGCAGCTGGCACCAGGAACGGGGACGCATGTGAAAGAGCCCATTTAGGAAAATATTATGGCTATTTCGAATTGCTATAGAACATTCCCAATTGATTCTAAGCCGTTCATGCGAGCCATCTCTAAAAAAAACAGACCTCAGAGAACGGTCTTCCACTACTTGAACAAACAAATACCCAGATGCAGATTGATTTCTAAAAGATTCAAATGAATTATCCAAAACGGATCTATCTGAAGGCTCTAAAGTAAAGTGAACAGGATCGACTGCCATATAATCACCAAAACTTAATTTGCAAATTCTTGTTTTTTCAAAAAAACCAGATTCTTTGCAAATCGATGTTCAACCTATGGCAAATTAAAATCCAGCGCAATTTAACAATAAACTTAATTTTAATTCGACCAGCCTTAAGCGCTAAACGCTTTTCCGATCTATTCACTCCCCTTCTTAATTCAAGAGAGCAGCTCATCGCTTGCTTTGATTCTTCTAATCGACTAACATTTCAACACACACCAAAAAAGCCAAGCTAGATTTTTAATATGAAAGACACCCCCCCTTATAGCCTCGAGCGGATCCGCAACTTTTCTATCATTGCCCATATCGACCATGGAAAATCGACCATCGCCGACCGCCTTCTCGAACTTACAGGCGCAATTGAAGCGCGCAATATGCAAGAACAGGTTCTCGATGCGATGGATCTTGAAAGAGAACGGGGCATTACAATCAAGGCGCACCCGGTCACGATGTATTATCATGCAGAAGATGGGCTCATCTATCAGATCAACTTCATCGATACCCCAGGACACGTTGATTTCACTTATGAAGTGTCCAGATCGCTTGCCGCGTGTGAAGGAGCTCTTCTTGTTGTCGATGCAGTGCAAGGCGTTCAAGCGCAAAGCCTTGCTAACGTGCATTTGGCAATCGAGCGGAATTTAGAGATTGTTCCCATCATCAATAAAATCGATCTACCCTCTGCAGATGTCGAAGGTGTTAAACAACAGATCGAAGATGTGATCGGTCTAGATACATCCGATGCGATTTCATGCTCTGCAAAAACCGGCATTGGCATTAAACAGATCATGGAGAAAATTTTAATCTCCGTTCCCGCTCCCCGCCCCCCTGAGGACGACATTCTACGCGCGCTTGTCTTTGATTCCCACTACGATCCCTACCGCGGGGTCATGGTGTATATCCGCGTCATCTCAGGCGAAATCAGCAAAAAAACACCCATTTTGATGATGGTGACAGGTAAAACATTCGAGGTGCAAGAAGTGGGGATTTTCTCTCCTGATGAGATCCCTGTGGAAACACTGCGGCCAGGCGAGGTAGGCTATCTGTTAGCCAACATCAAAGTGACCTCTGATGTAAAAATTGGCGACACTGTCACAATGGCCCGCAAACCCGCTCCCGAGGCGCTGCCCGGGTTCCGCAATATCTCCCCCGTTGTCTACGCAGGGATTTATCCTGTTGATTCCTCCGATTTTGAGACGCTGCGCGATGCACTCTTTAAATTTCAGCTTAACGATTCTGCTCTACATGTCGAACAAGAGAGCAGCATGGCACTCGGCTTTGGCTTCCGTTGCGGCTTTTTAGGTCTTTTACATCTTGAAATCGTCTTTGAACGCCTGCAAAGAGAATTCGACCTCGACATCATCACCACAGCGCCAAGTGTCATTTACAAGTTCACCTTAACCGACGGCACGCTGTTAAATATCGACAACGTCGCCCATTTTCCAGACCCCACTTTCATTGAGTACATCGAAGAGCCCTGGGTAAAAAGCCACATCATGGCGCCAAGTGAATATCTCGGCGCAATCATGAGCCTTGGGATGGAAAAACGGGGCGAGTTAGTGAAAACCGAGACAATTGATGGAAAGCGACTACTGCTGACATACCGCCTACCTTTAAACGAAATCATCACCGATTTTAACGATAAATTAAAATCGGTCACACGCGGATATGGTTCTTTTGACTATGAGTTTGATAAATATGAGATCGGCGACATTGTAAAACTCGAGATCCGAGTCAACGAAGAGCCCGTTGACGCCTTCTCGTGTCTTGTCCACCGCACAAAAGCAGAGGGCAAGGGACGCGCCATCTGCAAAAAACTCGTCGACGTCATCCCAATGCAGCAATTTAAAGTCCCCGTTCAAGCTGCGATCGGCGGTAAAATCGTAGCTCGCGAGACGATCCGCGCCATCACCAAAAACGTCACCGCAAAATGCTACGGCGGAGATATCACCCGCAAACGCAAACTCTGGGAAAAACAAAAAGAGGGTAAGAAGCGGATGAAGGAGATTGGCAAAGTCAACATCCCTCAATCTGCATTCATGGAAGTCTTAAAAGCGAGAGAGTAGCGCCCACATTTTCTCATCTAAGCCGGCGTTAGCCGGCTTTTCATCAGATTCTATAAATTAAGGGAATTACGCATTTCTCCAAGCAGCCAGATCTCACATCAACCCAGCGAAAAGTCAATAAAAACTCGTGTTTTCGCCAGGTTTAACGACAAAACCAGCGGAAACAAGGATTTTTATTGACTTTTCGCTGGGTTTAAATATAACAAGGTGCCCAAATCGACCTTGTGATCGATCGAGCAGATAAGTGCATCAATCTCTGTGAAATGAAATACAGCGATTCAGAATTTGTGATTGAAAAATCCTATGTCGCGAAATTACAAACAAAAAAACAAGTGTTTAGAGAATACACAGGCACATCGAAAACCTTATTTACAACCCTTGTAACCACATATGGCGTTAAAAAAAACGCCCACTATCTAGCCATCGTAGATCAACAGCTGACAATGGACGCTCTTTTTTAATAGCAGTCTATTGGGGATCGCAGAAGAAAACAGGATCACTTGGGCTCAGTTATCACCCAACTCGCATTTGTTTCGTGGATCTGAAGAATGGGAAGACCGCTGCTCATTTTTGAGAAGATCTTATCTTGTAAAGAACGTACAGCCTTCTGATAGGTTCCAGTAAGAGACTGCCACTGTTTGGAAAAGTCTTCTTCACTTAAATAAGCCTTCGCTTTTATCCCTTCTGATAAAGAAGACCTTTGACTTTCAAAAAATTGATTGATTTCTCGAGTGATTTCACTAAACTCTTGAGACAATGTATCACTATAACAAGAAACATTTTGGAACTGATACTCAGCAGAGGCTCTTTTATCATCCGCAACATTTCGCAAAGAATACAACAGATTGAACCTTCTGCACGCTAGATCTATGGAGGATCCCATCCACGCCTGGGTGAAGACATCCTGCATCCTGTTTAGGGCAACAATTAGCGCTTCGCTCTCTTCTTGAACCGATTTAGGTTGAAGGGCTTTAGGGAGCTCTACATCCACTTGCGACAATCGACTAATGGCCTCTTTGGTACAGGGAGTTGCAGAAAAGGCATAAGAATAGCCTCGGACAGTATACGACGCACTCATCCCCTGCTTTAGAGATTCCACATAAGGCACAAATGGGAGTTTAGGAGTCAAATAAGTGTGGTTTTCTCTTTTTTGCAAATGACGAATCTCTTTGACTTTGCTCTTAAGCTTAGAAAGACTAGAAAGCTGTTTGCGAGTTAGCTTTTTAACTGGACTCGTTAATAATGTTTGACAGCGCTCTTTAAAAGCTCGATACATTGTTTGAGATACGGCCAAATTAAGCTTTACCGTTTCTGGATCCTGCGCACTCATTTTTTTGTTTTGAACGAACTCGACACTCATTTTATATTTTTCGTAGCTCTCACGAAATCCTGATAGAGCAGCCATTTGTTTTCCTCTCTTTAAGCATTATAGGATGTTGAGGTCACATTTCCACCGGTGCCAGTCCAATTTGTATGGAAAAACGTACCGCGTGGCGCATCGGTTCTTTCATACGTATGCGCTCCAAAGAAATCCCGCTGCGCTTGGATCAAGTTGGCAGGAAGCCGTCCCGTACGGTAACCATCAAAAAAGGCAAGGCTTGTACTGAAGCACGGTGTCGGGATCCCCGCTTGAGCAGCTTGCACCACCACTCTACGCCAACTGGATTCCGCTCCTTGAATCTCTTTCCGGAAATAGTCATCAAAGAGGAGATTCGCAAGGTCAGGCTTTTTATCATACGCCTTTTTGATGTCGTTTAGGAATCGACTGCGGATGATGCACCCTGCACGCCACATGAGAGCGATCGACCCATAATTGAGCTTCCACTTGAGCTCGGATGCTGCAGCGCGCATTAACATAAAGCCTTGAGTATAACTAATGATTTTCGAGGCATACAGCGCCTGGCGGATATCTTCGATGAATTGCTTCTTGTCCCCTTGAAACGCATAAGAAGGAGGAGAAAAGAGCTTTTCTGCTTGGAGCCGCTCCTCTTTAAGGGAAGAGAGGCAACGCGCAAAGACAGATTCAGCAATGAGCGTGACTGGAATGCCCATGTCAAGAGCGCTGATCCCCGTCCATTTGCCAGTTCCCTTTTGCCCTGCGACATCGAGAATTTTTTCGACAAGCGGCTTTCCATCGGCATCGCGATGAGAGAAAATCTGTGCGGTAATCTCAACAAGAAAGCTATTGAGCACTCCTTTATTCCACTCGGCAAAAATGGCATGCATTTCATTCGCATCGCAGCCGAGCAGATTTTTAAGGAGAAAATAAGCTTCTGCCATGAGCTGCATATCGCCATACTCAATGCCGTTATGCACCATCTTGACATAGTGCCCCGCACCTCCATCTCCCACCCATTCGCAACAAGGAAGACCATCCTCTTCAGCTTTAGCAGAGATCCCTTGAAAAATAGGTTTTATAAGAGGCCATCCCTCAGGATTGCCGCCGGGCATAATGGAAGGTCCATGGCGGGCGCCCTCTTCTCCTCCGGAGATCCCCGAACCGATATAGAGAATCCCTTTTGCCTTGAGAGCTGCAGTACGCCGTTCCGTGTCGGGATAGTGGCTGTTGCCCCCGTCGATGATCATATCCCCTTTTTCTAAAAAGGGAAGACACTCCTCGATAAGAGCATCTACAGCATCGCCAGCTTTGACCATAAACATCACTTTGCGCGGGCGTTTTAATGCGCGGAAAAAATCTTCCATCGAATGGGATCCGATCACAGAAGTGTTTTTTGCAGGCCCTTTAAGAAACTCATCCACCTTAGAAACTGTTCGGTTAAAAACAGCAACCTTAAAACCATGATCATTCATATTGAGCACGAGGTTCTGCCCCATCACAGCAAGTCCAATCAATCCAATATCCGCAGCGCCTTGTGTCATTGTCTCCTCCACATCAGGTTTTCTCTTGAATCTAAAGGGAATTTCCCCTGTAATATCTCACGCTTAAGTTAGGTCCTCGTAGCTCAGGTGGATAGAGCGGTCGCCTCCTAAGCGGCAGGTCGCGCGTTCAACTCGCGCCGAGGACGTATTTACGTTTTTAAGTATTTATCCACACCTTGAGCAATTCCAATTGCCATCCGGTTGAGATAGTCTCGGCTTTTAAGCCGATCCCGCTCATGGGCATTGGTGATGAACCCCCCTTCCACTAGCACCGCTGGCATCTCCGTTTCCCGAATCACATGGAAATTGCCGTGCTTGACCCCTCTAGAGTGCGCTGTCGTTTGATCGATCACCCGATACAAAATGCAATTAGCGAGTCTCTGCGAAGCTCGAGAGCGCCAAGGCTCCGATGAACCATAATAAAACACCTCGATTCCATGCGCATCTGTATTCTTTGCCGAGTTAAAATGGATGCTCACAAACAAGACACCGCTGGCTTTATTTGCAATTGAGACCCGCCTTGGAAGCGATAGGTAGGCATCACGGCTCCGGGTAAGAAGAACGCGGTATCCCAACTCTTCTAAATGTTTTTTTGTAAGTAGCGTTGCAAGCAGCGTCACCTTTTTCTCTTGAAATGAGCGCACAGCAGCTCCGTGGTCTGTTCCTCCATGACCTGGATCCAAAATGATCAGCGGCGCTAGAACCTTTGGATCGATCTCTTCTCGCGAACTCTCCCCGTAAGAGGCAGAAGTATAAGCATTCGTCGACGGACGTTTACCCGACCCACTGACCAATACACAGAGAACAAGAATAAAAACCAGGTAAAGCGCGCGAATTGAGCGCATGGGATTTCTCTCAAATTCTTAATTTTTGTGAATCAGACGCAGCGTCCTTAACGCAAGAACTTCTCTTAAATTTAGGGACTGAACGGATTATACTCAAGGAACTTCACGCAAGAAAAAGGCGCCTTAAGATTTTAAGTCCAAAAGACGCCTGTATTAAGAAGCTTATCGATTTAAGATGCATCCTTAGGGAAATACTCTGCAATCATTGGGAAAGAGGCTCTCAAAACCCCGTTGACAAAGCCAGAAACGCCGATCTCAAGAAAATCTCGAGCAGCTGAGCTCAGACGGCGATGATTTCCGATCTTAGCAAGGTCTTCATCGCTTAGGCAAAGCGATTTTTGAAAGACTTTTAAATGCCGTACAAACTCTTTTGGCGTTTTAGAATGTGCTGCAAACACCGCTACAACTTCCCTTTCAAAAGAGCCATAAGTCCTCTGAATCGTTTCAGCTACAACCTTTGTTAATTCTTGTTTAAGCTGTTTTTCACTCGTAATTTTCCCCGTTTCAACAAACGAATAAGCCCTACTAATATTATTAACTAACTGCCTCACAATCAGATCTCCCTCGCCATAGCCCTGATTCAAAGCAAGCCGATGTAGATCTTGCTTTACGTCTTTGGTTTGTACCGCAGCGAAATCTTCACTAATCTGACAGAAGCGATCTTCTAGAATTTCTTCAAGATCAGGCTTTAGCTTTTGAGATTCAGAGTCAAACGCCACTTTTTGACTGCTCGTTTCAAAAATAAAACGTGATCTTAGAGTCTGAGAACTACTTGAGCTTGAAGTGTGTGAACTACTTGAGCTTTGAGCCTTTGAACTTGAAGGGATCGGAGTGGTCAGGAAACTTGTCGGGATTGAAACGCCATTCTTAAATGATGCAGACATTTTCTCTGAAAACGCCTTAAAATCTTTCTTTTGAGAGTGGCGTACTTGGCGTATCTTTTGTAAGACTTGGGAAACGATGCGTTTCTGTTTTGGCTCTAAATGAGAGCTCTTCCCCTGCAGCTCTTTACCGATCTGTTTAAATACTTGATATGCTTTTGCACTATCAGAATAATGACTGAGAGATTCTCTCCCTTTATTTGAAGTATAACTTGTTTTATACGCTTCATAAGCTTCACGGAAGCTTTGAACATTACTTACAGATGTCATCGGTTTTCTCCCTCTTGTTTTTTTATTTCAGCAGCACCGTCTTTTAAAGAGGCTAGGCAAAACGACTCATCTCTAAGTCGATTTTTTCGTGCAGCCACATCTAAAACGATTATTTTAAAACACCAATTATAATTAAAAACTGAAATAAAGTCAACAACGATAAAAAGATTTTAATAAATTAAATCTGCCACAAAAAAAATAATTTAATAACAGATTGCCCTCTTCGCACCAAAAGATCCTTAAAGGTGCTTAGCGCGAAATTTCCAAATTTACCGTGCATAAAGATCCTTAAAGGCATTTAGTGCGGAATTTACCATTTCAAGTTCCGTTGTGAGAGTTTTTTCCGATGTAAAGATAATAGCTTTTAAATTCGATTCGAACGTTTCCATCATTACCAAATTGATAAATTTATCTTTTGCCTCGTTCACGCCCTTCTGCCTTGCAATCCTAGCAAGTGTTTGCTCGCTTAATATAATGAATCGAGAAGAGGATCGAGAGATACTTCGAATAGATATAGGAGATCGAGAGATACTTTCAAGGGATCGAGTGCTACTTTTGATATAAGAGACAAAATCTGCAGTAGAAGCGCATTTTGGAACGATACTCTCTAAAGCGCACTTAAGAGTTGTTCTAGTGGAATTCAGCGCCCTTGCCAATGCGCGCTCAACCTCCTGTTTAACTTCTGCTTCACTTCTTATTTTTCCGGATGCAGCACGTGCATAAACCGAGCTCACATCTCCAATTAACTGCTTTACAATGTTTTTTTGAGTCTCATTGAGAGCTCCTATCGCTTCTTTTTGCTTAGGTGTAAGCTCAAAATTAATCAGTTTTAAGGCTTTTGCGGATAAGACGTTAAAGGCATTTTGTATCCGAAGTTGCTTTACACGGAATTCATCCATTCTGCGTTGAGCTTCCTCTTTCAACGCTCCACTTTGAGAGGAAGAGCTCGAGCTTTGTAAACTCTCAAAGGATCCAGACATTTTCTCTGAAAATGCCTTGAGCTCTTTCTTTTGAGAGTGGCGTACTTGGCGTATCTTTTCTAAGACTTGAGAAACGATGCGTTGCTGCTTTGGCTCTAAATCAGCGCCATTCTCGAGCAGCTCTTTACCGATGTTTTTAAACACTCGATATGCTTTTGCACTATCGGAATAATGACTGAGAGTTTCTCTTCCTTTATTTGGAGTATAACTTGTTTTATACGCTTCATAAGCTTCACGGAAGCTTTGAACATTACTTACAGATGTCATCGAACTTCTCCATATTATTTTCTATTTTACAAACAGCACCTTTTAAATAGACTCTGCAAAACAAATTATTATTAAATGAACATTTTATATGGACTATTATAATTAAAATAAGCAATAAAGTAAATAATAAAGAATAAATTAAACGCGACAATTAAATTATTTAAAAACAGGTAATATTAAAGAAAAAGGCGCCTTAAGATTTTAAGTCTTGAGACGCCTGTATTAAGAAGCATAGGGATTTAAGATGCATCCTTAAGGGAAATACTCTGAAAGCATTGGAAAAGAGGCTCTCAAAACCTCTTTGACAAACCCAGAAACTCCCATCTCAAGAAAGTCTCGAGCAGCTGAGCTCACACGGTCATGGTTTCCGATCTTAGCAAGGTCTTCATCGCTTAAGTACAGAGAATTTTGAAAGGCTTTTAAATGCGCGACAAACTCTTTTGGCGTTTTCGAATTTTTTAGAAAGACCGCTACAACGTCCTTTTCAAAAAAGTTGCGAGTGCTCTGTATCGCTTGTGCGACAGCGCTTGTTAATTTTTGTTTAAGCCGTTTTTCACTCGAAATTTTCCCAGTTTCAACGAGCGAATAAGCCCTACTAATATCCTGAACTAACAGCCTCACAATCGTTTCCATCTCTCGATAACCTGCATTCACAACACTGCAATGTTCACTGAGAATCGACGCTCTTTTATCTCCAAAACGCGATGCCTTCTCTGCATCAGAGGGAACCGCCTCTGCGTATAAACGAATGGTATCATCATTTTTTTTACAAGATCTCGAGTAATCTTCCATAAGCTCAGAGTGAATCTCTTCTAACAATTCTATGAGGGCTGACTCTATCAATGGCAGTGCAGATTCAAAGGCCTGTTTTTGTGTGAGGGTTTGCTCAATAAAACCTGATGCTGGATCTTGAGCGCTACTGCTTGACGATGCAAGAGAAGCTTGGGGAAAATATGGGTTTAACTGAGGAAAAAGAGCCTTTAAATTGGCTTCAAAAGATCCCATTGTCAAGCTGATAAACTCATCTTTTGCCCCTTTCACGCTCTTGTGCCTTGCAATCTTCTCAAGCTTTTGATCGGTTAACATAAAGGACTGAGAGAAACTCTTGATACAAGAGACAAAATCTTTAGTAGAAGCAGGTTTTAGAGCCATGCTCTCTAAAGCGTAGTGAAGAGATGCTCTAGTGGAATTCAGCGCCGTTGCGACTGCACTTATAAGAGACTCTTTAAGTTCTGCTTCGCTTGTGATTTGTCCCACTGCAGCACGCCGATAAGCTATGCTCACATCTGCCATTAACCGCTTTACAATGTTTTTTTGAGTCTCATAACCAGCGCGTATCGCGCGGACTTGCTTGTTTGCCGTTATTTGCACCCCTTTGGGTTCTTTTTTTAACGCGGCAAGATCAAGATCAATGAGTTTTAAAGCTCTTGCGTATAGTGCATTAAATGCTTTTTGTATCTCAGGCTGATTTGCATGAAATTCATCCATTCTGCGTTGAGCCGTCTCTGTCAACGCTCTACTTGCAGAAGAGGAGCTCGAACAACTTAAAGGGATCGGAGTGGTCAAGAGACTAGCGGGAGGAGCTATCGAAAAAAGGCTATTCGGAAGGGAGGTGCCTTTTCTGAAGAAGGACGACATGTTTTCGTTAAATGCCTTGAGCTCTTGCTTTTGAGAGTGGCGTACTTGGCTCATCTTTTCTAAGACTTGAGAAACGATCCGTTTCTGTTTTGGCTCTAAATGAGAGCTCTGTCCCTGCAGCTCTTTACCGATCTTTTTAAACGCTCGATATGCCTTTTCACTAGCGGAATAATGATTGAGGCTCTCCCCCCCTTTAGCTTTTATCTCATGATAACTTGCTTTATAAGCCTCATAAGCCCCACGGAAGCTTTGAATATGGGTCGCAGATGTCATCGATCTTCTCCATCTTGTTTTTTTATTTCGAAATCTCCACGCATTAAGCAGGAAAATACTCTACTAACATCGGGAACGCTGGTTTAAGAGCTCTCTCGACAAATGCTGTGGCTCCTATGCTGCAAAACTCTGTTGCAGCTGTATGAACATGTCTGTGTCTTGCAATTTTAGCTAGATCAGCATCGGTTAAATAAAACGATTGTTGCAGAGGTCTTAATTGATTGACAAACTGTTTGTACGTTCTCGAATTCTTCGCATACCCAGCCGCAAGCTCTTCAAAAGAGTCTCTAGTCCTTTGAACTGCATGAGCCACAACCAATCGAAACGCTTGCGTTAGCTCTTTTTCATTTGAAATACGCTTGATTCCCACTCTTGAAAGCGTTTTTGGACCGACAAGCCGGAAAACGTTAGAAACGTCACTCACAAGCTCTGTGACAATGTTTTGCATTTGTTCAAGAGGTTGCTTAGCGACTGGCAATGCGGATTCAAATGCGACTTGCTTTTGTTTGACTTGCAAATCAAAACCCGTGCTGGAAAGGCTCCAAACAGAAGGAACGCTACTGCTTGATGCCACATCAGCATTCGAAGAAAAATACGGAACTAACATCGGAAGCAAAGCCTTTAGATCGTTTTCAAAAGAGGCTCTTGTCAACCGAACAAACTCCGCTGCCGCATCGTCCAAACGGGGATGTTTTGCAATTTCAAGAAGATCGGCATGGGATAAGTGAAGCGACTTTTGAAACATTCTGATGCGATACACAAACTCTGCAGTAGAAGTTGAATTCTTTTTGAAGACACTAGAGACATGACACTCAAAAGAGGTTTGAGCAGCGCTCATGGCATTCTGTACGATTTCATCAAATAAAGTATCAAGATCGTCTTTGTTTGCGACAAATCCTAATGACACCTGCTGGCAAATCGAATCTACAGCATGAATAAGCACGAGACCAATCTCTTCAGAGGTTTTAAGCCCCTGACGGAGCGCCTCAGTATATTCTTGACGCTCTGCTTGAGAAATTCTATCTCCTTTTACATGAAGGGTGTCAGAGTGAATCTGTAGAAGAGTGGCAGCAATCGCATTTTGAAAAGCCGTTTCCCTCTTAGACGTTTCGGCTCGTAGGTTTTGTCGGAAAGCCGTAATCCGTGCGTCTTCGCAAGGTTTGGGAGATGAAGCGTTAATGGAAGCTTGTTCTTTCTTTACGGCCATGATTTCTAAAAGCGTATTAAAGAATGGCGGTTCGAAAAACGTTGAACTCTTTTGCACTTGAGAAGAGGCGCTTGTTGTACTTGTTGCAGTTGCCTTGGTAAAAGAAGATGTTATTTTTTCATTTGCATCTGCCTTTTGAGAATGGCGTACTTGGCGTATCTTTTCTAAGACTTGAGAAACGATCTGTTTTTGTTTTGGCTCTAAATGAGAGCTCTGCCCCTGCAGCTGTTTACCGATCTTTTTAAACGTTCGATATGCCTTTTCACTAGTGGAATAATCATTGAGCCTCTCTTCCCCTTTAGCTTTTATCTCATGATAACTTGCTTTATAAGCTTCATAAGCCTCACGAAAGCTTTGAACATGGATCGCAGATGTCATTGATCTTCTCCGTCTTTTATTATTTCAGAAACAGCGTCACTTAAAGAGGCTCCGCAAAACGATTGGATATTAAATGTTTTTTCACAGCTGCACTTCAAAGACCATTTTTTAACTGTTAATTTTAATTAAAAATAACAATTAAGTCAACAAGAACAAAAAAACACGAAATAAATAAAATATTATTTATTTCGCATGAAGAGATAGCCAGTATAGAAGATAAAGATGTGAGCCCACATCCCGTTGGAACCAAACGAGCTTGTCGCTTTCTAGAGTGGGCAAATACTCATAGATCATAGGAAATGTATCCGAAAGGAGCGCTCCAAGGTTATAACGAAACATGTTGATCCATTCATGAATCGCAGCTTTGACATCTTTGTTGTGAGTTTCAAGGATAAATTTGTCTTGATCATCTAACTGATATGTTTGAGTGAAAGAACAGATCAGCTTGATAAAGGCTTTCGTAGAAGGACAGAGGGTTAAGAATAAATCTCTTTGCTCATTAAAGTAGGGTTCTACCCGCTCTACAAGAAGAGCTGCAGCGGCTTTTAACGCTTGTTCTCTTTCATCTGTGTTTTGAATGACACCTTGGCAGCTACGGCTGTAAATGGAGATTACCTCCTCAGCAAAACTCTTCATAGAAGAACGCATGACATTGAATCCTTTGCAGAACATATCAAATTGCTGATGAATCGCTAGCTTCTCTTTCGATGCCAGATCTGTAACCTTTGCTTTCCTACGACGGCTCTTTGTTTTCGCGCATTGCTCGGAAGCGCTTTGATCGATCTTTGCGCAGGCGTCTTTAACATCTTGAGCTAATGCCTTTTTGAAATGAGCGAGTCCTTGTTCTAACTTAGGTTCCATTTCAGTGATTGCTTGTTTAAACAGCTCTTGTTTTGCAAGCGAATCCCGAATAAAGGCATTAGACTCAACTGGGATTCTCAAAGAGAGACTTCCAAGAACACGCGTCTTTTCTCTTTGCCGCACTACCTTGACGTTTTCCATGATTTTGAGAACTAGTGCATGCTTATCAGGCAAAGAACTTGCAGATTGAGCTAATAAGATCTTGCCCGCGGATTTGAACAGGCGATATGCCTGTTGACTCTCTTTTGAATCTAAAAGGGTGATGCTTTTTTCGGCTTGTTTGTGACTTTGTTTATATCCTTCATAGGCAAGATGAAATTCCTGGATCCTTTGATTGACCGTTATTGCCATAAACACCGCCTTAAATTTTTATTAACAATATTTTAACACTTAAAACGAAATTAAATCAACAATTTAAAATAGAATCAATCTAACTCGAATTAAAAATAAAATTATTATAACAACAAATATTTAATGATGATGCCCTTGTCCGCCATGGCCTCCGCCGTGGTGATCCCCTCCATGATGGCCTCCGCCGTCATGGCCATGGTGGTCGCTTCCATGATCGTGATGGTCATGGTGGTCGTGATGATCCTCATCATGGTCGTGGTGGTCGTGATGGTAGCCGTCTCCATAATAGTAATAGTTGCCTCCATCATCCCAGTCGGCATCATCCCAATCGCCATTGCTCCATCGAGGCCCTCCACTATAAGCAGAACTGATGCAAAGGGAAAACAAGCAAATAAAAGAGAAGCACGTTTTCATAAAAGGACCTCAAAATCCAGTAATGGAGTCTTATTTTGACAATGAAGGGGAAGGAGAAAAAGTGCAAGAGCCAAGCCTTTTAGCAACTTCTCGGTCGTCAAAGGCAATTGTTTGATGGGAAAAGATCTGATAGTCCTCATGCCCTTTGCCCGCGATGAGTACGATATCATCGGGTGTTGCCGCATTAATCGCGCGCGCGATCGCCTCTTCGCGCTCTAATTCGACCCATGCTTCTTCGGGATGTTTGAATCCTTGTAAAATATGGCGGATGATTTCGCCGGGATCTTCATTGCGGGGATTGTCGCTTGTCACAATTGCGATATCAGAGAGCTCTTCAACTACAGCTCCCATTTTAGGGCGTTTTAACGGGTCGCGATTGCCGCCGCAGCCAAAGACTGTAATTAACCTGCCTTTTTTAAATTCGGCAAGTGTCTCAAGGACATTTTTAAGCGCATCATCTGTGTGTGCATAATCGACAAAAATATTAAGATTGCGCTCGTTCTCCACACGCTCAAGACGCCCGGGCACAGCGGTAAAACGACTTAACGAAAAGACGCATTTTTCAAATGGGATGCCGCGGATGATTCCTACAGCAAGAGCTGCTAGGCAATTATACACATTAAACCTGCCAATCAAACCGATTTTTAAATGGGCGCGCTTGCCTTGGTAAACAAGATCAAACTGGGTGCCAGAGGCTAATAGCTCAATATTTTCTGCGCGCAGGGTACAGGGAGCATCGATCCCATAAGTGAATATCTGAGCGGGACAGACATCGATCATTAGAGTGTGCCAGGGATCATCTGCATTCACCACCGCATGGGCATTTAAAGAGAGCGAGGCGAACAATGAGGCTTTGACCTCGGCGTACGCCTGCATTGAGGGGTGGTAATCAAGGTGGTCTTGGGTAAGGTTGGTAAACACTGCGACATCAAATTCGATTAAACGCACCCTTCCTTGATGCAATCCATGCGAAGTGACTTCCATAACACAGCTTGCACACTGCTGTAAGACCATTTCATGGAATAACTTATAATTGGTAATCACATCGGGGGTGTTTTGAGGCGCTGGAAAAGCATGCTTGCCGATGATCCTGGCTATTGAGCCAATAAGACCGCATGGAGATGTCTTTTGATCGAGGAGATGTTTGACAAGATAGGAGGTTGTGGTTTTACCGTTAGTGCCTGTAATGCCAACAAGAAAGAGGCTTTGATCGGGGCATTGATAAAAGTGGCGCGCTAAAAGAGCCTCGAGCATCGGAACATCAGGATGGACCACTTGGGTCACTTGTGGGTAGAAGGGGTCATAGAGGTCTGTAAGCACAGCTACAGCTCCTGCTGCGATCGCCTCAGGAATGAGCTTAGCGCCATCGTGGGTAAGCCCGCGTTTTGCGATAAAGAGGTTGCCAGGGGCAACACGTCGAGTGTCGTTCGAAATTCCGGTGATTTCGATCTCTTTATTGCCTTTAATAACAGCTGCAGGGATCTCTTTGATGAGCTTTTTTAACTTAATGGGTGCGATCATGGGTTCCACCGCTGATAGAGCTCTTTTAATGTTTGGCATTCTTGAAACCAATCTGCTTTGGACTCATCGCGTCTGGGGTCTCCTGCAGGATACCCAAATGGATCGTCGGGAGCTACTCCCAAATACTGAAGCGCGCGCTGCCCCAATTCACGAAATGCTGGCGCTGCGCAATTGCCTCCCATCTGATTTCTTCCGACATTGGGAATGTATTTATATTCTGGCTCATCAATTGCAATCATCAGCACAAATTGGGGATCTTTTGCAGGGGCAAATCCGATGAATGTAGAGATGTGATCTCGTTTGGAATAAGTTCCATTCACAATTTTTTCCGTCGTTCCCGTTTTTCCCACTTCTGTATAACCAAAAATATCTCCCTTGGCCGCAGAGCCTCCGGGCTTAGTGACATATTTCATCGCCTTAACAACGTCCTTGACAATGTCTTCATCAAGAACACGCGTGTAACTGTTTACCCTCTCAGGGTGGGTATTGTCAAGTAGGATCTCTTGAGAGCCGTCGCGATGGGTGCGGACCACTTTGCGTATTAACGTAGGACGCACATCATAACCGCCGTTGGCTAAAATCCCGTAACTACGGACAAGCTGCAAACTATTGATGAGAAGGTTATGTCCAAAGGCCATAGAAAAAGGCGTTGGCGTGGACCATTCGAGGGTCCCATTTGGATTTAATTTTCCGGGCATGGGAAGAAGACCTGGACTCTCTGAAGGAAGCTCTATTCCTGTTTTCTGCCCGAATCCAAAAACATTGGCAAGCGCTTCTCTATACCAGGATTCTCCAAGATGCTCGATAATTCTCTGAACTAATCGCGCGACGTAGATATTTGAGGATTTTTGCAGCGCCATGTACATGTTGAGATACTCATGTCTTCGCGTATCGGAAATGGGTTTTGTACGTCCTGGAAAAACGCCTTGTCCTGTGTGGATTTTTTCCAAAGGAGAAAACAGGGGCTTTTTCCCTCGCTTGATGAGCTCTTTATTGGCTTTGAGCGCAATGGCTACAGTAAGGGGCTTCATCGTCGAGCCGGGCTCAAATGGATCGGTTATCGCTTGGATTTTTGTGTGAGCATGTAGCTTGGGATCGTTAAAATATTTGCGGTACTCGCCAGGATCAAAGCCGGGATATTGAGCAAGGGCATAAATCTCCCCTGTGCGCGGATGCATTAAAATGGCCCAGCCCCCTTTGGCGTTGGCATTTTTAACAGCTTTTTCAATCTCTTCTTCGGCGATAGCTTGCAGATAATGGTTTACCGTTAAATAGACATCCGCTCCATCTTCTGGAACAGCTAGGATCTTTCCGGTTTCTAAAGGATGTCTTGGAGAGCGCAAGATTTGCCGCTTTCCTTCTTTGCCTTGTAAAACTCTGTCAAAGACAAATTCAAGTCCGCCTGTGGGGATGCATTGTTGGCTTTTTGCATCTCTCTCTTCACGCACAGTATGTAACACCTGCCCTAAAAGCTTTCCGAAAGGATATGAGCGTTTGTAATCTTGAACAAAAAACAAAGCGTTGCGAGGAATTTTTTTCTGCCGTGCATATTCAAACCACCAAGCTGCAATCGTATCACGCCGGTCTCGGCTCATCCACATCACCAATTTACGCGAGCGGCTTTGCTTATCAAATTGAGAGCGCAAACGTTGATAGTCCTGATCGTCTAAGCTAAGAAAGCCCCTTAGCTTTTTCGCAACTTCATCTCTTACTTCGGAAGGTAAACTTTTAGGATCAGCAAACAGGTGGAATTTAGGGACATCGGCAACTAGCGCCTGGGGCATTTCAGGATGGCCCGGCTTAAGAGCTGTATTCGAGTAAAACAACCCCCGCTTAAACGGCTCTGTGATGAGCAGCTGATGCTGTGCTTTAGCAACGCGGGTCCAATGGTCTCCTTCTAAGATTTGAATTTTATAAAATTGAACGAGAAGAGCGCAAAATAACAGGATCACACTTAAAGAAACCCAGACAAGACGCTTGCGGGCCTCTGGGGAAGGAACTCCGCATCCCCCAAGTTGGGACATTAGGGTTTAGCTCCCATAGCAAGAGTGAATTTGGGCTTCACAGCAAGAGGAGAGATCGGATCTGATGCGGGCAGCTGTAATGCGATCCCCTCTGAAACGAGCATCACATCTTTTGCCATGGGATGTTTTAAATGGGAAAACTCTTGAAGCGCCATCAATTCCATTAAATGCTGGGGGCTTTCGAATAAATCAATTTCAAATTGGAGCCGGGTGTTTTCTTCTCTTAAGTCTTTCAGTTGTTTTGCGACAACTGGAATTTCAAGACGCAAACGAGTCACTGCATTTTGCTGATCTAAATAGGAGTACAGGCAGAAGCTAAAGACTGCTATGCACAACAAAATGCGTGTTGCGATCCCCCGGTTCATACTTCACCTGTTACATGCGCTCAGCAAAGCGCAATTTGGCGCTGCGCGCTCTTGGATTTAAACGGATCTCTTGCAACGTCGGAGCAATCGGCTTCTTCGTCAGCAATTTTAAAAAAGGAAGCGGTGCATTTTTCTCATTTTTATTAGGACGCGCTGCAGCTTGTCTAAAGAGATTTTTCACGATGCGGTCTTCCAAACTATGAAAGCTGATCACTCCAATTCTACCGCCTGGCGCTAGCAACTGAATGGCTTTTGCGATCCCTTCTGTAATCACTTCGAGCTCGCGATTGACGCAAATGCGCAACGCTTGAAAAATGAGTGTTGCTGGATGCCACTTGCCTTTGAGCGGAGTTTTTAATGCATCTGAGATCACCTGGGCAAGCTCTGTTGTGGTCTCGAATTTCTTCTTCCGGCGCGCATCGACAATCGCCTTTGCAGCGCGCTTCCAACGAGGCTCTTCTCCATAGTCGCGGAAAATATCGCAAAGATCAGCTTCCGGCCATGAGTTAACAACTTCTTTTGCAGTAAGCTCTGACGTTGGATCCATGCGCATATCTAGCGGACCTTCTTTGGAAAAACTAAATCCTTTGTATCCTTTATCCAGTTGCATAGATGACACCCCTAGGTCAAAAAAAAACCATCGACTGAATTAATATTGCGTTCTTTTAAGAGCTGATCGAGGGTTGCAAAATTACCGTGAATCAGCTCCACCTTCTCTTTCCACGGCTGCAAGGTCTGTTCCGCTATCGCAAGCGCTTCAGGATCGACATCGCACCCCAAATACTTTCGGATTTCCGGATGGGTTTGCAAAAAGGCTTTCGAATGTCCTCCGGCGCCGACTGTCCCCTCGAAAAACACGTGGATCTTTTGTCCCTCAAAAAAAGAAACAGCTTCCTTCTCAAGAACAGAAACGTGTTCTTTTTTCTCTTTATTCATGACATGTCTCCTCTTGACATTCCCCATCTTCAAGAAGAGCGAAGGCCTCTTCTGTCAATTTTGCAAGATTAAGCTCTGGATCTTTCCCAGACATGAGCGTTTCGAGCTGCGTCTCATACTGCTCTTTTGGCCAAATCTCAATTTTGTTTAAGACGCCTGCAATCACAATTTCGCTCTTAATCCCAACTGCTTTTTTTAATACTGGAGGGATAATCACCCTGCCCACCTTATCGCAGGTGGTCTGGTGGAGTGTGGAAAAAAACAGGGTAAAGAACTTCTGATACTTGCCCAAATGCTGCTTTGCTTGAAATTTTGCGACGATCTTATCGATATCGCTTTGCCGGTAGATCGCAAGACAGCCTCCCAAGCCCAGGCCAATGCTAAACTCGAGTTTTCCCTGCTCGACCAACCCAAAGCGCATCCCTTGAGGAAGAACAAAGCGTCCTTTCTCATCGAGTCTTGCAGAAGTTGATCCGCTAAAGAAAAATTGGGTCATAAATCAAAGTTCCAGGGTAGATTCCCACCATTTCCCACAATTTAACACTGAACCCATAACCAAGCAATCATTTTTCGAATTTTACCCCCAAATCCGATCCAATTTTCCACCCGGATTTTAATCGCAAACTATTCATTTTCAGCAGATTAAATCCAACCTGAAAAAAAAGTGGGAATTGGTGGGAATTCCACCCAAAAACCTCGAGCGGGCGCCCGCAAACGAAATAATTTATTGATTAATTTAAGACGCGGTGGCAAATGATCTTTTTACTATACACTCTAAGGAGGTCAGATGCCCCCACGCACGATAGATAACTTAGGCGTAGACGTTTCCACAAGATGGGCCGAGGATCAAAAGTATCTCGACGAAAAGCTTGTCAAAGAATCCCGCGGCATCCAAACGCAAACAGAGATCGAAGTGACCATCCCGTCCTTCCCCTCTGAGCTTGAGGCGCTTGTTCGCTCGCAAACGACTTTCCTTACCTGGGCCTTATTCATTATGCCCTTAAGATATAATGAGCAAAAAAAACGGTTGTTCACCTTCCAACTGATCCCATCTCTTGGATCGGATGAAAAAAAAGAATCGCAAACACAAAAAATTTTAGCAAAACTGCGCGCCCGGGCAGATCGCCGTAAAGAGCAGCAAGAAAAAGGACAAGGGCAGAGCCAGCAAGAAAAATGGCATGAGGAAAAAGAAGCGGAAGAAGAGGAAAATGAGAAAAAAACTTTGATTTCTTTGCTAGATACAATTACGACCTACGATAAGTTTCTAGTTGATATCAATTCTCGTAGAAGTCAGTATCAGAAAGGGTAAATATTTAAGGACAATACCTCATGAGCAATGTAGAATGGCTTTCAATCCTAGGCTGGGGCAACGAAGAGCTCGAAGACTTGCGCTTTGTCGGCTACTCCTATATTAAGCAGGGCAAATACGACATCGCCATCACCTTCTTCGAATCCCTTGTCATTCTTAATCCCGATTCGTTTTACGATTTGCAAACCTTAGGGGCTCTTTATCTCCAAAAAGGGAATAACCTCATGGCCCTTAATTATATTGAAAAGGCTCTCAAGCTAGAACCTGCCCACGTCCCCACACTTCTCAATCGCTCAAAGGCTTTATTTGCTCTCGGATATAAAAAACAAGCGGTAGCTCAAGCGCGTATGCTGGAAAATAACCCCGATGAGTCGATCGCGCATCAAGCGCAAGCTCTTGTCTTAGCCTTTACAGGCGCTGTTTAAAACCGAGTTTCGCTATTTCTTTTCCCCTCTTTGTTGACATTTTAAAAAAAAATTATGATAAGTAAAAAAATATCATGTCAACTTCAGAGGGAAAAATATGTCTGCAACTCCCCCCATTGGAGGCAATAAGCCGCTCGTTCCTCCAAGTCAGAAGAGCTCTTCGAGCACCCCCCCTATAGATCCTCAAACAAAAAAAACCATCGAGATCTATCAAAAAACTCCAAAATTTTCCCCAAGCTCCTCGAGCTCCAGCAGCTCAAGCTCAAGCTCAAGCGGACCCCGCCCCTTTATACCAAGTCCAGGAGCTGCCTCTTCCGTGCCTGTCGTAACAAAAGCTTCCTCAGCCTCCGTTTCTATGCCCAGATTGAGCGATTCTCAAAAAGAAGAGCTGCGCTCTAAAATTCAAGAAGCCATGCGCGTCTGGGACGGAAGGAAATCAGAAGGCCCGCTAGGTCTTCAGCTAATTATTACACATGAGGGGGAAATTCATCTGTTTTGTCGATCGATGGAAGGATTATCCCAAGAGCGTAAAGCGAGAGAGGGAGATTTTACAAGCATCACCGATCAAAAACAAATTGAAGAGCTGTTTAAAAGCGCTCAGCTAGATTCAGAATCTACAAAGCTTTTACAACCTTTTTTCTTGAGCAGAAGAGTTCAAAACACAATCGAAGAACTGTATCGTTTTTCAACAGGAATAGACGAAGTTCCGCAGAGAGTCTCTTTCGGCGAGAAATTCAATAGAGAAATTGAGGCGGCATTAGAGAGGTGGCATCATTTAAAAGAACAAAATCTCTCAGGAAAACTCCAAATGGTGATTGGCGCTGACAATCAAATGCACCTCTTTTGCCGTTCCGGAGCCCATAAAGATACATTTGAGAGCGTCTTCTTTGATCAAAGAACAAAGACATTAACGATTAATGATGAGATGAGCATTAGATCCATCTTAGAACAGGCGCATTTGGCAGGCGAGATCAACGACAAGGCCTATGGGAAATGCATTTCTCTTGTAGAAGACAGAAACAGAAGTGCTCAAAGCTCATCGCAGGCGTTGAGCGAAATCTCTTCTTCTCCCCTTTTACCTAAACACTCTGCTCGGATTCCAGAGCATGTCAACTGTGAAGCGATTACTCTACATAATGAAATCGATGAATCCATTCGTGATGCCATGCAAGAATGGACCCGAATCGCAAGCAGCAACGGCAAACCCAGGCTGCAGCTCATCACAAACACAAAGGGCGAGATCATTTTAACTTGTTTAGAACAGAGGCAACTAAAAAAACTTCAAAACAGCATCGATGATCCAAATGAAATTGCACTGAGGCTAGCTCAATTAGATCCTTCAAAAGCCTCTTGTCAAGCCCTGGCTCCTTTTGTGGAGTCAATTGAAAAAACTTTACCGAGGCCAGGAGTTTTTTCCCGTTTTATTCGAACAGCTGCTGCTTTAGAGGCTGAGACTGTGCGCAAAGCTCTCTTTCATTTAAAACCTGAATCAAAACATGCAGAAGGGATTTTTGCAGTGCGCGGCGTTCTCTATCAAGGGGGAGAATTAACTGGAAAACAAGGATCTGCTGCTAGCAACCCGTGCTGTAATGATTGGGTGGGCATCAAAGCAAATGGAACCATCGGCGTGATCGATGGCCCCTCACATGGAAGACCTGAGCTCCCTGCACGTTATTTCGCTTTCTATCAAGAGATATTTGACGCATTTGACCGCCTTGGTGAGC
Organism: Rhabdochlamydiaceae bacterium; assembly: GCA_019752555.1. Classification (GTDB taxonomy): domain Bacteria; phylum Chlamydiota; class Chlamydiia; order Chlamydiales; family Rhabdochlamydiaceae; genus JAGVMG01. The sequence continues at coordinate 148,155 of JAIELY010000004.1, forward strand.
GGTGCCGCGAAATGCATGAAGATAACCCTTCGATAAGCACTAGCGATTTTCAAGAACTATGCAAGGTGACTCTCAATGAGGGATTGAAAGACTTTCGAACACAAATGCGAAAGATGGCAGAGGATGATGTCACCATTGCAGCCGCTAAAAAACAGGAGCACCGCGAGAGATTGCAAATTGCGAAAACAAGATTTTTTGCTGCAGAAAACGAACCTGATAATGCAGAACTGATCGCTCTTGCTAAAGAACTATACGACGGGGCTGATATCAATCGCTTGGATGGCATTGTCAGAAAATTTGAACAGAACAATGCCAATATCAAATCAAAGCCCTCTCTTAATGAAGGCGATCTACGCATAATAGAGGGAAACCGCGTGATGATCGAATATTTCCAAGCGATCAAAAATAAAGATTATCCACGTATTTTGGAAATAAGAAGAGCGCTCATCGACACAAAAAAAGAACCTTCCGATAGGACAGGTTTGCGCGCATTCATTAGTGCAGAATCTAAGAGCGCTCTTGAAGATGGTCAATTCTCTGCTCCTGAAGAAAATTTATTGATGAGAGATCTGTTTAGCACTTTAACCCAGGCTTCAGAAGCGATGCTGCCATCGACAGATAGAATGTCCTGTCCAGCTCTTGCCTTTGCAAAGGTATTGCCAACACGAAATGGCCTTTTTCTCTTAAAGCTGCAAGCCGCAGATGCGACCTCTCTTACTGCCACTTATGATCCCACTCAAACAACATCCAAAATAGATACAGAGCATTTTGAAAGCGCAGGATTCGGTGGACATATTGGACGAGAAGACACTCTAGTGTCGATAGAACAAGTCACCCCTGGACAAATCGTTTCTGTACAAACAGATGGCGTTACCGACTTCATCGGTAAAGAGGCTCTAACAGAAGCTGTTGTTCAATCACCAGCTCCAGAGGTTCTTTTCAATCAGCTAGCAGAAGGCTTTTACGCATCTGATAAGCCCATACACAGTGCTGTGTCAAAGTCCTCTGGCAAACCGAATGAAATGAAACCCTTAGATCCCAATGGGATCAAGCCGAAGGAAGTCGATGATTTTTCATGTGCTCGGATGAGGATCATCTAGAAAAAGAAAGAATGCGTGTTCACGATTTTCACGCTTAAGGAGTTAAAAACATCGGACCTCTGCCATCCGAAAAATGTGTTGCGAGCTTTAAGAGCGCGGTGTTAATGTGACGTCATCAAACGATCTTCTTTTTCTACCGCTGCTTTAACATTATTCATCCTCTGACAGAAGGGCTTTATGCTGACGCGCACTCCGCACGATACCTGGTCTCAGTTTTTAGAATTCATTGAAGAGCGCTGCTCTGCAGCTGAATTTGAAAACTGGTTTTCTGCAATTCACGTTGTTAACAGCACCTCCGATGAGATCCATCTGGAAGTTCCGAATATCTTTGTTCAAGAGTATATCCTCGACAACTACAAAAAAGATCTTGCCGCCTTCTTTCCATTAAAACCCAATGGGGATCCAGCGATCCTCTTTTCTGTGGCTGAACCTAAGAAGAAAGTAAATTCTACACAGGCTCCGCTAGCTGAAGCGCCTCTTCCTACTCCCAATGTGTCAGGACAAAGCGAGCTTAAACTCAACAGTTTTTACACCTTTAATAACTTCATCGAAGGCCCTTCGAATCAATTTGTGAAATCCGCTGCAATCGGTGTTGCCTCTCGTCCGGGAAAATCTTACAACCCTCTTTTTATTCACGGAGGCGTGGGTCTTGGCAAAACGCACTTGCTGCACGGGATCGGCCATTATATTCGTGATAACCATAAGAAACTGCGCGTGCAATGCATCACGACAGAGGGATTTATTAATGATCTTGTCGATAATTTGCGCAATAAATCGGTCGATCGGATGAAACGGTATTACCGCTCTTTAGATGTGCTTCTCGTGGATGATATTCAGTTTCTCCAGAGCCGATTGAATTTCGAAGAGGAATTCTGCAATACCTTTGAAAGTTTGATCAATCAGAACAAACAAATCGTCATCACAAGCGACAAACCGCCAGGGCAACTTAAACTCTCTGAAAGAATGATCGCCCGGATGGAATGGGGACTTGTCGCTAACGTGGGCATGCCGGATTTAGAAACGCGCGTTGCGATCTTACAGCACAAAGCAGAGCAAAGAGGGTTTCGGATCCCTCAAAAGGTCGCTTTTTTTATTGCAGAACACATCTTCCATAACGTGCGCCAGCTCGAAGGGGCAATCAACCGCTTAAGCGCTTACTGCCGCCTTATGAATCTCGATGCGACAGAAGAGGTTGTCGAAAAAACGTTGAGCGAATTATTTCAGTCCAATCCGCAAAAACGGATCTCTGTCGAAAATATTTTGAAAAGCGTTTCCACCATGTTTGATGTGCGCGTCAGCGATCTAAAAAGCACATCCCGCTCGAAGGAAATCGCCTTCCCGCGTCAGGTGGCGATGTATCTTGCAAAAGAGCTAATCAACGATTCTCTCATGAAACTTGCCTCTGCTTTTGGAGGGAAAACACACTCGACACTTCTGCATGCCTGGAAAAAAATTGCAGGACAAGTGGAAAAGGATGAGATGCTCCGCCGTCAGATCGACATGGCGCGCCGCAATTTAGAAGCTTGAAATCAAAATACAAAAGCTGCAATGTCCAATTAAACTCTCTTCTGTAGATTTCGCTCATCTTCGATGAGGCATGTGCGAAAATATACAGAGCAGAGTGAAAGCGATCAGGAGGCATGAGCAGAGTGATGTTCAAAAAATACACGAAACAATTTCTCGACCAAGAGGTCCAACCTAGTCTCTATCATGAAGAGGATCTTTCCTCTCGCCCACACGCTCCTTTTGCTACAGGCCTTATGCATTCGATGCGCGTTGCGGCACAAGAGGAAGAACCTGAGACAATCATTGCAGAAAATGTAGAGATCAAAGGATCGCTTAAATATGAAAAGCTCCTGCGCATCGATGGCAGTTTTGAGGGAGAGCTTCTCTCATCGGGCAAATTGGTTGTGGGTCCAAATGGCTCTGTAAAGGCAGACATCGATCTAGATGAAGCCTATATCTCAGGAAAAGTGGAAGGAAATATTACGGTAAAAACACGTCTTGTATTAAGAGGCAGAGCTCAAGTGCATGGCAATATCTGTGCACCGCTGTGTAGTATCGATGAAGGGGTCAGCATTGTAGGTCAGATAAATGTCGCAAATGATATGAAGGGATCACACCAAGCTGATGACATCAATTTCTAAGGGAAAGGCTTCGATAAGAGCAGAACATGCCGCGCGCACCTGCTCTTTTTCAAAACGATCGATCACGAGCAAAAGGCGTTGATCGCACACCTCGCTTCTTTTTTTGAGTTGAAAGCAAACAGTTTCATCCAGCCACATCTGAAACGAAAAGGATCTTACGAGCAGCTCTCTTTTGGGTCGTTCCAGTATTTTTCCGATCTGTTCGGCAAGCAGCAAATGACAATCGTATCCCCGCTTGAATACTTCCCCTTTTGAGCCGGGCATAGGAACAATAAGGTCGGGCAGCTTCCAATTAAGCTGTAAAACTTGCATGGCCATGAGAGATCCTAAGGCTTTAAAAAGCTGAGGAGCATTCTTTTGATATTCAGATAAAAGAGTGCGGCACGGGCCTTGATCTTCCAAGGCAGCAGCATAGCGTTTATAAATAAAGGGATGCTCGATACACTCAGAGCATATTGTTTTTCCTTGCGTTGCCCGAAAACAGAATCGGCACCTATGATCGGGATCGCACAAGACTAGATGCTCTCTACAAAGAGGGCAAAGAAGATGGGAGCTCTCTTCTAACGGAGCCTCGCAATGGCGGCAGAGAGCAGGGTAAACACATTTGAGAAGTCTTCCGAACATTAATACTGCAGCCCATAGCGGGGTTTGTCGAGCGTTCCTCGAATTTTAAGGGTAAAGGCTTCTGTGAGTTTTAAGAGGACATCTTGACGCATGGCAAGATCGATTTGCACTTTTCCATCTAGACCGATGAAAGAAACTTCCCTATCTAGAGCAAGAAAAAATTGAGAACGCTTGCCTTCACTATAGGCATTTTTTAAATTTAAGAGATAAAACTTATCTCCATGCAACTCAAAGTCCACTTCCCCCTGCACGGGTGTCAACAAACCAGGATCGATCCCAAAATTCTTAATGATTTCTAAAGGCAGATCAAAAAAAGAGGACTCTTTTTTAAAGGCATTAATGAAATTTAGATCGCCCCGCCCCTCCCATGAAAGGGGATCGCTCGTATTTCCTTTGACGTTTAGAAGACTCAAGTTTTTAACGACAAATGGTTTTGGGTCATTGGAAAGGACTCCTTGTTTTTTGAACAAGCTAGGGCGCATCTCTTTAACTTGGACAAGAGGGATTTGAAATTCCCAAGTGTCTTGTAAAGGTGTTTTCTGAAAATCGAGCTTTTTTAAAAAAAGCACGCCTGCATCATCTTCAATTTTAAGGTGAGAGATCCAAAGATGCTCCTCTGTCGCATCAAGGCGCGCGCTTAGTTTCTCAAACGTGATGCCAAAAAGCTCAAAATCTTTGCCGCTTAGCATTCCGTGTAATTCAACACTCTTTTTAGAGTCTTTTGAAATTTGAAGATCTCCCTCAAATTGGTAGCCTGCACCCAGGGCAAAGGCTTGGCATCTTTGCCGGATCTTTTCAGGCAAACAGGTGTAAAATTGAGCATTGTCGATAGCAAGTTTGCCTGTGAGCAAAAGAGTCCCGTCCTCTTTTTTAGAAGGATGATTCATCAGATTAACGGTGACACCTAAGAGACTGCCTTGAATCTTCTGCCAAGAAATCAGATCATTGTGCGTTTTAAAGACAGCTGTGAGCCCTTGGCTTTTGGGATGATCGACGAGTTTAACGACTCCAAACGCTGGACCTGAAAGATCGACTTGGATCTGTCCCCAAACAGGTTGCAACCCAAGCTCTGTTTTAAAGCGGCAGCTGCAGAGTGTGGGAGAGATGTTCAGAAGGATCTCTTCCAAAGAAAACATCTGCTCTTGGACGCCATAACGCCCCTTTTTAAGTTCTCCCTGAAAGTTAACGCCAGAAGAAGAGAAGCTAAAATCCCCGCTCCCCTCCAAATAAGACTCCCATTGAAGCAGAGAGAAGCCAGAAGGAAGATGGCCTAATGCAATGAGTTTCTTGATGCTCTCAGGAGATAGCGAAAACGCACATTTTTGAACATGTGTTGTCTCATGTTGAGAACAAAGGGTTTCTGCTTTTAAGCTGCCGATATGTTGAGAGGTGGAAGGCAGATAGAGCTGCAGACTTAAAGCACCTAAGTTTAACCCCTCTTTTTCGGAATAAACAAAACGGATAGGACGCTCGCTTTTAGCAATTAAAGGCATCGGCGCACGCAGATCAAGCGCGCAGGTCGATTCTCCTCGAATGCGTAAAGGATGGGAGGAGGTGGGAAGCTCCCACTCTGTATTAGCAGCAAGATGAAAGAGCCCCTGGCCATTTCCAAGCTCTAATTGTGCGGCATCCATGCGATAAAAAAGACGGTTTAAATCAGGGCGGTACTCTGCACTTCCCTTGGCTGTCATGCTTTTCCACTTTCCTTCCAGCCGAGAAAAACTAATCCCTTGTTCTGAGAAAGAAAATGCAGCTTTTAGCAAGAGATCTTTCATCTCGAAATGATCGAGTATCCAGTCGCTTCCTAATTTACGGCAGGCAAGAGAAATCGGAGCAATCGCGGTGTTTTTAACGTTCATCTCAGAGGTCTTAAGGTTAAAGGCAACACCAGACGTGAAAGAGGAGCCTCGCCCTATCTCGCAAAAGAGTTTTCCAGACACTCGCGCGCTTTGCCAGAAATTCGTCTCACTCTCTTTGGGATCTAAGCTGTTTGCCTTCTCGCAAAACGAGTCGGAAGACGGCACTAACGGCAATGGATCTGCAAAAAAATCTCCGATCGCGCATTCGAAAAATGTTGCGCTGCATTGCCATTGCCTATCCTTTAATTCTCCTTGAATGCGTGCCACCTCTTTTTGAGAGTGTCCTAAACTAAGATCAAAGGATCCCTTCGCAAGGTTTCCTTGAAAAGATTTAAGCTCAAGCGTGTAGACATTTTCTTTTGGCAGAACAAGCTCTGCCTTTGCGCCACTGACAATCAAAAGATCTTTTTCCCAAAGCCAATGCCACTCTTTTCCATGACACACGAGATGAGGAGCAAGAGGCAAATCAAACTGAGCGAGGACGCCTTTGATGCTAAGGTTGTCTTGAAATCCGTTGATTTGGATCAAACCATTCACGTTTTCAAGAGCAAGATCGAGCCCTTGGATTGAGACAAGCGCAGATGAAAATGGAATCTGTCCGCGTATTTGATGGGTCTTGCGATCGTAACAAAGGTGCGAGCCTCCATTTAGAGGGGGTGTTTCGCCGAAATTTCCAGGAAACAACACGAGTTGCTGCATCTTGAGTTCCGGATGGCTGAAAGACAATGCTTTGCCTTGAACTTTAAGATCGATGAGATCCTCATCAAACACAAGACTTAACTCAAGAGCGCCAAAGAGCTGCGCCATCGGATCAAGAGCTTGCATCCATGCGCCATAAGTGCGCTCAGAAAGATGTTCCGCTTGCGCCCACCCATTTTCAAGCTTCCACAGGTTCCACTCTGAGAATGTTTGAGGCACAAAAAAGTGAAGACCAAAGGTCAAGCGTTCATTTCCTAAGAATGCACCTTGGCAATATAATCCCCTGTTATCTGTCTGCACGGTTCCTTGAATCTCTGTTGTTCGTTCGAGAAAACTGCGGCAGTAGGATAAAATCTCAGGATCGACAAAGGTCGAAAGCGGGGTTAAATCACCTGCTAAAGAAAAATGGATTCTCTTTTCTTCTTCCGGGTCATGCACCTCGAGAGTAGCTGTTAATGCCTCCCATTTTGCATGGAAAATGGATGACATGAGACAGTTATTTTTGGCATACATTTCCGTTTCGATTTCAAGATCTTTAGAAGAGGAGCAAAGCTTCCCTTCTTGAACATTTAACGCGCAGCTTAATAGATCCCAGCTCTCAAGTGCTTTCTTAACTGCAAAGTCTCCTTTAATCGATCGAGCAGAAGCGTAGAGCTCATGCTGTAAATCTTGAAAAGAAAATCCTTCTGCAGAAAAAGCATCCAATTGGACATCTGCAATCACACCCTTGTGCATACACAAAGTGAGCTTTCCCTGGACAACACCTTCTAATTCGATTGCTTTTTCGCGGAAATTGCACAACTGCCTTGGTTCAACGCTCATGAAATGAGCTGTATCTAAGGAGAAAAAAGGAAGCAAGGATTTGAGCTCAGCGTGCTCGCAATTGATCTGAAAAATCATTTGATCCTGCTCTGGACTGCAGCAAGAGAGGTGAGCATCGAGAAGACACATCTGTTCCCGATCGCTTTTTGCAACCAGATCGATCCAAAAGGCGCCATCCGCATGGATACTGCCTTGACCTGCAAGAGTTAAAGGTAAAATCTCTTGCCCCACCGTTAAACTTCCCTCTAAAGAAAGCTTGGGATTTTGGTCATTTTGAACATGACAGCTCGCATTGGCAATCGATAAGCTGCAATTCGATGAGATCTGTAGATTTCCTTGCCGTAGGACAAGTTCTGTCTCTGCATTTTCCCAAAATGGCCCTGGAATTTGACGTGTAGGGTAAGTAAAGCTTCCTTCGAGGAGCTCAACTGAGAGCGCAGTGTCTTTTACCCGATGAGTGAGAAACACAGAACGCATACTTCCGTGGCAGCTTAAATTCTGGAGCATCAGATCTGAATTAATCGCTCCTGATCCCGTGATTTCAATCGCTCCTTCAACAGGATGCCAAGGAAACTGTTGTGTTTGCGGCAATAGCGACCATAAAGGAGCAATCTGTGAGATTTGCTCTTCATGCAGATAAAAACTAAATTCTAAGCTGCTTTGTTTGCGGTGCACTTCGGTGCGCAATAAGGGTAAACAATCGAGTTCAGGATGATAAGAGAGCGTAAGGGTGCCGATCGATTCCCACGATTGTCCCGGGATCAAAGAAAAGTAGAGCGCTTGATCCGAAACACATAAAATCCCTTGTTCTACTTCTAGGTGAACTTTGAACCGCTCGTGCGGAATCAAAAGAAATGGCAAGGAGGAGGTTTTTGGCTCTTTACTACCAAGAAGCAATACCTGAGGCCGTACAAAAGAGATCTTAGGCTCCAAACGCAAGCGGGCCCAATTGATGTTCCAATCGACCGACACTTTATCGACCGCAATTTCAAAATCAGAATCGAAAAAGGCAAGCTGTGAAAGGACGAGTCTATCCTCCTCCCACTGCATCTGTGCATACGAAAAGTCTTTTCCATGAGAGGAAGAGTTCAAGAACCACTGAACTGCGAAGAACACTGCACTTTTGCGAAAAACAACAAGAGCACAAAGAACTAGCGCTAATGAGCAAATGAGAAGACGTGATTTTTTCGACACACTGCGCGTCATAGCTTATCTAATCTTTTCTTGATATTGCACTTCATCGAGGAGCTTATCCCATTCGGACGGATCGCTTAACTGGATCTTGAATAACCAGCCTTGATCTTCGGCTGATTGATTAATGGGCTGAGTAGAATCGTTTAACAAGTGATTAATCGCGATGATCTCTCCTGATACAGGGGCGTAGATGTCAGCTGCAGCTTTTGTCGATTCTAAGACGGCGATTTCTTCACCTGCTTTCACTTTTTTTCCAACAGAGGGAAGCTCCACATAGACAATTTCTCCAAGCTCACGCTGTGCGTGGTCGGTAATCCCTACTGTCCCAATTCCTTCTTCCAACATCATCCATTCATGAGATTCAGTGTATTTCATAGATTCTCACTTTGTTAATTTTAAGCTGCCCCACAGTCGGGGATGCTGTTCAATGGTAAAATCGCTTGATGACACCGAAAAATGCTGAGGGCTCCCCCCTTTTCGATGCAAGCGGTAAGTAAATCCTAAGCGATCCAGAGTGGATGGGTCATACCCATGCAGGCAATGCGCGGGGAAAAAAAGGTGGAGCTCATAGCTGTTTTGCTCCATCTTACATGTGACTTGGATATCAGAGGGCTCGCAAAGAGAATGCGCATCTTCTGTGCGAAAACGGGTCAGTTCAAGAGCGCGGATTCCCTGTACTTCTTGAGGCAAAATTAAAAAATGGTGGCAAAACTTAGTCAAAAAGCCCGCTGTTTTTAAGTCGCGCGTATCCAAAAAAACCTCTAAGGCATCTGCTTGAGAAAACTGGGGATATTCCGCTTCTTCAAAGGGTTTTTCAACGTAAGCGCTTAAAACAAGACCCTCTTCATTCCATCCGATTGCCATTTGTGCAAAGGCGTTTTCCGCAAGAAGCTCCGAAGTTGAAGCAAGCCTATGGGTGCGCAAAGAAACCTGCTGCAAGGATGCCGTGTGTTTAACATCCGCGCTTAAGCTAAAAAAATCCAATGGAGTCAGCGCCGGCATCTCATCAAATAGCGAGCTTCCCATTACAATGACTCGCGTTTGTCTGCAGTGAAATGAATTGCATTTTTCTTTTGAATCTCATCGACTAGAGAGAGCATAAAACTGCGGCGCGCATCCAGCGAGAGGGACCTATGCCCTTGATCGATCTCTTCTACTGCTGAAAGCTCCGCTTCTGACTTTCCTAATACCTGATAGAAGGCAAGTGAGCCGCTATGCCCAATTTCCACAGCAGACCAATCGTTGGATTTCATCGAAAACATTTTTTCTTTGTGAAAAGAGAGAGTGCTGCTGCGCTCTATCACCTGCTCTTTTAAAAGCATCTGCCATTGGGTATCGAGTGTTATTTCCCGCTCTTGTTCACGCACCCACAAGGCGCTATTCTCTTGTTTTTCAGCCATCTGTTTGACAGTGTTTACAAACGCAAATAAGCGGTGCTGTGTATAAAATGCAGAGGGCAAGTCGCCGCTTGTCCCTGGGAGCTCTCCAAAGTTGGAGCGATACGACTCTTCGATGTTCTTAAGCAAATCTGCATAAACGAGTTTACCAACAGCCTCTTTCACTTCAGTAAAAGGACGCCAAGAGCCGTCTTTTTGCTGAAAAAAAGCACTTTGTTTACGACGGACATCGGGATAGGCTGCCTCAAGCTTCGCATCGAGCATCTGATCAAGAGTGCCATCGGATAAAGCACTTGCAAAGGTCAGCAATTTCCGTTCAGCATCCCGCTGTTTAACTCGGAATTTTGTAAAGACCTGACCATCCTGAGAATAGAAACTCAACAGATCCTGTGTTCTTTCCGATGGGTCTTCATGGGCTAATGGAGCGCTCTTGAGTAAATGATACAAAGCTGCCTGGTCATGTATGCCGACAAGAGGTAGTTTTCCTCCCTTAGCACGCAGACCTCCCGACCAAGTACGCGGCTCTGCTGCAGCTAATGCCATTTGCAGCTTTTCTCTCTGAGAATCGAGGATCGCTAACCTAGCAAACTGATCGATTTTAAAACGTTCATTAGCATCGAGTTTATCTAAAACCAAAAACCGCTCACTCACTGACAGCGCCTTTTCTTGAGCTAACACAGGAAACTGTTTTTTTAACACTTCCCACGAGCTCTCTTGAGTTTCCCATTCCCAGGTCTCTTTTAAACTAATCTGGCGCGCGAGCTCCTGCTTTTCTACCTGAGCATATTCTATTTCGAAAAACTGATCGATTAGCTCTGGAGCGCGTTTTTCGATCTGATCCAATGGTAAAAAACGAGTGGGAAGAAGCAAACTTCCCTTGACAGGGTTCTGCGTTACAGCATCCAAATACACTTGGAGGCGAAAAACAGAGCGCAGATCTTTTAGCCGCAACTCATCTGGCAACTCGTAAAGATCTACCTTTGTATTTTCTTTCGTAAAGGATAAAAACTGTTTAAAGCTTAAAGGATCGAGGAACACACTATTTCCAACATCGTTAAACAACCGGCGAAAAAGCAAGACTTGCTTCCAGCTCTCTACGGCGCTCGATTCGTTAAGTCCTAAACTATGAATCTCATTCTGGTAATAAGCTTGCATCTCCTCAGTTGAAAGCGTCCCCTGCGGCGCAATCTCTTTATATCCATGTGCGATATTCTGGTAGAGATCCGCGCGGACCTCTTCATTTGTAATTTTATAACCATTTTCTTCTGCACATTGCGCTGCATTCAAGATAAACTGACTGGCCAGTTCCACAAAACGAGGGCCGAACCAATCTTCGAGGGTGTGAAATCCAAATAGTGAGAAATCCGCATTTTGAACAAGCGGATCTGCAGCCATCCCCATCTGGTTCATCTGATAAACAAGGATCTGCTTGACGATCTCTTCAGGAAACTGCGCTTGGTCCAAATAGATTTGAAACAAAAGAGCGAGAGTTTCCATCGTCATCTGGTCGCTTTTTGACTTGAGTAAAGACAAGTGCTGACTCAATACGGGATGAAATCTCTGCCAGACCGCTTCTACACTAAGCTCTTTCACTTCTGGATGCACAAAGCTGCGGTAGTGTTTAATTCTAGGCAGTCTACTATCAAGCTCAGGTTTTAGCTCATCGAAGTATCTGCGTGCGAGGATCATTCCCATTCCGGTAGCAAGAAAATCGCGCTGGATGACTCCATCATTGAGCAAGTTGGGAACCTTGCCCTGTTCCCGATCCAGAAGAGAGCTGGAAATGAGCCGGGTAAGGGCGCCTAATCGGCGTTCTGTGATCTCTTTTCCTTCAATTCCCTTACAGACTACCCGATCAGGAGCCTCTTTCGCTCCGGCTAAAGAGGCGCTATAGGTCCCAAAAAATGTGAATGAGAGAATGATCACAATGGTGACCACAATAAAAAAAGCCCGTTGGTACTTGCGGAAGAAGTTAAGCATGCTGAAGATTCCTTTCAGAATTTACGCTGAGTTATACCGAAACAAATCGATGAATTAGGTTTGGAATGCTTAGGTTATCCCCCAGCACTCAAAAACCAATTCTCCAACTTGTATCGGTACAAATTTAAGCCAAACCCGAGAAACTTCGCAAAGAAAATCTAATACGATTTGGCGTAAACAACCCGCTGGAAGCTTTTTTTGCCTGTAAAAGGACAGATCCCCTCTTCCTTTTCACCCTCTAACGGGATACAGCGAATGGTCACACTAAGATCGCGCTTGAGCATCTCTTCAACCTCGGGATCTTTAGACCAATGGGCGAGAGCAAACCCTCCATGAATTTCTGGGTTCTCGGCATTTTTTGGAGTAAAATACGCGTAAAATTCTTCTTTTGTATCGATTTTTTTAAGATGCGCGTTGCGGAAATGAAGAGCTCTTTCGTAAATCGAGCGTTGCATCTGATCTAGGATTTCTGTGACTTGTCCTAAAAGTTCTTCACGGCTAAGCGGTGTCGTATCCCGGTGAGCCTTGTCTCGCCGCGCGACCATCAGTTTGTCTGCAGCAATATCGCGAGGCCCCACTTCAATACGCAGAGGAATCCCCTTTTTAATCCAGCTCCAGGTTTTATCACCGCCGCGCATCTCTCTTTCATCGACATGCACAACAAGAGGCCTTCCATGATAGCTTAAATGGCGCAGCTGTCCTGCTAAAGAATGGCAATAAGCAAGAACTTCCGCTTTTGTCTCTTCCTTATGAATGACAGGCAAAAGAACAACGTGCGCGGAGGCAACGCGCGGAGGCAGCACGAGACCATCGTCATCGCTGTGGCCCATGACAAGAGCTCCAATGAGGCGCGTTGTCATTCCCCATGAGGTCGTCCATGCATGTTGCTGATTCCCATCGGCATCGCGGAATTGAATTTCTGACGCTTTTGCAAAGTTCTGGCCAAGAAAATGGGACGTGCCCCCTTGTAGAGCCTTGCGATCTTGGGTCATGATTTCGATGCAATAGGTAGATACAGCGCCAGGAAATCTCTCAGAGGGAGTTTTTTCCCCTTGAATCACAGGAAGCGCGAGATAATTTTCGACAAAATGAACGTAAATTCCGAGCATCCGCATGGTCTCTTCAAGAGCCTCTTCACTTGTCGCATGAGCCGTATGCCCCTCTTGCCAGAGAAATTCAGTGGTACGCAAAAACATCCGGGTGCGCATCTCCCACCGCACAACGTTGCACCATTGATTGATAAGAAGCGGCAAGTCGCGGTAGGATTCTACCCATTTGGAAAACATAGCGCCAATAATCGTCTCCGATGTCGGGCGGACAATGAGCGGCTCTTCTAAAGGTCCTGCAGGAATCAACTTCCCCTCTTTGCCAACCTCTAAGCGGTGGTGAGTGACGACAGCGCATTCTTTGGCAAACCCTTCGACGTGCGCAGCTTCCTTTTCTAGAAAGCTCAGCGGGATGAAGAGAGGGAAATAGGCATTGACATGGCCTGTCTCTTTAAACATCTTATCAAGAATTTGCTGCATATTCTCCCAGATGGCATAACCCCAAGGTTTAATGACCATACATCCGCGTACGGGAGAATGCTCGGCTAAGTCAGCAGCGCGGAGCACCGCCTGAAACCATTCTGGATAATTTTCTTCACGTGTGGGTTGAATTGCTGTCTTTTCTTTTGCCGCCATAGAAATTTACATAGATTTAGAGTTAGATACCTGGCAGTTTACGCTGGCTTGAGTTAAATGTGTAGTTAAAAGCTCTTTAAGCTCGTCCTTGGCCAAGCGTATCTGCTCTTGTGTCGCGCTAGGGCCAAGCAGGGGAAAAGTAAAGGTCTGCATAGCCGCTCTCACCTCCTCTTTAGAGAGAAGAACAGCATCTAAATACTCTTCTGAGGGCATCACTAAAGAAATAGTTCCCTGATGTAAAAAACCGGCTTTTGTTTTCCGTTGAGCTGCGCCTGCAATCTTTTTCCCCTCAAGAATTACATCGTACTTAGTCGGTTTTGCCATACAAAAATGACGACAGCCGGGCCCTTTGGCCTCAAAATCAGCCTCAGTGAGGTACAGGCCAATAGAACGCTTTAAGAAAGACTCGACAGCTCCCAATACAGCTTTATTTACAAATGCGTAATTCTCGAGAGTGTTTGTCGAAAATTCTGGACGGTGGTAGGGAACAAGAAGAGAAAAGGCCATATCCCAAAGATGGAAAACAATTCCCCCTCCTGTCGAGCGGCGCGCTAGAAAAAGACCGCGTTTTTCTGCTTCCGACAGATCCAAATACCGAGAGGGCTCTATAAAATACCCGTAAGTGGCAGAGTCTCTTTCCCATTCATAAAAATGGAGGATCGGACGCTTTTTTTCAGCTAAACCCTCGAGAAGCTCTGCATCGATCTGCATATTTCGAGCAGCAGATCCGATCCCTGTATCAAGAATTTCCCACATCGCGCGCTCCTATCTAAAAACAGAGATTCTATCAGTTTCTGCATCATTCATGCGAGAACTTCTCTTAAAGCCAGGAAGGCAACTCTAAAATTTACTTGTTTCAAAATAAAAGATTAATCTACTCTCTAAAACCTTTCCTTGTCGATTAGAGATTTTTATGGTTTACCGCTGTTTATTTTTACTACTGCTCTTTTTTTCAACCTCCAGCTTTGCCCAATGGGATCAGCTGTTTCCAGACTCAGAAGACCCTGCCCTCTATGATCATGTCAATGTAATCACAGGCGAATTAAACCTCTCTTTCCAAGACACTCTTGTTCAAGGGGCAAAATCGCTTCCAATCAACCGCTCGTATACAAGCGCAGGCGCTCTTGATTCATCGAATATGGCAACGATCCAAAATCTTGCGCATTATGGCTGGACGATCAGAGGAGGCTGGAGTTTTCTTTGCCACATCGATCTTCTCATTGAACTATCCGAACGGATCAAAGACTTTAAATTTTATATCCAAGAGCATAACGGAAATCTCGTCGGGTATACATTCGATCATAAACGCAGCGATGGCAGAACCTACGTATATAGACCCACAAAAGAAATTCTCAAAAACGCAACCGTTTATAATGGGAGGCAGAATCTACACAAAAACAAGCTTACCTTTGACAAGAAAACAGGTAAAGCTGTGCTGCACTTACCCGATGGCAGTTATCGGGTTTATGAAGGGAGAAAGTTTCACTCTTGGAGAAAGAGCCATTTCATCAGCTTCCAAAAAGAAACAAGAGCCAAGCTCTACTATAAACTCACTCAAGAAGTGCTCTCCAGCCGCCACAGAATCAGCTATACATACAACCGCTATCATGATCTCACGGACGTGCTGCTGCAAAACCCTGCAGGAACTAAAACCTTTGCCTCTTACCACATCACTGCCAAAGATTTTGATACACCTCAATATCAACTGAAAATCAATACCTCTGATCAGAAAACTCTTACCTACAAAGCACTTAATTGCAAGAACGTGGGCTATCTTTGCAACGTCGCAAGCGCGCAACGCAAAGAGGAGAACACGTATTTAAAAGAACGCCGCGGGATCGGAGCGCGTCTTAAACAAATCCTTTTCGACAAACACATTGAAGTGCAAGTGGATTATTACTGCCCGCCTGACCGCAACACGGACAAAAAGTGGGAGGAGCATCCAGATAAAAAACCTTTTGAAGCCGACAAGGTCCGTTTTTTATCCACTCCTACAGGTCCCGAGGGTCAATTCACACGCCTAGCAGAATTTTTCTACCAACCTCATCTAACCGATGTGCGTGATGTAAAATACAGGCTCACCCGCTTTCATCACGATAAGGGAAAAATCACCGCCATCGAATATTTTGATGGAGCAGATCAACTTTATTCGGTCCTTCGCTTCGGTTGGAAAGGCAATTCACTGATGAGCAAAACCATGCTCGATCCCCATGGCAACCCCTTTCTTTCTAAAACGTTTGCCTATGACAGTGCAGGCAACATCATACAAGAAACTCTCTGGGGTAATTTCACAGGAAATGCCTCCGTAATGCATCTCAATGCCGATGGCTCGTTAAGCGGAGGCGACCACTATACAAAAAGCTACACCTACCTCCCCCATTTTAATCTTCCAATTGTCGAAGAAGAAGAGGGCGGCCTTACCTATCTTTACAATTATCTGCAGGACACTGATCTCATCACAGCCAAATTCAGTTGCAGCCAAGGGCAGATTTTACTTCGGGAATTCACATTTTACGATGCAGATCATCTCCCCATTAAAGAAATCCGGGATAATGGACGCTCGACAGATCCCAATGATGTGCAAGTCACATTCCGCACCATTGATCAACACGAAAGAGATCCGCATACAGGTTTAATCACAACCACAAAAGAGCTCTACTTCGATCCCTCTACTGGGAAAGAACAACTCATTCGCAAAACCTCTTACACATATTCTCTGCAACACCAGATCATTTCTGAATCGATCTATGACAGTGAAGATCAATACCGATATACCCTCTATAGCGAATATGATCCCAAAGGAAATCTCATTTCGAAGACTACCCCCTTAGGTCAGAAAAACACCTATACATATGATGCAAGAGGCCGATTAGAATCGGTCAAAGAAGTGGGATCGCTTCTTAAACGCTACCTCTACGACCCAGCAGGCAGGCCAGCTGCTATTGAGGAGTGGGACAGCGAGGGTTTAGTAAAAAAAACCTATACCCAGTATGACAGCGCAGGCACACTTCTTTCCCAAACGGATGAAAAAGGAAATACCACTTATCAGACATACGATGCCTTTAGACGATCCCTCTCAACCCGTTTTCCTGCATGTCTAGATACAGACGGCTCCTCATACGAACCAGAAGTCCGCTTTTCCTATGATCTGCAAGGCAACCTCATCTCAACGACCGTCCGCGATGCCAGCACGAGCTCTACACGTTACACTCCACTTAGAAAACCTCTAGAAGAAACCCACCCTGACGGCACTCAGACAACCCACCGGTATCATCCCAACGGCACTTTGCATATGACAACTTATGCCGATGGCACCACCATCGAGTACGAGTACGACCCCTTCGAAAACCAAACATCCAAGAAAATCTTCTCTTTAGACGGGGATTTGCTTAGCGAAGAAAGCTGGCAATACAATCCCTTACACCTCACTTCTTACACCGACCCGAATGGCCTTGTGACCTATTACACATATGATGCTAGCGGCCGGCTGACTTGTGAACAACAAGAGGGGCGCTGCATTCAAATAGGTTATGACAGCCTTGGGTTTGAAGCCTCCATAACCAAAGCAGACGTGACACAAAGACGGCTATACGATGCCGGCGGCAGAATCGTTGAAGAGTGGCTTGAAACCTCTGATCATCCTATCGAAAACCACATGAGGTTTCATTACGATCTAGAAGATAGAAAAATCTCTGCCGAGAGGGAAACTGCCTGCGGTTGGGTTTGCGACAGCTTCTGTTACGATCGAGAAAGCCGTTTATGTTCTCATACCGATCCAGAGGGCAATCTCACCGAGTTCCTCTACGATCATGACCATGTCAATCTCTTAGGACAACATGTCCTATCGAAAAAAACGATCGATCCAACAGGAAACGTGCAGGTTGAAATCTTCGACACTCAAGATCGGCTCGTATCTACTGAAAAAAAAGATCGTCTAGGCCAATCCGTTGCAAAGGAAGAACGGATCTATGACCGGATGGGCAACTGCGCGAAACGGGTGAGCACCCTCTACCATCGCAACACTCCTCGCTCATCTACCCATGTGTCCTGGGAATACGACCTCATGGGACGGATCCTCACACAGATAGAATCGGATCAGAAAGTCACCGCCTTTACTTATGATTCAAGAGGCCGGGAAATTCAACGGATCCTACCGAATGGCGTCAGCCTCCTTTCCTCCTACGATGGGATCGGGCGTTTGAAGAGTTTAACAAGTTCCGATAACAGCATTGATTACCAATACCACTATTCAACCTACTTAGAACCAATAACCATTTACGATCATGTCCGCAATTGGGAATTAAATCGAACCTACAACATCTTCGGCGAGCTTACTCATGAACAGAGTCCCTGCAACCAGCGTTATCAATGGGATTACGACGCTTTGGGCAGATGTACACAATTCACACTCACAGACGGCTCGTCTGTCGCATATACTTATCAAAACCACCATCTCAGAGAAGTTTGCCGTCTTTCTGCTCACAATGAATTGCTCTATACCCACCACTATCTCAGCTACGATGTCAATGGGTATGTGAGTCAAGAACAATTGATTTTGCAAGGAGGAAGACAAACAACCCAACGGGATCGGATGGAAAGACCCATTCAAAAACACTCAGACGGGTGCACTGAAACCAGGAAATATAACCAGCTGAGTTTAGTGAATCAAACAGGACATTCTTTATGTGGGAATAAAACATACAGTTATGACCCCTTAAATCAATTGATCCAGGAGGGAAAAGCCACCTACGCTTTTGATTCCTTGGGCAACCCTCTTTCGTGCGCCGTCAACGCCCTCAACCAAATTATCGAGTCCCCTGATGAAACCTACCAATACGACCTCAATGGCAACCTCATTCAAAAACTCTCGGCTAATGGCAAGACCACTTATACTTACGACGCGCTAAACCGACTCACTTCAATCACACATTCTGACGGACAATACACCACCTATCTTTACGACCCACTCTCCCGTTTGATTGCAGAGGAAACAAACGAAAAACAACATTTCTATCTCTACGATCACTTCGAAGAGGTAGGATCTGCCGATGCAGAAGGGAACATTGTTCAATTCAAAGTGCTAGGCTTAGGAATTAAAGGAGAGATCGGCGCCGCTGTTGCCATTGAATTGGAGAATGTCCCCTACATTCCTCTCAATGATTTGAACGGCAATATTATAGGTCTTATCGACGCAGATAACAATCTCGTAGAATCCTATACAATTGACGCCTTCGGGAAAGAAACGCTTAAAACAACACCCATTAACCCATGGCGTTTTTGTTCCAAACGCAACACAGACGCGCTCTATCTATTTGGCAAACGATTCTACGATCCTCAGCTCGGAAGATGGCTAACACCTGATCCCTCAGGTTTTTCCGATGGGATGAACCTGTATGTCTACGTCCTAAACTCACCACTTAATCGACTCGATCTTTTTGGCCTAGACTCCGATTTTTCATTCCAAAACAACGTACGTATCGAGATGTCCACAAGACATCTCTCGACGGCAAGAGAAAATCGAATGCCCACCATCCTCCCCTGTCAAGTTTTGGTTGATGGTGCTTTATCTCAGTGGATGGTATCCTGCGGGCATTGGCATAAATTGCAGTTTACTCCAGAAGAAGTAAAAACAGGAAAGGTCAACATCGTCGATCACTTTCACGAATTACTTCCCAATGAAGGAGCGAACATCGGACTCATCACCGATCTCAATGGAATCCAAGTCAAACTCAGTGACGTCAAGAAGAACATGGAATTTCTAACCCAAGCAATCCCCGAAGGCACACTCACCTTTGCCATGCACACTCAGACAAAAGGATTCATCAGCGACATAAAACGGACATTTCAAGAACGCAAAGGAAAGGAAACAGAAGAGGTCATCCGAGGACGGCAATTTCTCGGTGCGATGCTTGAGGTCATAGACAAAATCAATCCCCAGATGTTCCTGCTGCACATCGCACACAGCCGAGGCGGTGCCACCTCCAATGCAATCTTCAAGGGGATGACAGAAGACCAAAAAGCGCAGCTGCAGAACAAAATGTTCTACCTAGGAGTAGGCCCTGCAAAGCCTTTAAAAACCAGTTTAGGACAACAAGTGGTCAATACATATTCCAGACAGGATGCGATCACCGGATGGTTTAGCATCCCCCATATCAAAGATTCCAGGTATGACATTCGCTTTGTTAAGTGCAAGTCCAGTTTAAATGAACGAACGGCTTACTTCGCAGATCATGCACGTTTAGGAAAGACGTACAGGGTGGCTCAAAATAAGCATTTTCACGAAATAAGACTAAAAACAAGGTTCTATAATGATCAAGCACCTTAGTCTAATGACATTTTTTTTCATGCCATTTTGTTTTACAAAGGCAAAACAAGAAACCGATCCTCCCTACCTAGGTTACATTCATAAAATCACCTCTTCCTTCATTAAAGAAGTGGAAAAAGAGTATAAGTTCGACTGCATCATGTCTGGTGGAAGTATGCCCCACGATGTCGCTGAAGTACTTTTACACTTTGATACCTATAAAAGTCCGTCCATAGAACAAGCTCGAGAATGGGAAGTCAGGTTAACAGAACGGCTTGTCGAAATGATCAATCAAAATGAGGAAATTCGACCCTACTTACGAGAATACCCTTTCCCTGCCAGCCGAATTGATATTATGTTAAGCTTCAACACCCCTAAAAACTCTTCTCCATCAAAATCTCTTCAGTTGGTATTTCATTCGAAAAACAGGATTTTATATAGAGCAGAAGACCCTAATAATGACTGCATATATTAT
>JAIELY010000001.1 GCA_019752555.1 Rhabdochlamydiaceae bacterium
TTAAGTTTAATTTGAGATTGCTGTTGCAGCGAGTTGAAATTTCTGAGCCATTGGTTAAATCTAACTGGGAAGCTTACCAATTAGACATGCGTACTGCTCATCGGAAGTTTATTTTTTTGAGATCGGATGAACAGAGTAAAGCGCTGGGTTTATCTATTGCAATTTCGGAATTAACGGTAGAAAAAATGCCAGCAAAAGAATGGGATCGATTAGTTGAAGTGCTGGATGGCTGGTACTTCTCATCGCATCTTAAATACCTGAGCATTCATAAAGAATTGCCCCTGCAATCCCCCTTAGATCACGATCCTGGAGGTGTTTTTTTAAGTGCACACGTTATCTGTGATTTGATTTCTCGGCATCTACGCAATCAAGAGAATACTGAAAATAGGCTCAGGTCACCCAGGCGTGTACTTGTCTGCCGAGATCGATTGCGTTCAGTGCAGGCAGTGGCTCTGTTTAATAAAAAAGAGCATAGTTTAACCTATCTTGTGACACATCCAGATAATATTCGGCATCCTATAAATGAACATATTTCCACGCGGGCTCAAGGAGCGGGAACTCAAATTATTTTGTATTTGGCTCGTCTGGCCTTAAAAAGAAATATGCCTCTTTGGGCGATCATTAGGGATGATTCCGAGCCGTTCTATCAAAAATTGCATTTTGACGATGATGCGGCTTTTGGAAAAAAGATCCTAACTGTGGAAAAAATTAAACAGCTTGTTTCATTAAAAATCTTTCCGTTTAGTCTGCTTTCTCAGTGATTTTGGGCTGTTCTCCCGGTGGGCGTGACCATAGTCCTTGAGTTTTTCTCACAGGATCGTTTACACTTGCTGAGATGTTGGCACCGATAGCTCAATCGGATAGAGTACCCGGCTTCGAACCGGGTGGTTACAGGTTCAAGTCCTGTTCGGTGCATATTTAGTCTTGTCTTTGTACATTTTATGTCTATTTCCATTTTTCAGCACACGCAGAAAAGCTACAGTGAGGCAGTCTTTGCTCTTTTGGGCAAGGGACGGCTACATGCTATGCACCTGTATTCTCTATGGTTTCGTAAAGGAGGGATCGAGGGGATCTGGAATGCTGTAGAGCCGCAAGCTGTTAAACTGGTTCAAGAAATGATTGCGGCAACAGATTTCTCTTTACCTGAGCTCTCCGGAGATAAAAGGGAAGCTGAGACTCTCAAATTTTTGCTTCGTTTTTCTGATGGCTTAGAAAGCGAGTCTGTTTTGATTCCGATGGAATCTGGTAAAACGTTATGCCTCTCTTCTCAAGTGGGATGCAGAATGGGATGTTCGTTTTGCGAGACGGGAAAAATGGGACTCATTCGCCACCTTACGACACAAGAGATTGTAGCTCAAGTCTTCCATGCTCGATTTGCGCTAAACGCTGCGATCCGAAATCTTGTGTTTATGGGAATGGGAGAGCCGCTTGATAACTATGATGCAGTCATGCAGGCAATCAAAGTTTTAACTGACCCAGCGGGAATGGGATTTGGTCCGAGCCGTATCACGCTCTCGACGAGTGGAAAAGTGGAAGAGATCTATCGGTTGATTGAGGATGCTGATCCTGCATTAAACTTAGCTGTGTCCGTTAATGCTCCCTCCGATGAGGTGCGCTCGAAGTTGATGCCTGTCAACCACACTTGGGACATGGCGGCTTTAAAAGAGGCGATGAGGGCTTATTGTGCACATCCCCGCCGTGAAATTTTAGTGGAATACGTGCTCATCCAGGGAATAAATGACGCTTTGGAGCATGCAGATTTATTGGCGCAATATTTGGATGGTCTTCGTGTTAAAGTGAATTTGATCCCTTACAATCCTCAGCGAAGGGACCGTTATCTTCCTCCAGAGAGCTCTGCTAAAGAGGCTTTTTTAGAGCGGATGAGGGAGAAGGGCTATCAGACTCTTCTGAGGGGAACCAAGGGTCAGAAGATTATGGCAGCCTGCGGCCAGTTGGGGAATGTCGAGGTGCGGCGAGAGCTAATCAAGAAAAGATTAGTTCCTTCATTGAACAATTTCCCTCAAAAAGATTATAGTCCAGCTTAGTACACATTAAAAGGGAGCTCAACATGGTCGACAAAAAGAAATTTGCAGAAGAAGAATCTCAAGGCTACCGCATTGACATCGTTGGAAGAAATCTGGACGTCACCGAGCCAATGAAAAACTACGCTTGGGATAAACTCTCAAAGATTGAGCGTTTTCATAATCATATCATGTATGTTCATGTCACATTGGATATCCAGAAGTTGGAACATACGTGCATCATTGTGTTAAAAATTGATCATACCAAGGTGAAGGTGCAGGCGAGCAGCACAGATATGTATCCATCGATTGATCGAGCTGTGGATCGTTTGCAAAATCTCTTGCGCAGGTATAAGAGCCGGATTCAAGACCATCATAAGAAGGGCCTTGCAGTTACAGATATGCAAGTTAATGTCTTAGAAAGACCCTACGATGAAATTGCTGAAATTAACGACGACATTGAGCAAGCAGAAAGACAAAAACAAATTGATGAGTTTAAGGCAGCGAAAATCATCGGAACAGAGGTCAAGCCATTAAAAACACTTACCGCAGCTGAAGCACTAATGAAGATGGATCTCTCTGGGGATAGCTTCCTTGTTTTTCGCGCAGAAGAAGATTGCAAGTTGAAGGTCTTGTACCGAAGAACCGATGGAAATTATGGCCTTATCCAGCCGGAATAAGCGGCTTGTTTTTGATGAGATCCGCAGGCAATGGGTTAAAGCCACACCTGAGGAGATTGTCAGACAGACTTGGATTCAGCGGATGATTCAACAGCTGGGCTATCCAAAGCAGTTACTGGCAGTTGAAAAAGAGATTCGGGAGCTACCCCATCTCGAGGGTTTGGGGGTTCCTGAGCGGCGGGTCGATCTGCTTTGTTTTATGAAAGGGGAGAGAATAGAGACTCTTTCCCCTTTGCTCCTTTTTGAGTTTAAAGAAGAGGTGTTGGACCTAGCCGCCATTGATCAAGTGATCGGTTATAATTATTTTGTCAAAGCACCATTTGTTGCTGTTGCAAATCTAAAGGAAGTGCTGCTCGGATCGATGGATCGAAAGACTCAGCAGTATGTGTTTCACAAAGCGCTTCCTCCCTTTGCAGATTTACTAAAGAAGGAACTGGTATGACCGCTACGCAAACTCCCCATTCTGTTGTCGCTTTGGATCCGCTTAAAGGGGATCTTTCCTCTCATCAAGTGATTTTTTCTTACGGCGTGGCAGATGGATTGTTGTATCGTCAGCTGAAAAAATGGCTGCAGCAAGATTTAGAGCACTATCTTGTCTTTATTGAAGATGACGAAGAGCTTTTTCTTCGTATGAAGAGCTCCCCGATGTTCCAAGATCCAAAAGTGAGACTCTACTTTTACCAAGAGCATTCTGAAGAGCTCTTTAAAGAAATAGCCTGGGAATTTCTTTTTTTAAAATTTACTTTTGCAGCGAGCTCTCCCTATGCATCTTTAAAAGAAGAAAAGATGCATGAGCTTTTTTCTCAATTAGAATATTACCAACAAGGTGTGAACCTCCTTGCTTCCGATGCGCAGGATATGGGTGTGCGGGTGTTGAAAAATACCGTTGCGAATCAAAAAAAGATGGGCTCTGCGCGTTTAGGGTCTGCATTAGAAGGCAAATGTCGCGGGATGCCAGCTATCTTGTGCGGTGCGGGACCCTCTTTAAATGCGGCATTGCCTCTTTTAAAAGAGTTAGAAAATCGCGCATTAATCATTGCAGGGGGCTCTTCTGTAGCAGCGCTGAGCGCTTCTTTAGTGCGTCCTCATTTTTGTGCTCATTTCGATCCAGATCCTCCCAAGTCCCGAATTTTGAGCCAGGGCAATTTTGAGGTGCCTCTGTTTTACCAAAATCGCTTTTCTTCATCCCTTCTTGAGATGGCAGACGGGCCGCTTTTATGGATGGCAGAAGGGGGCAGCTATGTGATCGAGCGTTGGTTTCAAGAGAAATATGGAATTTCTCTAGAGCCTTTTAATGCTGGGTGGACAGTGTCGAATTTCGCTGCAGCCATTGCTCTCATGCTCGGATGTAATCCGATCATTTGTGTCGGCATGGACTTTAGCTTTCCTGCAGATGAGATGTATGCGCAGGGGATAACAGAATCTGCATGTCAAAAGGATCTTATCTTAGTTAAAGATGCCGCAGGAAATCCTGTTTATTCTAAAAAAGATTGGGTGATGAGTGCAGAGTGGATGGGTGCCTTTGCAGCAGCGCATCCCGATGTCCGCTGGATCCATGCCCAAGAAGGGGGCCTGAACTTATCTGGATTCGAAAGACTCTCTTTTGCAGAGATCAAAGATCAGTGCTTTATGGAAGAAAAAGATCTTACCGGCTACGTTCACTCTCTTGTCAGTTCTTGTGAATCGACAAATATCACAGCTGAAACATCGATTGAAACCTGTAAAGCTTTAAAAGAAAGTTTTGAGCGCACGGACCGCGCTGTAGATCTCATGCTCGAGTTGTGGGAAAAATATTATCCCAAATCTCCGATGGAGACAGGCCAGTATGCGCTGATAGAAAATGATTTATCTCAAGAGCCTGCTTATACTTGCTTTATCGAGCCTCTGTGGCAGATTTGGAAAAGGCCGATTTTGCGCAATTTTATGCATCCTTTTGAGCATGCGGTGCATCATTTACTCTTCATTAAACGAGCCGTAGAGGCAAACTTAGGGGCGTTTTCATGAGTTCAGAAAGCTATAGCATTTCACAAGATAAGCTCATTTTACAAGATGCGGAATTAGGCCTTGATCTTGTTCTGCCTTTTTTGATGCCGCGTTTGCCTCAAGATTTAACAGCGCCAAAAGTTCTAGAGCCAGGTGTACTGCTTGTCGTCGAAAGAGATCGAGAGTCTTCGCTACGAGCCGCTTACCTGACGCAAGAGGGCAAGCGCCATGGGCAGTGCCGTCTTTTTTTCTCAGAAGGAAATCTTCAGGCGGAAATGTTCTACCTACAGGGGAAATTGCACGGACCCTCTTGTTTTTACGGAGATAAGGGAGAGCTTCTTTCTCAGATGTTTTTTTGCGAAGGAAAGAGGATCGGCAAAGGATATCTCTATTTTCTTTCAGGGAACAAAGCCAGTATTCAGCGCTTTAAAGAGGGAGAGTGGGATGGGCTCCAAGAATATTACTACGAATCAGGATGTGTCAAGAGCCATCTTCCCTATGTTTCAGGCAAGCTTCATGGACAGGTGCGTCTTTATTGGGAAAATGGACAAATAAAGCGACAAACGGATTATTCCCAAGGTTTAAGAGAGGGCAAGGATGAGATCTGGAATGAACAAGGTGTGTTAGTCGACAGTGGCGAGTATCAAGCGGGGCAGCCTCAGGGTGTCCATCGTCATTTTTTTGCCAATGGTTCCCCTAAGGAAGAAATTGTCTATCACACTCCTTTGCGCTTCGATAAGAAAGAGTGGGACGCTAACGGAAAACTTAAAGTAGAAGCTCTTTGGGCTCCTGATTTGACCTATACGGAAAAAGTGTATCAAGAAACTCATGGCGCGCTTGTGCGCAAAGGATATTGGGATGGAACTCGGTTGTGTTGGAAGTGAACTTGCAGCTGAGTGGATGGAACGCTATCCTGAGATTGCATTTCTAATCTCTTATGGTGAAATTGTTCCCTCGAGCCAAAGCGAAGACCTTCAAGAGATTGCCGCTTGGCGCGCCGAGCTGGATTTAGAAGGTATCGACGTTCTTTATGTTTTGGGTGTTGGCAACCAGGTATATCAAGAGCTCAAATGTTGGCTGCAAGAGAAAAAAGAGCGCATGCTCATCTTTTTAGAAGAGGATCTTACTCAAATCTCTTCATTTGCTCAAACAGAGGCTTCTCTAGAGGTTATTTCAGATCCTCAGGTGCATCTGCAACTGATTCAAAATACAAAAGCCCTAGCATCACAACTTAAGACGCTCATCCACGCTTTTCCGACACCTCGTCTTGAAGTTGTCGCAACGCCCGCATTTTCTCAAGAGCGCGCTTCCTTATTCAAAAAAATTCGCCTAACTATGCTGCGTGAATGTGCAGTTGGCGATGCTGTTCTAACCGAAGCTCTCTATTCTCATCAGCTCGTAGAAAACGTTCTTGCTAATTTTAAACGCTGGCCCCATTCCTTTTTTGCCAATGGCCTCAAAGACAAGTTTAAGAATGTTCCCGCCATTATTTGTGGAGCTGGTCCTTCCTTAGGTCCAAGCATCCCTCTTCTTAAAACACTTTCCGACCGCGCGCTTATCATTGCCGGTGGATCAACCATTGCTGCGCTAAGCAATCAAGGAGTCGTCCCCCATATCGGTATGGCGCTAGATCCTAATCCAGAAGAGTACTCCCGCTTACGCGTGATCTCCGCCTATGAGATGCCTTTTGTCTATGGCAATCGCGTTCAGCCAGATGTTTTTCAAACCTGCAATGGACCTTTCGGTTACCTCCACTCGTTCACAGGCGGACCTTGCGAAGCTTATTTTGAAAAAGCGTTGGACATTTCAGCAGAGCCTGTCGGAGCAGATCTTGGACCAGAAGCCTTTTCTGTGACAGCCATGGCAATTGCTCTTGCTGTAAAGATGGGCTGTAATCCGATTATCTTAAATGGGATTGATCTTGCATATACCGGCATGAAGCGCTACGCCGAAGGTGTGATGCCAAGTTCGAAGGTGTTTCTTCAAGAGATCTCTCAAGAAAAGAGGGCTTCAGAAAAATTGTTGCGCCGCAAAGGAATTGCGGGAACTATGGTCTATACGTTAGTCAAATGGGTTATGGAATCAAGCTGCATTTCAAAGTACGCGAAAATCCATTCCGATACGCAATTCATCAATGTTTCTCAAGAAGGACTTGGGTTTAAGGGGATTGCCAATAAAAGCCTATCTCAAGTCATTGAAGAGCATTGCAGTGCAGCGTATGATCTTAGATCTTGGGTGCATGCGGAAATCCAGCAGATTAACCTCTCTCACGTCACTCAAGAAAAAGTAGAAGAGAACATATCCGCAATGCAAATGAGTTTAAGCACTCTTTTGAGCTTATGCGATGAGATGCTAGAAGAGCTAGAAGCTTTTAAAACATCGGATCATCTCCTCGAAAGAACGCTGCCCTCTGGAAAAATGACCCTCCTGCAGATCGATTTTGAAGAGGAAAAAGCCTTCGAGTGTTTTTTCCCTCACGTCGGTCCAGCTCTAGATCAGATGCTAAACCGCACCCATCCCTTGCCATTAGACAGGGAGTCTCTCGAGTACCGTAAGCGGCTCATCGAACGGCTTATTACTAAATGGGAACATGTGCGCAAAATGATTATCAAGGAACTTTCCTACATTAATCAAGCTGAGCTTTGACGCAAAAAATATTGCAACAACTTTTGCCAAGCTGTACTATTAGAATCTTTCTTTTTTTAGCGCGAGGATCTCTGTATGTTTCAAACAAATGGATCGGTTTCTTTGCTGTTTCCTTCTCATGAAGTGATGTTTTCCTTTTTGAATAATCATCCTGCCTTAGCGCAAGAGGATAATCTCAAAGAAAAAGGAGTCTTTGCGAAAACGGCTCAAGTCTTTGAAAATACAACCCAAACATCGATGGAAATTAAAAGACTGCTAGTTCTGATTCTCGATGATATTGGATTAGAGCGTCCTGCTGCGCTTATGAGTTTGATGAATTTATCAGAAGCTGTGGAAGACTGCGCTCTTGCGAAAGTCTTTGGATCTGCCAAAGTGGAATGATTATCGTGAATAAAGGTTCAATTTATTGCGTAAGGTACGGATGCTGATCCCGAGGGTTTGAGCGGCTCTTGTGCGGTTGTTATTATGCGAGGCAAGCGTTTGAAGGATGAGCCTTTTTTCCATTTCTGCAAGAGTAATGCCGACAGAATAGGGGGTTTCTAAAGCAATGGGGGTAGTGGGTTTTGAGAGATCAAGGCCGATATGATCGGGATGAATCGTATCAGAGGGGGTCATCACAATGGTACGCTCGATCACGTTGGCAAGCTCCCGAATGTTGCCAGGCCAGTGATAGGCGAGTAGTTTTTGCCTAGCAAGAGCTGAGAGCTGCTTGCGGTTTTTATGGTTTTCTAAACACATCCGCTCGAGAAAGTATTGAGCAAGAGGCAAAATGTCTTCCGGACGTTCACGTAAAGGAGGCAGGTGGATAGGAACGACATTGAGCCGGTAATAGAGATCTTCGCGGAAGAGTTTTTGTTCGATCGTATCCTTCATGCAGCGATTGGAAGTGGAAATCAAACGGACATCAACACATAGAGGACGGATCCCTCCCACCCGTTCAAATTCCATTTCTTGGACAGCGCGCAACAATTTAGGTTGCAATTCGAGAGGAATTTCTGAAATTTCATCGAGAAGTAGTGTTCCTTTATCCGCGAGCTCAAATCTGCCGAGGCGTTTGTGGATGGCGCCAGTAAAAGCTCCTTTCTCGTGTCCAAAAAATTCAGATTCTAGAAGGGGAGCTGGGATCGCGGCACAATTGACCTTAATGAAAGGCTGATGAGCGCGTTGAGATTGGAAATGGATCGCATGTGCAATCACCTCTTTTCCCGTACCAGACTCGCCGCTGATAAAAACACTCGCATTGCTTTGTGCAATTTTCTCGACATCGCTTAAAATTTTTTTCATTAGATCGCTTTCTGCGATTAGCTGCTCTTTAATCCCATGATGTGTTGAGATCTCCTGGCGCAAGAAGTGGTTCTCTTCAAGAAGAGAGGCATGTTCTTGAGCTTTTTCAATCATGGCCCTAAGAGTGTCTTGAGAAAAGGGTTTGATCAGGTAATTAAAGGCTCCTAACTGCATCGCTTCCACTGCAGCCTCGACAGTGCTATATGAGGTGGTGAGAATGACGATGATTTCGGGATTCTTTTGTTTGGCATTTTGGAGCAGATCTATTCCCGAGAGATCAGAGGTTTTAGTCTCAGTGAAGATAAGATCGAAGGACTCTTGACGCAGCATCTCAAGAGCTTTACCACCGCTTTCTGCCAAAGACACCTCAATTTTTTTCGCTTTGAGCCCATCTACTAGTGCGCTGCGTAGGATAGGATCATTTTCAACGACGAGGGCTTTTTCCAAGGCCATGGGTGTCTTTATCCTGGGTTAAGGAAGTCTATTGACGGCTTTCATATGCTCCTGTAAAAACAGAAGGTAAAAACAGTGAGCATGTGCGCTGTTTGTTATCGTGTCCTAAGGCGGATTATAGGAAATGGCGAGTTTAACGAAAGTGTTTAAATCATTCTTTTTATTTCTTTTGGTAAGTGCTTTTCTTTCAGGATGTTCTGGAATGGAACAGTCGGAGCAAGAGAAGCTGCGCCGAATGAATGCAAAGGGGGAGTTTGTTTTGCGCTCCCAGAATGAATATGCCTATACTCTTTCCACTCCGAATCAGCGTGTGCGAGAACGCTATCCCTGGGAGACTGTCTATTCGGGAAAGTTCCCTAAAATCACAAAAGAGTTTTTCCGCTGTCGTGGCAGCAGCGTCAATCCTCCCCATGCAGATTACAAAGATCCGACTCGACCGGTTAATTATTTGGATTGCGGTGGTTTTCAGAAACACAGCCTCCCGATGAAAGGAGATAAGGAATTTGTCTATCCGGTGCTTATTGATCTCTTGAATTATATTCAGGAAAAAACCCAAGCCAAGGTCGTGATTACCTGCGGTCACAGATGCCCAGTGCATAACGCCTATGCCGACAGTTCAACGTATAATCAGAACTCAAAGCACATGATAGGGGCTGAAGTTGATTTTTACGTTCAGGGATGGGAGAGCCGTCCTGAAGAGGTAATTGCACTTGTCATGCAGTACTATCAAGACAATGCCACCCTTTACAAAGATAAGAAATTCCATCAATTTCTTCGCTTAGAAACAGGTAAGCTCAATGTTTCGACTCCTCCTTGGTACAATAAAGAGATTCTGATCAAACTCTATAAAAAAAACGAAGGCAGAGACTTCGATAACCGTCATCCCTATCCCTACATTTCCCTCCAAGTGCGCCACGATAAGGAAGCCAATGAACAGGTGATTTGCAGCTGGGAAAGAGCCTTCCACTGCTTCCGCAGATATTAATTCTTTTTTGAAGTTGCTTTTTTTAATCTTGATCCAGTATTCTGTCCATTCTTTCCGTGCCGATGTGGCGGAATTGGTAGACGCGGTAGATTCAAAATCTTCTTCTAGCAATAGAGTGCTGGTTCGAGTCCAGTCATCGGCATCTTAACCTGAATAGTTCGAGAGGGCTATTCAGGTTTTTTGTCATTTTTTATCAAAATGAGCGTTAAAAAAGCGCATCGCTTCAATTCCTTTTTTTTAAATTCTCAACTCTTTAGAAAATTCATAACTGATAAGTTGTAAGGGTTCAGTTTTTTTAAACGCTTGTTCTTCATGAGAAATTTTTAAAAGTTTCTGTCCGCCATCTTTTGATGCAATTTGCGCAACAAATTCTAAAACTTCTTTTTCTGAATCGGAAAAGACGCTTAGGTCAGCATTTTCAACGCTCTTTAAAATGTGATAACCCCCAGAAGTCAAAATTCCTTTAGAGAGAAATAGCTGATAGATATTCTGAAACTGATCTGGACACGGGCCGTATTCTAAGTGAACATATCTCGCTCCAGTTATGCTCATTCCTCTTTGTTGAAAATGTTTAAAATCCGCATAAAACAGGGCTTTATTTAAAAACAGAGGGCTTTTCGTAAACTCTATCAAGTAGCGCACAGCTTGTTTAAAAAGTTCTAAGCAAAACGACCTGTTACCGCTATAAATATCAGAGGATTGGCTTTTCCAATGAACTTCAAGAGCATTAAGTTCTGCGTAGGCTTCATCACATTTCAAGCGGATATGATCGTCTTGAACGACATCCTGGACGTAGTAGGTTTCCCAACGTTTAATGCTTGCTTCTCCAACCTTTAAGTAATTAGCAAAGGCAGTTTGAGACATTCCAAGCGAAGTTCGATATTTAATGATTTCCTCAGACGTCAAAAGATTATGTTGCTTGCGATATTTATCGGCAGCACATCTTCGCAGCACATTCATTTGTTCCCCATCCATTAAAGGAGTTTGGCAGTTCGTGCAAACAAAAGAAGGCACGACTACTTCAACTTCTTCTCCCTTGATTTCAGGATTAAAGCGAATGTTTTTGGACTCAAACTTTTCACAATCGCAATTTAGGCATTTCATTTAATCTTCTCCTTGTTGTTCTGTCGAACGGCTTTCGTGTAGAGAGACGTAATAATATCGCTCATTCTTCAGAACAAATTTAATGTACATCTGCTTGGCGCACTTAGCACTCCACCAGCTAAAAGCCAGTAGTTCAAGCCCAATTATCGCTTTTTCATAGGACTTTTGTGGAGGTCTTGCCCCTCTATAATCCTTTGGAGTAATTTCCTCCAGCAACTCCCTAATCAAATGCCAAACATCATTTGTATCCCCAATGTCGAGATTATTTAACTCACCGACAACCTTAGAAGGGTTAGCAAACACCCCGTATCGGTTTTTTAAAAATTCTTTTGCTTCATTCAATCGTTTATCTAGTTCTCGATCCGAGGGGCGTCTATCATGCATTGCATGCCTATCCGTATATTATTGTAGCATCATATGATACCGTTTTGCAAGAAAAAAGTCAACACTCTAGAACCTGCTTCTATTCCTGAAGAGCATTTATCTGATTAAAAATTAAATGCTTATGAGGACCGACAAAAGATTTATTGCTTTAGAAGACATGAACATTTTCCACACTTCCCCTTAGCCCCCCCCTCCGCTAAAGTTCTGTATATGAAGGAGGTAAGAAAAAGGGACAAATGCAACGAAAAAATACGCTAAACAGCCCTTTTATAGATCTTTGACCCTTTGCCTCTGCCTCTTTCTAACATCCAAGCAACTTTTGCAAAGCAGGATGAATTCCTATCGAATTGATCTATTAAAAAAATGGGCAGAGAGTTTTGACTTTTCCAAAGTTTGGCTTCAATACCTATCTTCAGGGTGTCGTTTAGGTAATCTTTAAGGATTGCAATCGGCTTATTCATAGCTCTTCAATCACTTTTATTTGCATGACAACATGGTCGATGTTATCGTGCAAATATTTGGTTGAGACGGCGATTATTTTTGAATTACGGGTTTTGCTGCATGATTAACCTGAACCCATGAACGTTAGGCGCTCCCATTTTTCGAATGGCCTCATTACGTCCTTGAATTTGTTGAGGATCTGAGATGGCTTGAATTTTTATATTGGACATTGCAAAAATGTTCTGGACGCGCTCTCTTCTTCGCTTTTCAAAGGCCTCGATGAACGCGGTTACTTTCTCTGATTTCATCTTGTTCTCAATTAAGTCTTGCAGAACGTACGCATCTTCAAAGGCTTGGGCAGCTCCATTTTGCAGCATGGGCCCGAAGGCGTGCGCAGCATCTCCCAGCAATAGCACGCGTGAAAAGCCATCTAATTTAAATCTTACGCTGTGGCTTTTTTCCATGTGGTGGATATAGTAATGAACGTTTTTTCCAGCAAGATTCTGCTGATCGATTGTGTGAAGAGCGTTTGGAACAAGACCTCCAAAACATGAAAATACCTGAGAGAAGCCTTGAGTCGGCAGGCGCTTTTCAGGTTGGAAGATATGGCCATAAACATATGTTTGATTGCTTGGCATTGGATAGAGTAAGACTAAGCGATCAGATCCGAGCATATAAGTGGGCATCATGATTTCTTCGGGAGCGTCAATCACAGCTCTCCAAACCAATAAGCCTAAAAATTCAGGAAGCTCGTTGGGATGGATCTGCTTTCTCAGACTGGAATGAACCCCATCGCAACCAATCACAAGATCATAAGACTTGATCTTTCCATTTGAGAATTCAACGAGGACCTTATCGTTTTCTTCTGAAAAAGAATTGAGAGTAGTCGATGTCTGGATTTGAGTGCGTTTATCTAAATGGGATAAGAGCTGCTTAACTAATTCGTCTCTGCCAAGGGAATAGAATTGAGCGCCCTCTGGATGAAGAGCATCGATTTTTTCTTGGGCGAGAATGTCACCTTGATCATCTGTGAACTGCATGCTTTGAATGAGAAGGGCATTTGAACCGATATCGATTCCCAGCTGATTTAAGGCCCAAGTTCCATTCGCGGGAATTGCAATGCCCGCGCCATCTGAGCGGATTTGATCCTCTTTCTCAATGAGATCAGGGAAGATCCCTCTATTTTGCAAGGCTTTGGCAACGGATAGACCACAGGGTCCCGCGCCTACGATTAAAACCTTAATGCAATCTTCTGAAATAGAATCAGCAAAACCAGATGATAGGTGTGCCACAAAAAAGCTCCATAGAAATATTAGTCTTTTCATGCATCTTAACCGCCGTCAAAAATTGAAATCACAAGATATACCAATTCCGATTTTTCTCAGCAGAAAAACGTTAAATTCTTTTGGTCCCTTTTAAAAGAGCGCTTAGGAATGAGATTGCAAAAGACAAAAAGCTGCTTTCAGGCTAAAACTAATGCGGAAAACTTTTATCCTGCGAACCAAACTTAAAGGAATTCATGATCCTCTATATTTATAGCAAATGCTCGACTTGTCAAAAGGCCATGCAATTCTTAAAAAACTGCGCTGTTGACATTATGGTTAAAGAGATTATCCAAGAGCCGCCAACGGTATCTGAGCTGCAACAAATGCTAAAGTTTCAAAACGGCGATCTCAAAAAACTGCTCAATACCTCAGGATTGCTCTATCGCCAGATGCAACTCTCTCATAAAATGAAAGACATGACTCTAGAAGAAGTGTTTGCTTTGCTCAGTCAACACGGAATGCTTGTAAAGCGCCCGTTTTTGATTGCTGATGATTTCGGACTGACAGGTTTTAACGAAGCAAAATGGGCAACGTCTCTCTCTGTGGACTAAAAATTTGAGTCGTGTTAGTTTCGAAGCCTCTAACGGGGAGGTTAATGTGGTAATGATACAAGGGAAGAAATGGGTTGGTGTTTGGGGTCTAGCGGTAGCGCTCATTCATGGGGGATCCGCGTTAGCAGAGGAAAGTAGCTATGAGCCAGCTCTCTTGGACGTGCAATCTGTGATTCCACAGGTTCAAGTGGATCTGAAGTACGCGACGACAGATAACTTCACAGGACAGATTGTCTATGATTTTGATCGGTGCTTGCTTCTTAAAGAGGTGGTAGACGCGCTCTGTCTTGTACAAGCTGAGCTTGAGGAGCTGGGCTTTGGTTTGAAAATTTGGGATGGATTTCGGCCTGTTGCCGCTCAGTGGAAGTTTTGGGAGCTTGTGCCTGATGAGCGCTATGTCAGTGATCCGAGAAAAGGGGGGAGGCATACGCGAGGCACTGCTGTTGATCTCACATTGATCACAACAGAGGGAACAGAATTGCCAATGCCGTCTTTGTTCGATGATTTTAGCGAAAAAGCGCACCGGAATTATCAGGGTGCTTCATACGAAGAGATCAGCAATCGCAAGCTGTTAGAAGAGGTGATGGAAAAGCATGGATTTGTAGGGCTTCCTACAGAATGGTGGCATTTCGATCTCATCGGCTGGGAAAAGTATCCTCCGATTGTCTCTCAAGAGAATTAGAAAAAGTAGGTTTTGCTAAGCTCCTGATCTTGAAATGGTTTTAATTATGGCCCTGAGGCTTTCACGGCGCGGAAGATCGCCATTTCATCTGAGCTGATGTTTAGTGTCATGACGTAGGTAGATCCGGATTCGATCTGGACCTGCCAATGAGCGCTTGCTTGCTTAGCGTGAGCGTTGAAATTTGAGTTGGGCACTGCATCGAAGCTGTTGTAGCGGTAGAGGTTGTAGGCGACGCCAGGTTCGAGGTCTGTCATCGTGAGGGTGAGTTTGAGAGGAGTGGGGGCTGGGCGTGCATTCGATCCATTTTGGATGTCGGGATGCTCGGAGTTGGGATTGGTTTCTAGGCGGACGCGGACTGTTTCATTGTTTAGATCTAAAACGCCGCGGATGGCAATTCCGTAATTATGACCTTCGAGAGGTAAGGAATAAACGGGACCATGTTTCGTGTTGGCCTGTTGCCGTGTGGCTTGGAATGCATCGAAATTGTAGCTGAATTTGTAATGCGGATTGCACGGGTCTCCCCAGAGTCCGTTGTCTGTGAAGTAGAGGATGTCATCCCCATCGTAGCTCGTGTTTGTGAAAGGGAGGTTAGAGCCGATCCCTGTCACGAGAACGATGTGGTCATAGGACGGATCTCCCGCATTTGGATGAGAGTTATGGTAGAACCGGTATTGGTTCATGTAAATGCCGATTGCAACAGGGCAGCCATGGATGACGTTCTCTTTTATCCATGAGAGAAAATCATCCGTGCTCTCATTTTGGAAGGAGGCCCATTCGTGGGATTCTAAATGCATCTTAGCTGCTGCTGCGTGAGCGTTCAGCCCCAGAAGTAGCTGGCAAGACTTCTGGTCGTTGCCTTGACAGGCGATAGCGCGCGCATCGTACTGAGAAATGTACTGTCCAAAGTATAGCCCTGCGCTAATGAGTGCGACCTCTCCGCAGTAACCGGAATTTTCGTTCCACTGAAGACGAGGAGGTGTGTGTAGAATGCGTATGTGTTCGTTTGCGACATTATAGGCGTGCATTGCCATGCCTGAGATGGGGATAAATGCGGTTAAGGCGGCAAAAAGAAGGGCGAGGATATTTGTCATAAAAAACCTCCTGAGAAAAAATTTATATCAATACTACTTCATGAAAGCTGCCTTAGGCAAGAAGATTGTGCGATAAAGGTGTTTCGGTTATCGTTTTTTTCTTAAATTTCATTGGAGGTTCCTGATGGGTTATTTAAAGCGTGTTGTTCTCTTTCTAATGTTATGGGTCTGTGCGCTGCAGGCAGAAGAGGGGGCAGAAAACCAGATCCGTGTTTATGTGGATGTGGTTGCAGACCTGATGCATCCGGGGCATGTTGCATTTTTCAAAAATGCGAAGGAATTTGGCAATTATTTAATTGTGGGTGTTCATTCTGATGAGGATGTGGATTCTTACAAGCGCGTGCCTATCTTAAATCTCGAGGAGAGAGTGGCTCTTGTCAGTTCCTGCCGCTATGTCGATGAGGTCTATGTCGGGGCGCCTTTGCGTATTACAGAAGAATTTGTCAAAAAGATGAACATCGACGTCGTTGTTCACGGCGATGATTTTAATCCCGATACGCTTTTAGAGTGGTATGGAGTGCCGATTCAGTTGGGGATTTTTAAGACGGTTCCCTACACGAAAGGAGTTTCGACAACCGAAATCATCCAGCGGATTAAAGACAGGTTTAAATAATGGTTGTGTTTTCTGAATTTGAGATATTTTTATTCGACTTCGATGGCCTTTTAGTCGATACAGAGCCCTTGCACTTTGCAGCATATGTTGAGTTATGCCGCCGTCATGGCTTTGATTTGAATTGGAGCTTGGGTGAGTATTGCAAGGCTGCGCATTTTAAATCTCAGGGGATGAAGGAGGCGCTCTACAGAGCTTTTCCAGGTTTATATAAGCAAGAGCCGCGTTGGGAAGTGCTGTATGCGGAAAAGAAGGGGATCTACGAGAGGATGCTGCAGGAGGGCCGTTTGCAATTGATGCCGGGAGCTGAAGTGCTGCTCATGCGTCTACAGGATGAAAAACGCAAACACTGTGTGGTAACCAATTCGCCGCGTGTCCAGGTGGAGATGATTAAAGATGCCTTCGCTGTGCTCCAACAGATCCCGTTATGGCTGACGCGTGAGGATTATGAGATGCCCAAGCCATCGCCCGAAGGGTATTTGAAGGCAATTGAGCGTTTAGAGGGCTCTAAAAGCCGCGTCGTGGGATTTGAAGATTCTATGAAGGGTCTTAAGTCGTTGTTAAGCGCAGAGGCCACTGCTGTTCTCATCTGTCCGAAGGATCATCCTCAACTTATCGAGTGTTCAGAGTGGGGAGCGTTCTATCTTGAATCACTTAGCAGCGTAGTGGACATGTACTAAAAAAAGACCGTGGGCAGGGGCTGCTCTGCCAGCTTGAGAGCGGTCTTTTGCCGCAAAGATCGCGGGCAGTCTTTCTAGCGGGATTTTTTCGGAGCCGATGTCGAGCAAGGTGCCCACAATATTGCGCACCATTTTATATAAAAATCCATTGCCTTCAAATTCTAGGCGCACTCCGCCAGGTTCCAACACGAGGTCAAGGCGTGTTAAGGTGCGCACTGGGTCGTGCGCGGCAGATCCAAATGCCGCTTGATTAGTAAACGAGGTAAAATCATGCGTGCCAAGGAACCCTTTTGCAGCCTCTTTCATTAATTCTAGATTTACACGGTGAGGAACATGATAGCGATAGAGCTTAGAAAAGGGATTGAGGATGGGATCAAGATGCAGATGGTAGTGGTAAACTTTTCCTGTCGCACTGTATCTGGCATGGAACTCTTCTGCGACAGGCGTCAAAGAGTGGATCCGGATGTCGGCTGGCAAAAGACCGTTAAGAGAGGCAACAGAGCGTGAGAGGTCTATCGGATTGGGATGCGTAAAATGGGCGCATTGACCCAAAGCGTGCACGCCTGCATCTGTCCGCCCTGATCCTGTGAGATCGGTGGGGGTGCGCAGCACAGTAGAAAGGGCTTTTTGAATCTGTTCTTGGATAGTAACTGCGTTGGGTTGGACTTGCCAACCGCCATACCGGGTTCCATCATAAGAAATGAGAGCTTTGTACTTGTAGGTCATGGAATGCGGGCGGGAGCAAGGAACGTTTCTGCGAGGGGCCAATCTTCTGATGTTGTGATCTTGATATTGCGGTAGGAGTCTGGCACGAGTTTTACTGGATGCCCTGTGAGCTCGACAATCGCGGCATCATCCGTGACCTCGAGATTATAGTCGTGTATAATTTCAAATCCTTTTTTCAGCAAATGAGCGGCAGCCACTTGAGGGGTATGCATTTCCCAGAGAGTAGAACGATCTAGTGTGCGACGAATAAAAAGATTGGGGTCTGCTTCTTTAACTGTGTTTTTAGCGGGAACGGCAAGAGCTGCTGCCCCATAGCGCTGAGCTTGGTCAAAGAGAGCATCAAGGCTAGCTTCGCTCAACAGAGGGCGGGCGCTGTCGTGGACGCAAATGAGGCCTTTTTCTTTGGTTTTCTCAAAGCCGTTAAATACCGAGTCTTGCCGTCTTGAGCCCGGAAGTGCAAA
The DNA here is from genome assembly GCA_019752555.1 of Rhabdochlamydiaceae bacterium. Lineage (GTDB taxonomy): Bacteria > Chlamydiota > Chlamydiia > Chlamydiales > Rhabdochlamydiaceae > JAGVMG01. Next base: position 18,108 of record JAIELY010000001.1, read on the forward strand.
ATCGATTTTGTCAGAAGCGGGAAAGAGAGATTGGTATTCAGTTCCGCACACGACGATGATTTCGGTTACCTGAGGATGATTTAAAAATAATTCAAAGCTGTAGAGGGCTAGGGGTTTACCGTAGATCGGAACAAATTGTTTCGGAATACTAGAGCGCATCCGCGTTCCTTGGCCGCCGGCTAATAGGATGACAGAAACTGGTAGGGATTTTGATGTCATAGGGCATTTTTAAGTGCAGAATGCAGGGTTAAGCTGCACTCTGCAAAAAGTAACTTTATTTCAAGTGCTTGCTTACAAGCTTGGTCATTTCGAACATGTTTACAGCTTTTTTCCCCAAAACTTTCGCGAGTTTGTCATCTGGGTTGATGTTGCGTTTGTTTTTTGCATCTTGGCAGTTATTTGCTTTGATATAGGCCCACAATTTCTTTGTCACTTCAGTGCGAGGCATAGGTCCTCGGCCGACGATAGCAGCAAGCTCTTCGCTGATTTGCATCGGTTGCATGAACTTGGATTGTTTTTCTTTTGCCATGTGCGTTCTCCTTTAAAAATACTGCGTTTGGCCTATCCTCACATTGTTTTTTTTATGGATAGACAGGTCGAGGGTTGGTACGATTGTTACCTCGAATGACATGTTGTATCGCTCTCGTGATTTAATAGTCAAAAAAAATCGTAGTAGCAGTTTCTGGTGTTTCGAGGAGGCTCTGGGGAAGTTGTTTTTAAGTCGCTTATTCTAATTGCTTTATGTGTTGTTTTTGGTTTTTTTTGCTTTCTCGAGGAATTTTTGGGAGAGAAGACGCGTCGTCCTTAAAATAAAAGTTGTTTATCCTCTAAACAGGGGTTTTTCTATATAGGAGGGATCCAAAATTGCACAAGGGGATGTTAAAGAGTACAAAAACCTCTTGAACTTTTAAACAAGAAGGGACAACCTGATTTGATAACCCAAAAAATACCTTTTAAGATACCGATGTTAACGACAACAGAATCTAATTTTATGCGGTTAAAAGCTCTCGCTTCCGCTTTAAAGAACAGCTCATCTTTGCAAGATAAACTGGATCATTTAAATACGGATCTACGTGTTCGATCATTTAACGAGTCTGCAAGCTATTTAACTCTTAAGTGCTTCATGGCAGGCCTTTCGTTAGAATGCGAACTTGTATTGAAATCTTTAATCGCAATAGAGCAATGGGATCAATTGGTAAAGGGGTTGGAAGAGGGGTGTGCAAGCGAGCGTTTGCGCGCTTTGATTTTTTCTTTGCTTCCCGTGGAGCGCTTTTATCAAGAAATCGGGGGAATTGTCGGGTATCAAGCGATGATGCTGCAGCTTTTTTCTGAAGAGGGGCGCTCGCCTTTTGAAACCCGCTGTATTTATAATCAACCGGTAGGAATTGATCTTGTCTCTGAAACAGCTTCTGTGAAACAGGCAATTCTTGCGGGAATTGAATTTTTGCCGATGCTTGCAGAAATATATCCTGTGGGAGGGGCCGCGGATCGGTTGCGTTTATGCGATCCCACAACTCTTATGCCTCTTCCTGCTGCAAAGCTGAGATTTTGCGGCAGAACGCTTTTAGAGCGGCTTGTGATCGATCTTCAAGCGCGTGAATATTTATACTATAAGCTGTTTAAGAAGCAGCTCACTACCCCTATTGCGATGATGACATCGCAAGAAAAAGACAACCACGCGCAGATTTTAGCAATGTGCCAAGAACAGAAATGGTTTGGCCGTCCTGCTTCTAGTTTTGCCTTTTTTTGTCAGCCCACAGTGCCTACGATGAATAAAGAGGGGCAGTGGTGTCTCATAGGCCCCTGCAAGCCTTTGATGAAGCCGGGGGGGCATGGAGTGATGTGGAAAGTGGCAAAGGATCAGGGTGTCTTTGAATGGCTTAAAAGCTTGGGAAGAGCCAAGGTTCTTGTGCGGCAGATCAATAATCTGATTTCTGGATGCGACTATGGGCTTCTTGCATTTACAGGCATTGGCTGTGCGGAAGATAAGGCATTTGGATTTGCTTCTTGTTTTAGGCAAGTTCAATCGGCAGAAGGGGTTAATGTGCTCATTGTCAAAGAAGAGGGGGAGCGCACAGAATATTGCCTCACGAACATCGAGTATTGTGATTTTAAAAAATTTGGGATTTATGATGAGCCAGCTCAAGAAGGCAGTGCTTATTCCAAGTTTCCATCGAATACGAATATATTGTTTGCAGATATCGAAAAGGTGCTTGAGAAAATTGAGGAGTGTCCTATTCCTGGAATGCTCGTGAATTTCAAAAAGATGACTTATTCTGATGAAAATGGGGTGATCAAAGAAGAGGACGTTGCGCGTTTAGAATCGACAATGCAAAACATCGCCGATTGTTTTATCGAAAATTTTGAATCAAGTGCTGATGTGCCTCAGCTTAAAACATTTCTAACCTTTAATCACCGACGCAAAACAATTTCCACGGCAAAAAAAGAGTTTCAAGAAGGAGGGTCTCTTTTGGAAACACCCGAAGGGTGTTATCATGACTATATGCATAATGTGTGCGAACTGTTACGCAGCCATTGCCGTTTTACCGTTCCTGAAGCATCGGCATTTGATTTTGTTTACCACCCTGCTTTAGGTCCTCTTTATCATATCATCGCTCAAAAGTTGCAAGGGGGATTGATTAAGGAAGGAAGTGAATGTTTGCTTGAAATCGCAGAGCTCTGTCTTGAAGATATATACATCGATGGAAGTTTGCAGATCATTGCAGAGCAGGTGATGGGGCATGAAGATCAAGATCGGCTAGTGTATTCTGAGCGGGTCGGGAGCTGTGTCTTTAGACGTGTGCGTGTTTGTAATTTAGGCATTGACCGAGCTGTTTCAAAGAGCTATTGGAAATCAGAAGTGCATCGTTTAGAAACCTGTGAAATCCGTCTTTTGGGAAGAAGTGAATTCATTGCTGAGGATGTTTGTTTCGAGGGGCCTATTCAAATTATTGTGGAAGACGGCTTCCGTGTGGTTGCTTCTATGGAAAATCAAATGCTCCAGCTTAAGAAAGAGCCTATTGCAGATGGCGAAGAGGGGGTGGGCACATCTTGGGTATATGAGGCAGGCGAAGAGGGTGTGAGGCTGTTAAAATGAAGAAAGCTACATGAGAAACCCCATGTAGCTTTTTAAAAGAGCACTAGCAAGGTCTCTTAAGCTGCAACGCCAGTTGTAGCTGGAGCTGCTGGTGCAGCAGGAACCGCAGCTTTTTTAGCATCGCTTACTTTTCCAAACGCTTTTGCAAAGGGTGATCCAAGGATATCTTTCTTAAGAGCCTCTTTAGCTTTAAAGCTCTTGCTTTTTCCTCTAGGATGAGCTGCTTTAAAAGCTGTTTTTAATTCGGCTTGATCTTTTGCGTTGAGCTTGTCGAAAGCTGCAACTGCATCCGCTTTTGATGGTTTGCCATCCATAACTGCTTTAAATGCTTCAAAAGAATCTGCGGCAGGAGCAGCAGGTGCTGCAGGTGCTGCAGGAGTTTCTGGTTGTTTATTGAAGCAGCATCGGAAAATTGCAAATGCAACGCCTGTTAGGACGACGGAAACCGTTGCAATGATCACACCGGTTTGATTTTCTTGAACGAAGTTGGAGAGGCTTTGGAAATAAGGTTGTACAAATGCGTAGATTCGTTGACCTAAATCTGAAAGATAAGCGCCAGTAGCACTGACTGTTCTTCCGATCCAGTCGCCTGTGTTGGATAAAAAGGTACCGATCGATTGGCAGCAGTTGGAAAGAGTTTCTTGAATTCTCATTGTGACCTCCTGAATAGAGTTAAATTTCTCAAGGGAACTTCCCTGTTTTGAAAACATTTATGTATTATACTGGTATCCTTTTTTTTATAAAGACCTGATTAAGTTTTTATAAATTAAAAATTATTTTCTTTATGTCTTTCCGAGGGGAAGAAGCCGTTTGCCGTCTCATTTTTTTCTCAAAACTTGGAAGAAATTGCGCACACTTTTTCTTGTTTTTTTAGTGTCCAAACACAGTTTTGCGCGTTTTTGGATGTCAAATCATCAGGATTTTCTTGCGTCGCAGGACGCGATATCTTAACATGGATGACACTAGATTACTTAAGTTGAGGACTAACAGATGAACGATAACGCTCAAGATTTGCTTAAAAGCATTGAAAACCGCCTGCTTCACATGTGGAGGTATCTTTAGCTTAGAAGAAAAAGAGAAGCGGGTATCAGAGCTAGAGCAAAAGATGGAGCATCCCGGCTTTTGGGATGATAATACGGCAGCACAGAAAGTGATTTCTGAGGTTAATCAACTCAAAGAGTGGACCTATGCTTATCGAGATCTAAAAAATCGCTTTGAGAGCGTGAACGCGCTTTTACCCGAGGTGGATGAGTCGAATGATGCGTCCTTCTTTCAACAGTTAATCGATGAGTTGCACAAGATCGATAAGGCTTTGTCTGAGATCGAGATACGTAAAATGTTATCCGGGGAACTCGATTCGAAAAATTGCTTTTTGAGCATTAATGCAGGAGCTGGTGGAACTGAGGCCTGTGATTGGGCTCTTATGCTTTCAAGGATGTATCAACGGTGGGCTGCTAAGCGGAATTGGAAAGTTGAAATCCTCGATTCTGTAGATGGAGATGTTGCAGGAATCAAGAGCATCACTTTCAAAATCTCTGGAGCGTATGCTTATGGATATTGCAAAGTGGAGCGGGGGGTGCATCGATTAGTGCGCATTTCGCCCTTTGATAGCAATGCAAAACGCCATACAAGTTTTGCATCGGTGGACATTACCCCAGAAATTGACGATGATATCTTGATCGACATTCGTCCTGAAGATGTGCGTATCGATACATACCGCGCATCGGGAGCTGGCGGCCAGCACGTCAATAAAACTGATTCTGCCGTCCGGGTAACGCATGAACCTTCCGGCATCATTGTCTCGTGCCAAAGTGAGCGCAGTCAGATTCAAAACCGAGAGACATGCTTTAAGCTTCTACGTGCTAAACTCTATGAAAAAGAGTTAATGGAGAGAGAGTCGAAGCTCAAGGAAATTTCTGGAGAAAAGAAAGAGATCGCATGGGGATCGCAAATCCGAAATTATGTCTTCCAGCCTTATACTCTTGTCAAAGACACACGGACAAAGTATGAAGTAGGAAATGTAGAAGATGTAATGGATGGGAATTTAGATGGATTTATCAATGCATACTTAAAGGAGTTTGGTTAATTAATATGTCAGAACCTTTAGGCTTTGATATTCGCTATACGCATGTCAGTGATGCCCCCTACGTTCTTCAATGGTTAAAAGAGCCAGGAATACAACAGTGGTTTCCTGTCAGTTTGGACAAAGAAATTGAAGATGCTGTGCAATGCTGGGTGGGATTTTGTAAGTATAATTCGAGCTTAACAGCGACAATTGATGGGGTGCCCGTTGGCATTGGCACCCTTTTTCTCATGCCCTACCGAAAAGTGGCTCACCACTGCTTGTTTAAGCTGCTTGTCGATCCTGCGCATCAGAGAAAGGGTGTGGGCAGGGCGTTATTAAAGAATTTGAAGCATTTGGCAAAAAATGGCTTCCGCCTTGAGCTCATGCACATCGAGATATTTGAGGGCAACCCTATCGAATCCTTACTCTTGCAATTCAATTTCCATGAATATGGCAGGCAAGAGCACTTTGTCAAAGATAAAGACCGTTATCTCGGTCGGATTCTTTATGAATCCTATTTATAGAGGTGTTTAGATGGTGAATCATAGACCCGAATTGACATTTCGCGTTTCCTCTCCTGATGACGCCCCGCATCTCATCAAATGGCTTTCTGACCCTAGCATTCTACGCTGGTTTCCGATGCTTGATGCGAGGGAAATTGAGGATTCAGTGCGCATTTGGCTAGGTTATGCCCGTATTGGCGCAAATTTAACAGTAGAATACAATGGAATCCCCTGCGGCATGGCGAACCTTTATATTCAGCCTTATAAAAAACTGGCTCACACCTGTTTGTTTGCCATCATTGTTCAAGATGAGTACCGGGGCAAGGGGATCGGCGGCGCTTTATTAAATGAGTTGAGCAAGCTGGCAAGAGAAAAATTTCAGATCGAGATATTGCACTTGGAAGTGTATGAAGGCAATCCCGCAAAAAAACTTTATGAGCGTTTTGGGTTTAAAGAGTTTGGAAAGCAAACCCACTTCATTAAAGATAGCGGAAAATATACAGCTAAAATTTTAATGCAGAAGAAGTTAGGGGCATATGGCAGGACATAGTAAATGGGCAAACATTAAGCATCGGAAAGGGCGGGCAGATGCTGCTAAAGGCAAGATCTTTTCCCGTATCACAAAAGAGATTATCAGCGCGGTGAAGCAAGGCGGGCCGGATCCTAAATCAAATTCTAAACTTCGCCTTGTGCTCCAAAAAGCGCGCATTGCAAATATGCCAAACGATAATATCGAGCGCAATATCAAAAAAGCCACTAGTGCGGACCAAGCTGATTTTACTGAAACGACCTATGAGCTTTATGGATATGGCGGTGTCGGAATACTTGTTGAAATTATGACAGATAATCGCAACCGCGCTGCATCCGATATGCGGATTGCGACAAATAAAAAAGGGGGAACGATTGCAACCCCGGGCGCTGTCGCCTTTAATTTTGATCGTAAGGGGATTATTCAGGTTTTGAAAAAAAATGCCGTCGAAGACGAGCTTTTCTTAATTGCAACAGAGGCGGGCGCTGAGGATTTCGATGCCGCAGAAGATCTTTACATCATTACAACGCCCTCTGATCGGCTTTTTCAAGTGAAAGATAAGCTTGATGAAATGGGAATTATTTGTGAAGAAGCCGATTTGCAAATGATTCCTAAAGTGTATGTCGAGTGCGACGCAGAGGCTCAAAAATCAAATCTTGAATTGATCGATTATCTCGAAGCTTTAGATGATGTGGATGTTGTGTATCATAACATGAAATAGCTGTGTAAGTAAATCTTTTGCTTTCTTTTTTCTGAGATTTTAAATTGTTGGTTTTCATGGGTTTATGATTTAATTTAGTTTGTTTTGTATTTTGTTGATTTAATTTGCTTCTTTATTGTATTATTTGCGCAATTAAATCACGGTTAATTATGGCTGCAATATCTAATTTTTCAGATTTTGTGCGTGTCAGTGAACAAGCGTTAAGGTCTTCTCAAAGACAACGCTTAATTCTTAATGATGCAGGCAAATTAGTTACAGCAGAAACCTCCCGGTATTTTCGCCCTAATGGGAAAGCAATTGAAGAAAACCGGCGTGTCTGGAGTTTTTTTCTCGATTGTTTAAAAAGCACGCTTGGGGAACAAAAGCTTCAGCGTATTGCTGCAAGATATCAAATTAATTTTCATGAAATTCAAGGGAAGGGGAGCCCTCTGTTACCCCAGCTTGTTGAAAAAATTTCTATTGGCGCTACACGAACACTTTCGACGGATCTAAAAGCCGATAAGACTCAGCGGCTAAAAAAAATGTCTACGGAACAAATTAACAATCTCTTTGCTCAAAAGACATGTCCGATTGTAGGCGATCCCATGAATCCCTTTTATGTTTATGGTGGTCCAACACAAAAACGGGCTTGGCTCATTCATAATCCCCAATTAATGGATAAAGAGCTTCACTTTTTGAGCACCCAGATCGATAAAATCTCATTTTCCGCATGGCGGGAGCGTCTATGTAAGACAATGATCAATAAAGAGTTAATGGAAAAGCAGATCCTTCCTGCTCCAGGTGCCAATGGACGTGTCGAATACTACAAGGTCTATCGTAGAATTTCTGGAAATGGCCTTGTTGCCTACGCTCTAAAGCCAGTGGGCGCTGATTCTACATTGCAACCTCTTGTTGTATTTCGACCGACACAAATTGCTCTTTCTTATGAAGACATGATCGATTCACTCATGAACGATCTGGAGTTAAGAATTGGACAAATGGGATATGTTCCAGCAAGACCTAAGTTTGATGCATTGATGAAAGATCCCCATTTTTGTCCTCCTGGAAAAAAAGTGACTGTTGCAGGCTATAGTTTAGGGGGTACCCATGCTCAGTGGTTTACCTATGATCATTGGAAAAGAATTTCAAAATCTTGTTTTTATAATGCTCCCAGCGTGCATGAAGAAATGGCAGAAGATTTTGCTAAACAAGTGAATGGAGCGCCTTTTGCGCATTTGAAAATTAGAATCAAGCGTGTTGTCGCAGGGCTTCAAGGGGATTGGGCTCATTTTCTAGGTGGAAAGCACCTTGGCTGGGGGATTAAGCGTAAGAATATGGTTAAGCTCACAGAGTATAACTGTGTATCAAGAACGATTTCCTCTTTGTTCGACAGGATTTGGTTGCACACTAGAAGAGTTGTTGATAGTGACAAAGGTCATTTTGTTCCTACAGTCGTAGATCCAAAGTTCCTAGATGAGCATTTAGATAATGAGAGCCGAGGACCCGCCATTTATTGGTATGAAAAGATGCGTAGAGTCTGGGGCGGGACTCTTATATTAGCCCTTTCAGGCTTGAAATCTTTTGCAAACTGTATCTACAAATGGACAGGTCTCTCTCTGATTCGCAGTAGTAAGCCTTGATCATTTAAGCCGTTTAAAGCTTATTTCACTGTGACAAACGACCCTAAGTTTCGAACATCCTCCTTAGAGATGCGCTCATAGCGAAAATCGTTCTCTGGTGCTAAAACACCTTCCACTAAGACAGCTAAGCGCTTTGCATTTTCTCTAGAAAGATATTCAATTGAAAGAGCGCAGAATTGATCATAAGTTAGATTTTTTGCGCTTTGTATCCGTTGCTGGATCCAATCGAAGTCTTGATAGTCAAAAGCTAGCTTATTCAATCGTGTTGCCATGCCGGGCATGTTTTCCGGGGGCATTTGCAGAAGAGTGATGACATTTGCTCGGATTTTTTCAAAACGCTCTTGTGGAATTTTTAATTTCAGGTTTTTTTGGAAATCTTCGATGAACAGCTCAAAGCGCGCTAAAAGCTCTGGGGGCTGGTGTGTGCTCGATTGGACTGCAAAATATTGAAGCAATTGCCGCTCCTCTTCAGCCTCCCAAGCTTTGGCGATATAGCCGGTTTGTTGTTTTGTGCGTAGTGCATCAAAAAACGCATCGCTTAATGCGGCGCCAAGAATCTGTTGAGCCGCGCGTTTTTCAAAGGAGAAGCTTCCTTCTTCGATCAGCAGCATGACAGCATTGCCTTGTCTATCGGTGTCGTGGACAAGCATGTAAGGTCCATACTTTTCAGACAGAACAAGAACCTGCTTTTGGTGTTGTTTATCAGTTGGGTAGGCAGTTGTGTCTAACGAGGATTTTAGCTGGCCCCAGAGAGTTTCAACTTCAGATTGAGAAATGTTGCCAACGACCATTCCATTAACATAGGTGGATGCGAACAAGTTTTTAGAAAATGTAATGAAATCATCATATGAGATTTGTTTGATTGTTTTTAAAAGGTCGCTACTTGTTGGCGCATTAAAAATAATGCTGCTTAAAAGCTCAGAGGCTTGACGGACTGGCAACTCTTTTGAAGCGTTGTCGTAGTCGGCTGCAAGAGAGGTTCGGTAGATCTCAAACTGTTCTAGAGAAGGCGCCACAGATTTTAACGCCCCAAATATTGTTGTGAGCAATAAGGGTGCTTTATCGCTGTATCCGTATAAAGAGATCTTTAAAGCGATGTCGGATGACGAAAATCCAGCAGAAATTCCTGCATTGCGCGCAAAAAAGAGTGTCGACGAGAGCTTTTCCTTAAGTGCTCGGATGTAGAGGGCGGTGAGCACTTGAGATTTTGCGCTGTTATCGATTAAAGGGGTTTTAAGAGTTAAGATAGAGGCGATTTCTGGAACGTGGTAGCGCGTGTCTTCTGCGTAATAAATCTCCCCAAAAGCATCTTGCGATAGCAATTGCGGATGGAGATCTTTTTCTGTTTGAGATTTGTTAATCAACGTAAGCTGTGTGGGAACGAAGGGGTTTTTAGGCGGCAGTTGAATTTTTGGAGAAGGTTGGGTTTCAGACCATGCTGTCATTCGTGAAGGAGAAATCTCTTTGATTGCATACTGAGCGCTCATCCATTTTTCAGTTGTATCTGGAAGCACTCCTGTTTTCGAAGGATCTGCTAAAACGAAATAGACGCAAGTGCTCGGTGTAAGCGTTGCAATGAATGCTTCAATGAATTTCGGATCATAAATGCTTGGAATTTTTGTTTTTTCTGGGAATGTAGCGATCTCTTCATAAACCAAGTCATCGGTTAAAGCGACCACTGTATCAAAAGCGTCATCGCGAGATTGGTATTGGTAGTTGAGCTGATCCATTGTGCGCAATTCATCAAAAAGGTATTGCGGAACTCCCTCTTTTTGTAGACGGGCAATTGCTTGGAAGGTGCGCGTAATGATTGTGTCTAAGTGGGTCAATCCATAATCTGTTAATGAAAAATCGATCGAAAACAGCTCTGTCTCATGGGAGAAACGATCAGAAGAAACTTTAATCCCTTCCGCTAATTTTGCGCGTTTTAGATCAGCAATTAAACTATTGTCTCCCTCTTGGCCCAGTGCATAAGCAACCATTTCTGCGGCCTTACGTTCGATATCAGAAGCAAAGTTCCCTTCGACTTCCCAGGTTAACGAAAGTTGTTTGATGTCTTTGATCGGTTTAATGAAGATCATATGGCCCCGCTGCTGCATGGAGGTCATCTCAGAGGGGATATTGCGTTCTGGGACAGCAACTTTCTGGACTCTTGAAAAGTCTTCTACTGCAAGTGCGCGCATCTCTTCGATCGGGAGGGGAGAGAGCATGACAAGATGCATTCTGTCTGCGCTGTATTCGCTATGGTACCAACTTTTTAGCGCCTCCTGAGGAATTCCCGAAAGGGTTTGAGCGTTGCCAGTTGAAAAACCGCTGTTGGGATGGTTGGGATTTCCCGTTTCTTTAAAAATCATGTATTGCCGCCAGCCATCATGCTCGATATTTTTCGCATGCTCTTGATCTACAGCATGCAGTTCTCTGTTGATGCAATTAGGCTGAAAGAGAGGGTCGATGAAAAAGTGTGAGAAGCGGTCTAAGGCCTGTGCAAAAGCGTCATTATTGATGGAAAACATATAGACCGTGCGGTCTGAGGCGGTATAGGCGTTTACATTTCCACCGTGATCTTTAATAAATTGCATGTATTCAAATTCTTTGGGATAGGCCGCTGTTCCCATGAATAACATATGCTCTAAAAAGTGGGCCATGCCGGGGTATTCTTTCGGGTCTTGCCAAGAGCCTGCTTCAACAGCTAGCCCTGCAGCAGATTGCTCAAATCCAGGGTCGGACACGAGGTATGCCTCTAAGCCGTTATCGAGGATGATTTTTTCAGTCGTTCTTCCTGAAAGAGCTGGATTGAGAAGGGGCAAGGTGGCCTGATCTGAGACGATCGTATAACCTGGTTTTTGGGGAGCTAGTGTGTCTTCAGAAGAGTTAAGAGAAGTAATGGTCAGCAGCAAAAACGGCACAATGGCTTTCATAGGTCAAACTCCCTGATTCTATTTTATATCTTAAACGTATCATAAGCTTGCTTGACTAAATTGCAAATATAACTGGCTCTCGCTTGGCGCCGCTCTTGTTTATTCTCGACGTCAGCTCCAGGAAAATGTTCCATGTCAATCCGTTCTCCAAAGGCGAGGTGGATCCCTCCGCGTTTAGCAATCCGGGCCTCTCCGAGCTCAACTTGAACGGTTTGCGGAGGGGGCAAGAGATCGTAGGTGCGCAACGCCAGGGGGTAAAAGTGGGTAGGATGTCCTGCGCGCTTTGCCATGAGGTAAAACATCTCAATGCTTTGAGGGTCAAAAGATGCGATTTCAACAACTCCGTGCGCATTCGGGCGATCCCTGCCGCCGCTCGGAGCCACATAAATGGCTTTTCCCCCTTCGCTTAACAGCTCGCTCATCAACTCCATTGTCCGTTTATTATGAAGCTGCTTATCTCTTTTAAGTTCGGGAGGGTAGTCGATATACCGCTTTGAATAGATGCATAAAAGATCGCATCCCTTGCTGAAGGGGACTGCAAGAGGATCTGTGATCACCCTTTCCCCAGCGACAAAGATCAATTTTTCTCCAAAAGAGGGATCGATGTCTTCGAGTAGAATGCTGATGGCTTGCGGATCTGCTTCAATCTGATGATTGGCAAGAAAGATCGCGTTTTCTCCACGTTCTAAAGAAGAGCAAAGGGACTTAAAATGGGAGATTCCTTGAACGGTAGATTTCTCTTTTTCAACAAGAGGACGTATAAAATCAAGACCGAAGGTGTAATAATCGATGGGAGAGCGGATTTTTTGATGATAGGGCTGAAAAAGAAACGGCTCGATGCATTGTTCACGGACCATGCGAGCAAGGGAAATAAAGAGATCTAGATGCTCTTCTTTGTGATGTCCGTGCGATGAGAGGGCGTTGGCATAGCCTTCGTAAAATTGCCTAAATAATTCCTGATATTTTTCAGGAATGGAAGGATCCCTTACATAAGGCTTAATTTTTGCCCAATACATGTCAAACAAGGAGCTAGGCGTCGAGTTTTTTTCCATTGATTGTCGAGAAAAATTGGTACTCGTTTAGGTGTAAGTTATCATTCGTGTTAAAACGAATTTGAGCATTACTTTTTTCAGCAATTTTGCGGAAATAATCTTTGTCGTGATGGGCTAGGAAGTGGTCGAGGTCTGGATGAGAAATGAGCTCCAAGCCGTACTGTTGGTTTTGAGAAATCAACTTTTTTAAAGCGCGTTCGATCTCGATCGCAATGCTTTCATGGCTCTTAATCTGACCGCTGCCGCTGCAGTAAGGACAGTGAGTAAAGACTGTCTGCACTAGGGATTCTCTGTTGCGTTGGCGTGTCATTTCCACAAGTCCAAACTCGCTCATTCCCAGGATTGTGCACTTGGCAGAGTCGTCTTTCATCGCTTCTTTCAATCGATCGAGTACCCGGCGCTGATTTTTTCGCGAGCGCATGTCGATAAAGTCGCAGATCACAAGGCCTCCGATGTTGCGAATTCTCAGCTGACGAGCGATCTCTTCAGCAGCTTCCATGTTAATCCGCACAAGCGCTTCTTCGACATCGCTCGTGTGGGTGCTGCTTCTTCCTGAGTTCACATCAATGGTGTACATCGCCTCTGTGCGATCGAGAAATAGATATCCGCCGCTATTAAGCCAAATCTTACGACGCAAGGCGCGGTCGATGTCTCTTTCGACATTAAAACGCTCAAACATCGGGGACTTGTCTCTATACATCTCGATTTTAACAGGATGTTCGTTAGCGTATTTCTCATAAAGCTGTTTACATCTCTGGAACGTGGCGTAATCATCGATTAAGATTCTATCAAACTTTTTATCAACAGCTGTGAGCACTGCGCGCTTGATTAAATCCGATTCTTCAAACAAGCAGGTAGGCCGTGAAGCTTTTTGAAATTTATCCATGATTCCCTGCCATGTATTGAGCAGGTCGGTTGCTTCTGCAATGAGCATATCAGCCGAAGCATTGACGCTTGCCGTTCTGCAGATCAATCCCATGTCTTTAGGCATTTCGAATGCGCGGATGAGTTTTTTTAAACGATCGCGCGACGCAGGATCTTCAATTTTGCGGGATACGCCTCGGTGTGGAGTATTCGGCAGCAGAACTAAATATCTACCAGCAATCGAAATATTAGAAGTTAAACGGGCTCCTTTTGTGCCAATCGGTTCTTTGACAACCTGGACTAAAACGGGTTGGTCATTTTTGAGCAATTTTGAAATTTCAGTTTCTTTTTGCTGTTTTGTTTGAGAAGCGCTTTCCCACTCAAAATCCATTTCGAACATTTCCTGAAACTTCGCAGTGTTTTCGAGAATATCGGAGATGTGAATAAAACCATTTTCTCCTTCATTAATATCCACGAAAGCCGATTGGATATTCCGTAAGATATTGGTCACTTTGCCGCGATAAACGTTTCCGGTGAGCTGGCGATTCTTTTTTCTTTCGATGATCAGGTCGTTTAATATGCCGTTTTTAAGGTGGGCGTAACGGATTTCTTTAGATTCGATGTTTAACAGGATTTCTTGCATGGGGCCCTTGTCAAATTTAAATTTTTCTGAGGATGGAAGCCTTCAGTAAGAAGCCGCCTAGTGTTCTTTCCCCGGGAAATGGGGGATCATAGCCCACTGGCTAATCTTTTTCCATAAAAAATTAAGAAAGCAGCTGTTGCTTGGTCCGCTCAAGAAATCCATGATCTACGAGCCTAATGGCGCTTGTAATCGTGTGTTTCATGCTTTGAGGAGAAGAATTTCCGTGGCATTTCATGACAAGTCCGTCGACGCCGCATAAAAGGGCGCCTGGATATTCCGCATAGTGTAGGCGATGCCGCATTTCTGCGAGCACTCCTTTGAGATGAGGCGAGCACTCTTCTTGAGCAATTTCCTCGAGCTGATCGAGGATCACAGCGGCGATCCCTTCCGCTGTTTTTAAGAAAATATTTCCAGTGAACCCATCGGTGACTAGGACGTGAATTTTTCCTTGAAACACGTCCCGCGCCTCGATGTTGCCTACAAATGCATCTAAAGTAGAGAGGAGGCTATGCGCCTCGCGCAATTCAGGTGTTCCCTTCTGCGCTTCTGCGCCGATGTTAAGCAAGCCTACTTTTGGGGTGTCGATCCCCCGGTTTTTTTGATAGGCGATCCCCATCGCAGCAAATTGAAGCAGATGTTCTGCTTTAAAGGAAGTATTGGCTCCCACATCGAGAACGGCAATATCATGCTCGCGGGTGGGAAGAAGGGTAAGAAGAGCGGGCCGTGCCATGCCAGGGAGCATGGGAAGCTGCAGCTTAGCGCATGCCATTAGAGCTCCCGTATTTCCGGCAGAGACAAAGGCGTTGAGAGTGCCTTCTTTAAGCATCTTTATCCCTGTGCAAATCGAAGAATTTTTTTTCAGTCGAAGGGCTTTTAACGGGTCATCCTCCATCGAGATGACTTCACTGACTTCATGAAAAATGAGGTGGGGGGGCGATGATAAATGGCCTAAAAAGAGGCCGTGTGTCCCAAAAATATGCAAGGTTACGTGAGCGGGAAGCGTTTTGGCAAATGGAATGATTTCTTGCAGCAAATCTTCCGGAGGCGTATCGCTTCCGAGAAGATCCACTCCAATAGGACACCCTTTTGTGTTTGAGGTCGCTTCTTGAGAAGGGAAGCGGTTATTCTTCCCTTGCATGAACTACCGCTCTGCCAGCATAAAATCCACAATGGGGGCAAATGCGGTGCGCAATGCGCGGCTTGCTGCAGTTAGAGCACTCAGAAACGTTCTGAGGTTTTTTAGCATGGTGGGCGCGGCGAGAATTCTTGCGCGCATTAGAAGTTCGGTTACGAGGAACTGCCATAAGTCAAATCTCCTGAGAAAATTAATGCACCGGTTATACTGAAAATACCATTTTTGTGAAAGCTATTTTTTATCTAAATCAGCAAAAGGAAAGTGAACGGGTTGAGATTGTGATTGGGTGTTTTCTAAACCAGGTTTAGCTAAATAATTTTTTAACGTTTCTCTTTCTGGGCATTTGCCTTCGTGGCATTCTACAAATTGCGGAACTTGCAGAAGCAACATTTCACGAATGTCTGGCGTCAAATCGTAAATGGCAGAGCGTACCTCGGCAAGTGGTACTGTGATATATTCATCTTTAATGTGAATTAAAACTTTTGTAATGCTATTGCACATCGCGCACGGCATAAGCGCGGTTGTTTTCGCATTGAGATGGCCGATCAGGTGATCGTCTGCAAGATAAATTTCACCTGTTACTTGAACATCTTCAGGAAAGGTAAGCTCTTCTTCTTGGACATCTAGGACGGACGGCGCAAGAGTGCAAGAGATTTTTTGTTTGTCTCCGCCTTTGAGCCTGTCGATATATACTTTGAGTTGTTCCATGGAAGTTTATTTTTTTAAGGGTTTTTTGATTGAGGATAGAAAATCTGTTAATTGAGCGTTGGTGAGACAAGGAAGAAAATCTTCGTATTTTATCGGAACTGCTAAATTCATAAAGCGATATAAAAAAGGATCTTTACGTACGTATTCCTCTGTGCCTCTGCGTATCGGGAAAAGGAGTCGCATTTCTGCAAGCGGCTTCTTGAATAAATCTTTGATGAATTGTATAGAAGAAGGTGAAAGCAAACGATCCTGAATTGAGCTTATGATTCTATCTCGTTTCAAGAGAGGAGGCATTGTTTTGTGTTGAATGAGAGCAATTATCGTTAAGAGTGCTTTACGCGTTTGATTGGCTTGATCTATGAGATCTTCAGGCGTTTTAATCAAATCAGTCCCTTTAGCAAACTCTGCCGCGTACAACATTTGAGTCAATTCTGGCCAGAAAGGAAGATCATTGATTGGACCTTCTTGAGCTTGTTCGATGGCGTTTGCTATAGACGCCGAGGGAAGATCGATCTCTTTAGGTGTTGAGGCTGGATCTTTGGTTTGGAGACGATCAAACAAAATGCTTATAAGCTCACTTTTAAAGGCTCCAAACTCCTTTTCTTCTAGTTGTTTGAATTCTCGAAACGTAGACTTTTGTGTCTCAACAGTATCTTCTCTTGCCGGGTCGCAGCTATGATTAAACGCCTCTTTGATCGTTAGTCTTTGATTTTTTAACACGCTAGAATAATGCATTAGCCATTCTTGGATCTCGTTGTCTAGCTCCTTTGTAGTAACATCGGATCTTGCGCGGGAAAGAAAAGTGTGCAGCAGAGGTTGCGCGTCGGTCAGCAGGTTTGAATAATCCGTGAGCAGCGACGTTAAATCCTTAATTGGTCTTGCAGCCATGAGACACCTGTTCGTTGTTGTTGCACCCATAGCTTTAGTTTGTAAAGTGGGGCGATTTTACGGGTTGTTTAGGTAGGCAGTATAGTGAATCTGCGTGTTTTAGAGTATACTGAAATGATTTGCTCATAGCTGGCGGTGGAATCTTTTTCTTGTGCGGTGGCGTTTTGTCTGTTTAACCTGTTTATTATTAAATTGTTGTGTTTGTTATGAGGCGATTGAATATCCCAAGGGGTATGTCTAACTCATTAATTATTAGTATTCTTTTGATTTGTTATAATTTAATTGATTTATATATATGAAATGTGATATAATAGTAATTGCAAAATAGTTTATTTAATAATAATTGATAGGTTTTATATGGCGATACATCATCGGCTTAGAGAAAATACGAACCATCCAGGGGAAAATCCCGTTGCAAATATGCTTGTCCTAGCAAAAATGAATGGAAATACGGATCTTCTTACAGTTAAATTTGAAACAGTAAACAAATATCTCGCAGCAGTTCGGAGCCTTGTAAACAAGCTGCTTGGAATTGAGGAGGGGGATAAATTTGACCTTGCGAAAGTTGCAACTAAGCTGGATGTGTTGCACTCAGAGGAAAATCTCGCCTTGTTAAAAAATCGGCTTGATAAGAAGAATACTAAGATCACTGGTTTAAAAGCTGAGATCCGTAGGCTTCGAAATTCTGACAGCGAACAATATCATATTAAAGCTTCTACGAAGTCTGAGAAATTAACTCGCAAGCAAGCTAAATTAAGGGCGGAATTAGAGACGGTTGCTGCTGCAGCAGATAACTTAACTCTTTACACTTTGCGTCATCAAAAAGATGGGGGCAATCGTGAAGCTGTGCGTACGTTATCGAATGTTTGTGAAAGATTAAATTCAATTTTGGGAGATAGCAGCAAGAATTAATCTTGCTGCTTCAAGATTCGCATTCTTATCTTGCATATTTTGGCAAAGCGTATCGCATTGCTCTTGGCAGCGTTTGCGCTTTTTCTCATTGCCGATCATTTCTTCGCAATGCATCAACAAAGACTCTTCCGTGAAGTTGGGCCCAAAGAGTTCGGGAAAGACTGTGTCTTTTGCAATAATGTTGACAAGGCAGTAATGAGGCAGTCTAATGCGAAGGATGTCTCTTGCAATGATCAGGTCTAGTTTAGAAATTCCATAAGTCACAACTGTTGGTACGCCGTGCAGGGCAAGCTCGAGTGTGATTGTTCCTGACTTTGCAATGGCGGCATGGGCGTGTTTCATGAGGTTGTAGGTGGCCTCTACGGGAAAAAGAGCAAGGTCGGCCCCAATGTTTAATCCGGATTCGACAATCAGCGATTCGATAAGCGATCGGTACTTCTCATCTGAAACAGAGATGGCAAAGAAAAGATCGGGATGAATTTCTTTAAGGCGTCTGCATGTTTTCAAATAAAGCGGGAAGTTGCGGATGAGCTCTTTTTGACGGCTTCCAGGAAACACAGCAATTGTTTTTCGATCTTTTGGCAAAGGTAGAGATTGATAGGGATATTCTTTAAAGCGTTGGATCAAAGGATGTCCGACAAAGGCGACATCTAATGTTGTAGCGCGGAAATACTCTTTTTCAAAGGGGAGAATGCTAAGAAGCAGATCGAGATATTTTGCCATGAAAGGGATCCGTTTTTTTCCCCATGCCCAAATAGACGGGCAGATGAAATGACAGAGTTTTCCTTGATATCCTTTTTTCCGTAAATGGCGTGCCATGCGCAGGTTGAATCCAGGATAATCGATGAAGAGAACTGCTTTGGGATTAAATTCCAAAATTGTGCGTGCGATCATGTAAAACTTAAGGATCAGCTTGGGTAAAGCTAAGAACACATCGATAAAGCCCATGACCTGAAATTCTTCCATTGGCAGAACACTCAGCATCCCTTGAGCGCGCATTCTTGGCCCTCCTACGCCTGCAATCCGGAGGGTAGGATAAAGAGCTTTTAAAGATTCAAGCAGTTTTTCTCCGTATAGGTCTCCGCTTTTCTCTCCTGCAAAGATAAAAAGATCACAAGACATCAATTGCTCCTAGTAGATGGGCTAAAAAATGAGCGCCTTGATGGAAAATCTCTTTGGAGGTGCCATGGCCTTGAAAACCAATGGAAGGGGTGATGATCATTTCGATCTGTGGAGAGCGGATCTTTTTCTCGAGCGCTGCTTGTGCAAGCTCTTCGATGAAATCAAAGCAATGCCGGGTGCCAACGCGTGTGTCGAGGTTGCCGATCGTGCATAGGATGGTGCGATCTGCAAGAGATTCAATGAGGCGGGTGAGATCTAAGGATTGAACAAGAGTGTTGTGCGTTAAGGACTGGAATTCCTTAATGCTGCTGAGTTTAGTAAGGGGTGCAAATCCTACGATATGACGCAATAAGGGGATTCTTGCTGCCGCATGAAAAGCGATGAAGGCGCCGCGGGAAAGGCCCATAACACCGATTTTTTCAGCGATAACAAGGTCGAGATGGATAAGGGTTTCAACAACAGCTTCGATTTGGTCGATGCATTCTTTGATGATATTGTGATTGCAAGAGAGTGCTTGCGCCCAAAGGAACATCGCTTGAGTGGCTGGTAAATCGGGTCCATGCCCCGGAAGCGTTAATGAAAAGATGCGCATCGGAAGTTTTGAGAGGTAGACTGCTGGCTGATTAAAGGGGTCTTTATCTAGCGATTCTTCCGCGGAGAGCGCGAAGTAGAAGACCGCAGGTAAGGGGCCCGCAGAAAGATCGGGTCCGAGGTATCCAATTTCTAGCCCTGATGGGAGTTTGAGTGTTTGCATGAGATCCTCTATTCAGAAGAGCGAGAGCGGCGGCGTCTGCGGCGGCGTTTTAGGGGCGCCTCGCTGGGAGGATTTGTCACTATTTCCTTCCATTGATCGTAAATTTGTTTGAGTCCCGGCTCTAAGCAGCAGCGCACTTCGAGAAAGTCCAACGCCTTAGGAAATTCGGGGTCGTTTGGAACTCGAAGGCGGCGCTGCTTTTTTTTATCGATAGGGGTGAGTCGGTATTGGCCTGTGAGAATAGAGGTGAGCCCGACGCGCAACCTACGAGGCAACAGGAAAAAAGGATGGAAAATTTCGTTGATTTGGTCGTGAACCTCTTCGTAAATTTCTCCAAGATGGGGATTTCGCTCCCGATCGATGTAGCGCGTTTGAATTCTTTTTTGCAAAATGGGATAAACAAGGCACGCCAAGAGGATGGTTCGATCCAACAGGGGGCGAGGAGGTTCATGAAACGTGGTGTCGATCTCTTGAAGATAAGAATAAATTTCTCCCCCTTCATTCGATTCTAGAACATCGCCGAGGACGGGCATGAGAAGGTGGAGGATGCCGTGTTCTGTCATCAAACGGAAAAAGGACTCTGATGAGCTGGATTCGAGCATGCGCAAAAGCTCTTCTTGAATACGTGCCGATGAACTTTTGACAATCTCGCCTCTGCACTCGAGAAGAGCTATGCGGGCAGGAGGGTCGACTTCAAAGCCAAAACGCGCTTGGAATTTAAGCAGCCGAATCATGCGCACGGGATCTTGCTTGAAGCGGATAAAGGGTTGACCAATCGTTCGCAAGTACTTTTTTTGTATGTCGGGATACCCTCCTACAAAATCGATGATTTCTTGAGTCGCAGCATCGTAGAAAAGGCCATTAATAGTGAAGTCGCGCCGCTTGACATCTTCTTCTGGCGTTCCCCAGACATTATCTCGGACAATTAAAGTGTCATTTTCATTATCCCCTGAGCGGAATGTGGAGACTTCGATAATTTTTTTTCCGAAACGGATATGGGCTAACCGGAAACGACGTCCGATCAAGATGCAATTGCGAAAGAGTTTTTTGATTTGTTCAGGTTCTGCAGAAGTGGAGATATCGTAATCTTTGGGTTTTTGATTGAGCAGAAGATCGCGGACGCTTCCGCCGACAAGATAGGCAATGAATCCAGCTGCGCGTAATTTTTCCAGAATATAAAGCGCGTCGGGGTCGATTTTGCTTACCGAGAGCTGATGCTCTTCAACGGGATAGGTTTTGCGTTCCACTCAATTCAAGTCCGGCTATAGGGGGATGAAAAGCTCCTGTATACCAGAGAAATTATCTGAAGTCAATCACTCTAAAGAGGGTGTAAATTGTTATTTGAAATAAAAAGGTCTTTCCAGTGGTAATGATCGAGAAGTCCTGCCGTAGGACGCTGCAAAATATGGTAAGCGGCATAAAGGGCTTCGACGGAAGCTAAGCCTCTTTTGGGGTCTTTGCAGTCCTCCTGTCTTCTGGGATAGGCTGTTTGAAAATGCGAAGGAAGGCTGCGCATTTCAAAAAGGTGGGGGGAGCAAAGCTGTGCGAACATCGTTTCTGTGTGTCTCCAGGTCCCATCGATGAGAAAAATCCCTTTTGAAGCGTCATTAGCTGTTAATAGAGGTGCATCAAGGCATAAGAGGATGTAGCCTTCAAGGGAGGGGAGTTTGTGTTTGGGGTAAGTGTAAAATGTGCAGTCGGGGCGCGATTCTAAGCCGCGCAGGCTGCACTTTTTCAGATTCTCTCTGCGGTGGCGTAAAATAAGTGTTTGAGGAAATGAATGCATTTTTTATAGATTGTACTATCTTGACTTTGTACGTTTTGCGCCCCGAACCCTGGATAGGGAGTCTTCGAAGCGTAAATACAAGGCCGAGGCTAAATATGTAAGACCATTCATTCTCTCCAATCTGAAGTTTTTAAGCTATGAAAACAATTTTTGCACTGTGTTTATTGCTGACAGTAGCCGGAAATGCTGAGTCTCATTTTACTGAGACTTCCCATGTTCAGATGATGTTGCCCGGATGGATGACAGATGAACTGAGCGCTCTACAGAGAGCTCAACAGGAAAAAAAACCTCTTGTAGTCGCTTTTTTAGGAGATGGGTGGTGTCCCTGGTCTGAAAAATGGGCTCAAGAGATGTTGGGAAAAACAGAGTTCGTAGAGCTCTTAGATGGGCACGCTGTGTTATTGCATGTGGCAATGGCCCAAGATAACCCTGGGCGTATGAGTGAAATCCGCGAAAAATACCAGGTTTATCATTGCCCTCAGATGATTGCTTATGCAAAAGATGGCGAGGAAATTGGGCGGATTGAGTACGCTCCAATGGACCCTAAACAATATGCAACGCAAATTTTCCAGTTGATCGGGCAATTTAATGAGATTCGCTCCTATATCGATCATCCCGAGGAAACTAACGACATCGAGCAGTTGCAAAGACTTTATCAAAATGCGCAAAAGTTGAGCTCTTCGTTTTATAAGGACAAATTATTGCAGTTGGGTCTTGAGAGGGATTCTGGGACTTTCTTTCTTTTGGAAAAATATGGCACGTTGATCCGTCAGTTAAAACTCAAAAATCCTTTAGTTCAGCAGATGCGCAAAAAAGTACTCGAAAGAGACCCGAAAAACGCCCATGGAACCCACCTTTCCCTTGCGATTTTGGAGTTTGAAAAACTCTCGCGTGCGCTTAAATCTAAGGAATCGCCAGATAAGGCGGCAATTCCTCTTGTTAGCTATCTTCAAAAATACGGGAAGAAAGACAAGGAAAATCTATGGAAGGTTGAGTTAATGCTCGCGCATTTTTATTTTAGCAAAAATCGTATAGATACAGCGCTTTCACATGCTAAGGTTTCACATGAGCGCGCGCCAGACGCAGCAAAAGGGGAGATCGCTGATCTCATCGAATATTTTAGTCAAAAAACACAACACTAGTGTTGTTCGTCGGCTTAGCTGTCATTTGTTAATCAACTGTCTGCCAAGAGGAGAGTTTTAAGAGTTCTTTTGGAATTTCAAACAAAAAGCGGGAAGGGGCTGTTTGAATTTCTTTCCCCATTTTTTTGCGCACGCGCGCCATGCTGAGCGTTAAAAACTTTTTCGCTCGCGTCATCGCGACATACATCAACCGGCGCTCTTCTTCAAGTCCTGTTTCCATGATGCTTTTCTCATGAGGGATAATGTGATCTTCAAGGCCGACGAGAAAGCAAGCTGTAAACTCAAGGCCTTTAGCGCTGTGAAATGTCATGACATTGACCTTATCTTGGCGTTGCTCTTTATCTCGTTGGATGATTTTCTCTTGGTCGAGCAGGGTTGAGCTTAAAAAATGACTCAAGGAAATCTCATTTTCAAGGCCTTGAGAAGATAATTCTTCTTCGTAGATGGCAAGAGCATCAAGACAGTGAGCGACATTTTCCCATTTAAACTCGCGCATTTTTTCACTTTTCACCTCGTCTGTAATCGCTTTTTTATAGTCGATTTCATCGATGAGCCAAGAGAGCGCAGGATGAAGCGGCGGGTGTTTAAACTTTTCAATGGCTTGGCGCATGAGTTCCATGAAGGAGCGGATCCCATGAAGAGCTCGCTCTGAGAGGTCGTTTTTCATTTCGGAAGAAAGAGGCGATGCGATCTCTTCTAATACATTCCAAAGAGGGATGTTGCGTGAGCGATTGAGTTGTGTTAACAGATCCAGTGTTTTATCGGAAATGCCTCGGCGGGGCACATTGATGATTCGAAGTAGCGCCTCTTGATCTAGCGGATTGGCAATTGCTTTAAGATACGCCATGATGTCTTTGATCTCTGCGCGCTCGTTAAATTCTGTGCCGCCAAAAATTTCATACGGGATTCCTCGAACCCACTGACCGTCTTTTTCCCATGCGCCTTGCATCAGGGCAAGTTCGATGGGGCGAGAGAGAATGTTCGAGCGATAGAGAATTGCCATCTCTTTCCAGGGAATTTTCTTTTCTTTGCGCAAATAGATCATCCTTTGGACGACCGATTGCGCTTCTTCCATGTCGGTCGGTGCATGGAACAAAGTGATCAAATCTCCCCGTTCAGCCGTGCTCCATAATTGTTTGCCGTGCCGTTTTTCATTGTTCGCAATCACGGCATTAGCAGCATTTAAGATGAGAGGGGTAGACCTGTAATTTTGCTCGAGCTTGATGATTGTTTTAGATTCAAATTGTAGGATGTTTTTGATTTCTGCCCCGCGCCACCCATAGATGGATTGATCATCATCTCCTACGACGCAAAGGTTGTCGTGTTTTGCAGAAAGTAGTTTTGCTAACCGGTACTGGATCGGATTTGTATCCTGGTACTCGTCAATCATCAGGTAATGGAATTGGTTCTGATATTTCTCAAGAACAGCGGGATGCTCCTCAAAGAGCTGCACTGTTAATGAAAGAAGGCTATCGAAATCGACAGCATTATAAGCGCGCATGCAGCTGTGGAGCCGTTGAAAGAGTTCCGCGCTAAAGGTGTCGTGCCAATCAGGATTATCTTGAAGCGTTTCTTCGAAGGCAATCCCCCGGCTTTTTGCGTAGGTGATTTTTTGAATTGTCGGTTCAATGGAAGGCAAATCCCCTTCATGTTCGAGCATGTGGCGCACAAGTTGCTTTGTCAGCCTGCGGATATCAGACTCATCATACAGGCTAAAATGAGGCGTATAGCCGAGCAGGTGGATCTCTTTGCGCAGCAAATGCATGCAAAAGCTGTGAAAGGTGCTTAGATTGACTTGCTTGGCAATTTTTTGAGTTACAATTTTGGCGACCCTCTCGCGCATCTCAGCTGCGGCCTTATTGGTAAAGGTTAAGCCGAGTATGGATGAAGGAGGAACTTGTTTGTTTTGAATTAGGTGGGCGATCCGATAGGCAAGCACGCTTGTCTTACCGCTTCCGGCTCCCGCTAAAATAAGTACCCGGCCATCGGTTGTCTGAACGGCTTGTTGCTGGGCAGAATTTAAATGGGCGAAGGCTTGGCCTGGATTCATGGTCGAATTTTATCTATAAGGGAGGAGAGGTCGTTAAAAATTTTTCTTTTATTTAGAGGGACAGGGATCGTGCGAGGGTAAACGTTCACTTCCAAGCTTCTTGGTAGAGTAGGGTAAAGTTCGCGAAACACCTCGCGTACAAGCCGCTTAAAACGGTTGCGGTCATGCGCTTTACCATGTTTTCGGGAAATGGTAATGCCAAGCCGAGGGCGGGGAGACCGCCCTAAACGAAAGTCAATACGCAAAGCGTCTGTCCCAAGTCGAGTGCCAAATTTCAAAAGATTCTTATAGTGAGATCGATGAAGAATGCGTGCAGACTTAGGAAAGGTGTATTGAATACAGCTTACGCTGTCGTCAATTGCTTGCGTCCGCTGCGTCGTCTGCGGTTGATGATCTTTCTGCCGTCTTTCGTCTTCATTCTCTTGCGGAAGCCACATGTGGTTTGTCTTTTTTTCTTGCTAGGTTGGTAGGTGCGTTTCATGATGATCCTTCAATCCTTAAAAATTTTTTCTACTCATAATATACGGGATAGGGTCAAAAATCCTCAAGGACAAAATGATCTATTGCCAAGAAACACTCTCATCGCGTATAACATTGGCAAGCATTAATTTTTTTTAATCTTCAGGTTTGACATGAAATGCAGAGCTTCTATTAAAGCCGACCCATCGAAAGGGGACAAAATTGTCCGCCGACAGGGACGTGTCTATGTGATTAACAAAACCGATCCTAACCGCAAGCAGAGACAAAAAGGTCCTGCTCGTAAAAAGTAGCGAGAGAACATGGCAACAAAATCCTCTATGGCAAAGCAAAAACGACGCGAGCGCCTCGTTAAATTGAAATGGGAAAAGCGTCAAGAATTGAAGGCGATTGTCCTCGATCTAAATAAAAGCGAAGAAGAGCGTTTGGACGCTAAGATGAAGCTTAATAAGCTTCCACGCAATTCTTCTCCGGTTCGTTTAAGAAGCCGCTGCCAGCTCACAGGCCGTGCACGCGGGGTATTGCGCAAGTTCAAGCTTTCCCGTCTTTGCTTCCGCGAGATGGCGAATAGCGGAATGATTCCCGGCGTTGTCAAGTCAAGCTGGTAATCCCGAGATATGTCTTTATACCACAGAGGCGACGTTATGTCAGCCCTGTGGTCTTTTTCATGCTATAGGCTTAAGCACTTGTTCAAAATGTTTCCAATTTTCTAAGTTTTCGTTCCAGACAAACGTTTTTTCACTTACCTTCCCCTGTTTCCACGCATGGCTAAGTGCAGTCAAGCTCATAGGACCGAGCTGTTCATGGCTCTGATCTAGATAGTACCACAGTTTTTCTGAATGGGCGGGGTCGATTGTTTCGAGAAGAGATTTTTGAAAATAGGGGTGCGGGGCAGGGGCTGGCGGCTCGGCCGGTTTGCTGATCGGGGTGGATCTTTTTTTTGATGGTAGTAAGAAAAGGATTAGCAATCCTAGAATGCCAAACAAAAAACCTATTACGAACCAGGCCCTGTGATTGCGTCCTCGTTGTTTAGCATAATGTGAAGCGATGGCTCCCACAGCAATGCAGATGAGAAAAAGAAAGAGATTTTGCATATTTGTCCTCGCAGTATGATCCAATCATAGGGAAAACAAGGGTTCATTGCAAGGGGGTGAGGCAAATTGAAAGTGCGCGAAAATGGGGGTTCATTTAAGATGGGAAGATGTCAGGAGATATTGTCATGAATAATCCTTTAAATCAAATTGATGCAAAAGAGCTGGAATTGCCCGATACACTATTGATTCGCGACATTGAAAATCGCGTGTTTCAATCGATTTGCCTACAGTGTTTAGCGCAAATTGAGGGGATCGAAACTTTAGAAGGCAATCTGATCGATAGCCTGCTCGGAAGAGATCTTCTCGATAATGTGAAGGGAATTCATGTGGAGCAGGATCAGAGGGAGCACTCTGTTAATGTTAAGGTCGAAGTTAACGTCGCTTATGGTGTTTGTATTCCTGAAAAGGCCGAAGAAATTCAAAGCCGGCTTGTTCAAGACATTAGCAAGATCACGGGGTTGCATGTGGGTTGTGTACATGTGGTTTTTAAAAATTTGATCTCTCCTCAGGTTGCTTCAGAATCTGTCGAGTCTGTGAGCGAAATGCTCGATCGCCATATCAAACACACGCCTTCTTCTGTAGAGAAATACGACGAAGAATTTTAAGCATGGAAAAATGCTCTTATGCGTACTGCAAACGTATTATTTTCAGCTGTTCAATTGATTTTCGTCGTTACCCTTTTTCTATTGGGAGGGCTGTTTTTAGGATTGGCGCATGCACCTCACTTCCGTAACGAGATCGCTCAATTCTTTTTATCGGATACGACGCGTTTAATGTCGATCGGGTACGTGATATTGGGGGTTGCAGCTCTTTTGTTTTTCGGCTTTTACGCCATGAATCGGAGCTCTTTTTTTCAGGTGGAGATGCATTCGGGTCGTTTTGATGTGGATCCATCTGTCATTCAAAACTATGTTCAATGTTATTGGAACGATATTTTTCCAGACTACCGCTTGGATACGCAAATCGTGATTCGCCGCGGTAAAAAAATCGAAATTCTGGCTGAAATGCCCGAAATGGCAGATGAAGAATTAACAGAACTTTTGACTCAGATTGAAAATGAGCTCAGTTGTCTTTTGGAGCATAGTTTAGGGTATCGCTCTGAATTTTTGGTTACAGTAACCCATACCAGTAAGAAGTCTTTAAAAAATTCTTTATAGTTTCTTTGAGTGCGTTAAGTTATTTATTTAATTTCGTTAAGTAATCCGTTTTCTTTTAGTTGTTTGTGTTTGATTTTGATTTATTTATATTTGTTTTTATGGTTTTTTTATTCTTGAATTTAATTATATTTATTAATTAAAATAGCTTCCAAAACTATGAGGTTATCTTATGGCTGCTTCATCTTCATCCGGTGATTTGGGAAGTCTTGGCGTAAAAGAACGTGATTGGCTCACTCTATATCAGCCAGTTAGAAAGTACATGAGCAAATTAGAAGAGAGAATTAACGACCTTAAGAAGGCATTGCTTCTGCGGTTTATTGAAAATCAAACCGGATTTGAGTTTACCCCTTTAAATTTTGATAAAGGTAAGGTTCGTTTTAGTGCGTCAGCAGATCTCGCAACTCTTTCTCAAGACGCGCCTGATTTGGGATGGGAAAAAATTTATAGCGTTTATTGCAAATTTCTAATTGCTTATCATGAACTCAATACGGATCTCAGGTTGCAGTTTTGCCGATCTTCAAAAACTCCGGGTGCGGAAGATCCTTTATTTGATAAAGCAGTTCAAAAAATGATGCAGCTAAAAGTATTGCGTCAATCTGCTAAAGATATGATCCAGTCGATGACGATGCATCCTGAATTTTTTTCTGTGATCGGACCTGCAGAAGGTTCATCTTTCCAAGCTGATTTTAAAAAATTTAAAGAAGTTTATGCGGAAATAGAGCGGGGTAGTGATTTTGATTCGCATTATGTGGAATTATCTCGGGCCTATTTTTCTCTTAAATATCAAATGAAGCGTTTGCTTTTTGCATCTAAGGATGATCCAATAAAATGTGAGAGGCTGTCCCAGATGCTTCGTAATATTCAGACTTTGTATCGCAGAGCCCAATCTCCAGAGCAACGTGCGTTGCCTCCCATGAGTCTTAATATTAACCCTGCCACATTAGCTAAGATTCAAGCCGATTTACCTCAAATTCTTGCACGTAAAAAAAATAAAAAAACTAAGCTGTGGGAAGGGCCATCTCTGCCCGGTTACACCTATCATAGTAGTCAGAGTAGCCACCGCGTGTTTAGTTTGGATTCTGAGCCAGATGTCATTTTTAAGATTCAAGCAGAAGGGGATGCGGACTCGATGCGTAAGCGGATTAAAAATGTGCACATAGGAAGACTTGTGTGTAGAAAAAAACAGTTCGCGCACTTAAAAGTTCCCAAAGTTGAGTTGCATAGATTAGAGCTCGATGGAGGAACGATTCAGCTGATGGCGGAACGGAAATTACCGCTTTTTTCTTTTCAGGAATCCAAGAAAGGTTACGAGACCCCTGACACCCCCTTGTGCCTTCCTCGCGATGAGGGTCTTGTAGAGACCCCTCTTTTAGAGCTGATCCGTTTTACCTGTTTACTTCACTACAGTGATATTGCAGTGCGCAATATCCCTTTTTATCAGGGAAAAAACTCTCTTAGGATTGGGATGATTGATCTTGAGGAGTTTGGTGGAGCAAAATTAGGTATTTATGGTGGTGTCTATGGCCCAGGGCGTTTTAAGCGGACAGGTTTGGTAAATGTTGTCGGTAATGCTTTAGATAAACAGTTTGTTAAAGCAGTGGCAACCGGCATGGGTGTTCGAGATCCCAAAGAAGAGGCTGATCAAGCAGATTCCTGATCGTTTCCTTGCCGAAAGCGATTTAAAATCAAATTTTTAATCGCTTTCGGTGTCTAAATGAAAGTCGTTCACTTCCTCTCGCTCAAATCTTTCTCTTTAATTAATTTTTTTATTATCTAAACATTTGTTTAAATTGATCAGAATAAATTGATCTTTATTGAATGTGTTAAATGTGTTATAGTGTTGCCATAATTAACTGTGAGGGATTTATGGCTGCAACAAGTATTTGCGATGCGTCTGGGGTAGACAATCTTTTAGCTAGGTGGAATGCGAAAGACAAAGAGGTTAACAAACTTGCATCACAATTTTCAAGGGCAACTTGTCGTTCGAAATCTAAAGACGACCTCTCTATGGTCTATCGCAAATATCTCAATGCTTACCATGATTTAAAATGCGATGTTCACATGGAAATCTATATGCGTGAATCTTATGGGCGAAAAGAGGACCCTAGTTTTTCACATGCAAAGCTGTTTTGGTCTGAAAAACTAAAAACTTCTCATCGCATTATAAAACAAATAGCAAAAGGCACCCCTTTTTTCAGATCTCAGTTATCAGTTGATCTACAAGCTAAAATCTGTCAATCGTCCTATCAACAATTTAAAGAAAGCTATGATGCCATTGAAACAAAATCCTGTCGTGGCTCTGATCTTTATAAGTGTATCCGAAGCTATCAGTCGCTTAAAACAAACTTAAAATTATTGCGTGAGTCTGTGCGTTCAAAGGATCCAAGGCTCTTAACTGTTGTTCAACTGATACAAAATATCAATGAGTTAAAGCAGCGGATTCCTTTGGTCTTGTCTTCAGTTCCCAAGGGGGCGGATCAAGCAAGTGCAGCTGTTGAACGACGAAGAATCGTTTCCTTACCACAGATACCGAAGAGGGAGGCTTCAAAGCCATCAGAGCGAGCTATGACATGGAAGCGTGAAGCTTTATCACCTTCGGAACTAGCTAATGCTCAATCGCAGCTTAGAGAAGGCATTCGAATGGAGGCTCCTGTAATTAATGAAATTCAAAAGAATCTCTCGAGAATCATGAAAAAAAAGCCGGGGAACGGAGTGGTCTTTTATCAGAGTCAGCCGCAACACAGTGTTTTTTCTTTGGAACGAGAGCCCCGTTTTATTTTTAAAGTGCTTCGCGAGGATGCTGCTCAGATTTCTGGTAAGGATAACTCGATGAAAGCGCGCTTTAACCTGATGGTGTATGCGAAAGCCATCTGTATGAAGTATGGGCTAAAACATCTTGTGATTCCACAGGCAGCGTTAATTCAAGTGCCGCATGAGGGAAAGGTCTATGAAGTTCTTGTCGAGCAAAGGCTCGAGTTCGATCCTCATCTCAGTAAACAAGAAGAGCTTTTTAATACACTTGAAGACCGTTTGAGTCCTGCGATTAGAGAATTTGCTGAATTTATTTGCCGCACTGGCTATCACGATGTCGAGCCGAGAAATCATCCTGTGATCCAGTCTGATGGATCGTTAGAGCACTGTCAAATTGGAATCATTGATTGTGAATTTATGGGAGAGCCTCACGAGGGTCTTTACGGAGGCCTTGGTCAAGGTCTTGTCCATCTCGTAGGGTTAAAGCAGATGAAGAGTATCCATAAGATTGCTGCAGTTCACCATTTGCATTCGCAAGAGTCCTATCAAAAGGCAGTGGCTCTTCGCAAAGAAAAAAATGAAGATGAAAAGCGTTTAGCGGCATTTTATGTGCAAAAAGGGATCGAGCGCGGGGATGAAATGCTAGAGGTGGATCCTGCATCTTTAGATTTTTCTTCGCATCCGCTAACTCCTGGAAAACAACTGCCAGCTGATGTGGCAAGACGTATTCAGAGATTTGCGCTCAAAGTGATTAGTAAGATTAATGAGGAGATCTCTACTAAGTCTCCGGGAGAGACCGTGGCAGGACGACGCCTTGTCAAGCTCGATACACATCATGATCTTTTTAATGCATATTCTACAACGGTTGTGGATCAAGATGTCTACGAGGCGTATCAAGCTAAACAGATCACAGATGCACAATACTATGAGGCTACTGTCTTAGGATATGTTGTTCAAAAGCTTGTGGATCTTGGACTGGTATTCAAAGTCAAGAGTCGCAATGATGGGGGATATCTGCTTCAGGCCTGATAGTTTTGAATGGCTGCGATATCTTTTGAAGTGATTCCTTTAACGGAGGCGAGCTCATCAGGGCTCGCTTCGAAAATTTTCTTCACGCTTCCAAAATGGGTTAAGAGGCGCTTGCGTTTTGCAGGCCCGATCCCAGGGATTTCATCGAGCTTGCTGGTGAAGTTTTTTTTCTCGCGTCTTTTGCGATGAAAAGAAATGGCTTTGCGGTGCGCTTCGTCGCGGATTTTTTGCAATAGAAACAGAAGTGAAGATCTCGGGTTGAGGTGGATCGGATCGTTATGCCCTGGTAGGAATATTTTTTCTTCGGTCATCCCTTTATCATGGCGGGCATCTTGTTTTGCAAGGGCGATAAGATCGCAGGAGGCGATGTTGAGCGTTTCAAGCACGTTAATAGCGATATTGAGCTGTCCTTTGCCTCCGTCCACGATGATTAGATCCGGAAGATCATTTTCTTCTTTTGCGCGCGTGAGTCTGCGTGTTAACACTTCACGCATGGCTCCATAGTCATCGCCTTTAGTAGTGGTTTTGATTTTAAAGAGGCGATGGCGTTTACGGTCGACATCGCCTTCTGTGAAGGCAACCATAGATGCGACAGGCTCTATGCCCGATAGGTTGGAAGTGTCAAAACATTCGATTCTTTTCGGATAACGGGTCAGTTTTAGAGTCTCTTGTAAATCAAGCAGCATTTTTTCGCTCAGCTCATGCGGATGGTGTTCCTGGTGGAAAATCACTTTGGCATTTTCTAGACTAAGCTCGACAAGGGCGCGCTTATCCCCTTTTTGTGGAGAGAGGATCCGTACATTATGCTGTGCGGCCTCGGAGAGGATCTCTTCTAGAAAAGAGGCTTGAGTAAGGGGGAGGGGAAGGAGGATCTCTTGAGGGATGTTTTGCGGCTTTGTGTAATGCTGCAAAATAAAAGAGCAATAGAGTTCTTGGTCATCTTCTAACACTTTTGAAAAACAGATGTGTTCAGATCCGGTCAGTTTTCCATTGCGGAAGAGCAGTTGAACGAGCATCACCTCTTCCCCCTGACGAAAGAGCGCAAGTGCGTCGGTGTCTTTGCCAGAAATTTTTGCGACGATTTGGTTAGAGTCAAGAACATGTTCGAGTTGGCGGATGGTGCGTAAAAGCGATGCTGCTTTTTCATACTCTAGATTTTCAGCGGCCAGTTTCATTTCTGCGTTGAGATCTTTGAGAATCTCTTTGTCTTGTCCTTTTAGAAAGCGCACTGTTTCTTTGACATAGCTGTCGTATTCTTCGCGCGTGCATTTATTCACGCAAGGAGCGCAGCATTTTTTTATTGAGTAGAGAAGACAAGGGCGTTTTCTTCGTTTGAGCTCTTCATCGGAACATTGGCGAAGCGGAAACAAAGTTGTGAGCAGTTCATAGGTTTGACGTGCAGCAAAGGCGTTCGTATAGGGACCGAAATAGAGGCCATTTTCTTTGGGAGTGCCTTTATTGCGCACCAAACGGAGCATGGGCCATTCATGAGTCGTGTTGATCATCAAACTGATAAACGTTTTATCATCCTTGAGGATGGCGTTGAATTTGGGCTGGTGTTTTTTGATGAGGGTATTTTCTAAAAGAAGAGCTTCTTTTTCAGAGGGGACGATGATCGTATCAATGTGTGTGGTCTGCTCGACTAAAAAAGGGATCATGGCCCTCCCATCGCCTCCGGAAAAGTACTGTTTGATCCGATTTTTGAGCACATTGGCCTTTCCGACGTAAATGACTGTGCCAGCAGCGTTTTTCATTAAATAGACGCCGGGTTGGGCGGGAAAGTGATCGAGTTGTTTTAAATCGAATGTCATCGGGGGATTTTCTCTTTCCATTCACAGAGTTTTGCAAGTGCTTGCAGCGGAGTGAGCTGATGAGGATCTAAGGCTTTTAGCTCGCTGTACAGCGGATCGGGTTCAAAGGCTTTAGGCGGAAGGGCGATTTCTGTAGAGGTGTCAAATAGCGAAAGTTGTTTTTCTTTTGCACTTTGCGAGGAGCGCCCTGCTTGTTTTTCGAGTTTAACAAGCATCTGAGCTGCGCGCTTGAGCACTACAAGAGGCAATCCGGCGAGTCGAGCCACATGGATGCCGTAGCTTTTATCGGTGCTTCCTTTAACGATTTTATGTAAGAAGGTGATCCCCCGCTCCGATTCATGAACGGCAACGTGAGCATTGACAGCGCCCGGAATGAGTGTTTCTAATGCGGTAAGCTCCCAATAGTGGGTGGCAAAGAGGGTTTTTGCTGTTCGATCCTTTTCTGTAAGGAGGTATTCAGCAACGGCCCATGCAATTGAAATCCCATCATAGGTGCTAGTGCCTCTTCCAATCTCATCAAGAATCACAAGAGAGCGGCTCGTTGCATTATGCAAAATATTAGCAGTTTCTGTCATTTCAACCATAAAGGTGGATTGACCGCGAGACAGATCGTCGCTAGCGCCGATCCTGCTGAAGACTTTGTCGACAATCCCCAAATGTGCAGAACGCGCCGGGACGTAAGAGCCCATTTGGGATAAAATGGCAATCAGCGCAACCTGACGGATGTAGGTGGATTTTCCGGCCATATTAGGCCCTGTGATCAATAAAAGGCGGTTGTGTTGGTTATCGAGGAGGGTATCATTAGGGATAAAGGTGGCTCCTTGCAGCGTAGCTTCGATAATCGGATGGCGCCCTTGTTCAATTTGGAAGAGGGAACTGTTATCGACGGTGGGACAAACAAAATGATGTTCTTTGGCAACTTGAGCTAACGCCATTAACGTATCGAGGCGTGCAATGGCTGCAGCGATGCTGCGGATTTGGCTGGAATGCGCTGCAACTTGTTCGCGTAGGGTATGGAAGAGCTCTGTCTCTAAGCTTAATAAGCGCTCTTCTGCATGCAAGATCTGATATTCGTATTCTTTTAATTCAGGTGTGATGAACCTTTCGGCATTAACAAGTGTTTGACGCCTCTGGAAGTGATCGGGCATTTTGTCTGTCTGTCCTCTCGAGACTTCAATATAAAATCCAAAGGCGTTTGTAAATCCGACTTTTAAGGTTTTAATTTGGGTCGTCTCGCGCAGCTGTGCTTGATAGGCGGCAATCCAGCTGTGGCTGTCTTGTTTTAAAGCGCGCAAACGGTCAATTTCTGGATGATATCCCTCCTGAATGATGTTGCCATCGCTTAAGCGTAAAGGAGGCGCTTCGACAAGCGCGCTTTTGATTTGATCGGCAAGACAAAGGCTCGAATCTAATGAGGTTAACGTTGTTTTTTCTAAAGTGATGAGAGGTGCTTGATAGACCTCTAATAAAGTGCGTAATGGCTTGATCTGTTCAAGAGAAAAGCGCAGGCCTGCTAGATCGCGAGGTGTTGCATATCCTGTCTCAATGCGCATGATGAGCCGCTCAAGATCTCGGATTTCTTTAAGATGATGAAGCAGTTCACGTGTCGTGCGTTCATTTGCTTGAAAATCTCCGATGGCTTCCTGGCGTAAATGGATCTCAGCAGGGTCAAGAAGGGGATGGAGAAGCCATTGTTTGAGCAGGCGTCCTCCCATCGGAGTAGAGGTTTGATCCAAAAGTTTAAAAAGGGAAAGAGCTTTTTTCCCTTCTTGAAGACTATCTACGAGTTCTAAGTGGCGTTGTGTGGATCTGTCGATCAGCATGTATTGGGCGATCTGCAGAGAAGTGATGGTTTGGATGTGGGTGGTGGGAAGGTTTAAATCTTCTTGAACATACTGAAGGATGGCGCCTGCTGCATTAATCGCCGCCACCATCCCTTTAAGTCCGAATCCATCGAGGTTGTGAACGCGGAAATGGCGGAGTAAAAGAGTGCAGGCATGGCTATGTTCAAAATGCCAGTGTTCTTTGGTATGGATCAAAGGATTGATCTGTTCTAAAAGTTCAGCTATCCATTCTGGATGTTCAGCACGCCATTTTTCTGAAAGGAGGATCTCTTTGGGTTGCAGACGCGAGAGCTCATCCAGAACTTGCTTGAGATCTTCAAATTCCATTACTTTGAAATCGGCTGTCGTCACATCTAAAATGCTTAGCCCATAAGCACTATTGACCTGCGTTAGGCAAGCTAAGAAATTATTTGCTTTATCAGAGAGCAATGTCGAGTTAACGAGGGTGCCGGGTGTAATCACACGCACAATTTCTCGTTTGACGATGCCTTTAACTGCTTTGGGATCCTCCATTTGTTCGGCGATAGCAACTCGATATCCTTTTGCAACAAGCTTATCGATGTAGGCTTCGCTCGCATGAAAGGGAACCCCTGCCATCGGGACCTCTTGCCGTTTGGTCAATGTCAAGTCAAGCTCCTTTGCAAGAGAGACCGCATCTTCATAAAAGGCTTCATAAAAATCGCCTAGCCGAAACAAAAGAAGAGAGTTGGGAGAGTTTTTTTTACAGGCATGCCACTGAGCCATCATCGGAGATAGAGTCATAGGGATCTCTTAGCGTTTTTAAGGTCGTTGGAACATTTTTTTTAACCAACTCGTTTTAGAAGAAGTGGAGTTGGACTCATCGGACGGCTCTTCATCAGACGGCGCATTTGCGCCGACTTGATACCTAGTCGAGTGGGAAGTCATCGCTTCAGAAAACGATTTACTCACCATCGGATTGTGCTCGGTCTCAGAAGATGTTGTGGTTAGAGGTTCTTTTTGTTCTTCTTCAGGGATGCTCATGGCTTTACTGATCTGATTGCGGCAGCTTTGGCACCAAAGCACAAGCAGCTTGAGATCTTCATCGAGCTTTTTTAACTCGGTTAGGGTAGTATCAGGGGAGTCAAGGCTCGTGCTCTGAAGACGCGAGGGAAGGCTGATCGACTGGCTTAACTCGAGCTTAAGCTGAAAAATCTTGATCAACATAGGGATCATGATTTTTTTGATCTGGTCTCGCAGACCGCTTAAGGAGGAATCAGCGATCGTTCCTGCTTGAGTATAGTTGGGGATTTTAGACGTTTTCTCTTCCATACTTTCAGTCTCTTTCTCGCCTTCGATAGAACATGTTCGACATAAAAACTTCGTTGAGTTTTAAAACAGTTTGATATTTTTATAAAGAGTTTTTTCCAAGCTCGGAGATAGGTTCTTGGGTATAAACACCTCGCCGAGTATGATGAAAAATGATTACCGTTGATTATAGCAGAATGTCTCATGCCAATCTATTCAAAAGAAAGCCTTGATCTCTTGCGTCAGAAAATTGATTTGCCCGAAGTGTTGTCGGGACATCTTCAATTGCAGCGCGCAGGATCTGCATTCAAAGCGTTATGTCCTTTTCATGAAGAGAAGACCCCTTCTTTTGTGGTGCAGCGCGGCGATACGCATTACCATTGTTTCGGATGCGGCGCGCATGGAGATGCGATCAGTTTTTTAATGACCCATGTTAAGATGGGATTCATCGAAGCGATTGAACATTTGGCAGAACGGTTCCAGGTCACTTTAGAGGCTGATGTTGAACAGAACCAAAAAAAGGGCCCCAGTAGAGCGCTGCTCAAGCAAGCGCTCGATCTCACCTGCCACTTTTACCATTTTCTCTTGCTTCATAGCGAAGAGGGGGATTTTCCTTTAAAGTATCTCTATGAACGGGGCCTTACCCTCGATTTTATCCGGAAGTTTGAAGTGGGCTATGCTCCATCCCAGGGGGATTTACTCATCCGCTATCTAAGAGAAAAGGGGATATCTCATGAAGTGATTCAAGAAGCAGGACTGATGAATGCTCGGGGAAAAGATTTTTTTTCCGAGAGGATTTCATTTCCCATTCGCGATGCGATGGGAGCTGTCATTGGATTTTCATGCCGTAAATTTCGAGAGGAAACCTTTGGGGGCAAGTACATCAACACTCCCGAGACGACTCTTTTTAAAAAGTCGCATGTCCTCTTCGGCTTGAGCTATTCCCGTCAGAGGATCGCAAAAGAACAGAGGGCCATCATTGTCGAAGGGCAAATCGATGCGCTGCAGCTCATTCATGCGGGATATGATTACACGGTGGCAGGACAGGGCACTGCTTTTGGCGAGGATCACGTTAAGGAGTTGATCCATCTTGGCGCGCAAAAAGTTTACCTTGCGCTCGATGGGGATAAAGCGGGTCAGGAAGCTGCCGTTAAAATTGGCCATTTGTTCCAGAAAAAAGGTGTTGAGGTTCTGATCGTTTCTCTTCCCAATGGCCTTGATCCCGATGGCGTGCTTAAAGAATGGGGCCCTTCCTACTTTAACGAGCTTTTATCGACTTCTTGCGATTACTTAAGTTTTGTCTTCGGACATTTATCTCAGGGGCATAACTTATCCTCGCCTTCGCAGAAAAATGAGATTGTCCAAAGAATTGTCGAAAAGATCCGCCAGTGGGAGCAGCCTGTCATGGTGCATGAGAGCCTGCGCAAGCTTGCAGAAGTAGCCCAAGTGCCCGAATCCACACTCGGTGTGGGACAGATCTCGCTTCCTGATCTATTCATTAAAAAAAGCAGTTCTGTTGCGTTTCATCAAGTGAATCCCGATCAGATTTTAGAAACGGATCTGCTGCGCTGGCTAATACTTGTAGGCAAGCAAGAACCTAAATTAGTCGAGCTTGCCCGATTGAACGTCAAACAGGAGTTTTTTCATATCGAAGGCGCGCGCCGCCTGTACTTTCAATTTTTAGAGGCCTACGAAAAAAATGAACCCTGCGATCTACTTGCCCTAGGTCAAAGCCTGAGCAATACAGGAGAAACACAGCTTTTATCTGAGATCATGCTCCGAAAAATTAACATTCTAAAGGGGGAAGAGGGGATCAAAGAGACCTTGCGCAAGATCCTTGTCCGCCATTGGATGGAGCAAAAAGAAGTGATCCGAATGAAGATTCAAGAAGGTGGCGTCAGCGACGATGAAATGAGTGAGCTTGCCAAAGAGTTCGCTGCCCTTAATAAAAACATCCCCCAACTCATCTTGCCAGTAGAAGAGAGTTCTTAGCTCACAGCGACGATCCCGTTCTAAGCTATTAAATTCCAATGAGATAGATTTGTTTTCTTTGAAAACCAAATAATTTCTTTATCTTTGATCTCAGAGACTCCACTTCCCGCAACACCTTCTGCCACGATTGCGTCACCGAACAAGATCATTGAAAATAGATTTGGGTTCAGGAAATACCAGGGAGATCTGTTAGATGGCTTAGCGCATGGGCATGGAATCTGCGAGTGCCGAGATGGTGGCAAATACGTGGGTTCTTTCAAAAAGGGTCAGTTCGATGGCTATGGAACTTATACCATAGGTAACGAAAAAGAAGAAGGATATTTCAAACATGGCCTCCTTAATGGCCGTGGGACTATAAAGTATTCAAACGGTGACGTATATGAGGGAGATTTTAGAGACGGACGAAAGTTTGGCCATGGAACTCTAAAGTTCTCAAACGGTGATGTATATGAGGGGGATTTCAAATTTGGTGCGATTGAAGGTCGCGGAACTGTAAAGTATTCAAACGGTACCGTATATAAGGGAGAATTCAGAAAGGGTAAGAAATGGGGCAAGGGAACTAATTTTTATACAAGTGGCGTCAGATATAAGGGGAATTTTACAAAAGATAGAAAGGATGGCGAAGGAATAAAAATAACAGAAGACGGCAGCCGCTTTAAGATGGTTTATAAGGATGGTAAAAAAATATCATCGACACCGATGCCGCGCTCTCGAGCCCCTTAAACAAGAGCTTTAAGTTGCATGCAGCCAAAGGGAATTTACGTCCCTTTGGCCTCTTCACGATTCATTCAAAAATCAGTTTCTATATAGATCGATTCAGAAACTTAAGCGCATTTGCGCTTGCGATCTTCTCAAGAGCCTCTGCACCTAAAGACAGGCGCTGTGCGCACCGCTCTAAGAGGAGCGGATAGCAGGAAGCGTCGGCATAGTCGGGGAAGTAGGGAGTTTTACATTTGTGCTTGGCAAGAAGAGCTGAAAAGTCTTCGGTGTCAAAGAAATCAGCGCCGAAGCAAAGGGTGTCCTGAGCCCCTAAGGATAAGCCATACTCAACGTGGGCAAAGAGTGCTTCGGGGTCTGTTCTGTGGATGAAAGGGGCAAAGAGATTAAGTCCAATAAGCCCTTTGCGGCGGATGATCTCTTCGGCGAGCCAATCGGGGAGGTTGCGCGGGTGGGGGCAGATGGCGCGGAAGTTGCTATGGCTTGCTAGGATTTTTAAATTTAATCGATTTTGCTCGCTGTGGTTGAGGATCTCTTCAGCAAGAGGGTCGCTCGCATGGCTGAGATCAACAGCAATTTGATGCGTGCTCATCCAATCGAGGAGCCTCTTGCCATCGTCTGTCAGGCCTTGATCGGATCCAACACCTCCTCCGAAGCGATTTTTTCCATTCCAGGTGAGAGAAATATAGAGGATCCGTTTTAACGCTTTGAGCCAAGCGCTTAGGCGCTGCAATCCTTGGGCGATCGGTTCATTCTCTTCAAAGACTCCAGAAGCATTTTCAATGGAAGCAATGAGATAGATCCCTTTGTTTTGGGCAAACTCCGCGCTTTGCGTTCCATCTAAAAAATGACCAGGGTGTTCTAAAGGCAGTTTTAAAAGACGTTCGATTTGTTTTTCTGCTAAACGGGTGCTTCCTGGCTTTGTTTCCGTGAAGATTGCTGTAATCTGCAGAAGGACGCCGCCATTTTTGAGTTGGGGATAGCCGCAGCGGCTTTTCTCCTCGTAAGCCGTGCGTTCAGCTGCTTTAGCTAGGTACTCAAGCAAATCGCAATGCAAATCAACAATCGGAAACGGATGTGCCATTAGATCCCTTCTTGAATTTTATGAAAGTCGATCAACTCTTGGAAGTAAGCGAAGACTTTGTGCAGTAAGGCGATCCTATTCGCTCTTATCTTGGGATCGTCTGCGAGGATTTTAACCGAGTCGAACAGTTTAGCTAAAGGGGGCTGCAAGGTTGCCATGAGACGGAACGCCTCCTCATAATCCCTTTGTTGAAGCAGCTCTGTCCAACGCTTATGCACTGTATCGAGCGCTTTGAGAAGTTCCTTTTCCGAGCTCTCTTCAGCGAGTGTGGGATCAAAGGGCGTAGAAGAGGGGGTGGCGAGTTGTCCTTTAGCGCGTTTATACACTTCGAACAATTGCGCGAATAAAGAGCCTGATTTGCGAAAAGCATGCAAGGCTTTGGTTTTGCAGAATTGATCGTAGGGATCTATGCACTGTGTCTGCAGAGATGCTTCGATTTCATCTTTTTTAAAACCCTCATCTTCAAAGACGCTTTTAGCGCGTGTTGTGATAAAGGTCAAAATTTCAGAAACCGTAGAAGCTGCGAGTGCTTCCTTGTCTTTTAGATTGGGAAAAGCTGCACAGCTTGCCGTTAAGACTTTTTGTAAATCGATGCCGCGTTCGGCATCAATTAGGATTTTGAGAATTCCCATTGCTTGGCGACGCAATGCATAAGGGTCGCTTGAAGAGGTGGGTTTTAGCCCAATACTAAAACAACTCATCAAATTATCGAGCTTATCTGCAATGCTAAGCACAACCCCTGTCGGAGTTTTAGGCAGGGGAGCTCCTTCAGAGCGCGGCATCCATTGTTCTTCGATTGCAGTTGCAACCTCAGGGGCTTCCTTCTGGGCGAGGGCATAATATTTTCCAATTGTTCCTTGCAATTCGGGAAATTCCCCTACAAGAGCTGAGGCTAAATCCGCTTTGCAAAGAACGGCAGCGCGCATCACCTTTTGGGGATCTGCGATCTCGAGATGTTCGTTTACGATTCGGGCGATGTGCAGGATCCTCTCCACTTTATCGAGCATCGAACCGAGCTCTTTTTGGTAGGTCATTACTTTGAGCTTTTCATTAAACTGCTCCAAAGGAACCTTCACATCTTGAGTATACAAGAACACTCCGTCGGAAAGACGCGCAGATAAAACTTTTTCATTTCCTTTTCGAATCAAATCATTGGGTGTGTTGTCGGCTGTAATGATAAAAAGGTTTAACAGGTTGCCTTCTTTGTCAGAGACTGGGAAATATTTCTGATGTTCCACCATCTCGGAAATGAGAACTTCTTTTGGAGCTGTTAAAAATTTAGAATCAAAACTTCCATGGGTGAGCTGAGGCCACTCAGTAAGGTGCAGCACTTGAGGCAGCACTTTGTGATGCTCGAGTGTTTTTCCATTGAGTGTTTTTTCTAAGCTCTCTAGCTGGGTTAAAATCGACTCTTTCCGCTCTTGGATATCTGCGAGCACAAAGTGTTTTTTCAGCGTTGCAAGGTAGTCCTTGGGAGCGTGGATGTTGAATTTTTGGGGGTCTAGCTGCGCATGACCGAACGAGAAGCGATCTGAGACGAGATTGCCTACCTCAAATGGGATCACTTGATCGCCAAAAAGTGCGACGATCCAGTGAATCGGACGTGCATAGCTAATGTCAAGATCGCCCCAACGCATTTTTTTGGGAAATTCGAGATTGAGAATGAGCTTAGCAAGCGTATCTTTAAGAAGAGAAAACGTCGATTTTCCAGCTTCCTTGACCGATGCGAAGAGATATTCCGCTTCTTTGATTTTTTCTAGTTTAAGACCCTCGATGTTTCCTGCCCGTATTGCGTTGAGAGTAGGTGTGTCAAAGCCTAATGATTTTAAAAATCCCTCTCCTTGAGGTGTCAGATTGCCATCTGCAGCAAAACATGCGGCAACCGGAGGCCCTTTGCGCTCGATTGTTTTTTCCTCTGTTCCTTCGACAAGGTTTTTCACTAAGATGCTCAAACGCTGAGGTGTTCCGAAGGTTTGAAGCGATTCAAAGCTGAGCCCAGCATCGCCCAAAAGACGGCGGATTGCTTTTTCTAGGTTTTGACAGCCGAGTGGCACAAAGGTTGAGGGAAGCTGCTCAGAGCCGATTTCCAAAAGGAAGTCTTGAGATTGCTTCGGATCGAATGCAGGCGCAGCCTTTGTCTCAAGAGTTGGTAGCGTCGGTGTAGCCCTTGTTTTTGCAAGAAGAGGATATCCTAGTTTTTCACGCGATGCGATGTACTCCATCGCAATCAGCCGCGCAAGTTCTCGAATTCTTCCGATGTAACCAGTGCGCTCTGTCACCGAAATCACACCACGAGAATCTAAAAGATTGAACGCATGGGAGGCTTTAATGACAAAGTCATAAGCGGGAAGGGGAAGATGACGCGCGATAAGCTGTCTCGCCTCTCGCTCAAAATCTTGAAAGTGGCGCATCCACATTTCCGTGGAAGCTTCCGTGAAATTGTAGGTGCTCCATTCGACTTCGCTGCGATGGGAGATGTCTCCGATGGTGAGCTCCTCATTCCACTGAACATCGAAGATGTTATCCTTGTTTTGGATGAACATGGCAAGCCGCTCGAGTCCATATGTGAGCTCGACGCTGATGGGCTTTAGGGGAACGCTTCCCACTGCTTGAAAGTAGGTGAATTGGGTTACTTCCATCCCATCGCACCAGACCTCCCAGCCCAGGCCCCATGCTCCCAGTGTAGGGCCTTCCCAGTCGTCGTGGACAAAACGGATGTCGTGCTGTTTTAGGTCAAATCCAAGCGCCTCGAGCGACTCTAGGTACATTTTTTGGACGTCGGCAGGAGAGGGTTTTAGAATCACCTGGTACTGGTGGAATAGCTGAACACGGTTGGGATTTTCCCCGTAGCGACCATCTCCAGGGCGGCGTGACGGCTCGACATAAGCTGTGTTATAACCTTCTGGTCCTAAGGCTCTTAAAAATGTCGCTGGATTAAATGTGCCTGCTCCCACTTCAAGATCGTGACCTTGATGGATAACACAGTGTTTTTTTTCCCAAAATTGGGTAAGCCGCTGGATGATCTGTTGGAAAGTTAACATAATAATTAGGGGGTAATTGATTTGGTGAGCACATTTTACCCCCCGTTGCTAAAAGATTCTACAAGAATGTTCTTAACTTGCCAGCTTCCTTTTTTATCAGATCCAAGGCGTTGTAAAATTCCTAAGGCTTTGAGTTGTTGAATATTTCGTTTAATTGTAGCTCTACTTTTCTGTGTGATTGAGGAAATCTCTTCATAAGAGATCCTGGGGTTAGTCTTTATGATGTGCAGTAGATGAACTTGCAATTCTGTTAAGGATTGATTTAGAGGGTCATTTACAGGGTCATTTACAGGGTCATTGGGGTTGGGTTCACCTAATTTAAAAGGGATGGGAAGGGGTATGTGCCGTTCGACAAGGGAGATGAAAAGGCAATTGTCGCGATCATCGATCAACTGGATTTGCGGCCAATCTTGTAATGCGCGGCGCACTCCTGTTCCAAGACCTCGATAGGGTAGAAGTCCTTTTGCGGCAAATGAGGCTAAAATTGGATTGCGCTGAATGGAATTTCCCGCTCGGATTTTTTCAATAGTAAGATGATCTGGTAGGTTGCCAGGATTGATGATTTCTACACGGTCGTCGAAGACGAAAAGCCTTACGGGAGCGCTGATAAAGTAATCGCGGTGGATGAGAGCATTCACCAAAAGCTCTTCAAAGACAATCTGAGGAATTTCGGGTTCTCCTACGGAATTGACATTTTTATCTTTTTGGATTTTTCTTAAGTTGCGCATGACGAAGGTTAAAGCGCCTAAAAATACATCGGGAAGAGCACCTTCAAAGTCCTCGCTATCTAGATAGTTACTGGCGATTTTTGTTCCGAGAAAAGAGACCGCTTTAATCATAAATTGGGGTTTATGAATCTGTGGTTTTTTACCAAATAAGAGCAGTCCTGCCAGGTTAAGTCGATGACTATTTGCCAGATTCATGTTTTCAAGAAGCTGGAGTTTCTCTTCTTGAGAGCTTGGCAGTTCTTCTTGATAGGTTTTCTTAAGGAAGTCTGCAAAAAGCTTCGAATTAAGCCCTTCGACTCCCACGGGAGTGGGAACCTCATCTGCATGAACAAGATCGACCTCCTGAAAGAGTCTCCTTAGTTCTTCCTTAGATTGGATGCGCCGTTTGTCTGCCCCGCTTTTTAACCAAATGACGCCTTGTTGATCAAAGTAAGGCTTGTCGATTCCTTCTGAGATCGTTAACACGATGACTATTTGGCCAGAGTTTAAAGAGATGTTTTCAGTATGGACAGCTATCGGGCTTCGAACATGTTGGCTTGCGCTATTGCTGATCAGTTGGTTAATTCTATCGACATCTTTGCTGGAAAGACCAATGAGTTCACCCCTGTTAGAAACGCCAATAAAAATATGACCACCGCGAGAGTTAGAAAACGCGACCATTTCGGCAGCTAAAGAGTCTCCGTTGTGGATATTTTCCTTAAATTGATGCTGACTATCCTCTCCATGGGAGACGATGTTTTCCAATTGAGCCTGTTCATTTTCCCTCTCCATTTCGAAACGGTTCAAAACAGAGAGTCCTGATTCTTTAAGCGTGATATCCATCA
Source organism: Rhabdochlamydiaceae bacterium (assembly GCA_019752555.1). Taxonomy (GTDB): domain Bacteria; phylum Chlamydiota; class Chlamydiia; order Chlamydiales; family Rhabdochlamydiaceae; genus JAGVMG01. The sequence continues at coordinate 62,431 of JAIELY010000001.1, forward strand.
ATGTACTTGAAGTGTAATTTTTTCTCGAAACGATTAGAATGCTTTAAAAAGGAGTTATTTCCTATTAAATTATATAGGATGTAAAAATTTTAGTCGCAAAGAGGCGTGCTTCAAAATGAGCAGCGCGTATGAAATAATTTAATTTCGGCAAAGGAGGAAAAGAGCTTTGATTTCTAGGGGAGTTTCCTATAAAATAGACGAAATTAAATTCTTTAAACTTTGGAGCAGCCGATGCAAATATCCCCTGATAAATACCGCGCCCAAGCTTTGCAGCTCGTGTTTAATTATCTAGCAACTGAGCTCGATTTGGCAAAAAAAGTGGCGTCGTTAACTGAGGCTTTGTATCAATCATCGACAAGCCAAGTGTCGCAAACTAGTATCGAGAATGCTCAGAAATTATTGCAAGAGCACAATGAAGCGCATATTGAATTAGCCAATATTCGAAGAATTAAGGAAGCTTATGTCCGTACGCTGCAAGAAAATCACGTGATTACTGAAATGCAAAGCGCTCTTTACCTCTATACACCTAAACTTTAAAGGCCAGATAATTTCATGATCCCATTACACGCGTTAAGTTTAGAAGAGCTCTCTCAGTGGTTTACCACTCACGATGAAAAACCTTTTCGTGCGAAGCAGATCTTTCAGTGGATCTACGAGAAGAAGATTTCGGATTGGGAAAAGATGACAGATCTCAATAAAGGGCTGCGTAAAAAATTAAGCGAAGCGTTTACATTAACGACGCTCATTCAAACGCGCGTGCAGCAATCAAAAGATCATGATACGACAAAATTCCTGTGGCAGCTTTCCGATCAAAAACTTGTGGAATCGGTGCTCATTTGCTCGGGGGATCGGCGCACTGTGTGTGTGTCTTCTCAAGTCGGATGTCCTGCGCGTTGCGCTTTTTGCGCTTCTGGCAAAGAAGGATTGATTCGCAACCTTACACCTGCAGAAATTTTCGAACAAGTTTATCAGATCGATCAGTGGCTAGCGGAAAGAGGGGAGCGTGTTTCCCACATCGTTTTTATGGGGATGGGAGAGCCTTTTGAAAATTATGATGCTGTTGTTTCAGCGATCCGCCTACTTATTGATCCTTCAAGACTTAATATTTCTCAAAGAAGGATTACAGTTTCAACGGTAGGTGTTGTGCAGGGAATCCGGCGTTTAATGGAAGAAGGATTAAAAGTGAGCTTGGTTTTGTCTCTTCATGCTCCCAATCAGCATATTCGCAAGAAAATCATTCCCTACGCGCGCAAATATGAGCTTGAGGATATTCTTGCCGCAATGATCGAGTATGGCCAAAAGACCCATCGAGACATCACCTACGAATATACTCTGATCCAAGGGATCAACGATCGAGCAGAGCATGCAGAAGAATTGTGCCGCCTTTTAAAGCGCCAGCAGTGCACTGTGAATTTAATTCCCTATAATCCCGTTCCGGGACTGCGCTTATCTCGGCCGGATAAAGATAAAATCGAGGCGTTTAAGCAGATTTTAACAGATGCGGGAATTGTAACGACCTGGCGTTATACGAAAGGTAAGGATATTGCAGCTGCTTGCGGACAGTTGGCTCTTCAAGAGGCGAGCGCTTCAAAAGCCCTAAACATCGTAAATCCGTAGATAAAAATTAGGGGAATGAGTATATCTTTTAAAAACAGCTTCTCGAGAGGAAGATAAGGTATGAGCATTGCATTATTTTTGACATTATCCCGTATCTTGCTCGGCCCGATCTTTCTGATCGTGTACCTTTACTATTCTTCCTTTGGGATCACCCTTTCCTGGTTGCCCTATCTCCTGCTTGCTCTTGCGGGAATCTCTGAGCTCTCCGATCTTTTTGATGGGAAAATGGCGCGCCGGCATAATAAAGTGACAGATTTAGGTAAACTGCTCGATCCGATGGCAGATAGCATTTTTCGTTTGTCGGTACTCTTATCCTTCACTCAAGGAATTATTCAACTCCCATTGCTCCTTGTTTGTATCTTCTTCTACCGAGATATGATCATCAGCACGCTCCGTACTCTTTGCGCTCTAAGGGGTGTTGCCTTAGCAGCTCGGATGTCGGGAAAAATTAAGGCTGTGATTCAAGCTGTTGTGATTTTCTTTATTCTTATTCTCATGATCCCTTATTCCATGGGATGCTTAGAGCTCAGCCTGTTGCAGGCAATGAGTTTTTATAGTGTCTTTTTAGGAGTGGCTTATACCGTTTATTCCGGTATTGAATACATTTATGCTAATCGTAAATACATTCAAAAGGGGCTAGGCTTGTCAGCTTAGAAAACTGAGCTTAAGAGAGCGCCTTCCTCTCTCTATAATCATTTTTAATTCTACAAGAGATTTGGAATAGGCTTGTTTTTAAGATTTGGCGTTGCGCTTTATCTAAATAGTGCTTTCTCCCATATTTATGTATGTAGACAAGGCTTGAGGGATTGGAGCGTAAATACTGCTCTCCAATTAAAATGTAGATTTGTCTACGCACGGAACCAGGCAAACAGTTGAATTTTTCCAGGAGTAAGTTTGTGGTCAGTGTTTCAAGCCGCTGGATTCTATTACTGTATCTTAACTTAGAAATCCTGCCTGCTAGGAATTCAGATTGATGAGCTTTATATTGCAAAGTGTAGTCATCGATTACGCTCATGAGATTTGAGAGTTTTTCAAGAATCGCCAGGGTTTCTTTGGGGTAGTCGGAAATAGATGAGGGGGCTGAATGGATCAAACGAGCGTGGGGGCTTGCCTTCAAGCTTTGAGAGTCTGCGAGCTCGGGAGAAGCCCATACTGAATATGTTGTTTTTGAGCTAATAATTGACATAGGCTTTGTCTTAATTAAATTAATTGTCTTTAATTAATTTTATTTTATTTATTAATATAATTCAATTAAAATCTGCGTCCCCCCTGTAATTAAAAATTTAATTATGTGTTTAGAAGTTTTTTGTATAGCATTACATATTGAGGCGTTGCGTGTCTCCAGCTAAAATCCATGCCGATCCCTTGCTTAATCAAGGTGCGCCATGAGCTCCTATCATCTGTGTAGAGTTTTAAGGCTCGGTCTAAGGCCCAATAGACCCCCTGTTCATCTGGGTGCTCAAAGGTAAAGCCGTTGCGCTCTAGTGAAGGTTTTGATGAGGTATCGATGTCAAAGACTGTATCAGCTAAGCCTCCTGTCACCCGTGCAATCGGGATAGTTCCATAGCGCAGGGCAATCAGCTGTGTGAGTCCGCAGGGTTCAAACAGAGAGGGGATGATAAACATGTCTGCGGCAGCAAAGATCAGGTGTGCTAAAGTCTCATCGTTTTCAAAAATAAGAGCAACATCGGGGTTTGCTTTTAAGTCCTGTCTCAGCTGTTCAAATTCCTGCTGGATTTCCGGGATTTGAGTTGTTCCGAGTAAAATAAATTGTCCCCCTTTTTCCAACGTACGCAATAAGGCAGCTTTGAGCAGTCGAGGGGATTTTTGAGGAACAAGACGCGTGATAGAGCAGACAAGAGGAGCGTTCGACGGGCGGATCGAGAGGATCTTGCACAGGTGGCGCCGGTTCTCTTGTTTTCCTGCAAGAAGCTCTGTGAGTTGTTCTTCCTCTCTTACTCGATGAGTTGCGTATTTCCGCGTGAGAAGTGGGTCTTTTTCCGGGTCCCAGAATTCCTCGTCAATTCCATTTAAGATGCCGCTGAGTTTGTGCTGGTGTGCGATGAGTGTCTCATGCAATCCGCAACCCCCTTCAACGGTAAGGATTTCTTGTTGGTAGTTTGGAGACACAGTTGTGATCGCATCGCTATAAATAATTCCGCCTTTCAAAATATTTGCGAGATTAGTTGCTACAGGGTCTTGCATTTTATCGCGAGTAAAGACCCTTTCTTGTTTCAATCCTAAAGAGGTCAATAAGGAGGGGGGGCATTTGGCTTGATGTTCAAGATTATGAATCGTAAGAAGTGTTTTTGCGCTCTGCTTATCATATGTTTCTTGCTGCAGCACTGCGATGAGTGCCGAGGGCCAATCGTGTAAGTGCAGGACGTCCGGGGCTTGCTCTCTTTGTCGGATAAAGCCAAGTGCTGCAGCTGAAAAAATGGAAAATCTCTCCAAATCGTCAGCGCAGCCATAAATCATGCCTCGGTTGAAAAGATTAGCAGGGGGGAGCGACTCAATAAGGAGCAGTTTTAGGTCCTCGAAATAAGCAGACCAGATGGTATGAGAGTAGCAAACTCCGTTAATTTCTAGGTTGACATGAGGGGACTCAGGCCGAAGATCTTTAAGTTTGTCAAGGGGGATCGAGTCATACTTGGGAAGGACGATCTCTACCTTGTGGTTAAGTCGAACAAGTTCTTTAGAAAGACCGTAAATAACGTCTCCCAATCCCCCAACTTTTGCAATAGGAGCCAGCTCTGAGGCGATTTGAATGACGTGTATCATAAAAAACTCGTGTTAAATTAATTTTTTTTATTCTATTTTCTGATTTGAGGCTACTTAAAAATTCAAGGAAGACGCCATGGGGTCGGGATATTTGCTAGGCGAAATAAAATTCCGTGTTGCAAATAAATCTTCATCCGACTAGCATGGTGCTCATTATAAATTTTGACTAAAGATGTGATGGGGTGTCGCCAAGTGGTAAGGCAGCGGTTTTTGGTACCGCCATTCGGAGGTTCGAATCCTTCCACCCCAAATCGTCAACTTCTAGGTTTAACGTAAGAATTAAACCAAAGAAAAGACAAATTACCTAAGCAATACTGATGGCAAGCGAACAGTCAATGATGCTTTTTGCTGGCACTTCTCATCCAGAGATGGCTAAGCAATTAGCAGCTTGTCTGAAGTTGAATTTAGGAAAAGCGATCATCGAAACATTTCCAGATGGCGAGATAGGCGTTCAAATTTTAGAGAGCGTCCGTGGCCGGGATGTCTTCGTCCTGCAGACTATCGCACGACGTCCCAGTTTCTATCTCATGGAATTGTTAATATTGGTCGATGCTTTGAAGCGCTCGTCAGCGCGGTCGATTGTAGCTGTCATACCTCACTATGGATATGCGCGGCAGGATCGAAGGGGAAGTGGGCGTGAGCCTATCACTGCAAAGCTCGTGGCAAATTTGCTCGAGAAAGCGGGAGTAACCCGTGTGTTGACGATGGATCTGCATACTGAGCAGATTCAGGGATTTTTTGATATCCCGCTCGATAACCTCTATGCGCGCCCTAGACTTGTGGAGGCGGTAGAAAAGCTGAAGTTGAATAAGCTAGTCGTTGTGACTCCAGACATTGGAAGCATTAAACTCGCTAGGTCTTATTCGGAAGCTTTGGGTGTCGAACTTGCAATTATTGATAAGCGTCGTATCAATGCGGAACAGGTCGAAACAAACGCCCTGATCGGTAATGTGGAAGGATGTGATGTCCTCCTCATCGATGATGTGTGCTCGACAGGAGGAACGCTCAAGAAGGCGTCCTGGGTGTGTAAAAAGGCGGGTGCAAATCGGATTTGCGCTGCTGTCACTCACGGATTGATCATCGGAACAGCGTTCGAGGAAAGTGCGATTGAAAAAATGTTGATAACTGATACGGTTCCCGTATTGGAAGAAACAGATCGAAGTAAATTAGAGATCGTTTCTGTTGCGCCACTTTTTGGAAAGGCGATTGAGTATATGATCGGTGCCAAATCCATTTCCTCCCTGTATTCTTAAGGTGAAGCCTTAAGTGTACTCTCTGTCGTGATTAACAATGAATAGAACGCCTCATAAAGAGGCATCCTGCAGTCACCTTGCGTTTAACGCTTATGGGTGTGTTGGAACCGAATAACATTATTCCTTTGGGGAGATCCATATGAAACTCACAATGAAACCGCGTACCGGTGAAAAGAAGAGTGATATTAAGCAGATTCGACGAGAAGGCGATATTCCTGCTGTTATTTACTCTGCAAAAACTCAACCGGAAAAACTCATTATCGTTGGCCCCGAGTTTGGCGCCATCTTGCGCGGAGTGAAACCAGGCCAGTTGCCCACAACTGTGTTTACTCTTAGTGATGGAAAAAGAGAGCGCAAAGCGATCATTAAAGACATTCAGTATCATTTAACCTCTTATCGAGTGTCTCACATCGACTTTGAAGAATTAAGTGATGATGTTGCTGTAAGCGTCAAAGTGCCTATTAATTGCGTCGGAATCGCAGATTGTCAAGGGATTAAACTCGGCGGTTTTTTACGTCAGGTGATCCGCCACGTGAAAGTCGAGTGCTTGCCAAAAAATATTCCCTCTCAATTTTTGATCGATGTGAAGGATTTGGGAATGCGCCAATCCAAGCGATTAAGAGATCTTATTCTTCCAGCGGGCGTTAAGTTGCTTGCTGCTGCAGAAGAAGTAATTGTAGTGATTGCGAAACGTTAAAAGTTAGATGAAAGAGAACCACTTAATTGTAGGACTTGGGAATCCAGGAAAAGGGTATCAAGATACTCGTCATAATGTCGGGTTTCAAGTCGTGCAAGGCTTTGCAAAAGCGCGTGGCATCTGTTTTCGACATTCTTCTGATTTCATTGGAGAAGTTACCCAATGTGAATTTCAGGAGAGAAAAATGACCCTATTGCTGCCGACGACATATATGAACAGCAGTGGAGATGCAGTGCGTCGGTGCATCGCCTATTATAAAATACCTGTCGAAAACCTGATCATCGTTTGTGATGACATTGCTCTAGATCTTGGAATGATGAGAATCCGAGCGAGAGGCAGTGACGGCGGGCATAATGGGTTGAAAAGTGTTGCGGCGCATTTAGGGACGCAATATTACGCTCGGTTTCGAATTGGTGTTGGCTCTCCTGAAGGCAAAGGCCTAGCTGATTATGTTCTGGGGCGTTTTACCTCAGAAGAGAAGCCGGTAGTGGAAAAGGTTGTAGAAAAAGCGATAGCCATCCTCGAGCTGTGGATGACTGCCGGGATTGCTGCGGCGATGCAGAAGGCCAATGCCCGGGATACAAATGTAGATAACAAGAATTCGGAAACTTAGGAGAAACACATGTCTAAGCAAGGGGAGCATCTTTACGAAGGGATGTACATCTTGAGCGCGACACTCAGTGATGATGCGCGGCAAAAAGCGCTAGAGAAAATCACAAGCGGTATTACAACGCGCGGTGGTGAAATCTGTAAAATGTTTGATCAAGGGCGTCGTAAGCTTGCATATGAAATCAATAACAAGCGCGAAGGCTACTATTACATCTTGTATTTTTCGATCTCAACAAAGGTCATGAACGATCTTTGGAGAGAGTATCATCTGAACGAAGATCTCTTGCGCTTTTTAACTTTGCGCACTGAGAGCGTTCCAGAAAAACTAGAATTTAAATCGATTGTTCAAGAGTAAAGGAGTCTTATGTCCACTACAGAAGCTTATTCAAAAAAAGCGCCTATGGAAGGAATTTTTGTCAGAAAGCGCAAGCAGTGCCCTTTTACAGCAGCTGGCATTCGCCATATCGATTACAAAGACATCAACACGCTTTATCAGTTTATCACTGAGCGTGGAAAAATTATCCCTCGTCGCATCACTGGTGTTTCTGCGTATCATCAGAGACATTTAGCTCAAGCGATTAAAAGAGCACGACACATGGCTCTGTTGCCGTTTGTCTCTCAAGATTAAGCTCAAAGGAGAAATGAATTCATATGGGAAATCAATTATTACTCCTCGAAGACGTCGAGGACCTAGGGCGAAGCGGGGATCTTGTCAGCGTTAAGCCAGGCTATGCACGCAATTTTTTGCTTCCGCAGAAAAAAGCTGTCGTTGCAGATAAATATACGTTGCGATTGCAAGCGCGTCTCAAAGAAGAGCGTGCAAAGCAAGCGGAAATTGATCGTAAAGATTCTGAAGATTTAGCGCGTCAGATCGACGGTGCAGTCATCATTATGCAAGTTAAAGTCGATCCAGATGGTCATATGTATGGATCTGTGACTGCTTTAGATATCGTTCGGCATTTCGATGCTCAGGGAATCAAGCTTGAGAAGCGGAGCGTCTTACTGGCGTCTCCAATTAAATCCACCGGAGTCTATCCGCTGAATTTAAAACTTAAAGAAGGCGTTCCTGCGCTTGTAACGTTAAAGGTCTTTAGCGAAGCGCAAATTGCAGCTGATGCTTTAGCTCAGCAAAATCCTGCCGAGTCTTCTCAAGAAGAGATGTCATAAAGTTGCAGAAAACCTTTAGTTTAGGTTCTTTCTATTTGTTGAGCGGAGGTGTACCTCCGCTCCGTTAATTTTATAGAGACTTATGAATGTTAGAAGCCCTGAACCGATCTCGTTTGTCTCTCCCGCCAAGATTAACTTGTTTTTTCAAGTGCTTAGCCGAAGAGACGATGGCTATCACGAAATTTTTTCCTTGTATCAGGCGATATCGCTAAAAGACACATTGTCGATTAGCTTATCCCTTCATGACAAACTCACATGCACGGACCCTAACCTTCCCTGCGACGATTCCAACCTCATTATTAAAGCGCTTCAGACATACCGTAAGAAAACAGGGTTTTGTTCTCCTGTCGCGATCCATTTAGAAAAAAACATTCCTGTTCAGTCGGGCCTCGGTGGGGGAAGTGGAAATGCTGCCACCATGCTTTTTGCGTTAAATACCTTAAATCCTCATCCTGTATCCGAACATGCTTTAGCAAGCTTCGCTGCGGAATTCAGTTCCGACGCCCCCTTTTTTTTCTCTTCTGGCACAGCTTATTGTAAAGGAAGAGGAGAAATCATTGAGTCATTGCCAGCAAGGGCTCCTATGCATTTATGGATTGCAAAACCACAAGAGGGTTTATCTACTCCTGCAGTGTACCGTGCGATCCGCGAAGAGTTTTTTACAGCAAGTTTCGACAAAACAACACTCGATCCCCTATCCCATAACTCTTCTGTTGGTCTCTATTTTAACGATTTAGAAATTCCCGCATTTCAACTCTTGCCCAAATTGAGCGTTTTGCGCGATCAACTCTATGCTCTTGGCTTTACAACGGTTGTCATGAGCGGTAGCGGAACTGCTTTTTTCTGTATAGGCGAACTCTCTTCTCCCTCTTTACCTGATGTGCATTTTTATCCAGTTTCTTTTCTTAACCGGAAAGAAGGTGCCTGGTATGATTGATTTTTCATTTCTAAAAAGGCGAGTCTCATGTCCAAGTTGTCAAATGATAAAATGATTGTCGTTACTGGTGCTGCCGGATTTATTGGGTCTGGTGTTGTCCGTTATTTGAACGACAAGGGAATTACGAACCTGCTTCTTGTCGATGATCTTAAGCAAACAGAAAAGTGGAAAAATCTTCTCAATAAGAAAAGCGCGGACTTTATTTCTAAGCACGATCTGTTTCGTTATCTGCAAGGAAAAGAAGATGAAATTGGTGCGATCATCCACCTGGGAGCCTGCTCTGATACCTTAGAAGCGGATGGTAGCTATTTGATGGAAAATAATTACAGGTATTCCTTGCGGTTAAGTGAATATGCTCTCAACCATGATATTCGATTTATTTATGCGTCCTCTGCTGCAACATATGGAGACGGGTTGCTTGGATTCAGGGATGAAGAAAATACAATCGAGCATTTAAAACCTTTGAATTTGTACGGTTTTTCAAAGTACTATTTTGATTTGTGGCTAAAGCAGCAAGGAGTTTTAGGACAAGTTGTCGGGTTGAAATACTTCAATGTTTATGGACCGAATGAAAATCACAAAGGCCGTATGGCATCGATGGTGTATAAAATGCTGCCAGCAGCACGTGATGTTGGCGTGATAAAGCTCTTTAAATCCTCTGAGCCCGACCGCTTTCCGGATGGGGGACAGTGCCGTGACTTTATCTATGTGAAAGATGTTGTCCGTCTGACATGCGATTTCCTTGAGAATAAAGTGGCAGGTATTTTTAATATTGGCTCTGGCAAAGCGACGACATGGAATGAACTTGCTCATGCTTTATTCAAAGCACTGGACAAACACCCGCAAATCGAATATATGGATATGCCCAAAGACCTTATTGGACAGTATCAGAACTATACTAAAGCAGAAATGGATAAGTACTTAAAAAGACATAACCTTCCAGATAGTCATCCGTTCTGTCAGTATTCCATCGAAGATGGAGTCTCAGATTATGTCCGCAATTATTTATTAAAGGATGTACGATGGTAAAACTCAGTGGGAAATTGCGTCGATTCGGCCCTGTCCGTGTTCTTGTGATCGGCGATTTTATGCTAGATACTTACACAACAGGTAAAGTTAAGCGGATTTCCCCTGAAGCGCCTGTTTCTGTATTGCATGTTCAAAAAGAAGAGAGCCGCCCTGGCGGAGCCGGAAATGTCGTTCTCAATCTTATCTCTTTAGGTGCTAAGGTGTCTGTCATTGGACGTATTGGCTATGATATTGGAGGCGAACAGCTCCGCGATTCTTTGGAATGCGAAGGTGTGGATATTGAACACCTATTTCTGCAGAAGGGGTATAAAACTCCTGTAAAAAATCGTCTTATCGCTGATGCCCAGCAAGTGTTGCGTGTTGACTTTGAAACCATCACACCGCTTCCTGAACAGTTGGAGCAACTTGTTATTGAACAGCTGCCGCCTTTGCTTGAAAAAGTAAACATCATCGCCATTTCTGATTATGGCAAAGGATTTTTATCCCGCTCATTGCTTAAAGAGATTATTGAAGCAGCGCGGCTCAAAGAGATCCCTGTCATTGTGGATCCGAAAGGGGATGATTTTACTAAATATCAAGGAGCTACGGTAATAAAGCCAAATCTTGCAGAAGCTTATAATGCGGCAAAGCTTCCTGTCGGAGCTCCCCTTGAGGAGGTCGCTTCTTCTATCCTTCGCGCAAGCAATGTGGAAATGCTCTTGATCACTCGTTCCGAAGCGGGCATTTCTCTTTTCAATAAAGAAGGTCATCGGTTTGATTTTCCTGTCCGGACTAAAGAAGTCAAAGATGTCACTGGGGCAGGGGACACAGTGACTGCTATGATTAGCGTGGCTCTTGCTAATAACCTCGATATCAATTACGGAGCTCAACTTGCAAATATTGCAGCAGGGATGGCAATCGAGCGACTAGGCTGCGCGCGCATAAGTCTTTCTGAAATGTCAGAACGCCTGCTTGAATATGATGTTGAGAATAAGATTTTTGATGAAGAGCATCTTTTTGCGCTGCAACAGGCTCTAAAAGGAAAGCGCTACACAGTTCTTGGATTAGAAAGCAGAGAGGGGATGTCTACCGCTTTATTCCGCAGTCTTCGCAAACTCGCCTCGCGCGATGAGGAAAAAAAGTTAATTGTATATGTGAGAGACAATGACCCCGATGAAGAGTTTATCTCCCTTCTCTCTTCTCTTGCTGAAGTGGATTTCATCGTACTCAAATGTGAAAGTCTTAAAAACCTCTGTGAGATCATCCATCCTCACCAAGTATTCGTCTTCGAAGACGATAAACTCGTCATCCTGGATCACGCAACGGCTCTTTTGGAGCGGATGCGCGAGAATCGAGAGAAGGCGGCATCGCTAGATTGAAACGATTTGTTGCAAAATTAAATTTTAATTAGTGCTTAAGTTGCGATAAACCTCGAACGGGACATTATTCCTCGTTTCTGCTATGCTCTGTATTAAATTTCGCAAATTTTATTAATAATTTTGAGTCATTTATGCCTCAAATCACTTAGCTTAAGGGGGAAACAATGAAATTGATTACAATTCCATTATTAGCGCTTACATTGAGTGCTGTCGGTGTTCATAGCGATAGCAGTCGGCCGCAGATCACATTGAGAAGCGGTGGGGTTGAAATTACACAGAGCTCTTCGGCGCAGATTGAAGAAAAAATTAAGGCTTGCCGAGCCTCTCTTGCTGAGCTTGTACAATCCAATGCTATGTGTATGAATCATTTTGATGCGTTTGCTAACCACTTGGATCAGGCTTATTCTCAGGAAGGGGTAATGACCACGTCAGATATTGATCAGATTTTGTCTGCTGTGAGTTTTGCTGCCGAGAAGCATAAGCTTCAAGTGCGTAAAAATGCAGAGAAAACACCCTACATTTCCCACCCAATTGGCGTTGCGCTTCATCTGATGGATATTGGGCAAGTGCGCGATGTGTCTGTCATTATCGGCGCTCTTTTGCATGACACTATTGAAGACACTGAGACAACTTATAGTGAAATTGAAACTCTTTTCGGCAAAGATGTCGCTAACTACGTTAAAGAAGTTACCGATGATAAATCCTTAGCACGCGAACAGAGAAAACGGGGACAGATCATTAGCGCTGCTAAAAAGTCTGTTGGAGCTGCGCAAATTAAACTTGCAGATAAGTTCTACAACCTGACAGATCTTTTTGAAAATCCCCCACCCGATTGGACCCGTGAGCGGATTGATCAATATTATCAGTGGGCTAAAAGTGTTGTGGATAGGCTTCCTGCTTCAAATCAGCACTTAAAAGATGCAATTCAAGATTTGATCCATAACTACTGGGAAAAGCAAGGTAATCCAGAGAAAAGTAGTTAAATATTGATTCTTCCGGTTAGTGCGGTGCTTAAACGTATTGATGAAGTGAGTGCGATGCATGGAAAAGCAAGACGCGATGTTTAACGTAAAACTGCGGACGCGGTATTCAGAAACGGGGCAGGATGGGATTATTCACCATTCTGCCTACGTGATTTATTTAGAAGAAGCGCGAGTGGAATTTTTTAAAAGCATCGGATGCGATATTAACGTGCTAGAAAAGGAAGAGATCTTTTGCCCTGTTGTCGATCTTTCCATGAAATATCTTAAACCTTTGTATTCGCTCCAAGAGATCGTTGTTCAAGTTTCTGTCCTATCAAGTTCTAAGGTTCGTTTTGTCTTGGAATATCAAATATTTAGAGAGGGAAGTTGTGTCGCAACTGGCACAACCTCCCATTGTTTTACAAATGGGGCATTTAAACCCATTCCCATTCCCGTCAAGTTAGGACTGGCGCAGCCGCTCAATGCGAGTCTCTAGAGGGGGATGGCTCGCAAACAGGAGCTTCCATCCGCTTTTTTTCCCAGTTGAGATCATCATTGTCTGAAAGGAGGGCTTATCGACCTTTGCATCTCTAATCTGCTGCATCCGCTTTAATGATTCTAACGCTGAAATCATTTTTTCCTTGCCCGCAAGTTTAGAGCCCCCTTTATCCGCTCTAAATTCCCGGAATCTAGAAAACCACGCAACGACAATCGACCCTAAAACCATAAATACGATTTCAAAGAGAAAGGTGAATAAATAATAGGACATGTACGATCCTGATGAAGAGCTGCTGCGATCCCGGTTTCCAAGTCCTGAGACGACGTAGGCTAGAACTCGAGCGAGGAACATCACAAATGCATTGACCACCCCTTGTAATAGCGCCATGGTCACCATGTCTCCATTTGCGATGTGGGTAATTTCATGCGCGATCACTCCTTCAAGCTCCTGTTGCGACATCCGACGCATTAAACCCGTTGAGACAGCAACAAGAGAAGAACTTTTTGTCGCACCTGTTGCAAAGGCATTGGGTTCAGGGGATTCAAAAATACCAACCTCGGGCATTTTAGGAAGTCCTGCTTCCCTTGATAACGTGTGAACTGTTAGCACCAAGCGGCGCATTTCTGGATCTTGCTCGTTTGGATCGATCAAGCGAACTCCCATCATCCATTTGGCCATTTGTTTAGAAAGCGCAAGCGAAATCAATGCGCCTCCCATTCCCCAGACTAAACAGAAAATCAGAAGAGACTTCACGTTCAGCCCGTAACTTTGCAAATAAGGCTGGACGTGGAATACGTTGAGAATGATGGAAAGCATCATTACAACGAGGAAGTTGATGGCTAAAAACAAGAAAACACGTTTTGCAATGGCCATAAGATAAATCCCCATGTTTGGTGAGGCTCATTATCCTTTCTTTACGACTAGCTGTCAATGGGGAGGAAGAACGCTCTTTTGTTAAATAAATTCTAAAGAACGACAATAAATTAAATTAAATCTTTTCTTTAATTTGAGAAAACATAGAATCTTTCCCGTAAATGATTTGAACCTGTCCTAATAAAATGTTTTTCCGTTTTCCGCAGATTTTTGCTTTTTTTCACGATTCATGACTTATGAAAATCAGTCGGAACTTTTTATAGTAATAGGTTCGTTTTCCCAAGGAGAAAAGCGAAATGGCCATTAGTACTCTCTATAGAATTTATCAATCGTACCACATTCAGTGCCAAGTCCTAAAAGATCCTTCTCTCTCCAGTGAAAAGCGCGCACATGCTTTTAATCGGTGTGAGCGCATTTATTACGTTTTTAAAACAATGTGCTCGCCTCTTCTAGAAATCACATCTGCAGCCGAATCGGGTTCCTTTGAAATATTAAAGAGCATTAGAGCCGATGTTAAAACATTTCATGCACGAGTCATGCATGCCAAAAGAGAATTTTTAGAGACAGCTGTTGAAACCCTCTACGAAAAGTATGAACGCTATAGGAGCGGTTACCGCTCGCTAAACTATTCACATCTGTCAGTGATCAATCGGTGTGCCTTGTTTGAACATTGCGAGCGCACCTACCAAATGTTTAAAACATCAGCATCCAGTATGTTACGCAATGAGTTCGCGTCCAATCTTCATGCCTGTAAAGCTCTTGCATCGATTGTGGAAGATGTTAAAAAGATTCATGCGCAACATAAGCAGCATAGACATGAGTTTTTGGAGTCTTTTATGCAATTCGAGTTCTATTCAACAGATACACCAGAGGGCATTAAGATGTGGCTGGAATCTGCATCTGTCACAAAGATGCTATGTATTCTAAACACTGCCAAAATGATCAGACAAGCTGAAAAGAACAAGGTCTATGCCATCCATGCAGGCTTTTCTAAGCGTAAAATTCAAAAAATCGAACGCACAATCCGCACGCATCAAAGTGTGCTCTCTGATCTGCGATTCGTCTTTGGCTAATGCACCGATGTTTAGCGAATCGTTTTGCTTTGAACAATTCTGAGTGCTTCTTCATAGGGTTCTTCCTTTATTGTCGCATATAAATGAGGGTTGTCAGTCTTTTTTGCTTTGTAGAATATCTTGTTTTTTACGTGAAAGACCAGCTCTACATTGTCATTTGATGAATTGAATTTTTTTGGCTTGATAAAACTAATCATTATGTCTGCTCGACTTGAAGGAAACGGATATTCTCTAAGAAAAGGTCTGATTTTTTCATGAGCATTGATGTTATCTACTAGCTTCTCCGTGATCTTAACTTCTAATTCTCGAGCCTTATCGATTGTGGCTGTGCAATTAGCGGCAAACTGTAATGATATTTCTTCAACGTCATATGGCATGCTACCACCACTTCCTTCACAGTAAAATCCAAACTCTTTTTTTATTTGCTTAGCAAATGAATTGATAATTTCATTTGCGTATACTGCATAATCAGGACAGTCGTTTTCTTGAGCAACGGTGGAGGTCCTTAACAAAGCAAAGGATGCTAGAAAGATTAGGAAGCTGAAGAGTTTATTTGCCATAAAAGTTGGGTGCTTTTTGCCGTCTCTTGTTAATACAGTTTATCGACTACGGGGTAGTTTTGTTCTGAACAATTTTTAGAGCCTCTTCGTAAGGCTCTTCTTTTAGAGTATCGTAGAGATGTGGATTGTTTAGTTTCTTCGCTTGGTAGAATATCTTGTTTTTGGCTTGGAATACCAACTCTACGTTGTTGTTTGATAGGTTGAAATTTTTTGTTTTGTAAAACCTAATCATTACATCAGCGCGATTAGCGGGAAAAGGATACTCTCGAAGAAAAGGTCTGATTTTTTCATGAGCATTGATAAATTCGACAAGCTTTTCTGTAATTTTAACTTCTAATTCGCGAGCTTCATCTATTGATACTTGCCGATTTGTGGAAAACTTAATTGATATTTCTTCAACGTCATAGGGCATACTACCTCCGCTAGCTTCACAATTAAATCCAAATTCTTTTTTTATTTGCTTTGCAAAGGAGTGGATGATTTCATTTGCGTATAGAGTGTAATCATCTTTTTCGTTTTTGATCGCGCTTGCATTGTTTAATGCCGTAATGAATATTATTATTAGATTTCTAATATTTTTTAATTTCATAAAATCCATTTTTATTTCTTGCTTTTGAAAAGTAGTCGTCTTGAACACCTTTATACGTCCCGCCTAACCGAGCATGGTCTGCAAACCAGGCTGTCAGGTTGCCCCAACCCGATTGAGGCTGTACAAACCTAATATTATAGTTTGGACTAAGGAAAGGTATTATTGCAAACCACTTCCTAATATAATCTTCTTCAGAATAGACGTTTTGTGCGTCTTTGCCAAATCTGATCGGCAATGGCTTGGCTGGGCCAAGGCCGAGACAGAGCATTTTCGCTCTTGCTAAAGCTTGTTGGTCATCGGGCATGCCGTTGAGGATCGAGTAGGTCGTGGCGCCGCCTCGGCTGTGAGCGATGTGGAGCCAAAGCATATCGGGATTAATGTTGTAAATGACGTTGAGCATGGCCATTAAGAATTGACGGCCCATGACAACTTCTGCGGTATCTTGGCTTTTTCTCTCTCTAAATGTTTGGGCAACATCTTGAGTCATTCCGTGTGACATACTGTACATGGCGAAGGTGAGGGTGCCTTCGGGAATGGCGCTGTTTAAGAACTGGAGGTTATCGTAAACATCGATGGGTTTAACTTGAATTCCGTTGATGTCTGTAATGAGCCCGATGGAGCTGGCATCGCGCATCATTAAAAATTGCATCGAGCCTAGAAAATTTTTTGTTTTGCTGCAAGCGGGTTGTTTTGCAGGTTTTTCTAGGGAAATCTTTTTTCTTTGCATATAAATTCGAATTTGTGACATCTATCTGCTAAAGAAAGCAGCAATTGCGAGAGTAAAATCCGAGCAGTGCATTACCTAAGGGAGTCAAAGCGCAGATGGTTATTGAAATGGTCAAGCGAGCTCCGAGAACGAAGAAAAAAATGCCGGCAGATGTACATAAAGAATTGGCAG
The DNA here is from genome assembly GCA_019752555.1 of Rhabdochlamydiaceae bacterium. Classification (GTDB taxonomy): domain Bacteria; phylum Chlamydiota; class Chlamydiia; order Chlamydiales; family Rhabdochlamydiaceae; genus JAGVMG01. Next base: position 79,333 of record JAIELY010000001.1, read on the forward strand.
AGCAGAATGCTTGCTATGTTCTGATCACTTGCGGCGAGCCTTCTGTCGATGGCAAAATGGAAGTGGAAATGACCTATCAAGGCGATGCTTCTTTAGCGGCGTATCTCATCGAAAGCGCTCAGGGCATTATCGATTCAGATGATGAAGCATTCTAGTCTTCGTCATCTTCCTTTTTCTCATTTAACGATCTTCTTAAAACAGGTTTTTCATGTCACTATCCGTTGAAGAATTAAAGCGGTGGTACGACGCGCATCAAGAGGAGATCTTGCGCGATTTTTTTACGTTTTTAACATTTCCAAGTATTAGCGCTGATAAGGCTTTTGCCAATGAAACACTCAAGTGTGCAGAGTGGGTGTGCGCCCACTTGCAAAAAATCGGGTTGGACGCAGAGGTCTGGGAAACATCGGGGCTGCCGGTTGTGTTTGGAACGTATCTCAAAGCGGGCCCTACGCGCCCCACGCTGATGATTTATCATCATTATGATGTGCAGCCGGTCGATCCTTTAAACTTATGGCATAGTGATCCGTTTCAGCCAGAGGTGCGCAACGGGCAGGTGTTCGCGCGCGGCGCTCTCGATAACAAGGGGCAGTGTTTTTATTCATTAACGGCCATTCGTGCAGTGATTGAGCTGGCGAGCTCTTTGAACTTGAACCTCAAGGTGTTTATTGAAGGGGAAGAGGAGTCTGGAAGCGAGGGAACAGCGGAAGTTTTAGAGCGGCGCAAGGAGGAATTAAAAGCGGACTACCTTTTGGTGGTGGATTTTGATCTTCCTGCAGATCACACTCCTGGTATTACTGTGGGAATGCGAGGGATGGTTTCATTTGAATTGGAATGTTCTAATTCCCTTATGGATTTGCACTCAGGGACCCATGGAGGTGTTGCTCTGAATCCTAACCGAGCGCTTGCACAGATCCTTTCGCAGTTATGGGATCGTTCTGGAAAAGTGACGATTCCCCATTTCTATGACAAGGTTAGCTCTCTTTCTAAAGAGGATTTAGCTGTTGTTGATATGACATTTGATCTCGATAGCTACACGCAAAGTTTTGGGGTCCATGCTTTTTGTCCGGAAGAGGGAATGTCATTAAAAGAATCGAACTGGCTACGTCCGACCTTAGAGATTAATGGAATGTGGGGCGGCTATACGGGAAATGGATTTAAGACGGTTATTCCCGCTAAAGCTCATGCAAAACTATCTTGCCGGATTGTGCCAGACCAAGACCCGGATGAAATTGCGCGCTATTTAAAAATGCACTTGGAACATCTTGCCCCTAAAGGGATCAAGATTAAGCTCGATTATTTGCATGGCAAGGCTGCATTTCGAAGTCGTTTTGATTCGCAGGTTGTAAAATCTGCGGCGTTAGCCTATGAAGAAGTGTTTGGGCAGAAATGCCGTTATTTGTTTTGCGGAGCATCGGTTCCGATTATCGTCAATCTAGCGGACGCAACAGGTGCTCAGGTCGCGATGATTGGCATGGGATTGAGCGATGATCAGATCCATGCACCCAATGAACATTTTGGGTTGGACCGATTTAAGTTGGGATTTTTAACGATGGGTCGGTTAATCGAAGGATTAGCAAAAGAGGGCTAATTTATGGAATATGCGTCTCAAGAAAGTCCTGCAAGAGTTGAAAAATCGCGCAATCCTTATTTTTTTGCTGCTGTGGGTCCTAGTTTTTTAGCCTTGGCGTTATGCGCGCTTCTTATTTGGATAGCTCCTTTCATGACCCCCTTTGTGCTCCTTGCGGGCGGCGGCTGGCTTTTAATAGGGCTGGCTAAGACAAAGGGACTTATTTTTTCCTTACTTGCGCTTGTTGCAGTGGCAGTTTGGCAGTTTTCTTTTTTAATGTCTCATCTGTGGTGTTCTCTTTTCATAGGTGCGATGGGAGTAAGCTGGCTGATTTTGTGGATGGGACAGAAGGAAGTGTATGAGCGAGAGTCTAGCCACTCTCAGTTGATAAATGAGTTGGAAGCGCAAAAAGAGCAAGCGATGAGTTTAGAGAAGATGATGCAGGCGCATCTTGAGTCTCTTCAGAATGAAACAGAGGGAAAATTAAAAGAGATGGCCTGTTCTTTGGAGCGCGCTTTGCAGGAGGTTAAAACGACGCAAGGGTGTGTGGAAGCTAAAGAGCATGAGAGTGAGCTCTGGATGCGTCGCTGCGAGTCTCTTACACATGAGCTTTCTTCGTTTCAAGAAAGAGAAAAAATATTGGAAGCAGAGCTTCTTAAATCTCAAGGTCCAGCAAATCCGATCATCTCACAAGAGAGTCATGATGAATCCCTGCAGATGCAGTATTGGCAGTTGCAGGAGCAATTTCAAGAGAAATCAGATCTTTTACATCAGACGCGCAAGGAGTTATTCCAGAAAGAAGGGGAGCTGATTCTTTTTCAAAAGGATAGGGAAGAAGAAATTGCGTCTTTATGCGAGCAAGACCGCGCTTTTCATGCTCATTTAGATGGATTAGCAGATGAGTGCAAAGAGTTGGGGCAGGAGATCGTGCGCTTGGAGGAGATTATTTCAACACTAGTGTTGTTTCCTGAAAATTCTTGTCAGTTTAGCGATGAGCTATTTGATGTTAGTAAGCAGGAAGCGCCTTTACAAGCTCTTAAGAAGCCTAGAGCTGCGCGCAAAACAAGTTCTAAAAAGAAAGGGACTGTTTCCAATCTTTTGCAGGATGTCAAAGAAAAGAGTCAGCAGATTTCACTTCTCGATTAACACTTTGTTCAAACTAAGGCCATGGGCAGGGGCGGTAACCCCTGCTAAGGATCTTGCTTTATTATCAAGAATGATCGGAATTTGATCCGGATTTAATTTATCGCAGCCGATGTACACAAGTGTGCCGATCAGATTGCGAACCATTTTGTACAAAAAATGATCGCCTTTGACTGCAATTTGCAAGCGGTGATGGGGAAGTGTTTCTAATGAGATGCTTTCTAATGTGCAGAAAGGGGAGCGTGTCCACAGTGCCCTGTCATTGCAGAAGGCAGAAAAATCGTGGTTGCCGAGTAAATGAGGAATTGCTTTTTCGATTTGTTTTAAATCCAGGGGCGTTGGGACATGCCAGGAGATGTGGCGATAAAACGGGAGCTGGAAGGGGGAGTTGCAGATCTGATAGAGGTATTCTTTGCCTCGGTTGTCTAATGTAGGGTGAAAATCAGGCGGCATTTCCTTTGCGCTCAAGATCCGAATGTCCTGGGGGAGTACCCCATTTAAACTGCGTATGAGAAGTGGCAAATCCATTAAGTGCTCAGTTTTAAAATTAACGACTTGCCCTTGCGCATGCACGCCTGCATCTGTGCGGCTTGCGGCTTGTAGCTCTACTTTTTCGCGTAAGATCTGAAATAGCGCCCGCTCAAGAGCGGATTCGATGGTGGGCGCGTCTTGGTTTTTTTGCCAGCCTAGATAGCGTGTTCCTTCGTAACAGACGATGAGCTTGATGTTACGCATGAATCGTTTGACTTTGTAGGATGAATAGGCGAACTCCTTCTAAAAACATCTGAACGGAGATTAAGACAAGAATTAGTCCCATGAGTCGTTCGCTCGCAATTAAGCCTTTATCACCTAAGAGTTTTTTTAATGTAGGTGAGGCGAGCAATATGAGAGTGGAAATGGCCCATGCGATGACAATTGCCGCGACAGTGATCCATTCGCTGTGGTCCTGATAGGAGTAGAGCATGACAGCAGCCAGCACGGCAGGACCTGCGACCATCGGAACGGCAAGTGGGACGATGAAGGGTTCTTTCTCGCGCGATAGGTCAAGTTCTGGGTCTTTGTGAGAGGGAAAAATCATGCGGATTGCGATGATAAAGAGGATGATGCCTCCGGACACGAGCAGTGTCGATTGCTGAACCTTTAGCAGATCTAGAAGAAAATTACCTAAGAAATTAAAACAAATAATGATCGCAAGCGCGATGATAAGTTCGCGGAAAATAATAACCCGCTGTCTTTTGGGATCAACATCTTTTAAAACAGCGACAAAAATTGGGACGTTGCCGAGCGGGTCCATCAATAGGAAGAGTGCAAACGCCACACTTAAGATTTGAAGAAGAGTATCCATACTTAATACATATAGTAATAAATAAAGATGTTTTAATCAAAAAGATTCGAGCTCTATGATCTCCCAGAGGCGATTTAAAAACTTAATTTGATTTTTCTGGAGGTAGGGAAGGAATAAAAGGAAGTCTTCATTTTTGGCAAACGCAGCTTGGGTCCAGTTTGCAGAGCCCATAATCAGAGTGTTCTCGTCGATGAGAGCCCATTTGTGGTGAAGCAGCTCTTGACCGCGGCTTAGCAGGAGGGGGATTTGTGCTTTTTCGAGTAAAGCAACGACTTTTCGGCTAGCGCCTCGGGCTGTGTAGAGATCGAGCGCCACTTGCACAAAGACCCCTCTTTTGTGGGCGCGTACGAGGGCATGTGCGATTGTCGGATGGGTCAGTGTGTACATGGCAAGCTTAATTGAGCTTTGGGCATCATCGATTGCTGCAATCAGTTGTGCCAGAGCGTTGTGCTTTTCATTAGGCAGAAGAAAGAGCTCTGCCGGTCGTTCTTCGATCTCAAAGATAAAATGGGACCCCGTTTCTCTTCTTAGAAATTGTGCAAGGGGCGGGCTGTGGAGCCCTATCACGAGATTGTTGTGGTGTTTGAGGGATGTAGGGGTGAGGTTAGCCGTGCCCAAAAAGACTGTCGTGTCATCGATTGCGATCATTTTACGATGCATGAGTCCTTTGGAGGCGTAGGGGAGCGCTTGGGGTAGGAGCTTGCGTAGGTTGCTGGAGGCGGACTTATCGTAGCGGATCGCTATAGAGAGGTTTTGAGAGGCTTTTTTTTGAAGAAGAGCGATGATTTCGGTGTCTGTAATTCCATACATCATGATGTATAAGGAGGTGCGCGCGCGGTTTAAGGCTGTGCACAGGGTGAGTTTGATGTCTTGACGGCTTTGATTTGAATAAAAAAGCAGTGGGTGTCTGTGATCGGGAAGGGGAGGAGTGGTTGCGGAAACAAAAAGCCACGCACAGCCTGAGAATATCCCGCCAAGAAGAAGGCAGAAGATCCAAAGACGCATCGTGGCTTTCGGAACTTTTAATCGAAAGAAGGCTAGACTTTTTCGCCTTTCGCGCGCAACTGGCGCACGACGGTTGGAAGACCGACCTTATCGATGGTGCGCATCGCACCTGTGCACAGTTTCAAGGTGATGAATCTGTTTTCTTCCGCGAACCAAAATCGTTTTTTCACGAGGTTGGGTCGAAAGCGGCGTTTTGTAATTCCTGTGACTTTAAGACCGATCCCTTTTTTCTTTTTTGCAATCCCGCGAATAGCATAGCTATTGCCGCGGACAGGGACTTTTCCGGTCACTTGACATCTCTTAGACATGTTCGACTCCGGTTTTCACGCATATGAGGGATGATCTTACCAGCTTAAATCTTATTGAACAACAACATTTGCTTCGTGTAAGTTAAAAATTAAATTATTAGTCTCTAGGACGAAGGGGATTTGTGGAAGAATTATTCGCAGATTATGTCGTGATTGGCACGGGTCCCGCAGGGCAAAAAGGGGCAATTCAAGCAGCAAAGCTTGGTAAATCGGTGATCGTCGTTGAGAAAGAAGCGCATCCAGGAGGCGCTTCTTTGAATTCGGGAACGCTGCCGTCTAAATCGTTGAGGGAAGCCATTCTTGATTTGACCGATTTCTATCAAAGAAGTTTTTACGGTCAAAACCGGCCGCTGCGCGAGGTGTCGATTAATGATCTTAACTATAGATTGCATCGGATTTTGGAAGAGGAGCGCAAAATGCTGCTCCGTCAATTTGAAAAAAATAAGATCCGTTTAGTTCAAGGCTCTGCTCGATTTCAAGATGAACATCACGTGGTCATTCTCGATCCGACTCAAAAAGCCACGACTCGGATCACTGCGGATTATTTTTTAATTGCAACAGGATCCAAACCGCGCAATCCCAATAACGTTCCTTTTGATAATGAAACGATCTTAGACTCGACCCGTCTTCTTGCGATCGATCACCTTCCCAAAACGTTAATCGTGTTAGGAGGTGGGATCATCGGATCTGAGTATGCGAGTTTTTTTGCGGCGCTTGGCACAGAGGTGACCGTGATCGATAAAAGAGATCATTTGCTTCCTTTATTGGATCATGAAATTGGTCTTCATTTGCAAAAAGCGTTAAGCACTCTTGGTCTTCAAGTGATGGGAAATAAAGAGCCGGATAAAATAATGCGTACGAAAGAAGGGGTTGAGGTGCGATGCAAAGACGGCACGACACTGCATGCAGAAATGTTGTTATATGCGTTAGGAAGAGAGGCAAACGTCGATCAGTTGCAAGTGGATAATGTGGGGATTTCTGTTGATCGGACGGGATATATTCCGGTGAATGCACTGTTTCAAACCATAGTTCCCAATATCTACGCGGCAGGCGATGTGATTGGAGCGCCAGCTCTTGCGTCGACGAGCATGGAGCAAGGGCGGCTGGCTGCACGTCATGCTTTCGGGGCGCAAACGCATCATTTCCCGACTTTTTATCCAATTGGAATTTATACCATTCCAGAAATTTCTTCCTGTGGCTATACTGAAGAACAGCTCAAAGAACTCGGCTTTAGGTATGAAATTGGTAGAGCCTACTATTATGAAATAGCTCGCAACCAGATCGTTGGCAATGATCCGGGAATGTTCAAGCTGTTGTTCCATGCCGATACGCTAGAGATCCTGGGGATTCATATCATCGGGCGGGCTGCAACAGAGGTGATTCACATTGGGCAGGTCGCAATGAGCTTTAACGCACGGATCGATTATTTTATCGATCAAGTGTTCAATTATCCGACGTACGCTGAGGGCTATCGGATCGCTGCATTAAATGGATTTAACAAAGTCAAGCATAGAAAATAGGTCAGCTGCGCATGGCAATTTACGATATTTCTGAAGTTGAAAAACAGGGAACCTCGCACACAGCTTCTTCTGAGACCCGTGAAGAGGCAGAAATTTCAAATGAACCATCGATTTCAGCGCCGTCCTTTTGTAAGGACCGTTTTTTTTCTTCGCTGACAGCTCGCCTATTTTTTCTGATTTTATTATGTGCTGATGTCCTCTGGGCTGTTTATTCTCTTATTCTTTGGAGTGTGGCAGCGCTCTTGTGCTTGGCAACAGTGTTTAAAGTTTCAAGTCTTTTAGAGTTTTGCTCGGTAAGGTGGCTATCGGTGAGGCGTTCGCTCATCTGCGGGGTCTCTTTATTCATCACGCTTTTTAGTCCTTCCTTTGGGATCATGATCGCATGCACTTATTTCTTGATGTACGATAAGTCGGGGATCGAAGAGGTCGTGCCCAGTTCCTTGCAGTCGCAATTTAAAGAGTTTTTCAAGTCCTAGCGTTCAATCAGTTGATTGAGCTGCTCATCGAAGTGGGGCAATAGCTCAGGATAATGCTTTTTTATCCATCTGCCTAAGCGTTGCGTTTTGAACAAAATCTCTTTTTTATACACAGCAGGCCGTTTGATTTCAGGATCAAAGACAAAAGAGCTCAAATCAAGGGCGATCGCTTTGTTATCTACGAACCCGAAGTTTTCATAAAGCTTTTGATCAAGATCGCGGATCCCTTGTCTTGAGAAGGTGAGGAGGCATTCGAGAAGTTGATTGATGGCACGCTTGGCTCCGCTAAGATCATTGCGAGAATGGAATTGTTCTAGGTGGTCGAAAAGCAGCTCTGCGCGCTCTTGAACCACAAATTCTGTGCGGTCAAGATCGATCTCATGTCGGACGCCGATTTTATCATAGAGAATCACCTTTTTGTGCAGGTCCTCTGTTTTGTTAAGGTGAACGTAAAGAAGGCCAGAGAGCTCTTTGAGATGCCGATAGACAAGCGTGCAGCTTGTGAAGTTAAATTCTTGAAAATAGCGCTCATGAGGAGAGATCCTTGGACTGTGAAATAATAGTTTTGGCCAGCTGAAATGTTTAAAAATGTGTGGAAGCGAGAGGTGTTCATGGTTATAGAATTTTAAGATGGTTTTCCCATCCGCGCCTAAAAAAGCATAGCACCATCCTCCGCTGTTGAGAAAAGTGAAGGGCTGATCGAGTTTTGCGTGGATTTCTTCCATTTGTTTTTGTGAAAGAGGATCAACTTCCCAACGCGTGTCGTTAGGAAGGTCGGAAAGAAGCGAGTAATAGCGAAATCCTTGCGTTTGCCTATTGCAAAAGAAAAAGAGGGCAGCGCAAACGCAAAGAATTCCGCCGATGTTTAACAGTCTTTTTGTCACTTGCCCCCGCTTGTTTCGAAAGTGATCTGATCAGGTGTGGCAGCAAGTGTTAGAGTGACTTTTGTCTGCGGTTTAATGTCTCCTTTGAGTAGCGAGGTCGACAGCATATTTACGACCTTTTGCTGGATGAGCCTTTTTAAAGGGCGCGCGCCATAATAGGGATCATATCCTTCCTCGGCAAGAAGATGCAGCACGGAGGGCTCGCAAGAGAGTGAAATGGAGCGCTCTTGCAAGCGCTGTTTGACACGCTCAAGTTGAAGGAAGACGATTTTTTCCATGTCTTTTTCCTGTAAGGGCAGAAAAGGTAGGATGTCGTCTAAGCGATTTAAAAATTCGGGACGGAAATGAGTTTTTAAGATCGGTTCAACAATGTCTAGAATCGCATCTTTTGTCCATTCTTTCGAGTGGGAGCGGATCTTTTCTAAAAGCTGTTCTGAGCCGAGGTTGGAGGTCATGATAAAAAGTGCGTTTTTGCAGTTTACTGTGCGTCCTTTGCTGTCAGTAATGCGGCCGTCGTCAAAGATTTGCAAAAGGATATTGAACACGTCATGATGGGCTTTTTCCACTTCGTCAAACAGGACAACAGCATAGGGGCGGCGGCGCAGAGCTTCGGTAAGCTGGCCCCCTTCGTCATAGCCAACATAGCCGGGAGGAGAGCCGATGAGTTTTGCGACGCTATGCTTTTCCATGTATTCCGACATGTCGATGCGGATAATGGCATCTTCTTGATTAAAGAGTTGATCGGCAAGTGCTTTGGCAAGTTCTGTTTTTCCAACGCCCGTTGGCCCTACAAAAAGGAACACGCCGACAGGACGCGCAGGGTCATTGAGTCCGGCGCGCGATCTTCGGATCGCTTCGCTTACAGCCGCAATTGCAATCGGCTGACCAACGACCCGTTGCGAGAGGGTTTTTTCTAGTTCAAGAAGGCGTTGAGCTTCCCCTTCGAGCATTTTTTGTACAGGGATTCCAGTCCACTTCGCGACAATTTGGGCAATGAGTGATTCATCGACCTCTTCTTGCAAGAGGCGATTGGATTTGTCGCTGAGAATGTGTTGAGCCTCTTCGAGCTCTTTTTTCATTTTGGGGATCGTATCGTAACGCAGTTTAGCTACTTTATTGTAATCGGCGGCGCGCTCTGCTTCTTCTTCTTGAAAGCGGAGAGTTTCTAAAGCATTTTTCTTTTCTTTTAAAGATTCGATTAGCTTTTTTTCTTGATTCCATTTTTCTCGCAATAGAGCCAGTTCTTCTTTCATTTTTCCAATTTGGACATTGAGCTTTTCAGCTTCTGCTGTAGCTGAAGCAGACTCCTCTCGTTTGAGGGCTTCTTGTTTGACAATGAGAGTTGACAATTCCCTTTCTTTGATATCAATGGGAAGAGGGAGGCTGCCAATTTGCATCCGAATCATGCTCGCTGCCTCATCGATTAAGTCGATCGCCTTATCGGGCAAGCGTCGATCAGTAATGTAGCGATTGGAAAGGAAAACGGCTGCGTGCAAGGCGGCTTCTGTAATGTGAACACCATGGAAAATTTCATACCGTTCCCTCAAGCCTCGTAAAATGGCGATCGCATCTTCAACAGAGGGTTCAGAAACTAAAACTGTTTGAAATCTGCGCTCTAAAGCAGGATCTTTTTCGATGTATTTTTTGTACTCGTTAAGCGTGGTAGCCCCGATGCAATGCAGAACTCCTCTTGCAAGCGCTGGTTTGAGTAAGTTTGCAGCATCCATAGCCCCCTCTGACGCTCCCGCTCCAACAAGTGTATGGACCTCATCGATAAACAGAAGGATATTGCCTTCTGCAGCCTCGATCTCTTTTAAAATCCCTTTTAGCCTCTCTTCAAATTCTCCACGAAATTTAGTTCCTGCAATTAAGCTGCCCATGTCCAGAACAAATAGCTGCTTGCCTTTTAAAGAATCGGGAACATCGCCTTGGAGAATGCGCAAGGCAAGACCCTCTGCAATCGCCGTTTTTCCAACTCCAGGCTCGCCGATAAGAAGTGGGTTGTTTTTCGTGCGCCGACTCAACACTTGGATCGTGCGTCTTATCTCCTCATCGCGTCCGATGACAGGATCGAGTTTTCCCTCTTTTGCAAGATGTGTCAGATTTTTACAGTATTTTTCTAAGGCTTGTAGAGAGGCTTCTGCTGTAGGAGAGTCCATCTTTGTTGTTCCTCGTATCTGTTGAATGCGTGCTTGAAGTTCTTTAAGAGTCAGCGGACTTGCTTTTTTCCATGAGGCAAATGGGTCTTGTGCGGAATTCCAAAAGGTATAGAAGAAGTGATCGCTGCCTAAATAAGCGTCGTTCCATTGTTTAGCGATCGTCTGCGCTTCCATGATTTTTTGTTGTAGCGAGTGGCTCGCTTGCGGAGGTTGGTCTGATCCGCTAAAGGTTGGCAGTTTGCGCAAAGCATTCTGAAGCAAAGGAATTAACGCTTTAGTATCGAGGTTAAGCGAGGTTGCAAGCGCAGTGAAATACCCTTGAGGATCCTCTAGAAAAGCTAACAGAAGATGGTTGTCTGTGACTTCTGTATGTTTTTGGCTGGCAGCATTGCTAAATGCCTTTTCCAAGGCGTTCTGAACTGGCTCTGTAAATTGCGGCGTCATGAAAATGCCTCCTGATTGAGGGGAGATTCCTTTCACCGCAAATCGTAGCAGTTTTCATAGCAGATGTCAAGGCTGTTCGCTTGCATTAGTTCTGTCATTTTAATCTTGGTTTTGAGAAGGTTTTTATGTCGAAATGAATTGATCACACATATGCATTTATTTTTCGTTGATGATGCTGGTTCGATTGCTCCAGGAAAAAAACTTTCTCACAACCATTTTGTTTTGGGTGGATTGGTCATCCCAGAAGACCAATGGCATGATCTAGAAAGGGATTTTTCAGAGATCAAAAGAAATTTTGGGATAATGGGCGAAATTAAATGGCGTTTTTTTGGACAAAAAAAAGGACGAGAAGATAAGGATAATTCTTTATCGCACCTCACTATTTATGAAAGAGATCAGGTAAGAAAAGAAATATTGCTTGCGATCACGCAATATCGATCCATAAAGGTGATTGCAAGTGTTACACATCTTCCAACAATTTATCATTCATCAACGATTGAAGATTCAGAAGATATTTATTTTCTTACTTATAAACCTCTTACAGAGCATTTTCAATATTATCTTCAAGAATTAAGCCGAAACGGCGGATCTAAAATTAATGGCATTATCGTTTGCGATCACAGAAATCCTGCTCAAGATAGAGACTTAAGAAGGAAGCATGCGGGTCTTTTAACTTTAGATTTTTTATTTAACTCTAAATACGATAACCTTATTGAACATCTTTTTCTCAGTCCTTCTCATTACAGCATAGGCATTCAATGTGCAGATTTGATTTCCGGCGCAATATTTAGACGTTTTGAGCATCGGGATCAAAGGTGGTATGATCTTGTGGATTCCAATTTTTATAAAGGAAATGAAAGACAAATTGAAGGGTATGGTTTAATAAAAAATCCTAAGGGGAATTGGAAAGAAAATGACGCTGAGTCGAGTGAAGTGCTCGAACCTGCAATAATGACGCAGTCTCAGCGTATTTTTAATCATAATGAAGATGGTTCTTATTAGTCCAGAGCGCTTTATTCGAAATCCCTATCTCAAGGCTGGGTAGCAGCAGGCGCTACCACCTTAGGGGGTGGCAAAGGTGTTGTTTTCTGAGGCTCGCTTGAGGCGGGAGGTGTTTGCTTAGGAAGTGTGGGAGACGGCGTTTCTTGTGGCTGGGGCGCAGGAGCGATGCTCTCTGCTGGTTTTGCGCGCACTGAAATTTTTGTATTTAAATTGGTAAGTAATGTCGGGTAGTTCGGATTTCCGCTATCGCCCATTTGAACAGGAAATGGCGTTACCCATGTGGCTGTAATGGAATAATCGCTTGGATCAATATCCCAGAGGGTATCATCAGAGAGGCGCAGCTGTTTTCCATTATTGATATTAATCGAAAGGGTCAAAGAGGATACGGGGAGTGCTTTTTCTGTCTCGCTTTTGAGGACAAAGGTGTCATTGAGCCAGGTTTCTAAAACGCGTTTTTGTTTTGGAGATAGGTCTTCGATGCCCGCTTTTTTCTGTAGGTTTTTGTCCATGACATCATCGAGGAGAATTTCTGCAAATCCAAAGCTGCAGCTTAAAAGGGCAATCGCTGTCAAGATATGATTTAAGTGTCTGGACATGGGCTTAATTTCCTCGCATGAGCAGGTTCTTTTTCATAGGGGTCTTAAATTCAGCTTGGTGGATTTTTGCGGGCTAGCCCTGCGGCCGGGTGCAAAAACGAACCAAGCTGATTTTAAGCGCATCATGGCAAACGAGAGGTTTGTTGAGTAGATTTTTTTTTAAGAGATGTGTTCTTAATAAAAATTTTTAGGTTTTCCTGTTTGTATTTTTGTTTATTGGCAAATTTGTTCGTTTTTATTGATTTAATTGTTGTTTAATTTGCTTTTTGTGTTACTATCTGCGAAGCTAAAATTCAAAAGTTCATTTAAATTATGGGTGGTTAACATGGTTAAAATTAACAATTTTATTAATTTGAGCAAAAGCAATCTGCTGATTTCACCTTTCTGTGATGGATTGAATAACCTCGGAAAAGCGTGTTCTCCGTGTGCTTCTAAACTGATTTATAATCCATCCGCTCATTCTACCGATTCAAAGCCCCTTTCTCTTGCTGATCGAGCGCTTCATCTAGTGGGAGGGCTGGCTCTTTTAATTCCTGTGGTTAATTTGGTTGCATACTGTGCGATCCGTGAGTGCGCGACAAAGACTGTTATTGAGAGTCCATCTCCGACTCCTCCCGTTTCCCGGCCTAAGCCTCCTGTTGCTCCTCCAAAACCAGCTCCCATTCCAGCACCTCCGATCCTCTCTGCTACACCTCCAACTAAGACTGCAAGTGTTCTTCCCTATCGGTGGGTGCAAGGGCATCTCGAGTTCTTACTGGGCAAAGAGAATAAGAGCTCTTCTCATCGTTCTTGGAGCGCTTTTGGTGGAAAGCACCATTTGTTTCAAACGCCAAGAGATATCGCGGCCCAGAAGTGTTTTGAAGAAGGAAGAGGCCTTTTAGGTACGGCCTATGAGATTAATCATCGGTTACAATCGTCACGGTTTGTTAACCACGCTCACCACACGCTGTATTTTATGGAAGTGGATTCAAAGATCGATAATCCAGCGTTTCAAAAGGCGAGCAAAGGCTCTTCGAAAAAGACGCAGATCGAATGGGTCCCTGCATCGCTCTTTTTCCCTTCTAAAGCGGGAAAAGCCTCTCTGTCTGTTCAGAAAAAATTGCGCCATTGTTTTAAAACCACAATGGATCTTGCTGAGACAAAAAATGTCGTAAAACAATTGATGATAAAAGGTCCTGTTGCCTTTCAACGCAAGATCACTCCTCCTCCTCCAAAACCAGCTTCTTCTAGGCAGCCTTTTCACAGCTGTCCTCCTCAACGCATTAATGTGTATGGCGGCGGCGGGGGTGGATATGTTCCCCCTCAGAAATCAGATAGAGAGCAGACATTAGATCTTGCGCTTGGGGCTGTGGCATTAGGCGGTGCTGTGACAGCGGGTGTGATTGGAGGAGGATATGCACTAGCTTCTGGAATCTCTAGATGGTGCAATAGCAGAAAATAGACTTTAAGTTTATTTTAAGGCTCAGGGCAGATGCGGCGTAAGTTTTCTCTTAAGCCTTTTAAGGCTCTTGGATAATGATCGCGTGCTGCTGTCAGGTGTTCTGCATGTTTGAGATGTTTCCACGCGAGGTTGTAGTCAAGACGCTGCGCACTTAAGATCGAAAGATAATATTCGACAGTTGAGTTGTTTGGATCGAGCTTATGGTAGCGCTGGAGGATTTCTTGAGCCTCGGTAGCTCTTCCGAGCTGGAGCCACGTGGTGGCAAGCTGCAAGAGGCCAGCGCGGAAGGTGGGACAGCGTTTCAGGATTTCTTCGAGCTCTTTTTGTTTGGCGATGATGGAGGCCCTTGTTTCATCAACAGGTAAGAAGATGGCTTGGATCCCAGCAATATCGGCTTTTCCTTGAAGAAGGTCGTCGGCAAGCGTTTCCGGGGAGACGTCGTCGTCAAAGGTGATCCCTTCCACTTGTTTAAGGAGGGCGATCCCTTCTTTCTTTTTGTCTATAAACAAGTAGTTGAGTCCCAAAAACATCTTTAAGTGTAAATCGTCTGTCAAATAGGGGAGCGCTTTTTCATACAGCTTAACGGTTGTCTCGTAGTTGCCTTGCGACCAAGACACTGAGGCTTGGTTGACAAAGGCCATTCCAATCACCTCATGCATGTTGCGCAGCGGGAGCTTTCGGGTGTTAATCCCCAGGTACACTTCGGAAGGGAGGTTGATGCCCCGTGCAGTTGTTTCAATGTTAATTATTTTCTCTTGTGTGCGATAGCGGACGTAAATGTGGCCAGGAGGGGTGATGATTTCCAGGTTAAGCCCGAGCCGCTGTCCTAATGCCAGATAGAGAATGGAGACCCCCAAACAGACCCCTTGTCTGCTATCGATGACGGAGGGGAGGAAGGTATAAAGGTCGATCTCTTTAGCATGGATCGAATGAGGAGGGAAACGAAACTGCATCTCTTGAAAGACAAAACGGTTGATTTGGCGGATTTTTTCTTCATCTGTAGCGTTAGGCGGGATCCGAACTTGGATTTGAAGAGCCATGAGATCGATGCTGGCTTCGTATTGAAGGATTTCTTCACGCGCGTTTTCTATCCCTTCGAATTGATCGATGAGAAGTCCGCGGGCGATATCGACCTCTTGAGCAGATAATGCCAATACTTCCTTTTTTGTCCAAACGGCGGATCCTCTGAGCTTGCGATTGTGCAAACGCCCTGCAATCGAGCCGATCAGTTGGAGTTGTTCTTCGTTCAGTTTTACAGGAGCGTCAAAAGATTGGCGCGTCACAAGAGAAATGACTGCTTGAAGATCGAGTTTTGGTAGCGGCAGGCGTGCCATGTCAGAGGAGAGCGCCCCTCCATTAAGAAGCTCCCAGGCTCTTGTAAGCGCAGCCTTTCCTTCTTTAGTTTCGGGATAGAGTTCATAAAAGGCTAAATGCTCTGAGATGGATAGGGGATCTAAAGTGTTGTACAGCGCTTTTAAAGAAAGCTGGGTGTGTTTGGAGGGGTCATAAGAGGTTGAAGAGTGGATCTTTGCTTTTTTTTTGGCGGCAAGTTCCAATGTCGGAAAAAAAGCGAGCAGAAGTAAAAGAGTAACAGAAAATAAACGCATGGTTTTAGCCTTGTGCTCTTTAAAAAACTTTCGAATGTTCCGTCCGTCAAAGCCCAAACGCCAAGAACTTTAGATACAGACTACTAGTCTTTAACCCATTTTTCAATCAAAGAGAAAGGGAATCTGGTGAAAAGACAATTTTTTGGATCATTTTGGCAAGCTCTTCATGCGCTGTGATTTCTTCAACTGTCGGACAAAAACGATAAGTCCAATTGGTAGCGAGCAGTTTTCCAGGAGTGTTGATCCTCTCTTCTTCGGGATTGGCAAAGATGAGTTCATCAAAGAGCGCGAGGTATTCCTGGAGAAGATTCACATGGAAGAGGCTCGAAGTGTGGTGGCTGTCCCAAAGGATCTCTTTTCGCTGCGCAGCTGTAAGCGTTGGGATGTATTTCCAATGTTTATATTGAGTGAATGCCTTTGCCTCTTCTGGATAAGTGGTCCACCAGAGCTCTAGTGTTTCAGAGTCGTGCGTGGATAAACAAGTAAGACTGATAGGAGGGTAATACTGAAGAGGAATAAACCTTCCCTCTTCATCCCATATCCGCTCCCAACGCATCACTTTTGTTCCGCAGATTCCCATTTCTTGAAGAATCGGGCGGACAATGGTCGGTACAACGCCGAGATCTTCAGCAATAGGCAGCATTTCTGTTGCATGCGTAAGGGCTTCTAAAATTTCCCTGCCTTGCGGTTCCCAAAGGCTCTCTTCCTTTGGAAAAAAACAACCCTCTTTGCCGGTGAGCCCGGGGGGAACAGCCCAAATCCTGAAAAATCCAATGACATGGTCTAACCGATAGAGGTCATAGAAGTTTGAAGCGTACTCCAGTCTTTGTTTCCACCAGGCATACTGGGTTTTTCGCATCACATCCCAACGGTACAGAGGAAATCCCCAGCATTGCCCTTCCGTATTATACATATCGGGCGGAGCTCCCGCTTCCCAATTAATATCAAAAAGCTCTGGGTTTTCCCAGACGTCTGCGCTTTCTTTACTTAGTAGAATCGGAATATCTCCCATCAGAAAGACACCCCTTTCTTGGGCATAAGTTTTAACGTGCTTTAACTGTAAATAGCACAGATACTGCAGTGTAATGTGGTAAGCGATCATGGGCCAGTGTTCTCGAATGAGTGCAGCGTATTCTTCTTCTGTGGGTGTTTTAAGCTTAGGCGGCCAGGTTGTCCATGAGGTTCTTCCCAATGCACTTTTTAAAGATTCGTAAAGAGCGTAGGTTTCTACCCAGGGATTTTCTGAGATAAATTGTTCTAAAGGTTTACTTTCGATCAGTTTTTTACCTGCTGCATCAAAATAAGCATTTAGCCATGTCGTCTTGAATGTTTTGACATCAGAAAAATCGATCCTAGGAGGCAGTGGAATTGAGAGATAGGTCTTTAGCTGCTCTTTAAGTTCAGAAAATTCCTCTACATGCGGGAGTTTATCTAAAGAAAGATTAAGGGGATTGAGCGCAAGAGAAGAGCAGGCGTTATAGGGACTTGGATCATTTTCAGAGTTATTCAAAGGCAGCAACTGGATCAGGTCGAGTTTCAGTTTTTGACACCAGTCGATAAGAGGGCATAAGTCGTAAAACTCTCCAATGCCGCAGCTATTTTCCGAATGAAGAGAAAACAGAGGAAGAGCAATGCCGTGGTGGGGAAAGACACCGATTTTTTCCCAACAGTGGCCTGTTGCCGAATTTAAAAGATGTTCGGAGAGTTCTTCCATTAGACCTTTTGCCTATTTCATGCCAAAAATATTACCCGAGCTTTTTTTTGATGAGGGAACAAGATGGGAAGTTTGTCCACTTTCCACTGCTTTGCGCCAGCTTTCTGCTTGATCAATGAATTGATTCAATCCGTTTAACAAGACAGCGCCTGTCAGATTGATCGTGGAAATGTATTTAAACAAAGAGAGCTTGTTATTCCGGTCGGAATAACATAAGGTGCCCTCTTTGGGATAAGGCCAGTTAGCCTTAAGAGCGTCTTTAAGTAGGTTTTCGCGAAACTTTCCGGGAGGGATATCGCATAAGAATGCTGCTAAAAGGAGGCGTTCTTTAGATCCGTCGTATTCGAGCTGGATGTTAAACTGTTCATTGATGTTAAGTTTGCATACACCATGCACATCAGGTCTAAGATCCGTATCGAGAAGTTCGCCGAGTTGAGTTAAAAGGTCTGTAAATCGATCCATTAGAATTAAAAATCATCCTTTTTTTTCTTTTCTTCTTTCTCTTCTTCTTCTTCGATTTTTTCATCGAGCTCTTCAATGGCGTCGATAAGGCTGGAGAGCACATCCTTGCGGTGTTGGTCCGACTTGAAGAGTTTGGGCGCGACATGCCGCACCGCATCGCGCATCTGCGTGTAGACGAGCGTTAGGCCAAAATACTCTTCGAGCATCCCGAGAAGAGATGCCATCTGCAGCACTTTGTCTGCAGAGGGGTACCTCTCTTGCAGCAGTCGCATAAATAACTTGGCCAAATATTCAAAGGTGACCTTGGGAGGCATCGGAAGACCAAACTGATCGAATCCTTTTTCGAGCATTTTCATGCGCGATTTAAAAAAACGAAAGACGCTCAAAATCGCCTGCATCGATCTCGCTTCGGTAAAGAGACGATGCAGCTCGCCGCGATCGATAGAAGGGCCTTTAGATTTAAGGTCAGTGCCAAGAGAATGGAGGAGGAAGTCGATGACAGAGCGCATTTTTTCGTAATCGAATTTGGCTGTAAGTTCATCGAAAAGGGTATGGGCATCTCTTGGATTTCCAGTGATCTCTCGGTAAAGGTCGCGTAAACCCGTTGGACTGCCTAAGCCTTGTGTCGAAAACTCACGCGCTTTGGCGCCGATATTGCGGCCCGCTCTTACTTCTCTTCCAAAGCGGAGATTGAGATCCTCTCTTGCTTGACGCACCTCAGAAGAGAGCTTCCCATCAGAGGTCTCTAGGAGGAACTCCAGTGCTTCATCGGCAAGGGAGAAATCAGGATAGGACTCTAAAACTTTACGAAGGATCTCTTCTTTTGTGTCGTTGGCATTGATCCGCGAACGCAGAAGGAGCAGGCTTTTTGTTTGAAGCTCAGGGTTTTTGCGGGAATATTGATCAGAGACCTCTTGAAGTTTTTCGATTTGACGCACTTGATCTTTTTTTTCCGTCTTTTCCGCTTCTTCATCCTTCTGAGTTTTTCTCGTTCGAAGTTCTAACGGTTGGAAATTGCGCGTCATCAGCGTCGGGCTAAAAATGGCGTCATTTGCCCAATCAGTAAATGACTCTTCACTTGCTACTTGGTTGATCGCTGTGCGCTGCGCGATTTGACGCGCCGCTTGATTTGCTTTCGACGCTTCGCTTGGATTAACCCGGTTGACAGAGAGGTCTTCAGCCATAGACTCCTATCGATTAAGTGAGTTGAATCCTGCCTAGCGGTTGGATTCTGATTTCTGGAACCACTTCCTGGAAGGAGACAACAGCCATGTCTGGGAATTCCCCTTCAATGAGTTTGCGTACAAATCTACGCACGTCAATGGCAGTAAGCAGAACAGGAGGCTGGCCTCCTACTGGCGTTGGAACAATTGTTGAGCGCATCGAGTGTAGGATCATTTGCACAGAATCAGGATCTAGAGCGAGGTAGGAGCCTGCAGAGGTTTGTTTGATCGCTCCACGGACCATATCCTCGATTTCCGGATCGAGCAAATAGACTGAGAGGATCGATTGCCCTTGAGAGTATTTGAAGCTGATGTAACGCTTTAAAGAAGAGCGAACATATTCTGTTAAAAGAACTGTATCTTTTTCCATTTGCGCCCATTCGGAAAGGGCCTCTAAGATTGTTCTTAAATCTTTAATGGAAATCTGTTCTTGAACTAGACGCTTAAAAATCTCAGTTAATTTCTGCAAAGGAACTAAGCGGGTCACTTCTTTAACGAGATCCGGATAGGATTTTTCGACAAATTCTAAAATTCCGCGCACCTCTTGAATTCCGATAAAGTCGCTAGCATGCTGCCGGTAAAAATAGGAGAGGTGGAGAATGATCACATCGAGCGGTTTCCAATACTTGATGCCGGCTTTTTGTAAAATTTCTTGGTATTTTATGTCGACCCAG
Organism: Rhabdochlamydiaceae bacterium; assembly: GCA_019752555.1. Classification (GTDB taxonomy): domain Bacteria; phylum Chlamydiota; class Chlamydiia; order Chlamydiales; family Rhabdochlamydiaceae; genus JAGVMG01. Next base: position 98,903 of record JAIELY010000001.1, read on the forward strand.
ACAGAGGGCTGTCCGATCGAATTTTTTGTTGTCGTGAACGGGATGTTATAGCGGCGCAGTGTTTCTGCCACCTCTGTTGTCAGAAGTGCATTTTCGAAGATTTTTCCTCGGACAATCGGCACCTCGTTCAAGAAGATCGAATATTCATCCCCTTCTAAGGTGGGAGATTCGGTGCGCACGTGAACACCAGGGAAGCGCACTCCGAGATCTTGGTACAAAGCGTGGCGCATCTTGGGGACCATGTCCTCCACAAATGTCTGGCCTTGCTTGTCTTTTCGAATAGCAGATGAGAGGTTTTTACCCACTTCAAGGATCACAGGCAAAGTTAACGCATATTCATCAGCGGCACCGCGGATGACGGCATGTCCTTCCACATCGGTTTCAACAGTTGCGGAAGTAAGTCCTTGGGAGCCCTTAGCGGCTGCCTTTTTCGCGTTATACCAAACAGTAAATCCGATCCCGAACATCAAAAGCGCAATCGAGAAGAAGATGATCTTCGGAAAGCCTTGAATAAATGCCATAAGGCACATGACTCCAGAGGCCATCATGATCGCTTTCGGTTGGTTTAACAACTGTCCAGAGATCTCTTTACCGAGGTGGGAGTCTTTTTTCTCAGAAGAGACGCGTGTGGTGACAATACCTGCTGTCAAAGAGATTAACAGCGAGGGGATTTGAGAGATTAAGCCCGCACCGATCGAGAGCAAGGTATAGAGCTGCGCGGATTGGAGGGCAGTCATATTGTGCATGGAAACCCCGATGATAAGGCCCCCCACAATGTTAATGACGGCAATCACGATACCCGCGATGACATCCCCCTTAACGAACTTCATCGCACCGTCCATCGCTCCGTACAGCTGGCTCTCTTTCGTGAGTGCTAAACGCAGGTCGCGCGCTTGGTTTGCGTCAATGACACCGCTGCGCATGTCCGCATCGATACTCATTTGTTTACCTGGCATCGCGTCCAATGTAAAGCGGGCTGCCACCTCAGCAACGCGCTCGGCACCCTTGGTCACAACGATGAACTGGACAATGGTGATGATCAAGAAGATGATCCCCCCGACGACGAAGTTTCCTCCGACAACGAAGTTTCCGAACGTATAGATGATGTGACCCGCGTTGGCGTGGAGTAGAATTTGCCTTGTAGCAGAAATCTCGATCCCCAGTCGGAATAAAGTCGTGATCAAAAGCAAGGAAGGGAACATCGAAAGCTGGACGGCTTTTGGAATGTAGAGCGCTACCATCAACAGAGAAATGGAGATGGTCAGGTTTAACGCAATTAAGTTATCCAAGACAGTCGGAGAGACTGGGATAATGATCATCATGATCAAAAGAATAATAAAAAGCGCTAAAACGATGTCGCTGGACTGATTAATAATGTTAAGCGCTCTATCGCCGCCTAACGTTTTTGCGAGTCTATCGATTACTTTCTTCATTTAAAGATGTCCGCTCCAGCAGTTTCATGTGATTCCAGACCCTCGAGCCAGCGCAGAATTTCCGCAACAGCTTGATAAGTCTCCTCAGGTATATATTCACTAATTCTCCCTTTTTCAAAAAGGGTATGTGCCAATGGCACATTGCGCATGACAGGCACGCCATATTCTTGCGCTGTTCTAATAATCAGATCAGCAATCGCCCCTTTGCCCATCGTAACGATCTTGGGTGCGGGTTGGGTTTCCTCGTTATATTCCACAGCAACGGCGATGTGGATCGGGTTGGTAATGACCGCTCTTGCCCGTTTTGTTGCAGCAGCTCCCTCTTGATAGGCGATCTCTTGCGCTGCTTGGCGCCGTTTACTCTTAATGTGGGGATCGCCCTCCGTATCCTTATATTCCTGCTTCACCTCAAATTTTTCCATCTTCATTTCTTTGGCGAAGTTCTTTTTTTGGAAAACCAAGTCAAAAACAGCCACAGCCAGGAAGAAAATGCCGACGCGCAAACACACTTTAACCAAAAAATCGGAAAAGACCATCGCAGATCCGAGCACGGGTAAAGAGGCTGTCGCCACTATTTCCGGAATACTTGAGTAAACCACTGAATAGATTAAAATCAAAGCCCCAGAAATCTTTAAAATCGATTTGAGCAACTCAAACACGGTTTTAAATTTAAACATATTCTTAATGTTTGTCACCGGATTGAGTTTTTTGATATCCGGTTTCATGGCTTCTACGGAAAACATGGGCCCTACGATTAGGAAACTGATCACGACACCCACAATCGAGGTCAGAACCATGATCGGCAAACTTGTATTAAAAATAATCTGGATCGCTTCGCTTAAAATCCCGGGCGCTCGATTTTGCATATCGATATTCGGATTGCTGCTCATCCGAAACATTGAAATGATATAACCTCCCAACATTTGATAGAGGTATCCAGCGCTGAGCAAAACCGTCGAGATTGAAACCACGAAGGTGAATGCAGACGGGAAATCTTGGGATTTAGCGACTTGCCCCTTTTTCCGCGCATCGCGCAACTTCTTCGGGGTCGCCTTTTCTGTTTTTTCGGCCATGAGTCATATTATGGTTAGTAACCACCCTGAATCTATAGAAGAAGAGGGTGGCAGTCAAGGAAAAAGAATGAAGGGGTCTGCCGAGCAATTGGTTTAGATATCGGTACCCCGCCAAAGTTGCTCCGGCTTTATTCCACCGCACTTTCTGATAAAGACAAAGTCTTCGTAATTTTGAATAATTAATGGCTTAACCTTGGAGGTTGTCATTTTAACAAACTCTTTCTTAGTGTTTTAAGGAGTTCTGAAAAATTGACTTTGAAGGATCAGAATAATTTCGAGTGAAGTGTTGATTTGAATAGGTTTTAATTGCATAGCAAAATACAATGCTTCGAAAATTAATGGATTGTTTCAAAGAAAAGGCAGGTTTTATGGCTGGCAGTGTGTCAAGTTTAAGTAGTTCAAGTTCGTCTCGTTTGGAATCTTATCCCCAGGCAAGCTCATCCCGACCCCCTCAGATGTTAACGCAAGGGGTGCAAACGTCCCTTATACAGCACTGTGGCGGGCGCCATACTCTCATCCTTACACTTAGCGATTCAGCAAGAAGTATACCTCGTGAGACCCTCTCAAGCGATCTCGAACAATTTTTTGATCTTCTATTGGAACAAAATATTCTAGTTGATGAGATTGTAGGTCATGGACATATCTGCACTTTAGCTCGATCAATCCTAAGTAGTAAAACTGCTCCATCCTCAAGCTTTTCTTCAGAACCAGTGAGTGTTTCACGCCATCTTCTTCAACAGGTGCTGCCAGCTGCAACCCTTTCAAGAACCTATCGCTCGGAGACAAGATCTTCTGAAGCAAAACCCACAAGAAAAACTCTTCCCATTACAAATATATCGCTTGGGAGCTCTAGCACCCATTTTCGTACTTTACGCCCCTCAACTTCACAGCCTGTAGACACCTCCCCAATCGATGACCAAATTGAAGTCTTACAAAAGCTAAAACAAGAAGCAGAAGAAGAAAGAGATAAAAAAATCTCTGCGCTTAAAGCAGAACGGGATCGTAAGCTCAGAGAACTCGATCAGAAATACCCTCAAGGGGAAGAAGAGAGCGAAATAACGGCTTCCACCTCTTTTGCCTCATCATCGTCGTCTCCTTCTTCATCTTCATTAAGATCAATCACTTCGCTTCTCGACGGAGCAACTTCTAATGACGCCCCATTAGTGACAAGGGATGAATCAAGAACAAGGCCGACTCAGTTCCTAGGAGATGCAGGCGTTGCTGGGATTTCTGCTCCAGGCTTGCACAACCTAGAAGAACAAGTCGGAGAGATTACTTGTGGTTGGGTAGCGGATGATTGGGAAAAGCGAGGAGAAGAAGGATGGGGCAAACTACCCTATTGCGCTGACAACACTCACACAATCACCAATGATCCTCACACGTTACGTCAGGGATCAGAAGTGCGCGAAGCAAAGAAAGCGGTTAAGGGATTTTATGCAAGAGAGGCCCGTAAAATAGAAGAAAAATTCATCGAAGAAAAAGAAGAATATGCCCCAGAGAAAATCAACCGTGAATTTGAAAAAAAACTCAGTGAATTAGAAGGTCAATACGATAATCTATTAGATCCTATTTGTGATCGAATAAAAGATTTAATTGAAGAGAAGATTAATGATCCTAACTTTTTAAAAAAAATTAAACGCGTGCATGATTCCCTTGACCCTCAAAGCAGCAGTCGAATTAATAATGGAAAAACAAAAGTTTTATTTAGAAAAAATGGCCGTACCTATTCCGATAGAATTGATAGAGACACGTGGAGTGATAATCATCATGGGTTTTGGGACTTCGAACTTCTATTAAGGATTGTTCATAGTGATAGAGGTGATAGAGGATTTGGGAATGCGGATGATTTTCTAGCAGATTTCTGCATTAAAATTTTAAAAGATTTCCCAAATATGGACTCGATTCGTGAAGATGCAGTTTATGCGATTCCTGTCTGTCTCCGGGATTGTGCAGAGGCCGCAACTGCAATTTATTTTAAAGGAAAAGATCTTCCAAAAATTTTGAAAATCGCAGAGGAATTTGCTCCTATAAAGACTCTTCAAGACGAATATGATCAGATCAATAGTGATTATGCAAGAGACAAAAAAGCACTTAGACGGGAAAGAGAGGTCACGATAAATGGGCCTGAGAGACGTCGTATAAAAAATCATTTAGAAAATCAATCCGAAAGAGATCGCAGACTACGACGCATTAACCGTCCTAAAGGTGGTAAGATTGAACCCTCCCATTCTGCAACTGCACGTTTAGCATCCACAGGAATCGCCGGTATCTCAGCAAATGTTGAAGCTCTTGTTGATATTGATGACGATATTGCAGACATTCAATTAATCAAAACAACGGCTAAAGAAAGACTAGAAGATGCCACTGAAGAAGCTAAAACAGCAGAAGGTGATGGTCTTGAAGCCTTACTAAAAGAGATTGGGGATTTAAATCAAACCATTAAGGATGCAGATGACGATATCGAATATCTAGAAGGCGTGCGTCAGTCCATCTGTCGCGACGAGATCAATCAGCAATTCGATTCCGCCAAACAGACGATTCTAACTCAGCATCAACTCTTGAATCTGTCCTTTGGACATATTGAAACACTTTGTCAACATTTCGGATCGAAAGGGGGAGCTGAAGCTGCTAAGGCTGCTCAGTTAAGTGGTCAGTTCATCTGTAACTTAAGGATCTTAAGAAAAGCTTACGATAGTTATCATCAACACAAGGCAAATGGAGAAACTGGATTAGCCGCTTTGAAGCAAATCGGCAGTGCTCTTGCGATTGCAGAGCCCGTTTTAGGATGCGCTGCACTCGCAGCAAGTCTCTATAGCCTTCTCACTGTAGATGACAAGGAAGCTTTACCTCCTTTAACACAACAGGCGTTTTTCGATGTCGTGAATGATCAATTATTCCCGATGTTAGAAGAGATTCATACGACTTTGAATAAAGGGCAGAGAACTCTCGGAGAAAAAATAGATGCACAGACCTCTTTGCAAATTCTGGCTTTAGACCATGTCCACAAGAGCTTGTCCCAACAACTCAAAGAGCATACAAATAGCTTGCACGCGCGTTTTGATTCCGCAGAATTCAACGCCTTTAAGACAAGGGTAAAGGGACAAATTGAGACGTTTGATGATGAAAGAGTTAAGTGTCTTTCAACCGGTGGCAATTATTTAAAACACACACAGCGGTTTTTAAAACAAGCTCGCAGCGAGTTCCGCAATGGACTAACTGGTAACCAAGGGGATTTTGCCTTGAAAGAAGCTTGGGCACAACCCGCTTATGCAACTGGAGTTGTCGCGAGAAAGCTAGATCGAGAAATTCCGCCTCTTTCTCCTCATATCGATGTCGCCGCTTACCATTTCTTAAGCTATGTCAATAAGTTAATGAGCAATCTTTCTGAGTTTTCACAAACAATTCAAGGTCCTGAATTTGGTAAGACACTGCGTAACCTTCAGGCGGGGATAGCAGAGCAAAAAGCACTTTTCTCTCAAACGGCTCAAGTGCTTAATCGAGTTGCTTCACATTTCAATGCATTTAAAAGAGCGATCCAGGAAAAACAATCGACAACTCAAAAAGAGATCGCACAAAAAAATGCAGTTGAGGCTTCAAGAATATTTGAGGCTCAAGAGAAGCAAATGCCTACACGGTTAGTGGGACGCCATTCCCTATTTTGGTCTGAGCTTGTAAACCAGAGGACTAATCTTCCCTATCTTGCTTCTCGCATTTCCGCAAAAATGACGGATTATGAAATCGGACAATTGGCATTCTCATTTAACTTATTCAGTCTTATTGCTGCCGCCAATTACAAAGGAAAAATGAACGTCGACAGCTTAGATCCGTCGATCCGAAGCGCTTCTTTGCACGTCGAAAATAATTCCGTAAAGCAGATCGTCGAATCTAGAGGACGCGTCTCATTTCCTATTGATTCATCTCTTTACAAGCATTCCTTCATCTCAGGCCCTTATCAGAATCTGCAAGTCCGTCGTGTGGTATGGTACAATGAATCGACCAACTCTTTTACATCGAATGTATTTTATAACACCATGAGTCTTGTTCCCTATCGGGGATATTTTAAATTAAATGAATTTGCTGAAGAGGATTCCGCTTCTCATGGACCTGCGCGCTCGATGCCTTCGAGTACGATGGTTGCGTTAGAGACAACTCTGACTCCTGTGCAAGGAAAGTGGGAAGTGAAAACAGATGCCTCTTCCCATTTAAAAATCGAAGACATTGAAGGCATTCCTGCGGGCTCTTCCACATACGCCTCACATCGCGCTGTCCTCATGAGAGATATGAGCGATGCGATCCGATCAAAACTCATCGGTTCAGAGAATTTCGACGCAAATCCCGTAGCTCAAGAAGTGAGACAGGCAGCACTTTGTCTTCCTCTAGATACAGAGAATCTGCCCCTTTTGCCCATTCCTCAAAATAATGTGGAGCATCTGCTTCAAGCCTATGCGCCTCAGCGGAATGAAATTCAACTCAGTGGTGCGGATGTCACTTATCGTTATAGTTTTAGAAAAATGGAAGATGGCTTTTACCATTTCAAAATCCATCTTTGCTATGAAAATGCCGAAGGCAAATGTTCGTTTAGACCTATTACGCGTTTACGTGTAAGCGCGGCTACCGTTGAAGCCTTTCGCAAGCCCAGCCGCATTCAAACACCTGAAGATGTGCATTTAGCGGAATTTTTCGCCTGTTTGCTTTTCGGAGGCTATTACCCTAATGAAGGGATGCCAAACAAAAGCACCTACGTTAGCAGAAATAAAGACATTGTTGCTCCTGACTTTACCCCGCTTCCTCCTGTCAGTGAAATCTTAAGAGCCTTTCCGCAAGCGACTTTTGTTTATGATCACCGGGTCTATGATGATTCTGCAAGAGCCGCATTGGAGGAAACTCTAAGATCGCAAAAGATCACGCCAGCATCGGCTCATTTCTTCGAACTTCCCGCCTTGGAAATTGATCCAGCTGAGTACATGAAAATTCAAGATGATATCTCTAAAGCCGTAGATGCCGCTTTCGAATTTCCTGAGTATAAGGCTTTTAAAAGTAGCCATGAACTTGCGATCACTCAGATGTGCCTTGCATCGAGCTTAACAGGAGCTGAGATCCAACGAGAGCTAGCTTCTCATGCGAGGATTATTTCTCCTGGTCAAATGGGTCTTTTCGCTGGCGCACCCGTCACAAGAGTCCCTGTTCGAGGCTTGCGAACAATGCAGAGGCTCATCGAACAAAATCCTTCTCTTGAGATGAAGCGTTTTAATATTTACAAGCAAGAGCTTAAAAACATTGAAATGCTGTTAACTCAAGCAGAAATAAGCCCTAAGGCTGTTGAAGATGCGTTAATAGATCTTGAAATGGCATTAGGTACATTGAAGGAAATTTCCTTTGTTCTGTAAATCGTGCTCAGTCTAATTCAAAAGGCTCGGAAATTTCCGAGCCTCATTTCATCTCGAGTGCGCATTGCGATTGGCTTACAAAACGAAGGAAAGCGGCCTCTTGAGATTCATAAAAGTAAAACCTTCAAAAGAATACTAAGTCGCAAAAGCTAGAGAGGTAGTTATAATTTTAACTGTCTCTGTTGTTCTTATGTCATGCTGCCTTTGCGTTAATCCTTATTCTTGGTATGCTGGGAGGATGAAAACGGAAAGCCTTCCTACAGACACATTTCAACAGAAAACGCGCCGCGCGCTTCTCTGGATGAATCTTTCCAATGAGCCCTTTGTGGTGCTCTATGCTCTTCTGCCTTTCATTTTTAGAAAAGATTTAGGCGCTTCTTTATTGCAAATTTCTATTTTAACTGCGCTGCGTCCTGTTTTACCGCTGTTTTCATTTTATTGGAGTGCGAATTTAACCAATCGAAAGCACTTATTGCGCTCGAATCTCATTGGCGCGTGGGTGTTGGGAAGGGTTCCTTTTCTTTTTGTTCCTTGGCTTGATAATGCGTGGTATATCATCTTTTGTTGCGCAGTGTATGAATTTTTTAACAAATCGGGCATCCCGGCTTTGATGGAGATATTAAAAATTAATATTCCAAAAGAAGCGCGAGAAAAAACGTATGCCTTCTATTTTGTTTTAAGCTTTATCGAAAGCATTTTACTAGGGCTGATGATGGGAGGCTTGCTGGACCACCATCCGGGCATTTGGCGTATCTTATGCTGCCTCACAGTCCTTGCCGGCTTAAGTAGTATTTTTGTTCAAATGCGGGTGCCGATTCCTCTAGATAACCTGCCAAAAATTGCTTTACCCCCTTTAAAAACCCGTTTTGTGCAGCCCTGGGTCGAAGCGTTTGCTCTATTAAAAAGACGTCCTGACTTTGCGAAATTTCAGTGGGGTTTTATGACAGGGGGCTTTGGACTCATGCTGATCGCACCGAGCCTTTCTATTTATTATGTGGATTTTTTGAATCTGGAACACACTCAAATTGTTACAGGGCGCTCGATCCTAATGGGAGTGGGAATTGTGATCTCGTCTTATTTTTGGCAGAAAGCTCTCTCTGGGCTTGCAATCCCTCGGTTAACTGCTAGAATTTTAATTGGATTCGCCCTTTTTCCTCTTGTGCTTCTTCTCTCGACGTTCCATATGCAGTGGTTTTATCTCTCCTTCATCATCTATGGGATTGCGCAAGCAGGAAGCCATTTGCTTTGGAATCTTTCCGGAACGCTCTTTGCGGGCGAGGAAGACAGCTCACCCTATTCGCGCGTCAATATCTTGATGGTGGGACTGCGCGGCATTGTGGCTCCTGCGCTAGGGGGGATCTTTTGCAAACTCTTTGGTCCAATCCCGATGCTGATTTCGGGGGGGGTAATCTGTCTGTTAGGCGCGTGGTATGCCAAGAGTGTAAGCTTCAATCGAAAGGCCGCCGTGATAGAAGGGGAAAGAGGATAAAATCGTAAGGCCCGTGGCTCGGGCATATTCCTCATCAGGAGCTAGAACCCAAGCTCTCACTTTAGTAGGACTTGAGCGCTTGACAAACTCACCTAATTGCCGATAAATTTCCTTTGATGTTTCTAACCGCTTGCCGAAAGGAGGATTCGTTAAGACGAGAGTGGGAGGTGTTCTTGGCTGGTAGCGTGCAATCGATGCTTGGGTCACTTCGATCTCGCTTGCAAAGCCCACATTCTGAAGGTGCGTTTTGCAAATTTGAACCGCTTCTCGATCTTGATCGGCCCCAAAAATCTTGCCAGGCTGAAGGGGGATCCGCGCGCTATCTGCTTCTTTTTTGATCTCTTCCCATAAACGCGGTTCATGTTCCGACATTAAGAGAAAGCCCCACGATTTGCGGAAATACCCTGCAGGTGTTTTTGATGCAATCAGGGCGGCTTCAATTAAAAAGGTTCCTGAGCCGCAAAAAGGGTCGCAGAGGATCGTATCCGATTTAAAACCAGCTTCTATAAGAAGCGCTGCTGCTAAGTTTTCTTGAATGCTAGCTGCTGAGCTTAAGGTGCGCCATCCCCGTTTGTATAGAGGAGCTCCGGAAGTGTCCAAGCTGATGATCCCGCGATTGTTGTGAATGAAAAGATTGAGCTGCACGTCGGGATTTTTCACATCGACAGAGGGGCGAGCGCCTTTTTCTTCACGGATCCGATCGCACACGCCATCTTTCATCACTTGAGCTCCGTAAAGGCTGTTGCGGATATTGGGGTGGCTTACGTTCGCATCGATGGCAAAGGTCTTTGTTTCATCGAGGTAGTTGAGCCAAGGGATCTCTTTTGCCGCGCGGTAGAGAGAGTCTTTGTCTCTACAGTTAAAATGTTTGAGGGGCCAAAGAACGCGGGTTGCTAAACGAGAACCGTAATTAATCCGATAAACATTTTCAATTGTCTGTGGGGCAAAGACTCCGCGGAAGCTAGAGCGCACCGCTTTCACTTTAAGATGTTTTAGCTCTTGAACTAAAAAATCTTCGCATTGCTCAGGGCAGGTGATAAAAAGTTCTGTCATGGAAGTCCTAATTGTGGAAAAAGAGCACAACATCGCCGTCTTTAACGATGTAGTCTTTTCCCTCTGAGCGCGCTTTACCCGCTTCGCGTGCGCCAACGCGTCCATCGTACTTGACCATGTCGTCAAAAGCGATCACTTCCGCGCGAATAAACCCTTTTTGTAAGTCAGTATGGATTTTTCCCGCAGCTTCAGGTGCTTTCGTGCCGCGCGTAATTGTCCAAGCGCGTGTTTCAATTTCACCGGTTGTGATGTAGGTAATTAGCCCGAGTGTGTCAAACGCGCCTTTAATCAGACGATTGAGACCAGAGTCTTCGACTCCAAGCGATTTTAAAAACTCAGCAGCACCCTCTTCGTCGAGCTGCGCGATCTCTTCTTCCAGCTTCGCGCAGATTGGAATGACGGTATTTCCCTCTTTAAGGGCATAGTCGCGCACTTGCTGTACGTACTCATTTTCCATGGAAGGCAGGTCGCTCTCGGAAACGTTTGTTGCGTAAATCACTTTCTTATCTGTCAAAAAGGGGTAGTCCGCTAGACATAGCCTCTCTTCCTCAGAGAGGTCAAGAGTGCGCAGCGGCTTGTTCTGATTTAAGTGGACAAGCGCTTTTTTGAGAGCTTCGATCACGATGAGTAGTTCTTTTTTGCCTTTTGCTTGTTTCTCCAAGCGGCTGATGATGTTTTCTGCCATTTGCAAGTCTGAGAGGATGAGTTCAAGATTAATGACCTCAATATCTGCAATTGGATCTACTTTACCCGCAACGTGGATCACATCGTCATTTTCAAAGCAGCGAACGACATGGACAATCGCATCGGTTTCGCGGATGTTGGCTAAGAACTGATTGCCTAGACCCTCTCCCTGAGAGGCTCCTTTAACAAGCCCTGCAATGTCGACGAAGGTCACGGTAGCGGGGATGATTTTGGTGCTATTGGACATGTCGGAGAGCACCTTGAGGCGTGGATCGGGGACATCGACGATCCCAACATTGGGATCGATGGTGCAAAAGGGATAGTTGGCAGCTGCCGCTGCTTTACGTGTTAACGCGTTGAATAGAGTCGACTTACCGACGTTGGGCAGACCAACAATGCCACAAGAAAAACCAGCCATAGAGCTCCCTTACAAATTTAAGCTATTCAAGATAGAGGATCTAAGGCTGTTTTGCAAGGAGATTTATCAGGTTTAAACCTTCCCAAAACAGAGGCGCCCCCTTACCGGTGGGTAAGGGGGGGCATTTTTTATTCTGAATCGGCTGGGATTAAGTGGGAATAGAGGATTCCGAAGAGTGTCATTTGACGTAAGAGATTATTTGCTAACAGGGTCTCTAAGGACTCCCGAGCGGTCTCTGGTACTGTGGACACTTCAGCAGCAGCCCAATCATCAACATTTGCGTTATAGATAAAGACTGTTTCTCTAAATAAATTTGTTAATGACGTGTTTGTTTGAATGGATTGTACGAATCGTGTTATTCCTTCTGGAGTGGAGGGAATTGAAATAGTCAAATCTTTTAAGGTTGAATTGATCTTAAGCGCGCGTTCTAGAGGCTCAAGGTCTAATGGCTGTTCTGGGGCGTCATAATTCTTTTGCAGACGTAATGTTTCAATAGATTGGTTTTTTTCGAGCATAAGAGATAATTCATTAATTACTCTTTGGCTATGAATGGATTGCGGCAATAAAAGATAAGAGAGTGTGATATTGTCATGAAGGGATCGTGCTATTGCGCAATATCCTTCTTCTTCAAATGAAACAGACTCTAAATCTAGATGGCAAAGAGACCTATGGGTTGTTAAGGCTCTTGCAAGCTCGATAGCGCCCTCGTCTCCCATCGGAGTCTCAGCCGTTTCGGTGATTCTCAATGCGCCAAGAGTTGTGGGATTTGCTATGAGAGCATCTGCAATAGTGGACCAGTGCTGCCGCGCACTAAAGTGAATCAATGCTAAATCTGTTATAGCTGTATTTCTCTCGATCACTTCTCCGATTGCAGAAGCTCTTTGTTCTAAGCTCACCGCGTCATTACATTCGACAAAACTAAGCTGTAACTGACTTAAAGTGGAATTGTTTTTTAAACCCTCCATAAGAGCAAGCATTGCTTCAGTCTCCATGCGAGGCAGCTCCAACGATGTTAAAGAGCTTGTAGTAGACAACAGAAGAGAAAGAGCTGCTGCAGTGTGTTTATTGAGGCGGGTTTCGTAAGAGCCTCTTAGATGCAGAGTTGAAAGAGAAGGTGCGAGAAGAGCCCCGCAAAATAATGCGGCAGTCTGCTTTCGGCTCAGTTGGGTGTCTATTAGAGTTAAGGTGTTAAAATTGGGGTGAGCGATCATCACCGAAGAAATGGCTTGGCTCGAATTCTCGCTTAATCTGAGGCTTGTTAATTCTAAAGTGGTGAGCTCCGTTCCGCTAGCAGCTAGTGTTTGGAAAATTTCAACAAACGTTTTTTCAGACATTCCGACATATTCAAGAGACAGTTTTCTTAAAGATGTCATGTTCGAAAGAGAGCTTGTGATTTGTTTTACGCTTGTATCCTCGATTGTCCATGCAGATCCGAGCCTCAATTTCGTCAGTGCTGGGCAAGCGTGTAATAGAGTAGCAAATGCGGGGGGAAGCGTAGACCGATAATCGGTAGAGAGCGATAGAAAGTTAAGTGCTGGAGGAACATGTGCGATTAGCGTTTTAAAGATCTTATCTATGCCCTTTGCGCCATTGCGGAGTTCCACATGCAGACCGAGTGAGGAAGGGTTAAGCGTTAAGAAAGTGATGAGATAGTCTTTTGTTAAAAATTTTATTAATTTTTTGAGGAAGGATCGCATTTGTTTAAATTAATAGTTACAAAAATGTCAATCTCTTCAGTTTTTTTATCATAGGTGATGCATGTAGAAGATCTTCTTAAATAACGTACTTGTTCCAGCGTGACGCTTGTTTCTCGTGGGATGATGCGTTCGCCTTTCAGAGGGGGTGGAAACGGCGATATGTATGAAGTGATGCTTGAATAGGGTGCAGAAGAACTAGAAGCCATATATCCTCAATATTTTATAATTAATTAGTGTTTCGTTGAATAATTGTATTTTAATTTAATTTATTGTTCAATATTAAAATTATTTGTATTTAATATTGCGTGTTAATGAGTGAAATGGATTCTCAAAAGAAGATCTAATTTCAATTAATAAGGAGAAGGGGGTATTAATCTTTTATTCAAAAGTCGCTTGGGATAAATCGGAATAGAGGATTCCGAAGAGCGTCAATTCACGTAAGCGATTATTTGATAGCATGGTTCCTAATGAATCGTGGATTGCATCTGGGAATCCAAATGTTTCAAAAGGACCTGCTTGGTAATTGCGTAAGTAGGAAAAACCTTGAACATTTGTTAAAGAGGTGTTTGCTTGAATTGACTGGATAAAATCTATTGTGTCTTTTTCAGAAGATGGAATTGAGAGGATCAAATCCTTTAGCGTTGAATTCCTATTTAATGCTTCCGCTAGAGGCGTGAGGCTTAAAGGTTCTCTCTGGTTGTTTTTTTTGCTTTGTACAGTTAATTTTTTAATTGCTTGATTATGTTCGAGCAGCGTCGATAATGCACTAATTGTTCTTTGGGTATGAATTAATGGGGGAAATACGAGGTGGGAGAGTGTGATATGCTGATGAAGGGATCGCGCTAGCGAACAAAATCCTTCTTCTTCACATGAAACGCCTTGTAAATTTAAAAGGTAAAGAGATCTGTTGTGGCTTAAGGCTCTTGCAAGTTCGATTGCTGGCTCATCTCCCATTCGATCTTCAGATTGAGCGATTGTCAATGCACCAAGAGTTGTCGGATTTGCTATGAGTGCCTCTGCAATCATAGACCAGTGATGGTGTGCACTAAATTCTGCTAAGGCTAAATCCGTTAGAGTCGTATTGTCTGCGATCACTTCTGCGATAGCACGCGTTCTTTGTTCTAAGCTATCTGGGTCCTCGGTTTTTGTGAAAGTAAGGCGTAAACTATCTAATGTGGAATTTTCTTTTAATCCATCTTTGAGAGCAATCATTGCTTCTGTTTCGATATGAGGCAACTCCAACGATGTTAAGGAGCTGGTATTAGATAAAAGAAGAGAAAGAGCTTTTCCAATCACTTTATCCAGGCGTGTTTGATCTCCTCTTAGATCTAGCGTTGATAGCGAGGGTGCAACGAAAAGACCGCAGAATAATGAGACAATCTGTTCTCGATCCAGTGGCGTGTGTGTTACAGTTACGGTGCTTAGATTTGGATGCGCGAACATCACCGAAGAAATGCCTTGGCACGCCTTTTGATGCAAGGTAAGGCTTTTTAATTTTAAAGTGGTGAGCTGTGATCCGCTGGCAGCAAGTGTTTCGAAAATGCTCACAAACATTTTCTCGCTCATTTTGACATTTTCAAAAGAGAGTTTTTGTAATGACGTTAGTGTCGAAAGAGCGCGAGTCATTTGCTTTAGACTTGCATCTGTAAGTGTCCATGCGGAGGCAACATCAAACATGGATCCTATTGTGAGATCAATAAGCGTAGGGCAAGCTTGCAGCAGATCGGGAAATGCTGCAGGAAGCTGAGAGGGTTGATTTGTCAAGAGATGGAAAGAGCGGAGCGCTAGAGGAGCTTGTTGAATCAGAGTGTTAAAAATCTTTTCAATGCTTCTTGCGCCATTGCGATTGTCGATATGCAGGCTGAATAAAGAAGGGTTAAGTTTTAAAAAAACGATCAGATAGTCTTTAGTTAAAAATTTCTTTAATTTAATTGAGGATCGGTCTTTTTTATTTAAAAAAATATTTGCATAAATGGAGATCTCCTCACTTCTTTTATCAAAGCATAGGGTGATGGACGATCTTCCGAAATAACGGGTTTGTTGTATTGAAAGGCATGTTTCAGTGTCAGCCAGCTCTTCCCCTTCCATTGCGGCAGGAAACGGCGATATACATGAAGTAATACTTGAATGTAATGCAGAAGAGCTAGAAGCCATAAATTCTTAATGTCTTATAAATAATTATTGTTTTGTTGATTAATTGTATTTTAAATTAATTTGCTGGTCAACAATAAAATTATTTATATCCATTTCGGAACTGCGAGCTTTTTACTGTGAAAGGAACTTCCCGAAGATGTTCTCCCAGATCCAGGCGACTAAGTCTTGCATGAATTTTACCCTAGAGATATTCATGAAAACAAACTCCTTATGGTTAATGGTTGCGATGAGTCCTCTGCCGTTTGAGGGAAGGGGATTCTTGGCATTTTGATGCTGATAAAAATGCAAAGCACTGTTCTGGGGTCCAGCGTTCTTTAGGATCAAACTGTTGGAGTTTGTAAATGGCGTAGTCGATAGGATCGTCATGGATTGCAGCTTCAGCGACCCATTCCGACTGCAAGGACGGGGTCGATTTAAAGATTCTCAAAGCATAAGGGAGAAAAGCGGAACATTCTTCAGATGACATGATGTTCATTGCCTTGTTCATATAATGTCCAAAAATCGGCTCTATCCACCATTGAGTAAAAAGAAGGCGTAAAGCGATTCCTAGCTGCCAACCATCATATTGCTTAGTGATCATAGGCGTTAGCGATTTTTTTTCAGATGTTGCAATGATCGCCTCTGGAGGTAAATAAGAGGGGGTGCCAGGAAAGTCATGAACAATAGAGCCTATTTCGACAGCTGAATCCAAATCGCTTAATCTCAAGATTAAGCCCCCGCATTCATCGAGTCCGTAGAGGATGTTTTCTAGTTTGAAATCGCGATGGATATAGTTAAGTTGGTGCAGCCGGCTAAGGATGTGAGAGAGTTGCAAGCCGATAGAATAGCGCGTATTGGGCCGAGCGAATGCAATTTCGGGATGGTTCGCCACTAGATCAAAGAGGTCGCCTGACCATTTTTTTGCTAAATAAACTTCTCTATGCGTTCCATCTTTTTTGGATGCCCAGGGTTTTACTAGATAGCTTCCCTCAATGGGTTCGCATCCTGCATCTTTAAGCATTAAATTAAGTTGATATTCTTGAAAGATGGCATCGGGACGCGTCTTTGTTGTTTTGCAAGAGAGATAGGCAACGACCTCTTTTGTTTTTTTATGAGAAGCGGTGTAAACATTTTTTTTAGCTCCCTTGCCCAACTTTTCATGTCCTGCTTGATGGCGATTGTAGATATCAAAAACTAAAGCGCCCGATGTGATGAGAGTTGTTGTGCTTGTAGAATCAGTGGGGATCCGTCTAAAGATAACAGGGGATTGTAATGGAGTTGGAGATGGGTTTTCCCTCTTTGGATGAAGTTCTGCTTCTGAGGAGGACGTGGTCCAGCTCGATTGGGGAATAAGAGGATCTGTCGTTGGGTTAATTGCCATTATTTATTGCCTTGTTTATATGGTATTAATTATATAATCAAGTTGCAATAAAAGTGAACTTAAAATAAAAGTTTAAAGTTTGTTTTTCTAATTTAAGAAGATTGTTTCAGCTAATGGTTTGCTGGATTGAAATGAAGGTGTCTTCCCGTGAGCCAGGTCCACTCTTAGAGTCTCATGTCTTTTGTCAATGTGGATCCTTCCCAAGTAGGTCTCATGAGTATCGCACAGTTTAATAGGATAGATCCCATCAGGTGGAAGGCATAAGCCGGGAGCTTTGAGATAAAGATGACCATGTTCTTGAACCAAAGGGGCATAGATAGAATAGGGCCTGCCAAGAAGTCTCTCTACGGCAGTAAATTCCCCTTTTACAAGATGATTCCGGATTCTTCCTGAAGAAATGGGTTCGTTATCCACGAGTGCTTTGGGGAGGTATTCCACTCTGAAGTTAAATTGTTGGGCGAGTGCTCGGATTTGACTCTCATCGCCTTGACGGTCCTTACCAAAGCTTGCACCTACACCTAATAGGAGATGGGTCATTGAGAGCTGCTCTTTGAGCTTTATAAGAAAGGGGGAGAAGGGTTGGTTTGCAAATTCTTGGGTGAAGGGGATAATGATGCAAACGTTAATGCCAGCATTTTCTAAAAGCTTTAATTTGTGTTCTGTTGTTGTTAAGAGGGGAGAGGGGGCCCTATGAGCAAAGAGATCGGCGGGATGGTTGGAAAAGGTTAGGACTGTGAGAGAGCCTTGGGCAGTCACTTGGGCGCGCAAGGCTTTAAATAGCGCTAAGTGGCCAAGATGCACTCCGTCGAAGGTGCCGATTGTAAGGCCAGAGGGAGGTTGTAAAGAGGGGATTTCTTGGAGATTTGTGAAGATTTGCATGGGCTATGGCTGAGTTATGTTGGACCTGATATTTCCCTAAAGCGGTATTGATGCCAACAAATAATCTTGCCAGAGGTAATAAGGATCGAGAATTTGGGAGCCATCGCAACAAGTGTCAAGAGTGATGGTGCCAGATCTTGTGCGCGTAAGAGCACAGAGGTGCGCTCCGCAGTTAAGTTGTAATCCGATCTCATGCGCAAGAGTGCGGATATAGGTGCCCTTTGTGCAGTGGACATGGATCTCAAGATAGGGATAGGCATAGTTAAGGATTGTTGTGCGGAGGGTTACAGGCACAGGTTCTCTTTCGATTGTGATCCCTTTGCGTGCAAGTTCGTAGAGTTTTTTTCCTGCCACTTTTTTTGCGGAGAACATCGGAGGTGTTTGAAGGATCGTTCCTTGAAATCCTAAAAGAGCCTCTTCAATTTCGGCTAAAGTCGGAAGGGTTGAAGATGTGGCGATGACTTGACCATCGCAATCATAGGTATCCGTTGCGATGCCTAAATGGAGTTTTGCATGGTATTCTTTATCTTGATGGAGAAATTGATCGGAGAGTTTAGTAAATTCTTTTCCGATAAGCATGACCATGACACCTGTCGCAAACGGATCTAAGGTGCCCGCATGCCCGATTTTTTGGATGCCTGTGGCTTTGCGCAAGAGCGCTACCATTGCAAAGGATGTTTTTCCAGCTGGCTTATTCAGAGGAAGAATGCCGGTGATGTGATCACTCGCTCGCAACATCTGAATCGTTTCCCTTCGCTGGAGGTGTTTGGCGGGATTTTTGCTCGTTGTGAATTTCTGTCAGGAGGCTGTCAATTTTGAACTGATGGTCGACAGAAGAGTCGAGTTTAAATGTCAGAGCAGGAAAATAGCGCATCACAACTTTCCTTGAAGATTGGATGGCGATAAAGCCCGCAGCGGACTGCAGGGCTTTAATCGTCTCTTCTTTTTCTTGAGGTGTACCGATAACGCTAATAGATACCTTTGCGTGGTGCAAATCTTTTGTGATCTCGACTTGTGTCACCGTGATGAGCTGGTTGACATGCGGGTTGCGCACATCGCGCCGAATCACTTCGGAGATAACCTCTTTTAATAAGGAATTGAGTCGAACAATACGATTTTTTACCATAGGTCTATTATAGCTCTTGTTGTAAGTAAGTGATCTCGTAAGCCTGAAGGATATCGCCGACTTTTTCATCATTGTAGTTTTGCAGGAGGATCCCGCATTCATATCCTTTAGACACTTCGCGCACATCTTCCTTAACGCGTTTTAAAGAGGCGATCGCCCCTTTCCACACCACTTCATTATTTCTTAAAATACGCATATGATGAGAGCGCTTGATTGTTCCGTCGAGGACCATGCAGCCTGCAATGACGCCCAGCTGAGAGGATTTAAAGACAGCTTTTACCTCAGCAGAACCTGTGTCGACCTCGTGGGCAATCTTATCGAGAAGGCTGAGCATGATTGCTCTGATATCATCGACAGCATGGTAGATGATGTCATGCAACCGGACAGTTACCTTTAGCTGTTTGATCAGCGACTCAGCGTGTCTTTCAATTTGAGTGTGGAAGCCCAATATAGTCGCCTTGGATGCCGCAGCTAATTGAACATCCGACTCTGAAATTTCTCCAACGCCTGACGAAATAATGTTGAGTTCGATTTTTTTCGACTCAATTTTACCAAGCGATGTTTTTAATGCTTCAACAGAGCCCTGGACATCGCCTCTAACGATAAGGTTAAGGACTTTTTTCGGCTGAGCTTGAAAAGTCTCGAGCCCTCCTCGTTTCATTTGGAGCTGAGCATGGCGTTTGCCTTCTTGCCGTTTTTGAGCCACTTCGCGCGCTTCATTTTCATTGGCAACGACAATAAATTCAGATCCCGCTTCAGGAAGACCAGAGAGTCCTGTAACTTTAACAGGGGTTGATGGTCCTGCGGAGATCATATCTCGTCCATGTTCATCTTGCATTGTTTTAATGCGAGCGTAGTTTTGTGCGAAAACGACCGCGTCGCCTAAACGCAATGTTCCATTTTGGACGAGAACGGTTGCGACAGCGCCCATCCCCTTATGCATTTCTGATTCGATGACAGTACCGCGTGCGCGGGTATTAGGATTGGCTCTCAGCTCTAGGATTTCAGCTTGAAGTGCAAGCATTTCAAGCAGTTCTTTAATTCCATCGCCTGTAACGGCAGAACAATTGACGGTGATTGTTGTACCACCCCACGATTCTGGAAGCAAGTTTTGATCAGCGAGCTGTCTAAACACATTGTCCGCATTGAAGTTCGGCTTGTCTGATTTGTTAAGTGCAACAATGATCGGACAATTTGCCGCTTGAGCTTGAGCTACAGCTTCAAGAGACTGTGTGCGCAGCCCTTCATCGCCAGCTACCACAAGGACTACGATGTCTGTGACATCAGCGCCTCGCGTTCTCATTGCAGAAAACGCTTCGTGACCAGGTGTGTCGAGGATCGTTATGTCGCCGACTGCAGTATGGCATTTGAATGCGCCGATATGCTGGGTGATCGCGCCCGCCTCTCCAGCTGCGATATCGGACTTGCGGATCGCATCGATTAGGCTAGTTTTGCCGTGGTCCACGTGACCCATGAACGCCGCCACTGGCGGACGTAAAATAAGCTCGCTTGGATTTGCTTCTTGAATTTCTTGTTTAATGGTTTTGTCTGTAATGCGAAGCCTCGTTTCTTCAGAAGTGTCGATTTTGATTTCGCAATCAAAATCATGGCCGAGAAGTTGAATGGTTGTTTCGTCATCAAGAAAATCGTTCAATGTCAAGATAACGCCTTTCATGAAGAGTTTAGAAACAAGCTGTGATGCTTTTAGTTTCATCTCTGCTGCGAGATCTTTAATTGTAATCGGTATGCGGACCTTCACCTCTTTAGGCCGAATCACTTCTTCTTGAGCGATGGGACGCGCTTTATGCGATGGGCGCCGCTTTCTCCAGCTTTGCTCATCTTGAGCGTCGCGTAATCCTTGCCTGTCGCGCACATCGAAAGAGCGTTCAGGTCCGACTCCTTTGCGTGTGGACTTGAAGTCGCGAAATTCTTTAAATCCTGCTTTTTCATCAGGTCCTTTAACGACTTTTTTGTGCGGCTCTTCGCGCGCTCCCTCTTTAAGAGGAGCGTCTTTGGGAGGAACAGCGGGTCTTGGTCCTTGTTGGTAAGGGGGTCTAGCGCCGTCGCGCGGCGGGTAAGGGGGTCTGCTTCCATCGCGAGGAGGATAGGGAGGACGGCTGCCTTGTTGATAAGGGGGTCTAGCGCCGCCAGCTTGGTAGGGAGGACGGTTTCCGTCCCGTGGCGGGTAAGGAGGTCTGCTTCCATCGCGCGGTGGATAAGGAGGACGGCTGCCTTGTTGATAGGGCGGTCTGCTTCCGTCTCGAGGGGGGTAGGAAGGCCTGTTGCCATCGCGGGGAGGGTAAGAAGGTCGATCTCCTTCGCGCGGCGGGTAAGAAGGTCTTCCCCCTTCACGGGAAGGGTAGCCTCCTCCTTCACGCGGAGGGTAAGAGGGGCGATCTCCACTTGGACCAGCATCCCGTTTTTGATAAGGGTAGGAGGAACCTGTAGGTCTTGGCCTGTGATAGCCTGGGTGCGGTGTTTCCGCTGGAGCTGGAGCTCGTTTTTGTTCTTCTGCTTTTGGCTCAGAGGCAGGCGGCTCAGCCTTTGTAACTGGCTCTTCAGCCTGTTGTTTTTCAACTGGTGCTAAAGGGGGTTCTGGGGGACTTGCTCGCTCAGCTGCAACAGGTGCTGCAGGGGCCGCTTCCACTGGTTTTGTCTCAGCAGGAGGGGATTCAACAGCTTCGTCAGCCTTTTTCTTTTTCGCCGCAGAGGGTTTCTTAATCTGACCGAGCTTAAGCGCTTCCGCAAGTTGAGCATTTTTAATATTAATCTTTAAATTCTTGGCCAACGGTTAGACCCTCTTTTTGCGTATTTGTTCCATAATCTTATTTGCAATCTTATCCGCCATCTCCACGCTGATTTCAGGGATAGTGGCGAGCTCTTCGCGTGTTGCAGTCAAAATTTTACGCAAAGTATCAAAACCAGCTCCACTCAAGCTTTCGATGATCATGCTGCTGATCCCTTCGATTGCAAGCGGTTCATCAAGAGAAGGATCATCGGATGAAGCGAGTTGAGCGAGCTCAACACTCATGACAGCTTGGTATTGGCTCATTTTTTGTACATGGAGCTCAACATTCGCTAGATCGCCGTTGAGTCTTGCATTCATCCCTCGTTTTCCAAGGGCTGCAGGATAGTCTTCATCTGAAACGACAATAGAAATATCGTTGCCATCTTCACTGACGCTGATTTTTTTAATTTCAACAGGAGCTAAAGCGCTCTGCAGAAGTTGGATGGGGTCTTCCGAGAAGGGGATAATGTCGATTTTCTCGTTGTTGAGTTCTCGAATGATGTTTTTAACGCGGTTGCCGCGGATCCCAACACAAGCGCCCACAGGGTCAATTTTGGGATCTTGAGAGCGGACTGCGAGCTTTGTACGGTAGCCGGCATCTCGAACAATGCGTTCAATAACAATAGTGTTATCGTGAATTTCAGGAACCTCTTGTGAAAAGAGCTGGGCCACAAATTCTGGGTGGCTTCGAGACAGAATGACCTCGGCTCCGCCGTTTTCTGTATCGCGTACTTCTAGCAGCAGAGCTTGAACTCTGTCTCCTACGTTATATTTTTCTGTTTTAGGATAGAATCGATCGGGAAGGACAGCTTCAACCTTTCCAAGATCGATGATAAGAGTAGCTCCACGAACGATCCGCTTAACGGATCCAGAGATGATTTCGTTGATTCGGTGTCGATATTCTTCGTAAATGACATCTCGCTCTGCGCTTTTGAGCTTTTGTGCAATGATTTGACGTGCTGTCTGCGCGGCAATCCGTCCGAAGTCTTCAGGTGTGACAGAGATATCGATCCATTGCCCGATTTCACAGTAGGGGTTGAGGACGCGTGCGTCTTCAATGGAGATTTCTTCGTCAGGGATTGTGACTTTGTCGACAACTTCCTTTTGAGCGATGACGTCGATATTGCCTGTTTTAGAATTGATCTGCACGGAGACATTGAGCAATCCTCTCACGCTTTTGCGGGCGGCCACACGCAGTGATTCTTCAATCGCAGCAATGATGATATCGCGCTTAATCCCTTTTTCTCTCTCTAAGTATTCAAAGATGGCGACTAGATCTTTATTCATCTCGAAAAAAGCCCCTTAACCCTATTTTGAGAATGCTCTTGATTGTAGAACAAACTCTAATTTTTGAGACCATGATACGTACAATTTTTTAAGGTCTATAGAGCTTAAGTAACGGTCTCGAAAGGTTACTCAAATGCATCTAAGACGACAAAACGCAGGCTATGTTGAGCCTGCGTTCAATAAAGCACGGCTTGGAGCCGCAAACCTTTCGGCCTGCGGCTCAACGTTCTGAATTATCCGTTGTCCTCAGAAGAATTTTCTTCTTTAGCGGATTCTTCAGCATCTGGCTTTTCAGCCTTCTTTTTTTTGCTCGTCGCACGTGGTTTAGATGCGCCGACGACAATGTCATCGTGATTTACATTGTTTTTATCAATCAAGAAGTCCTTGATAGACAAAGCAATTTTCTTGTGTTCTGGATCGAGCTTAATGACCTTTGCTGTGACTTCTTCGCCTTTATTGATCACATCTTCCACTTTTCCAAAGGGTTGATCAGAGAGTTCTGTCACATGGACGAGAGCTTCGATCCCATTGTCGAGCTCAACAAAAGCTCCGAACGCAGTGATTTTTGTGACAATTCCTTTGACAAGAGTTCCTACGGGCATTGTCTTTTCGATGCTTTCCCAAGGATTGTTGCTCAGTTGCTTCACGCCGAGAGTGATCTTTTTGCTTTCTTTGTCGACGGAGAGAACAATAGCTTCTACCTTGTCTCCTTTTTTCAATACTTCAGAAGGATGGGACACTTTTTTTATCCAGCTTAGATCGGAAATGTGGATTAATCCATCGATTCCAGGTTCGAGCTCGACAAAAGCGCCGTAATTTGTCAAATTGCGGATCTCTGCAGTGACGCTGCTGCCAATAGGATATTTTCTTTCGACATCATCCCAAGGATTTTTTTCGGTTTGTTTGATGCCTAAAGAGATTTTTCCTTCTTCTTTTTGAACAGAAAGCACGATTGCTTCGACTTCATCGCCTTTTTGCACGATTTCGCTAGGATCAGTGACATTTTTTACCCATGACATTTCAGAGACGTGGATGAGTCCTTCGATGCCTGGCTCAATTTCGATAAAAGCACCATAGGGGACGAGATTAACGATCTTGCCGTGGACTTTAGTCCCTGGCGGATAACGGTGTTCGATTTCTTCCCATGGATTAGATTCTTTTTGCTTCATTCCCAAAGCAACGCGTCCTTTGTCCTTATCGACGTGGAGGATCATCACTTCGAGTTCCTGACCTAGCGCGACCATTTCTGAAGGATGTTTAATACGCTTCCATGTCATGTCGGTGATATGCAAGAGGCCGTCGATACCGTCGAGGTCAAGGAAGACGCCGAAGTCGGTGATGTTTTTCACGATCCCTTTTCTCACTTCTCCTTCGTTGATATTCTCGAGCATTTCAGCTTTGCGAGAAATACGCTCTTCTTCTAGAAGTTCTCTGCGAGAAACGACGATGTTTTTACGCTCAGTATTGATCTTAAGGATTTTAAAGTCGTATGTCTGCCCGAGGAATTCATCGAGGTTTTTAATGCGCTTATTATCGATCTGCGAGCCTGGAAGGAATGCTTCCATGCCGATATCGACCATTAGGCCGCCTTTGACTTTGCGAATCACTTTTCCTTTAACGATCGAGCCTTCGTTGCAGTGGTTGACGATGTATTCCCACTGACGTTGACGGCGTGCCTTATCACGGGAGAGAACGATCTGTCCATCTTCACCTTCGGCTTGATCCAGATAGACTTCGACTTCTGTGCCTAAAAACAGCTCATTTGGATCGGGAAATTCGTTAATAGGAACAAGCCCTTCTGATTTTAAACCGACGTCGACGACGACGAAGTCTTTTGTGATTTCGACAATTCTGCCTTTTAAAATTTGCCCCGTGCTCATAGCGGATACGGAGCCTGTGCCTGCGGCTTCTTCTTTGCGATTCAGTAGGCTTTGGAATTGTTTTGCGTCTTCTTCATGAAAATCGACATCGTCAATGACTTTGCTGTCGTTCCAATCGTGGTGAGTTGTTTTGGACATTTTAAGGGTTGCTCCTCTAGTTTATAGGTCAAGGGAAGAGCGTATCAAAAGATTCGTAATAAAATCAATGGAAAAAAAGCGGTTCCATTTTCTAAGGGGATCGGTGTGTAAAGTTTTTTCGCTCTTGAAGTTTTTTCAGTATAGGTGTTTGAATGATTTATACCTAAATATCTCGAGATGTTGAAGTTGTTGTGATTCGAATCGATACATAGTAAATAGTTAGTTATATTATGGAAACAATTGTGATGAAATTTGGCGGAGCTTCTGTGGCTCACCCGGCGCAATTTGCCCAGATTGCTGAGATCATTGCAAATCGGCATTCTAAGGCTCATGTTGTTGTGGTGGTAAGCGCCATGGGGGATACGACAAATCAATTGTTGTCTTTAGCGCGTCAAGTTCATCCTTCGCCGCCTCCAAGAGAGCTTGACATGTTGCTGACGACAGGTGAGAGAGTCAGCATTGCTCTTCTTGCAATGGCTTTACATTCAAAGGGAAAGGATGCCATTAGTTTTACCGGGAGCCAATCGGGAATCATTACGACGCCTTGCCATTTTGATGCCCGTATTATCGATGTGCGCCCGCATCGATTGCAGCAGCAGTTGGACCTTGGAAAAGTTGTCATTGTTGCCGGATTTCAGGGGGTAAGTACAAGGGGCGAAATAACGACCCTTGGGCGGGGAGGATCCGATACGACAGCCGTTGCTTTGGCTGTCGCGCTAGGTGCTAGCTGCGTTGAATTTTATAAAGATGTTCCAGGGATTTGTTCTGACGATCCCAAAATGGACCCCTCAGCGAGTGTCTTTCCGTATCTTTCCTACGATGAAGCATTGGCGGTTGTGTTAAAGGGGGCAAAGGTATTGCACCCCAGATGCATTCAATTAGCGGCTCAAAATGGTGTGAATTTACATGTGCGCTCTTTTTTTGATGTGGATTTAAAAGAATCATTAGGAACAAGAATTGGATTAAGCAGACCTGGTCCCGTTAGCGCTTCGCGCGGCAATGCAGATTTTGGCAAAGCGGGACGGGCTTGTTGTTATGAAATAGAAGAGGGGTGAAAATGCAAAGTCAAGTTTCCTCCCGGCAATTTCCGGCGATTGAAACTGTTTTTAACGAATCATTAGACATCTCTCGCAGTCTTCTTTATCAGAACTCCATCCGTGCCGCGTTAAATCGATTGGTCTCTCCAGATCTTTTTGATGGAGATGACAAAATTTTACTAGATTTTTTCAAGAAACTTCCCTCTCTGCAGTGGAAGGAGTATCAGGGAAGTTCCAATCATTTATCCCTTTCACTTGTGTGTCGTCATCGTATCAATGGAGTTAAGTTTTTCTACGAAATGGTCACTCGCTGGCTTTTGCCTGGAAGGCGGCTTCTGATGCCGACGTTTTTTTGCTGCGATTTTAAGCTTCCTGAATGGGGTCAGGAATTATTTACTTTTTGTGAAATTGCGATTTCTTTAGAGGATTCCAGTCAGTGGGAGATGGTGCGGCAGACGCTGCCTGTTTTGGAATCTGAAATTAAATTAGGATTGGTTTCGGTTTATCACGCGCATCGGATGCTTGAGATTAAAGGGCTATCGGGAGATGAAAAAACAACCTTGATTCAAGAGAGGATTTTGTCCTTTCTTAAAAAACGTCCCGAAGAGTTTGATGATGAAATTTTTCGACTCATGCAGCATTTTTTGGTGATGTGCGGTAGAGAGTTTAAGTCTGCCCGTGAGTATCGGCTGATGAGTCGAATTGTGTATGTGTTTTATCTATTTGAAAGAGATCTTGCCCTGCAGCTGGAAGAAGCGCCGCATGAGAGGCATGTGCGTTTAAAATTTTCTAAAACCACTCTTCAGCTTCCCTTTGGAAATAAGAGAGTGCTTGGGATTGTTGTTGGGATTAATTTTTTCAATGAGACAGAAGTTTTTGAGAAGCGTCATTTGTTAGAGGGGATTAAACTTCACCTTTCTGATGTGCATGAGGTGGAAGGCTCTTACTTAACTCATTTAGTAAATGAGTCTAGAATTCAGTTGCTGTATCTTGAGGTGGAAAAAGATGCAGGCGGCGAATTCAGTTTAAGCGAGATTCAACGGTTAAGACAATTGCTTCCTCAAGAATTGAAAGCCGGCGTAGAGAAGTTGACTCGGCCTTTATTTATGCCGCGTAATGAAGAGGAGGTGATGCGCAACATCATCACTTTAGCTCAACAGCTCAAATTTCCCAAAGACTTGCCTCAGGTCATTATCTCTTTTGACGGGCAAGCGGATGAAGAGCTTTCATTTACGATTGTCTTATTGCGTCTATTAAGCCATGTTGAGCCCCACATTTCTATCGAAGAGATGTTTCAGAAAGCTGATACTGAATTAAGATTTTATTCTGATCGGATTAAAAGAGTCGGAATGCTGCGGAAAAAATACGCAAAAGAGGCTACAGTTTTTCGGGTCAAACTGTCGGCTTTGTGTTTTTTGAGGGCAGATCATTCTGTTGATCTTTTGAAAGCGCGTCATCATGTAAAAACCGAGCTTCAAAGGATTGTCGGAGAGGTGCGTGATTTCAATGGGGGAATGATTGCAAAACAAGAAGAGCAATTTACTGTGCTAAAGAATTTATGCGGCGAATTGGGGAAAAAAGAAGAGTCTCTTTTGGAGAATTTTTTTCATTCGATCTATCCGATCGAAATGCGCAGTTTTGTCTCCCCAGAGCGGCTTAAAACTTTGTTTTGCATGCTTTTGGATGTTCTTGATGGCAAAAAGGGAGGTGTTTGCTTTCGAAAAGAAGATGCAAAGGCAATTTACTTAATGAATTTTAATGGCTCAGTTGATTTTAAAGAAAAAACTAACGAGATTGCCTCTGTTCTTCGGATTCCTGGATCGCAACTTGTCCGCATGTCGCTGCAGGTGTTTGATTGTTTGTGCGAAGGTGTCATTTTTCAAAGTGAAGATATGGATCTTAGAGCGGAATGGATGAAACGGATTTCTCTTTGTACCCAAATTCAAGTTTTGGAAGGGCTCTCGGTATAGCCCTTGTCTGGTATTTGTTGCATAAATTTCCGAAGAAAGGCCAAAATTGATTATTTGGGGAGGTGAGGAATGAAGACGCAAAAGAAACATTGGCCCATTCAGGTGGCTCCGTCGATACTTTCTGGGGATTTTGGGCAGCTTTCTGCAGAAGCCAAGCGAATTGAAGAGGCGGGAGCTGACGCTGTACATATTGATATTATGGATGGTCACTTTGTCCCAAACCTTACGTTGGGCGCGCGTGCGACAGCGGCGATTAATCGCGGGACAAATTTATTTCTTGATGTGCATTTAATGGTCTATAATCCTTATGATTATATCGAATCGTTTGTCCAATCGGGGGCTGATAGAATTACGATTCATTTAGAAGCAACAGAGGATGTCGAGGAGACACTGAACTTCATTCGACGCTGTAATATTCAGGCGGGGTTAGCCTTTTGTCCTGAAACATCTGCTTCCCTCATTCCTAAATACTTGGATAAATGCGATCTGATTTTACTCATGACGGTTAACCCGGGCTTTGGTGGTCAGGCGTTTATGCCGGAGGTGTTGGAAAAAATCCAGTTTGTCCGCAGCGTTTGCGATCAGCTTGGAATTCGAAAAGGAGGGGTTGTCGGCTCAGCAGACGAGCTGCCTCCGTTTGACATTCAGGTGGATGGGGGGATTAATGCTGAAACAGGTAAGCAATGTTTAGATGCAGGAGCCAATGTGTTTGTGTCGGGAACCTATCTTTTTGCAGCTCCGAATATGAAAGATGCGATTTCAACATTTAAAGGAATGCGCACATGAAGAAGATCGTTGTCATCGGTGGAGGAACAGGGAATTTTTCCGTGTTGCGCGGCCTTAAAAATTATCCTGTGGATATCAGTGCCATTGTTTCAATGGCAGATGATGGGGGAAGCACGGGTATATTACGCGATGAATTAGGTGTTCTTCCTCCTGGAGATGTGCGTCAGTGTTTAGTGGCCTTATCGAACTCTTCGAACATGATGCGCTCTTTGATGAATTACCGTTTTGAAAATGGCGGTCTTGAAGGGCACAGTTTTGGAAATCTTCTTTTGTCTGCATTAGAAAAGGTGACAGGAAGTTTTGAAAAAGCCGTTGAGGAGATGGGAAAGATTTTGTTTATCAAAGGCAAGGTCATGCCTGTCACAACCCACCAAGTTCGATTGAAGATGATCCTTAACAATCGCAAGTTGCTAGAAGGGGAGAAGGAGATCTATCTTTCTCAAGAGATTGATCAAGGATATAAAACCATTTACCTAGAGCCTTTTCCTAAGGCAAATCCTCATGCTATTCACGAGATAATGAATGCCGACTTAATTGTTGTTGGCCCCGGGGGATTGCACACTTCTTTGATTCCAAATTTTTTGGTAGAAGGTGTTAGCGATGCGATGCGTCGTTCTACTGCGATGAAAATATTTGTTGTTAATCTGATGAACCGCAAAGGGCAGACCACTGGATTTAAGGTGAGTAATTATTTGGAAGAGATCAAGCGCTATGTTGGAAAAGATATTTTTGATTTCATCCTTGTCAATAATCAACAACCTCCTCAAGAGCTTATCGATGTATACTCGGAAGAAGGGGACCTTGTCGAAAACGATCTTCATGATGGTCGTGTGATCTGTACTTCCCTCTTAGGAGAGCCGCGCGAGCAGTTAAAGAAAGACATGCTTAAACGCAATTTGATCCGGCACGATTCTAGAAAATTAGCACAAGAGTTAATGAAAATTGTTAATCATCTTTGATTTAGACGACACGTTAATCGATACTTCCGGCTGTATCACTCCAGTCAAGCTTGAGGATGCTCTGCGCCGCATGGTCGAAAAGGGCTTGGAGCTGCCAGATTTTGAAGATGGACTCGAGTTGCTAAAGCGATTAGATTCTACTGCTGAAAGCTCGAGCCGCTCCCTTGCAGAATTTTTAGAAATTTTGAATGCGGATTCTTCTCTTTTAGAGGTGG
The DNA here is from genome assembly GCA_019752555.1 of Rhabdochlamydiaceae bacterium. Taxonomy (GTDB): domain Bacteria; phylum Chlamydiota; class Chlamydiia; order Chlamydiales; family Rhabdochlamydiaceae; genus JAGVMG01. The sequence continues at coordinate 128,716 of JAIELY010000001.1, forward strand.
GAATTAAAGAGGTCTATGAAAATATTCCAGAGGATCTTCCGGTATTTTCCCTTGAAGGCGCCAAAGAGGTCTTAAATGAGCTTGCCCTCGAGCATCAGCTGGCTCTTGTAACCATAGGAAAGCCAGTTCAGCAGATGGCAAAGCTGAAAAAAGCTGGTATTGATTCTGGATTATTTAGTAAGATTGCAGTTTCAGAAGAACGCAATAAGAAAATTTACTATAAAAAAATTATTGAAGATTTAGGTTACTCTTCCTCGGAAGTTGCGGTGTGCGGAGATCGGATTCCGATCGATCTCGCTCCTGCTAGAGAGCTGGGATGTAAGACAATTCAGATCCGTTGGGGAAGAGGTTTGAATTCTACCGGCTTTAAGAGCGATGTCGATTACGTGATCTCGCATCTGAAAGAGCTTAAGGAAATCATTTCTAGCTTAATGACGTTTTCTATTTTTTAAAGGGATATTGACACAATGACGACGAGCAATCAACTCACACCTGGAATGACACTTTCCTTAGATGGGAAGATATACAGGGTAGAATCATGCGTTAAGGTAACGGTTGCGAAAGGCGTGCCTTTCATGAAGACAAAGCTCAAAGATCTGATGAGCGATGAGGTGGTTGAAAAGAACTTTAAATTGAACCAGTCGGTTCAGGATGTCTCGCTGACAGAGCGTAAACTGGAATTTTTGTATTTGGAAGGAAAGGATTATCTCTTTTTAGATATCGGAAATCTCGAGCAGGTCCTTGTGCCCTCCTCTATTATTGGAGATAAAATCCACTATCTCAAAGAAGGGACAGATCTTAAGGCGATGTTTTATGGAGATTCGATTTTTTCTGTAGAGCTCCCTCAATTTTTAGAGCTTATGGTTGTCAAAACAGAAGAGAGCCAGCTTGCGGCCCATGTTGCTAACGCGACGAAGCTGGCAATACTCGAGACCGGTGCAAAAATCGAAGTACCGATGTTTGTCGAGTCGGGCGATATTATTAAAGTAGATACCCAAACAAACGAATATATCCAACGGGTATAATTAGGCTGGAGGACGTGTGGAACTAAAAGATATTAAAGAACTAATGGCCGCGATGGAACGTGCGGGCATGAAAGAGCTCAAGATTAAGAAGAAAACAGGCGATGAGCTTCATCTCATTCGTCAAGACGAACATGCCCCTGTAGTGCATCACTCTGTAGCGCCTTCCTATCCCCCTGTGTTTCATCCGGCGCCGACTGCAGCCTCTGTTCCCCATAAGCCTCATCCTGTAGAGGAAATAAAAGAAGGGCGTTATGTCACATCTCCTATGGTAGGAACGTTTTATGCTTCTCCATCGCCCGACGATCCTCATTTTGTGAAAGTGGGAGATCGGGTAGATGAGAATACAGTTGTTTGCATCATCGAAGCGATGAAGGTGATGAATGAGGTGAAAGCAGGAGTTGCAGGTGTGATTGCAGAAATCCTTGTGGATAACGCTCATCCTGTCGAATTCGGAACCAAAATCATGCGGATTGTATAATTGTTATGCGAAAGATACTTATTGCTAATCGCGGCGAGATCGCCGTTCGAATCATACGCGCTTGCCATGATCTTGGTCTACAAACTGTTGCGGTGTATTCTCTTGCTGATGCAGAAGCGCTTCATGTTCTCCATGCAGATGAAGCGATTTGTATCGGAGAGGCGCCCTCTCAAAAATCCTATCTCAAAATTTCAAACATTCTTTCCGCATGTGAGATTACAGGGGCAGATGCACTCCACCCTGGGTATGGGTTTTTGAGCGAGAATGCGAATTTTGCTTCGATTTGCAAAAGCTGCGGACTCAATTTTATTGGTCCTTCTCCAGAAACGATATCGCTGCTAGGAGATAAGGCAAAAGCAAAGGCGACTGCTAAAAGTGTCAAGTGTCCTGTTATCCCTGGTACAGATGGGATTGTTGAAGATGTTAATGTGGGCTTAAAAGAAGCGAAGCGGCTTGGTTTTCCCATCTTTATCAAAGCTTCTGCAGGGGGTGGTGGAAAGGGGATCCGCATTGCGCATGACCCCGATGAATTTGTCCGTCAGTTTGCCGCTGCGCGCACGGAAGCAGAAGTTAGTTTTAACAACCCAGATGTTTATCTTGAGAAGATGATTGTGAATCCACGGCACATCGAAGTGCAGATTCTCGGAGATAAACATGGTAATTACCTCTATTTAGGCGAGCGTGATTGCACAATCCAACGCCGCCGTCAAAAGCTGATTGAGGAAGCTCCAAGTCCTATATTAACCCCTTCTCTGCGTAAAAAAGTAGGAGAGGCAGCGGTTAATATTGCGCGTGCTGCCAATTACCATTCTGCGGGAACCGTTGAGTTTTTACTCGATGAAAAAATGAACTTCTATTTTATGGAAGTCAATACACGCATTCAGGTGGAACACACTGTGACAGAAGAGCTGACAGGCGTTGATTTGGTTAAAGAGCAGATCCGTATTGCAATGGGAGAAAAGCTGCAATTAAAGCAGAAAGATATCACTTTTGAGGGGCATGTGATCCAGTGCCGAATTAATGCAGAAAATCCATCAAATCATTTTGCTCCATCACCTGGGACTTTGGAACATTTCATTCTTCCGGGAGGACCGCATGTTCGAAATGATACTGCATGCTATTCGGGCTATCGGATTCCGCCGAATTACGATTCGATGATCGCTAAGCTCATTGTAAAGGGAAAAACGCGTGCTGAGGCAATCGCGGTTGCTAAGCGTGCGCTGCGCGAATTTCATATTGGAGGCGTTCACACGACAATTCCTTTTCACTTATATATGTTCGAAGACAGCAAGTTTCTCAATAATGATTATACGATTACTTATATTGACCAACTCATTTTGGAAGGGTGTCAGTTTAACTTAATGTCTGAATCATGACGCAACTCGAGACTCTCATCGATCCTGAGCAGATTAGATCCCAAGTCCAAAAAGCAGCTTTAGAGATCGATGAGATGTATAAAGGACAAGAGTTGATGATCCTTATGGTCATGAAAGGGGCCATTTGTCTTGTAGCTGATCTCATGCGTATGATACAGGTGCCCTGTACTCTCGAATATTTAAGGGCCTCTAGTTATGGAGAGAGGGGCAAAGAGCGCGGCGAGCTTAAGATTCAAGGGTTAGATGAAATCGATTGTTCCGGAAGACATGTTCTTGTTGTGGATGATATTTTCGATTCGGGGAATACTCTAAAAGGCATTATGGAGGCACTCAAGGTGAAGCTTCCTTTGAGTCTTAAGTCTCTTGTTTTGCTTCACAAGAACCTCTCGCGCACTGTCCGCTATCGACCTGATTTTATTCTTTTCGAAATTGAAAATCATTTTGTTGTTGGGTATGGTCTTGATTATAAAGAGCATTTTCGCGGGCTTCCCGGAATTTATAAACTTCTTTAGCGAGTTGTCATCGTGAAGGGAATCATTTTAGCAGGTGGAAAAGGAACTCGGTTGTATCCTGTGACACTGGGTGTTTGTAAGCAGCTGCTTCCTGTTTATGATAAACCGATGATCTATTATCCCTTGTCTGTACTGATGATGGCAGGGATTTACGAAATTTTAATTATCTCTACTTCTGAGGATCTCTCTCGATTTCAAGCGCTTTTGGGAGATGGTACCCACTTGGGACTTCAAATCTCATACTTAATTCAGCAGCAGCCCGAAGGGATTGCTCAAGCATTCTTAATTGCTGAAGATTTTATTGGAGAGGAAAGTGTTGCGCTTGTTTTAGGCGATAACATTTTCTATGGCCAACAGCTGCAGGGCATTCTCGCTACTTGCCGCAATCTTGAACAAGGCGCGATTATTTTTGGATATGAAGTGAATGATCCAGAGCGTTATGGAGTTGTTGAATTCGATAAGCAGTTGCGCGTAACAAATATTGTGGAAAAACCCGCCCATCCGACTTCGCGTTTTGCTGTAACCGGCTTGTATTTTTATGACAACACAGTGATAGAAATTGCAAGAACGCTTAGACCCTCGCTCCGCAATGAATATGAAATCACAGACGTTAACCTCGCTTATCTTAAGAGGGGAGACCTTCATTTGCGTATTTTAGAACGGGGCTTTGCGTGGCTTGATACTGGGACTCATGAAGCTCTTCAGCAAGCATCTGCATATGTTCAGACAATTCAAATGCGTCAAGGAATCAAGATAGCGTGTGTTGAAGAGATTGCTTATCAAATGGGCTTTATTGATGAATCGCAATTAATGAAGCTCGCAGAAAAATTTGGCTTAAGCGAATACGGTACTTATCTGTTGCAGATCATCAATCAGTGTGATCGTTTTAAAGATTTGCCTTTTTGACGTTTTTTATACGGCACATAGGCTTGCTTGCCATAAACAACCTCATGCAAATCTTCGATTGCCATGAATGCGCTGGGGTCTTCTTTGAGCACAATTTCTTTAAGTTCAGAGAGATCTAAACGTTCAATAATTACAAAAAGAATTTCACGCGTATCACCTGAAAAGCCCCCTTTACCATGCATAAAAGTTAGGCCGACGCCCATTTCGCTCATAATCACAGAGCCTAACTCTTTAGGCTTGGAAGAGATGATGAGTACAGATTTAAGCTCATCCAGACCTACAATGACAAGGTCGATCATTTTAAAAGCGACGATATAGGTCATGAGTGAACGCAATGCGATGTGCCAGTCTTGGAAGATCCATCCATATGCGGCAAAAATGAAGACGTTGATGAAAAGAACCACTTGACCGACTGTAAACCCTTTTTTGCGATTTATGATGATCGCAAGAATCTCAGTGCCATCTAGGCAGCCGCCGTGTCTTATAATTAATCCGCAGCCAATACCCAAAATAGCGCCGCCAAAAACGATAATCTCTAAGGGGTCGCTAATAAAGGGCGGGAACGATTGCAGCGCGATTAGGAAGCCCGCAAAGAGCACCACTGCTGCTAACATATAAATAACGAAGGTGCGCCGAATGAATGTATAGGCCAAATAAAGAAACGGCAGTGTGAGAACTATTAAAAAATAGGGGAGGTAAGCATCTCCGTAGACGCGGGCGAGAATCAGAGAAACACCCACCACGCCGCCGTCAATTAACTGGTTAGGAACTAAAAAGATCTTAATCGATAGCGCAGCTAAAAAGGCGCCCGTTGCTAGCCAGAAAAAAGAGGTCAGGTGTTGACCTAGGGTTTTTCGAGACGCGTGAGATCCTGCCATAATCAGTCCTTGGAAAATGCTAAGTTGAAAATACAGATTGAGTGTCTTGTTGTACAGAAAAAATACGCGGGAGACGGGATTTGAACCCGCAACTTCTGCCGTGACAGGGCAGTGCTCTAACCAATTGAACTACTCCCGCATCTTTTTTTTGCCATGATGCCAAAGGCTTTTGGGCGCAAAAGGACTCGAACCTATGACCGCCTGTGTGTAAGACAGGAGCTCTACCAACTGAGCTATACGCCCGATTTAGAGAACTTGGGCCTAAAGCTCACAAGTATTGCAAATCGAAGTTCAGACTATACAACTTGCCATTATTTTACCTCAAGGAAATTTTCCTTTCATAGAGAAAAACCGATGAGTTAAGACCACATCCCTTGCTAACTTTATCCCCAAAAGCATACATTGGTGCACATGAAACGGACACCTATTCTTTGTTTGCTCTTGCTGCTATTTGGCTGTGCACCAAATTCACTCGATGACTTTCGTCATGAAGGAGAGTCGCGTACGCGTGCTCTCATTTATGATCTTCAGCAGATCAATAGTCGAGAGGTGCTGATGCGCGCAGAACCTAATTTAAAAAAACATTTTGAAAAATTGGTGGATCTCATGATCGAGGCTAGGCAATTTCAATTGAAAAATCCTGACCTTGAGCTGCTTGAAACAGAAGAGAGAACCTTCTCTTTAGCATTAAAAGAAGAATTGAGAAGGATTTATCGGATAGAGGGGGGGCGTGAGGTCATGGAAAGGGCGCAGCAAGAAGCCTTGGTGCGCCTCGATGCTTATGAGCGGGCTCGGTTGTCAAAAAAATGAGCAAAATCATCTTTTCGGTCTTTAAAAATAGCATGATCTGTCATCTCTCCCACGTGGATTGGCACTGCGGTTGCGAACCCTTCATTTAGAAGCGCTACATCACTTTCTTCGTGCTCCTCGTGGTCTTTCCAGATCCCTCCTAACCAGTAGTAGCTATTGCCCTCTGGATGCACTCTCTCTTCTGGACTTTCGATCCAGTAGCCCATTCCCTGTCTTGCTAAACGAACCCCTTTGATGGTATCTGTCTTGGGAAAATTGACGTTAAGAAGGGTCCCTTTGGGCAAAGGAAATTCCAAAATATATTTTACAATTTGAAGGACATGCTCTTCTGTTAGCGCAAAATCAGGATTTTCAAAATCGCTGCAAGAAAATGCCACCCCTGGAACCCCTCGTAGAATCCCATCAATGACGCCGCCTACAGTCCCGCTGTAGAGCACAGTCCTGCCAGAGTTTGAGCCTCGGTTAATCCCTGAGACAATCAAATCGGGCTTTGCATTCAAAATGCTAAACCCCATCCTGATGCAATCCGCAGGGGTTCCTGATACCTTCCATGCAGGAGTTCCTTTTTCCCATTCGACGCGATCGACATGCAACGGATTGCGGAGGGTAAGTCCCGCTCCAACTCCTGATTGCTCTTGTGCAGGTGCAACAATGGAAAGATCTGCAAAATCATGAAGAGCTGCCCAGAGGTGTTTAATTCCTGGAGCAGAAATTCCATCATCATTGGTAATGAGAATACGTGGCTTTTGTGTCATGAACTCACCTAAAAAGATAAGGATCTTAACATGTGCACTGTAATAATCGCTCTTTTTAAAATTCTCTTTACTCAGCTTTTGAAGGAGCCGTATGCTTTTGCGTAGCTAAAGACACGACAATATTCAGAATTAAGCTGCAGGCAAAACCGATTAGCATTGCAGGGATAGGAAAAGGAATAAATTTATTGAGATAAGGCCAAATGGCTGCGATAATTCCTCCTGCGAGGATACCGCTCCATGCTCCAAATTTATTGACCTTTTTCCAATACAGAGAAAGAAGCAAAAGAGGTCCGAACGCAGACCCAAGGCCCGACCAGGCATATAGGACCAACGAATAAATCGAACTGACTTTTCCAAAGGCAATGCTATAGGCAATCACAGAAACTAGGATCACGCCAATACGAGAGACAATTAACAGCTCTTTCGAAGAAGCTGTCTTATTGAAAATTCTCTTATAAAAATCCTCTGTTAAGCTTGAGGAGAGCACAAGAACTTGCGAGCTCATTGCATTGATTGTCGCAGCGAGTACTGCGCAGAGGATAAAGCCGATCAAGAAGGGTGCAAAGGACTGGCGCACCATCTCAATAAACACCTCTTCAGGATTTGCTAATGTTCCATGGAAAAACGCAATGCCAACCATTCCCACTAAAGTTGCTGCAGAAAGGGAAATGATCATCCAGCTCATCCCGATGAGTTTTGATTTGCCGATCTCATGGACGTTGCGAATCCCCATGAATTTTGTCACAATATGCGGCTGGCCAAAATAGCCGAGCCCCCATCCTGCTGTCATTGCGATAATCTCAAAGATTGTCTTCGCGCTGTAATCGGGAATTAAAGAGGTGGATAGTTTTTGCGCTGTAACAGCTTGAATCACCCCTTGCCAGCCGCCAAATTTTGGCATGATAAACAAAGGTACGAGGATGATGACGCCCATTAAGAAGAAGCCTTGGAACAAGTCGATCCAGGCTAAAGTGACGTAACCTCCTGTAAACACATAGGGGACGACAATCACAATCCCGATGAGAATTCCAATATAGTAATCGAGGCCAAAGAGCGTCTCAAGAAGCACGCCTAATCCCACAAGCCCCGACGAGATGTAAATCGTATAAAATACAAGCTGCATGATCGCAGTAAAAACCCGAATCAATCCAGAGGTGTCTGCTAATCGGCTCTCGAAGAAGGAAGAGAAGGTCAAACTGTTGTATTGCTCAGTTGCCACCCGGATTTTTGGAGCGATAAGCTGCCAATTGAGAAACATAAAAACAATGAGCCCAATTGCTGACCATGCGTTAAAAAGACCTCCTGTCAAAATCACTGCCGGGTACCCCATAAACAACCAGCTGCTCATATCGCTAGCATGCGCTGCTAGCGCCGTTAACCAGTAATTTAAAGAGCGATTTCCAATAATAAAATCCGTCGCTGAAATATGCTTGCGGTAGGAGAATACTCCAATTGCTAGCAAAAGAGTGAAATAGCAAAGAACAGCCAATAATTCGTAAAGGTGCATGGGCCTCTCTTCTCAGATTAAGTCAAAAAAATGGGACGCGCCAATCTAAGCGCCCTCTCATTAGATATAGCATTTTTTGAAAATAAACTGCCAAGATTATACCCAAACAAATACAAAAATTGGACTTTGGCCCATGGAAACGCGCCTCTGTTCTAGGCAAAAATATACACATTGCCATTTGCCAAAGATAGTAGGCTGTAAATGCGAGTGTTTGCGCTTAAACAAATCTGCATGTTATTTTGTCCGTTCTTGTAAGTAGGAGATTTTATGTCAGCTACAGGGCCTGTTAAAATAAATGACGAATTTTCAGCTTATTTTCCAAATGGAAAACCCCCTTCTGTTCAAGAGCTTTCGCATCAACTCTGTGTCGACCTCTGGCAAAAAGTCGAGCAGATACGTGAGCGTGTCATAAACGAATCGCTCCAAGCATCTGGATCTGCGTTACTGCAGACGACCAGCAATCAATTGCATCCCTCTGTGAAAATATACGAAGAAACAAAGTTATAAAATCGCTAAGTATCTTACCATTAATCCGTTTGAAGTGCAATTGAGCCTTGAGCGCCATGATGTGATCAGACTGAACAAATGCATGTACAGCGATTAAGGTAGGCTTGCTTTTTTGGAACCATACATTAGGGATGCCTGTGCGAGGTTTTCCCGTGCATTGGGAAAGAATTCTTCTAGATGTGCAATGAGATCTTTCGTTGTTTTGCGCATCGAGTTTTGTCCAACAGGACACTGGCAAGTAATGCGAGAAAAGCCATACATTTTGGCAAACTCCTGGATTTCTGCTTCTGAAACATAAATCAGGGGACGAATCAAGGTGATCCCATAATCGCGCATGGGCACCTTAGGCAGGTTCGCTGCAAATTCTGCTTTATGGAGTAAGTTCATGAGAAGGGTCTGGATGCTGTCCTCGCGATGGTGGCCAAAAGCAATCGTATGCGCACCTACGCTTTTTGCTGCGTCAAAGATTAACTTGCGCCGCTCTCTCGAGCAGCTGTAACATTCCAATGATTCCCTTTTTTGAGTCGATTCGCAGACAATGAGATTCACCCCCATCTCTTTGCAGATCCCTTTGATAAAGTGTTCACTGATGCCAGCTCCACAGGAAAATTCCCCAGACACATGAATCGCATGGAGCTCAAGGTCAGGCAATCCTCTGCCTAAAATGGCTTTGAGCAAAAAAAGCAGCGTTAGGCTGTCCTTGCCGCCGCTTAAAGCGATGGCCAGCTTATCCGTGCCTTCAAGCATCTCAAACTCATAGAGCGCCTTACGGCACATGCTCTCGAGTTTGCGGCCGAGTTTAGTCCAAGGGGGGCGGGCAACAGGAAGTTGGATGTGTAGTAAATCTTTCATTTTTTCTCTTAAAAGGCCGCTATTATACCCCTATTGGGATGAGCAATTCAAGCCCCATTTTCCGTCCGCCCTCAGGGAAAAAGGCTTTTTTCTAGACAAATTCCGATCTCTTTTGTATCCTCACGTGCTATTGTGAAATAAGGTGGAAATGTCTAAAGTTGGCCGAAACGATCCATGTCCGTGTGGTTCTGGCAAAAAATACAAAAAGTGCTGCGAGGAAAAAAACAAGCATAAGAAATTCTCTGCGCGTGTTTTAACTCAAGGTCTTCCTATCCAACCAGAATCTCAAGACACATCGAGAGTCTCTTCCATGTTTTTTAAACGTGCAGTGACTCAATTGAATGAAAAGCCAAAAGAACCACCTGAGGAGATCAAAAATCCCGTCATGTAAAGACGGCGGCATATTTTGAGACTTTTCTCTTCGAGAAAATAAAAAAAACGAAGAGTCTCAAATAACTTGTTGTGTGAAAATCATGCCATTTGGTATAACTTTCACATCCTAACGCTGGAGTAGCTCAATGGTAGAGCATCCGCCTTGTAAGCGGACGGTTGAGGGTTCAATTCCTTTCTCCAGCATTTTTTCTTGTTGTCTTCGGGGGTGTCGCATAGTGGCAATTGCAGGGGACTGTAAATCCCCCGACCTCGGTCTTCGTGTGTTCGAGTCACACCGCCCCCATTGTATCCTGGCCACATTTAAGAGAACAGAAAGCAGCCCGTACCAAAACGTACTGTGCTGCTTTCTGTTCTCTTAAATCTGTCTCAGGCTACAGATGGGGGCAAGCCCCTATTTCTATTAT
>JAIELY010000006.1 GCA_019752555.1 Rhabdochlamydiaceae bacterium
CTAGAGATCACAGAGCCCACAGAGAGGGATTAAATTTTAAATCGACGTATTCCTTCACGCAATAGTTTCACATTGAAATTGATCAATAACAGGCTATTTTCTCCCTCTGTGAGCTCTGTGATCTCTAGCGAACTTTGTTCGCGGGTGGTTGAAAAATTCATGCGGGGGCTTGCTTTAAAAGGTTTATAGGACTGAATTTGTCCCTTACCCGACTTCTAAAATCCTGACCTAATATCGAGTCGGCAGCCAGGGTGGAAATCGCAGTAAAAAAACCAAACACAGCCAATTTAAAATCTTCAAACTCACGATAATAGGTGTTGTAAATCACACGTTCTTTCATCCACTTCCATAATCGCTCGATTGGGTTTACATTGGGGCTATATGAAGGTAAAAAGTGCAGCTTTATTTTTGAGGTCCCAAGGTATTCTGTCACAACCTTATTCTTGTAATACCTAGCATTATCGCAAAAAACATGAATCCTTTTTTTTCCTGAATACGACGCCTCTATTTTTCGGAAAAAGCTGATGGTTGCTTCAGCATTCAACATTTTATCTTCCTGGATCAGGACTTGATCACATCCAGGATACCAGAGAGATTGATGCGAGATCTACCGCTATTAGCAGGTATTTGTTTCCTAACCCCTTTTTGGATCCAACCATAGGCAGGTTGCTGGAGTTGTAGCAAGAAGAAGGGAATTAGCAAGTAGTCTTAGTTTTCTCACGAAAATCCTTACATCAATTTTAATTTTTCGATAACAATTTTGCGAATTAATGAGTAAGTTGTCAATCTGAAAGATGATGGTAAAAAATTGGATTGAGGACAAAGCAAGCTCTTGGCAGAATCTTTGTCTTTATGCTCCGTCGAATATTAATCGGGAGGAAAATCCAAATGACAACAGCAGTAAGTGCCATGAGACTCTTTTCTGTACCTCCAGAATGCCCGTCTTCTGAGAAAAAACAATGTTCTAGAGAACTAGACTGTATTCAGCAACAGCTTCTCACAAAAGAGAGAGTTACGCTTTCTGATTGGATCGCTATTAGTAGAGATCCTCCCTCAGGAGGAATGGGAAATTCGGGGGTTGGACAGTTTCTCTCCTCTATGGTGGGAGCGTCTTGTCGGCATCATTCCGGAAGTTGCTAGTATTCGCATACAACCTCCACGGGAATTGCTTGAAGAATGTTCGAGGGTAACCGGCTCATCATCCACTTAGCGAATGCTTTGTGCGCCTCTAAAAGGAGGTGTTTTATGATCATTTCCATTGACTCTTCCTAGCTAACGGATTACACTTTAAAGGCAAATGAACGGTAATGGGTAGCCCTATGTCTGAATTTGATGAAAACGAACTCGATCATCTGATGAAACTCTGTCGGATCGAATGCTCTTCGGAAGAGAAGGCGTCTTTAAAAGAAAATCTAGCAAAAGTGTTGAAATACATTGAGCTATTGCAAGAGGTCGATACGGAGGGGGTAAAACCTTGTTTGAGCGTGCAGGAGTCGCTTGTGAATGTGACGCGCGAGGATGTTGTGGAAAACACCCTATCCCGTGAGCAGTTTCTCGCTAATGCGCCGGCGCATGTCGGCGGCATGATCCGCGTTCCCCCTGTCATCAAGTTTGCTAACCCTTGAGAGGATTCACACGATGCACCGTTTATCTGCTGTTGACCTGCGCGATCGATTTGTAAAAGGCGAAATTTCTGCTGAGAGCATTGCGGAATCTATCCTGCAGCGGATCGCTGCGCACGACCCTAAGATCGGGGCCTTTTTGCATTTTGAAGAAGAGCGTTTGAAGAAGCTCGCAAAGAGGCTTGATGAAAAACGCAAAAGCGGCAAGCCGCTCGGCAAGATGGCGGGCATTCCTGTAGGGATCAAAGACAATATCCATATTAAAGGAGAGATCACCACCTGCGGTTCTTTATTTCTTAAGAACTATCGAGCTCCTTTTGATGCGACAGTGGTGCGTCTGTTGGAAGAAGAGGATGCGCTTCTTGTGGGCAAGATGAACCTCGATGAATTTGCGATGGGCTCTTCGACAGAAAATTCCGCTTATCACCCGACAAAAAATCCATGGGACCTTAACTGCTCGCCAGGAGGCTCTTCCGGGGGATCGGCTGCGGCTGTTGCCGCGCGTTTATGCCCCATTACTCTAGGCAGCGACACAGGGGGATCGATCCGCCAGCCGGCAGCTTTTTGCGGGATCGTAGGATTTAAGCCGACCTATGGCAGAGTGTCGCGTTATGGCCTTGTGGCCTTTGGCTCTTCCCTCGATCAGATTGGGCCGCTCGCAACAAATGTGAAAGACGCAGCGCTTACCATGGAAGTATTGGGAAGGCACTGTCCTAATGATTCTACTAGCTTGAATTTACCGGGAGAAAATTATTTAGCCTCTCTTGAGTCATCCATTCAAGGGACTGCCATTGGTGTACCCTGGAGTTTTTTAAATGACCTTGAGGCATCGGCAAAGGAGAATTTCTTAGCGTCGATCGAGGTTTTTAAAAGTCTTGGAGCTGAAATTGTCGATGTCGATCTCAACTTATTAAAATACTCGGTTGCGATTTATTATATTCTAGCTACAGCTGAAGCTTCGACTAATTTAGCGCGATTCGATGGGATCCGCTATGGCGTGCGCAGCAGCCGTGCTCAGACTTTAGATGAGGTTTACGAATTTTCTAAGCAAGAAGGATTCGGCCCGGAAGTAAAGAAGAGGATCCTTCTCGGAACTTATGTGCTTTCCTCTGGTTTTCAAGATGCTTACTATAGAAAGGCGCAGAAGGTGCGCGCTCAGATCATCGCTCAGTTCAAAAAGGCATTTTCTCTCTGTCAGGTGATCGCGATGCCCTCTTCTCCTTTTACAACATTTTGCCTTGGAGAAATGAAAGATCCGCTCCAGATGTATCTGCAAGACATTTATACAATTGCAGCGAACATGGCGGGCCTTCCTGCGATCAGCGTCCCTTCCGGCTTCAATAGAGAAAAGCGCCCGTTTGGGTTGCAGATTCTCGGACCGCAATGCCGTGATGGCGAGGTGCTCAGGTTCGCTTACGCCTATGAACAAAAAACTAAATACAGCTCTCACATCCCTCCGCTTTTCGAGGTCTAATATGTCCGATATATGTTACGAAGATTGGGAACCGGTCATCGGACTGGAAATCCACGTTCAGCTCAATACAAAGTCGAAACTCTTTAGTTCGGCTTCCAATCGCTTTGGCGATGAGCCAAACACCAATATCGGGATTGTCGACACGGGACAACCTGGATCTCTTCCCGTCCTGAATAAGGAGGCTGTGAAAAAGGCGGTTCAGTTTGGTTGCGCCGTGCACGCTCAAGTTCCTTTGATCAGCGCCTTTGACCGTAAGTCCTATTTTTATCCGGATAGCCCTCGCAATTTTCAAATCACTCAATTCGACCACCCTATTGTGTTAGGGGGATATATTGAGGCGGACGTCGGCGGACAGACCAAACACTTTAAAATCAATCGGGCGCATTTAGAAGATGACGCGGGAATGTTAAAGCACTTTACATCGTTTGCGGGTGTGGACTACAACCGCGCGGGGGTGCCTCTTTTAGAAATTGTCTCTGAGCCTTGCATGCGCTCGCCTAAGGAAGCCTCTGCCTATGCGATGGCGATTAAAGCGGTCATGCAATACATCGACGCATCGGATTGCAATATGGAAGAGGGCTCTCTTCGTGTCGATTGCAATATTTCTGTGCGTAAAAAAGGGGAAACGGGGCTGCGCAATCGGATCGAGATCAAAAACCTCAATTCGTTCAGCAACATGGAAATGGCAATCGAATCGGAAATCCGCCGTCAGATCCGCCTTTATACGCAGCATCCTCACGAAAACCCTGACACAGTGATTGAAAAAGGGACCTATCGCTTTGATCCGGACAAAAAAGAAACGATTATGATGCGCCAAAAGGAAGGGGCGGAAGACTACCGCTATTTTCCGGAGCCGGATCTTCCTCCGATCGTTTTGACACAAGCTTATATTGATGAAATCAAAGCTGCGCTTCCAGAGCTTCCTGCGGCGCGGTTTAAACGGTATCTCACGGAGCTTCTCTTGCCAGAGGGGTTGGCTCTTTTTCTTGTGAATGATCGGGATTTGTCCAATTATTTTGAAGAAGCCTTAAAAACATGTCCAAGTCCCAAAACTGTGTGTAATTGGATCACAGTCGAATTTGCGGGACGCTATAAAGACACGGGAAAATCTCTTCTCACCTCTGGGATCAGCGCAGAACATGTTGCTAAACTTGTTCTCATGATCGAAAAAGGGACGATTACTGGAAAAATTGCGAAAAGTGTCGCAGATGAAATGGTGCTTCATCCTGAAAAAAATCCAGAGCAGATTGTTCAGGAAAACCCCGACTTCCAACCGGTTCACGACACCTCTGCGATCGAACCGCTTGTCGATCAGGTGCTCAGCGAAAATGCCCAGTCGGTTGCCGATTACAAAGCGGGGAAAGATAAAGCATTTTCCTTTCTTGTCGGCCAGGTCATGAAACTCTGTAAAGGAAAAGCATCTCCAACAATTGTTAATGATCTTTTGACCAAAAAACTCAAATAGTTATACTGCGCTTATATACTAATAATTTTAAAAACTGAGAATTACTCACTTTTCTCAGTTTTTAATAAAGCGCAGGGCATTACATGAGTCGACCCGTTTGGGGATTACCAGCATCTTGTCTTCTTCTTTTGACGAGCACGGGCTGCTATACCAATCATGCGGTTATCAATCCCTATAGCTATGCCCCAAGATCCCCTTCTCAATTCTGGACGCCGCCTGATTCGATCCATCCCATGGTGCTATCAGACCGCCCACCTGATCTTCCCACGCAAGACGAACCCTATAGTCTTGCAGAACTGATCGATATTGCACTGCGCAATAACACCTTTACTCAATTAACGTGGGCTCAAGCAAGAGAAGCGGCTGCAAGTTATGGGCAAGCGCAAAGCGATCTTTTCCCTCAAATCACAGGCTCATTTAGTTACGAGCGTGTGCGCACGCCCACGTTCGGCACCACGCTGACACCAGGAAGCTCGACTGCTGCGAGCACCGCTTTTAGCGCAGGGACGCTAGCTCCTGCTACCGTAACGGACATCTACTATTCCGATTGGGGTCCTCAGCTTTCTGTGACCTATCTTGTTTTCGACTTTGGAACCTTAAGAGCTACCACCGAAGCTTCCCGCCAAGCGCTTTATAATGCTGACTGGAACCACAATAGCATGATCCAAAATGTTTTGCAGACGATCATGACCGATTTTTATAACTATCTGTATCAAAAACAGCTTTATAGAGCGAATGAAGCGGATGTCGCAACAGCCCAGCTAACGTTAGATGCCGCGGAGCTGGGATTGCGCAATGGAGTGAGAGATGTCTCTGATTACCTGCAGGCCAAAACGCAACTGTTGCAAAATCAGACTCGGTGGGTGGCTCAACAGCAAAACGTGGAAAATGCCTTAGCCCAGCTGTTAACGGACATGGGCCTTCCTGCTAATCTGAGAATAAAAACACAAGATCTTCCTACAACGCTTCCCTCAAGCGATTTTCTCCCTCCACTCGAGGAGCTCATTGCGATTGCCTTCCAAAACCGCCCTGATTTGCTGGCCTCGGAAGCGAATCTAAAATCAACCGAAATGAGCTTATTGGCAGCAAAACGAGATTATTTACCTAAGCTCAATTATACATTCGATCTTGGAAAAACCTATTTTAATGGCGGGTTGCACGACAGGTACAACTTTGACAGTCTCTTTTCTGTGAGCATGCCTCTATTTGCAGGGTTTTACTACAAAAATGCTGTCAAAGGAGCGCAAGCGACAAAGAAGCAAGCAGAAGAACAGCTGCGCAATAATCAGCTCAACGTGATCCAACAGGTCACAACCTTTCATTTCAACGTGAGAGTGGCGTTTGAAACATTGCAATTTGCAACAGCTTTTCTCAATGCTGCAGAAGAACAATACACGGTAGCTCTCAACCAGTATCAGCATGGAGTAAATACGATCTTAGATGTCGTCTCGGCTCAAAGCTCGCTTGTCGATGCAAGAGCCTCTCAAGCACAAGCCATCCAGCAATGGTACGACTCGCTTGCTAATATCGCATATGCAACAGGGCTTCTGTCTCCTACACAGTTGCCAACAACAATCGAAGCGGAAGGGTTTCAACCCCAAAATAGATACATGATCAAATATAGTGAGGGATCAGAATGAAAGGTTTAACAATTTCTCTATCTATCTGCTGCGCTCTATTTGCTGTCGCAAGCTGTCAAAAAAAGGTGCCGACGCCGCCTCCTCCTCCTAAAGTGATCGTGACAACGCCTGTCGTGCAGGATGTGCCCGTCTGGCTGCAGTATATTGGCAATTTAGTTCCCAACATCAGTGTCCAGATTATGGGTCAAGTCTCAGGGATTTTAACAGAACAGCATTTTGTGGAAGGGCAAGATGTGAAACAAGGAGATCTTCTTCTTGTGATCGATCCGCGTCCTTATGAAGCTGCCCTTTTAAAAGCAGAAGCCCAACTCGAGCAGACGATCGCCTCTTTAGATTATGCTAAAGAAACGACACAACGCTACGCTAAGCTTGTGGAACAAGATTTTATTTCACAGCTCAACTACGACTCGTACGTCACAAACGTACTTAGCGATCAAGCGATCATTGAACAAAATAAAGCAGACATTGCAACAGCAAAAATCAATTTAGGCTATTGCTACATCACAGCTCCGATGGATGGAGTGACAGGACTTCTTCAAATTAAACCGGGCAACTACGTCAATGCATCCGCTGACAGCGTCCTTACTGTCTTAAATCAAATCCAACCTTGCTTAGTGAACTTCTATGTTCCAGAAACCGATCTCTATACGATTCAAAAAAAACAACGGGAGCAACCGGTTAAAATTGAGGTGTTTCTCGATTCCGCGCACACAGTGAGCTACGAAGGAACGTTGACCCTCATCGACAACCAGGTCAATAGTGGAACTGGCGCCATCTTGATGCAAGGAACCCTTCCTAATGAAGACAAACTGCTCTGGCCGGGAAATTTTGTCGATGTCCGCGTTCACATCGATGAAAAAAAGGGAGCTCTTCTTCTTCCTACGCCAGCCGTTTTAGTGGGGCAATCAGGTCATTATGTCTATGTGGTCAATGCAAATAGCGAAATCGAGATGAAGCCTGTGCAGATTGGACAGCGGCATGAGGAGCTGACCGTCGTTTATTCGGGAATCACAGTAAATGATAAAGTTGTGACAGAAGGACAGCTCAATTTATACCCTGGACTTAAAGTCGCAATAACTACGCAAGCTTTAGAGACACCTGCCGATACACAACAGAACCCTTAAAGGCACCTTATGAATATTTCAGGTCCATTTCTCAAACGCCCTGTGATGACGATCCTCGTGATGATCTCGGTTGCTTTCTTTGGTGTTCTTGCGTATCAGGCGCTTCCTGTCAGCGATCTTCCCGATGTCGCCTACCCTACAATCGAGGTCTCTGTCGACTACCCTGGCGCAGACCCACAAACAATTGCCAACAACGTCGTCGTTCCACTGGAAAAGGAATTTACAACGATTCAAGGGATTCAAACGATCGCTTCCACTAGTTATACGGGAAGCGCGACGATCGTTCTGCAGTTTAATCTCGACCGCAATGTGGATCTTGCAGCCCCCGATGTTCAAGCAGCAATTAACGCAGCCCAGCCTCAGCTGCCGCAAGATCTGCCCTATGCACCGACATATAGCAAAGTCAATCCCACATCGACGCCTGTTCTTTTCTTTGCCATCACCTCTCAGACAATGACATTTGGAGATCTTTATAACTATGGCGATGTTGTCATCGGAGAGCGTTTGAGCATTATCGATGGGGTCTCACAAGTCCAAACTTATGGACAGCCCTATGCTGTGCGTCTTCGTATCGATCCGCAAAAGCTCGCCTCGCGCGGCATTGGGATTGATGAAGTGGGAACTGCGATCCAAAATGCTAACGTTTATCTTCCTGTTGGAACTCTTTTTGGAGAAACAAGAGAATTTACAATCGATGTGAACGGACAGCTCGAATCCGCAGCAGAATATGATCGTGTGATCATTAAAAATGACAACGGCTCCATTACCCGTTTCCGCGATATCGGAAAAGCGCTCGATAGCGTCCAAGACGATAAGATGTACTTTGCCTATTCTGATAAACAAGATACCGTTGCGATGGTCGGGCTAGCACTAAGAACACAAGCGGGGGCCAATACTCTGCAAGTGATCGAACGGGTCAACGCCATTCTTCCTCAGCTGCTCGATGAAATTCCAGGGTCTGTTAAGTTGATTCGGATGTACGATCAGTCTGATTATATTTGGGAATCTGTACACGATGTCGAATTCACCCTCGTCATCGCTCTATTACTTGTGATCCTCGTCATTTTCTTCTACCTGGGAACAGTGCGCGATACGGTGATCCCAGTTCTTGCAATCCCCATGTCGATCCTCGGAACATTCATCGTAATGCTCTATGCGGGATTTACCATCGACATCCTATCACTGCTTGCCATCACCCTTGCGATCGGATTTCTCGTGGATGATGCGATTGTCGTTTTAGAAAATATTGTCCGCCACGTCGAACATGGAGAATCCCCTTTTCAGGCCGCAATCAACGGATCTAAAGAAATTGGTTTTACCATTTTATCGATGACATTGTGCTTATGCACCGTCTTTATTCCTCTGATTTTTATGGCGGGGATTATCGGCAGAATCCTACATGAATTTGCAGTCACCATTGTGACAGCTGTTGCGATCTCAGGAATCATCTCGCTCACCTTAACACCGCTTCTTTGCAGCCGTTTTATCCCGCCTCACATCGAAGGAAGACAAAAAAATCGGGTCGAGCGCTTCTCAGAGGCCTTTAATCAAAAGATTCTCGACATTTATGGACCCAGCCTTGAGTGGGCTCTTAACCACCGCATCACCATTTTAGCAGTAGGTCTTGCAAGTGTTCTCTTTTCTGTTTTTCTCTTGGTAACTCTTCCCAAAGACTTTATGCCGCCCGATGATTTGGGGCTTGTAGAAGGCTATGTGCAAACCGTCGATGGCACCTCTCCTTTTCTCATCGGCGATTACATGCAGCAGCTTGCTAAAATCGCAGTCAATGATCCCAATGTGCTCGACGTTGCGGCAGTGGGTGGATACCCTCAAGATAACGAAGGGGTCTTGTATATCAATCTCAAACCCCTGTCAGAACGCCTCTCTCTCATTCCTCTCTTACATGAGATGAATCAGAAAATGAATTCGATTCCGGGTGTGCAAGTGTTCTTAAAACCCCTGCCGTTGATTAACCTTCAAGTGGGTGCAGTTGACAGTAAAGCCGCTTATCAGTACACCATCCAAGGGCTTAATCCCCAAGACATTTTTAAATACGGCCCAATTCTAGAAGAGAAATTTAATGCATTAAAAACGATTAAGAATGTCGTTAGCGATCTTGACATCACACAACCTCAGCTGCAAATTGAGATCTTACGAGATAGAGCATCCACATACGGGATCTCCGCTTACCAAATTGAAAACACTCTTAATTTAGCCTATGCGACAAGCAACCTCTCTCCGATCAACATGCCAAATAACCAATATTATGCGATCATGGAGACATTTCCCAAATTTTATTACAACCCAGCGCAGCTGCAGCAAATCTGGCTCCGCAGTTCGTTAACAGGAGAGCTTGTTCCTTTAAGCGCCATTACCACTATGAAAGAGGGCTTGGGACCGCTGACAGTCAACCACGTCAACGGCCTTCCCTCGGCAACAATCTCCTTTAACTTAGCGCCGGGAGCCGCATTAAGCGAGGCTCTTAAAGAGGTAGAAGCAGTCGCCAAGCAAACTCTGCCAACCGCTGTCTTTGGCAGCATTCAAGGGGCTGCAGACGTCTTTAAAACATCCTTTGCCAACTTGCAGTTTCTTTTGATCATCACGATTTTTATCATCTATGTGATCTTAGGAATCCTCTATGAAAGTTTCTTTCCCCCGATCACGGTGATGTCAACACTTCCGCCTGCTGCTATGGGCGGTTTGTTCAGCTTAATGATCTTCGGCCAAACGCTTTCTCTCTTTGCCTTCGTCGGATTAATCATGCTTTTGGGAATTGTCTTGAAAAACGGGATTATCATGATCGACTTTGCGAACGCCTCGCGCGCTCATGAAGGAAAAAACATCCACGATGCGATTTACCATGCCTGTATGGTGAGAGTCCGCCCCATCCTCATGACCACCTTTGCTGCTCTCATGGGAGCGGTTCCGATTGCGCTCGGCATTGGCGGGGCTACTGCCAAAAGCCGGATGCCTCTTGGGATTGTGATTGTCGGGGGCTTGATCGTCTCTCAAATCTTAACTCTGTATCTCACGCCTGTGATCTACATCTATGTGGAAAAGTTCCATGACAAGATTAAGCTCATGAAAGCAGAAAAAGAAGCGAAGATCTCCTCGCAACAGATGAAACCTCCTGAATCCAATGGGTTCTAATCAAGGGCGGGGATGGAACGCGTCAAAAGCGCGCGTCAGATGCTGCTGACTGATGTGCGTGTAGCGGTCTGTAGTGGAAACACTTGCATGGCCTAACATCTCTTGAATCACTCGAAGATCCGCTCCATTTTCAAGAAGATGGGTCGCAAAAGAATGGCGCAGGGTATGGGGTGAAATTTTTTTAGTGATTCCCGCAGTCTTTGCATAGCGCTTGATCTGCTTCCAAACAAATGTGCGATCGATCCGCTTTCCCTTATCTGTTGTAAAAAGGGGTGCATGCTTCTTCTCTTCTTCCTTTTGGCAGAAAGTGCCCAAATAGGCATCAATTGCAGCTATAGCGACCTTACCAATGGGGACAATCCTCTCCTTTCCCCCTTTGCCCCTTACACGCACCACTTGGTCGTCCACATCCAATACGTTTAAAGAGCAAAGCTCAGAGACACGCAAACCTGAGGCGTATAAAACCTCAAGAAGAGCTCTGTCTCGCGCACCCGAGCGAATAGAGGGATCTGGCGCCTTAAGCAAGGCTTCCACTTCTTGCAAGGTTAACACTTCAGGGATCAGCTGCCAGAGTTTCGGAGTTTCCAAGTAAAGTGTCGGGTCGGCAAGAATGAGTTTTTCCTTTGTTAAAAAACGGAAAAACACCTTAAGCGCCACTAAAATACGGCAGATAGAACTTGCCGCATACCGAGACTCTTTTAAATGGGATAAAAAAGCGATCACATCCTGTTCTGTAACAGATGTAGGGTCTGTGATCTTCTGGTGGGAAAAAAAGAGAATCAAATCAGATCGATAAGCCTTAACGGTGTTTACCGCTAACCCTTTTTCTGAGGCGATGTAGGCTAAAAAATCTAAAAAAGCTCTATCCATAGTCTCAGGATAGAGCTTATAAGGATTTTAAGCAGCTGACAAAATGGCCTGGGCGCGCTCCATGACCTTCTTCTCTTCTTGAGCGCGAAGCGGTGTTTGCACCGCATGATTCTTTCTTACCTGTTCGACCATTTTTTTCATGAGTTCCACATCTTCTTTCATCTTTTTCACAAAGAAAAGCGTTTTACCTAAAGTTTGATAAAGCTCTCTATCGCTTTTAAGCTGCTTGAATTGAGAAGCTGCACTAAGCTTATCGCCTCGCTTAGTAAAGTCGATATAGTTTTGAAGAGCCTTAGCTTTTCTTAAATCAGAAGCGTTTTGGGAAACCCGCGCTTTTTTCCAATAAATCTTGCTCGTTTTAATACAAGCTCTCATTAGATCAGAGTCGCTGTTTTGGTAAGCCTTCTTTAAAGCTTTTTCTAGCTTGGCAGAGGAAACAGTCTCCACATGGCGCGTATAAAACTCATTTTGCAAGGCGCGAAGCTCTTTTTTATCTAGCTTTTTGATCATCTCCAAGATCTCGTCCGGGACCTTTGTGCGCGTGGAGCTTAATTCACCCAAAGCGCTTTGTACATGTTCTAATGTCGGATGATCTTCTTTCCACTTTTTGTCTTTCTGATCTAGTTTGTAATAGCAGTAAAGAGCAAAGGCGATACTCGGCACCCCAATTAATAAGCCTGCCGTCAGCGCGGTCACACCAATAAACGGCAAGCCATAGGCAATTGTTAAGCCAATGACAGTCAATGTCGCAAGCGTCATCACAGCCGCCATCCCAAGGGCAACGGCTTTATCCCATTTACCCACAGGACCTGACTGCATCCCCGCTTGCCAGCTTGTGTAATCGACATAGAACATCACAAGAATCATGATCACTGTAAGAGAAGAGAGCACAATTAATGCCGCAGGATTAAGAGCAAACATCCCAGCTGTTGCAACGCTAATAATAACGCCAAGAGCTCCTGAAACCACAGCTGCGATGTAATACCATTTTCTCTCTTGGATCCCCGTTTCCACGCGCCCAACCAAAGAACGCGCTTCTGTGAGAGCTTCTGGTTTTACGGCACTTGAATTTGGGTTAAGACGGAGATCTAACCCTCTTTTATAAGCCTTATGCACCGCTGCGACAGCGCCATCTCCCATGATCCGACTATAGATCGCATCTCTTTTCTTTTGCGACCGCTGCATGGCAGCTGTAAATCCAAACACTTGAAGAGCATTTAGCCCAAGCGTCTCTACATCGGTATGATTAATTCCAAGAGGTTTTAAAATCTGTTCGCACAGCCTTTTAAAATCTGCAGATTGGGGATCGACATTTTCAAAAAGCTTTTTAAATAGTTTGACAACATCCCCTTTAGATAAAGCATTTGCAGACGAACCACCCTCTTTTGCCATTTTCTCCTGCAGCGCGAGGAACTGATCCACCAAAAGAGTAAGCCCTTCTTTTTCGAGCGCATTCAAGTAATCTTTACGAGCCTTAGGTCCGCCTACTTTTCCACCGACAGATTCATAAAGGTTCTGAAAAAAGCCCTTTATTCCCTCGGGATTTTGCCTAAGGGCCTCAGACGATTCAGGAGCCTTTAGCATTTTGTCAAATTTCGCCTTTGCATTCACTTCCAAATGCTCAAACAAAAATTGCGCACATGCGGCAGGATCCGATGCCTTAGCTTTTAGTTCTGCTTCAAACTGGCGAAGATTGTGAAGGCGATAGCCTCCCCATACCATAAATGATAAGTAGAAGAACCCCCATAGAACAGTTCCCACGATCCCAACAGTAGTGACAGCAGCCCATGTGGCACCAAGAACCTGAGCTGTCACCGTCAAAGGACGCAAGACCAAGTAAGCAGCCCCGCCCAAAGTTTGGAAAATACTTGTAAAAAGATCTCTTAGCGCATCCGCTCTTCCCGTTCGATCATTAAGAGCGTTTGCGGCAAAATAGGCGTTTAAAGCACCCTTTGTCGCATTTGCACCCCAAAACGCATTAAGGCCTGTTGTTATCCCCATCACATCGTTAACGCAAGGGCCTGTCCACATAGGCGATGCATTCCACTGCGTAAAGAAGATGTTGCGAAGGAAAAAAGAGTGTGCAGAAATGACATTGGGAACCCCGCCCCCTGCAGAGGATAAAGGAGTCGATGCCGATTGCCTTTCACTCCAGCCAAGAACCTCTAGGAATTTAAGCACTTCGGGCGGCGGTGGAGCACCTCTTGATTTTTTTGACGTAGCTCGTTGAGACAAAGGAGCTTGAGTAGATTTAGATGAAGAATGAGGAGAGAGGGTGGGATAGAGGGCCTCTTGCAATTGCTGCAAAAAAACCTCAGTGGGTAGGGGCGCTCCTCTAGTTCTTCCAGAAGAAGAACTTACAGGTATTCTTGGTACGCTTGGACCCGTTTTTGGAACAGTCATCTTACACCTCGATCCCGGAATAAATTATTTCAACTAAACCATCAATTAAATCATAAACTAATTCTGATAGAGGCAATTACTTCGAATATCATAAATAAAACAAATCGAAGCAACTTAAACAACTCTACATCTTAATTATACAAATAACAGATTTAAAAATCAAGAGAAAATTAAGCAAAACAGGCAACCATCAAACCTTCCAATAAAGAACCCATCTCACTTATAATAAGCTATTTAAGACAAATAGACGCCGTCTCGCCCTCGCCGCGTTATCCCATTCACTGCACCTAGTGACTTGAAGGGTTACATATAAGGAGAGAAACCCAACAGATGCTCTGCTAATAAAAAAACAGAGAAGCTCTTTAAGGAAAAGCAGGAACTGCATCTGAACCTCTGTCTCGCACACAATTTTGCACGAGAGAGCGTTTCAGAAACCATTTTCGGATTGCAGTTGAAATTTTCGATTTTAAAATTACAACATACGCACCTCAAACAAGACACTAAAAACTTTACGTGTAATCAAATACATTTTTAATTCAGAAAAACAGGGAAATTAATTGAAATAAATAGCAGTTAAGAGTAAAAAATCGGGCTGTTACGACGTAGTGTTTTGGAATCTGTCAAAAAACAGAACATCAACACACACCAAGCTGTTATCGATATAAATTTGAAGTGACAATTCCAACAAAAACTAACGTCAACAAAATTATCAATACAACGAAATGTTCGAGTTAAATTTTAAATGATCTTACAAATCAATTTTAATCGTCGAAAAAGATGAAATTCGTTTGAAATAAAACAACACGTCATCTTACAATTTAACTGTAACGCAAAAAAATGCACAAGATTTAAGTAAAACACTAACCATAGTTTGGAGGAAGTAAATTATGGACATCGGTACAATTAAAGCAGCTCTGACAACAGTACAAGTTGACGGAGTTAAATTTGAAGAATCAAAACTTAACGAGAACGTTAATGCGCTTAAGTATAGCAGTGGATGGAACGTATTTTTCGGTTTAGGCGCGATCCTTAACTTCTTTGCTTCTCGCACAGACGCATACAAAGAAGCTGAAAAAAAAGACGCTGACTATGAATCAAAAGCATTAGCTTCTAAAGCAAGTGTTGAGCAATTTGATAAGGCGTTGAATGATGTTGTTGATGCGAAATTCCGCCAGATCACCTGCGTTCAACTCAAAGATGAATCTCCTTCTCAATTCGCGCTAGCTCAACAAACTGCAGCCCAGCAAGTTGAAGCTGCTGATGAAAAGGTCGCTGTTGCTCTCGTACAGAGATTTTCTGTTATTCATCCAGACGCTGCAAAATTAAAGTCTGAAGATGGGGCAGTTCCAGCTGTTGTTGCATTCGAAACTTTCAAAGCAGCTGTTAAACAACTCATTGCAGAAAGATATAATGCAAGAGTTCAAAAAGAGCTGACACCTGCTCAAAAGCAGCCTACAGTTAATCAAATCTACACTGAAGTTGAAGCGAAACTTCCTTTAGCTATTGCAAGCGAAGCTGTTAAAACAGCTGAGAATCTTGAAACAGTAAAAGGCAAAAAAGAGATTGAAAAAACAGTTCAAACTCTTTGCCCAAAAACTGCTAACGTTTCTAAAGTTGTTGCAGAAGCAATCAAAACATTCAAGTCTGAAACATTGATTGCAGTTAAAGAAGCTGTTAACGCTTCTCCAAAACCAAGTGATCTTGGTGCGGACCAAATTAAAGCACACAGAGAAACTCTTACAGAAGCTAGAACAAAGTACGAAGGTAAAATCAAGGACTTAGACGAGTCTGTTACTGAAGCTCAAAATGGCGTAAACGCTATCGTAAAAGGTCTTCAGAAAAAAGATGGTGAGTTTAGAACTGCTAATAAAGCGGCTCGCAGAGCTCACAAGCCAGCTTTAAGTGAGGCATTTTTTGGTGTAGCTGCTGGAGGTACTTACGTAAAACCAACATTAGCACAGCTAGCTTTAAGATACGGAAAAGCACTTTCTTCTTCTTCGAAACTTTCATCAACATTAGTTAACAGTCATACACAAATGCATATGATTTTAGCTATCGAGTTGAAAGCTGCTCAAGATAAACTTGCTGAACTAAATGCTAAAAAAGCAAAAGTTCAAGGGAAATTGGATAAAATCCCTAGTGAGAAACTCTTACGAGAAGATTCGATTGTTAAGTTGAGCCTCATCAAAAAACTAAACGATGAAAAAGCGGAAGCTGAAGCTTACGCAAAATCATTGAAAAAATAGTCATTTCTCATGAGCATCTTAAATTCAAGGCAACTTGATTTAAGGTGCTTTATAAAGGGAAATCACTAGAGGTGATTAGTGACCGCTTTTCGTTACGAAAAGCGGTCTTTTTTTTAGATCAGTTCTGAGGCGGCGCTGTCGTAGAAAAGCTGTCCTTGAGATGTCAGTTTAACCCAAGATCCCCTTCTATCGATCCATTCTTTAGCCACTAAGCAATCGATTGACTTCATAAGATCTAACCCCAACGGGCCATGCCTCTGTTCGAAGCGGATCAGATCGACCCCTTGGACAAGACGCAATTGAACGGCAAAGAGTTCTTTTTGTTGCTCATAAAATCCAAGCTTCTCTTCAAAATCCACTGGAAATTGCCCTTGAGTTAGAGACTCTGAGTAACGATTAAGATGAGCCATATTGCGAAATCGTTTTTTCTCCCAATAGCTAAATGCTGAAGGGCCTAAGCCCAAAAAGGAGCGCGCAGTCCAATATCCTGTATTATGGCGAGAGTGGCAACCTGCTTTGGCAAATGCAGAAATCTCATACCGCTCAAGGCCCAATGAGCTCAGCCGCGCTACAGCCGTATCTAGTAGACTAAAACTAAGGTCTGGGTTGGGGAGATAGGGCTTGATTTCCGCTTGTTTTTTAAAAAAAACAGTATGCGGCTCTAACGTCAAGTTGTAAAGAGAGAGATGCGTGATCGGCAATGCAGATACACGCTCTAGTGTCCGCTCCCAGCTAAAGAGGGTTTGATGGGGCAAATCATACATCAGGTCGATCGATAGATTAGAGATGCCTGCAGAATAAGCTAAATCAAGAGCGTCTATCCCCTGATGGGAGCTATGTTGTCTATCCAAGGTGATCAGTTGAGCATCATCGAGGGATTGGATCCCAAAGCTGATCCGGTTGATTCCCATTTCCTTTAAAGAGATAAAAAATTCTTTAGACGCATCTTCGGGATTAACCTCTAATGTGATCTCGCAATCGCTTGCAATATGTGCATCTTTACGGATGTAGGAGAGGATCGTACTGATTTGGAGAGCGGTTAAGCGGCTCGGGGTTCCTCCACCAAAATAGATCGAAACCACTCGCTTCCCTTGTAACAAGGGGGCGCGAAGTTTCCATTCTTGAAAAAGGGATGCTAAAAATTGTTCTTTAAGCGCATGTTTATCGGGAAGGACAAAAAAATGGCAGTACGGGCATTTTTTAGAACAGAAGGGGATATGAATATAAAGACTGACATCCCCTAAAAGATCATTACCAATCATTTGCGTCGGGGTCTTCGAGAACACCTCGGCGCCAGCGGTTACGGTCGCTAAAGGGGTCTTCTTCCTCTTCTTCTTCCACATGGGTCGCATCATCGTCCCCTTCTTCTCCCCCCTCTTCGCCAGAAGAAGTGGTCTCGACGTCGAACGATTCCGTTTCCATATCTAAGCCTGCATCCGTCAGCCCTTCATCCGCAATATCAATATCAGGAAGGCTGTGGGGCTCATGGACAGCTTGGCGCCCATGCGCCGGGCGTTTGGGGAGGCTGAACTCTTCAAGCTCGCCACTTTCTTTTAAGAAGCGCAAGCGTTCTTTCTCTTCTGCAATTTTATCATTGAGAAGGATGATCTCTTCGCGGTGCTTTTCCATGTCCTTCTTAGGGACAAGGCCTAACTTTAGCCACTGCTCGAGATCTTGGAGTTCTGACTCCAGCTTTTTTAAACGCTCGCTCTTCATGTTCATGGTTCGATACCCTTAAATAGTCCCCATCCCAAATCAATGACGATTCAAGATGCTTTGTCTTAAAAAATTTCTATTTACTTAAGCTCACTTTTTATTGCAACGAGAATGCGCATAAAAAAACGGGATCATACAACAGAGGCCTAAAAAAAGCTTGGAAAATATGCTCTCATCTTGTGAAGAAATGGAAAATAAAATATTTCTTTTTATATCTTGCTGAATTTGTTATAAGCCGAGAAAAGGAGCCACGATGGACTCAGATCAGTTTTCCTATGCAAACCTCTCAAATCTCGGAGCTTTAGAAGAGCTCTATCGCAGCTATCTCAAAGATCCAAACAGCGTCGAAGCGTCTTGGCGCCATTTTTTTGAAGGGATGGATTTTGCAAGTTCAACGCTGCCAAAACTTCCTCAAGAGCGGGTGGAAAGCTCGGATTTGCGGATCTATCTTCTTATCGATGCCTATCGAAAATTCGGGCACAAGAGGGCATCTTTTAATCCGATTGCAACGACACTTCCGACAGAACCTGTTGAACTAAACCTTCAGGGGCTAGGATTTAAACAAGAGGAATTGCAAGCCTCTTTTCCAACCTGCGGATTTCTAAATGAGCCATTTGCACTTTTAAGCGAAATCGTTGCAGCCTTAGAAAAAACCTACTGCGGCAAGATCGGCATTGAATATATGGGCTTGGGCTCTTTAGATTTAGAAAAATGGATTCAAGAGCGGATCGAGCCTTTTTTTCCCCTTCATATGGGAAATGAAGATAAACTCTCTATCCTAGATCAATTAAATAAAGCAGAGATCTTCGAGTCTTTTCTGCACACTAAATATGTGGGTCAAAAACGATTTTCGTTAGAAGGCGGGGAAACGATGATCCCCATGCTAAAAGCCTTGCTTGAAAGGGGCGCTGAAATTGGTGTTAAAGAAGTGATCTTAGGGATGGCTCACCGGGGACGATTAAATGTGCTTGCGAACATCTTAAATAAATCCTACGCGCATATTTTCCACGAGTTTGAAGACCACTACACACCAGATCTTCTCGAGGGCAGCGGCGATGTGAAATACCATAAAGGATTCGTCGGGAGTTTAACCACTCGATCAGGTACTGCTGTCAAAGTAACACTTGTTGCCAACCCCAGCCACTTAGAGGCGGTCGATCCTGTGGTCGAAGGGATTGCGCGTGCCACACAAGAACTAAAAGCGGATAAAACAAAGACACAAGAGGTCGTTCCCATCTTAATTCATGGAGATGCTGCGATCGCAGGGCAAGGGATTGTCTACGAAACGCTGCAACTCTCGCGTCTCAATGGGTATTGCACAGGAGGCACTGTCCATTTGGTGATCAACAACCAAATTGGATTTACTACTCTTCCTAAAGATTCAAGATCTACTCTGTATTGCACTCAAATTGCGCGCGCATTTGGCGCGCCTGTTTTTCATGTTAATGCCGAAGATCCTGAAGGGTGCGTGCGAGTCGCCCTCTTAGCCATTGAAATCCGCCACAAATTTCAGTGCGATGTGTTTATCGATCTCATTTGCTACCGCAAGTATGGACATAATGAAAGCGACGAGCCGACATTCACTCAGCCGCTTGAGTATTCTCTTATTAAAGCAAAACCCTCGATCCGCACCCTTTTCCGCGATCAACTCATCCAAGAGAAGGTGCTCGATGAGTCAACAGCAGTTGAACTTGAAAATGCCTTTAGAGCGAATTTACAATCTGCCTTAGAAAGCATCCCTTCGCTCAAGCAAAACAGCTCTTCAACTGCTCAAAATAGCGCAGCTCAATTGCCTACTGCAAGTCCTATTGTGACAACTGTGCCTCAAGACACTTTAGTTTTTTTAGGAAACAGGCTCTGTGCAATCCCTGACAATCTCAAATGCCATCCTAAAATCCAGCGCTTGCTTAATGATCGGTTGCAAATGATCTCTCAGGACCCGGCAGTAGCTTCGATCGATTGGGGCATGGCAGAGAATTTGGCTTATGCATCGCTAGTTCATGAAGGGATCCATGTGCGCCTCTCTGGACAAGATGTGCGGCGCGGCACTTTTTCTCACAGGCATGCCATCTGGGTGGATCAAGTCAAAGATCAAAAATACTTCCCTCTCTCCCATATTAGTCCCTCTCAAGCGCCCTTTGATGTGTTCAACTCGCCGCTTTCCGAATATGCCGTACTCGGCTTTGATTTTGGCTATAGCGTCCGCTATCCCAAGTCTCTTGTGATCTGGGAGGCTCAGTTTGGTGATTTTGCCAATGGAGCTCAGGTGATCATCGATCAATTCATCGCCTCATCCGAACAAAAATGGAATTTATGCTGCAATCTCACACTCCTCTTGCCTCATGGCAACGAAGGTCAGGGTCCCGAACATTCCTCTGCACGGATCGAGAGATTTTTACAGCTAGCAGGACATAACAACACACGCATTGCTAATTGCACAACCCCTGCGCAGCTGTTTCATTTGCTTAGAGCGCAAGCTCTGAATTCTGAAAAAAAACCTTTGATCCTCTTTACTCCCAAAGCCCTCTTACGCCATCCTGAATGCTTAAGCAGTTTAAACGCCTTTTCTCAAGGGCATTTTGAGGAAGTGATCGATGATATCTCCCCTCCTCAACAACCCAGCCGGCTTCTTCTTTGTTCGGGAAAAATCATTTACGATTTACGTAACGAGCGAAAAAAACGTCAAGACACAAAGACTGTAATTGTGCAAGTGGAGCAGCTCTATCCCTTCCCGAAAGAACAATTGCAGGCTGTTTTGGCAAAATATGAGGCGCTCACATCTGTGCGCTGGGTCCAAGAAGAGCATCAAAATATGGGTCCATGGGAGTATATCCACCCTCACCTCGAAACTGTATTTGCAAAAACCCCAGTTGTCTACGTCGGAAGAGAAAGAAGCGCAGCTCCTGCTGCAGGCTCCCATGCACTGCATACCAAACAACAGATCACATTAATGAACGCAGCCTTTGAAGGATAACCATGAACGTCGAAATCAAAATTCCTACTATGGGAGAATCGGTCTCTGAAGCGATCGTGTCCAATCTCCTCAAGCCCTCCGGAAGTTATGTCAAAGCAGATGAAGAGATCGTGGAGCTAGAAACGGACAAGGTCAATCAAGTGCTCTATGCCCCGCAAGCGGGCGAGTTGAATTGGCAAGTGAAAGCAGGAGACACGGTTAAAATCGGACAAGTGATCGGTCAAATCGATACAGCAGCTCAAGGCAAACAAGCTCAAGCGCCAGCTGCAGCGCCATCACCTGCCAAGCCTGCCCCAACACCTACCCCGCCCCCTGCACCACAGCCTGCTCCTGCTGCACCTATCTCATCGAGTGAGAGCGCGCGCAAGCTTGTTCCTGAGTTCATTACAGAAATGAAACACCCCCCCTCTTCCACGCAGCCTGCCGCACCTGCTACTCCCCTTGCCCCTCCCGCTACGCGTAAGAAGATGAGCAACCTACGCAAAGTGATTGCTCAAAAGCTCGTTGAAGCCAAAAATACGACCGCAATGCTAACCACATTCAATGAAGCGGACATGACGGCAATCATGGAGATCCGCGCCAAAGAAAAAGACAATTTCGCTAAAAAGTATGGTGTGAAACTCGGGTTCATGTCGTTTTTTGTCAAAGGTGTTGTCGCAGCGCTCAAAGCAGTCCCTCAAGTGAACTCGTATATTCAAGGCGACGAAATTGTCCAGATGCATTCCTACGATATCGGGATTGCGGTATCGACAGAAAGAGGGCTTCTTGTTCCTGTTGTCCGCGGTTGTGATGAGCTCACCTTCGGAGGGATCGAATCGGCTTTAGAAAAGTATGCGAAAAAAGCGCGCGAGGGCACCATCAGCGTTGACGATTTGCGCGGTGGAAGCTTTACAATTACCAATGGCGGGGTCTTTGGCTCTCTTCTTTCCACACCCATTCTCAATCCCCCTCAAAGCGGGATCCTCGGCATGCATGCGATTGTAAAACGCCCTGTTGCAGTAGACGATGCTGTTGTCATCCGGCCGATGATGTATCTTGCCTTAAGTTACGATCACCGGGTGATCGATGGCAAAGAAGCTGTCATGTTTTTGGTGCACTTAAAACAAAATTTAGAAGATCCTACACGTCTTCTTCTCGAACTCTAATTAAGGGATAGTCTCATGTACGATCTTATAGTGATTGGATCTGGACCCGGCGGCTATGTCGCAGCGATTCGTGCTGCACAGCTTGGACTGAAAACCGCATGCATCGAAAAAACACCCTCTCTTGGAGGGACCTGTCTTAATGTAGGATGCATCCCATCTAAAGCGCTGCTTCAATCTTCTGAACTGTATTGGAAAATGCAAACAGAAGGGATTCTGCATGGAATTGAATGTTCAGGACTGCGCCTTAATTTTGAGCAAATGATGAAGCGCAAAGAAAAGGTGATTGCAGGGTTTAATGAAGGGATTGCAGGGCTATTCAAAAAAAATAAGATCGATCGTTTTATCGGTACAGGACAACTCATCGATTCTAATACCCTGAACGTGATCAGCGGCCCCTCCTCACAGCAGCTTAAAAGCCGCCACATCCTACTTGCAACAGGCTCAGAGCCGATTCAACTGCCTTTTTTGCCGTTTGATGAAAAGAAAATCGTCTCTTCAACGGGCGCTTTATCTCTTGAAAAAATCCCTAAAAAGATGATTGTCATCGGAGCTGGCATCATTGGCGTAGAGCTCGGATCGGTCTATAAGAGATTGGGCAGCGAAGTGATCTTCGTGGAATTCCTCGATCGGATCTGCCCTACACTCGATGAAAGTCTTTCCAAAGAATTGCAACACGCTCTACAAAAACAAGGTCTTGTATTTCACCTCTCTTCAAAGGTCATCTCCGCAGAGATCACCCCAAATCAGATCACCCTTAAAATCCAAATGCCCGACCAATCGATCCAAGAGATGTCTGCAGATGTGATCCTCGAATCGATCGGACGCAAACCCTACACGAAGGGGTTAGGACTAGAAAATGTCGGAATCATTCCCGATCCAAGAGGATTTATCCCGATCAATGGACAATTTAGAACAAGCATTCCCCATATTTTTGCGATCGGCGATCTTGTCGATGGTCCGATGCTCGCACACAAAGCCTCTGAAGAAGGGATCGCCGTTGCAGAGATCATTGCAGGACAAACCCCTCACATCGATTACGCCGCCATTCCTAATGTGGTTTACACCTTTCCAGAGGTCGCATCGGTAGGTCTTACTGAAGCTGAGGCCAAAGCCAACAATATCGCAACTAACATCGGCAGCTTTCCTTTTAAGGCAAACTCTCGTGCGCGCTGCACGGCAGAAGAGGAAGGATTTGTGAAGATGATTGCCGATCAGAAAACAGATCGGGTGATTGGAGTTCATATCATTGGTCCCCACGCATCGGAGCTGATTGGGGAATGTTGCATTGCGATCCAAAAACGGATGACAGCTCTTGAGATCGCACACACACCTCACGCGCATCCAACGCTCTCAGAGGCTGTGATGGAAGCCGCGCTTGCAGTGCACAAGCGCGCTTTACATAAATGAAAATTAATAACTTTGAGACTTACCGCAGCCGCATGAGCCCTTGGCGTTCGGATTAGAAATTTTAAAGCCCGATCCATTAAGGCCATCGACATAGTCAATCTCAGAGCCGAGCAAGCGGTCGACCATCTTTTTGCTGACATGGATTTCAACTCCATGGGAAGTGAATACCGCATCGTCAGGCGTTGCCTTCTCGGAATAGTCAAGAACATATTCAAAACCGCTGCATCCCGCTGCCTTATCGCCAAAGCGCAATCCCCAGCCAGATTTCCCCTCGTCAGCTAAAATCCCGCTATATTTTTCCGCTGCTCGCTTGGTCAAGCTAATCGTTGTGAGATCAGCCTTTTCGCTCAGGATGTTATTCAAGCGCGCGACTAAAGCATCGATCTCTTCTTCTGGAAAACCATGGCTGAGCATCCCTGCTTCTAACGTTTCCCATGTTGCAGCTCCGCAGCCCACACAATGCAAGCCGGCATTTGTCATTTCTTGAGCAATCTTTTGGCTTTTCTGCGGAAAAGAGGAAAGAATTTCTTCAATCGTCATTTCACGCGTGATTTTCATCGCATTTGTCGCCTCTGACATTGTGTCTCCCTCAGAATAAAGTTAGAATTTTAATTTTACAGAACCGCTTTTGATCTTGCATTGGCAAGCCAAACGCTCACGATCTTGATCTCCTAAGAAGTCCATCTCCTCTTGTGTGAAGTCAGAGAGATTTTCCATCCCCTCGACAACTTCAATCACGCACGTACCGCAGACTCCCTCTGTGCAGGCAAAAGGCACGCCAGCCTCTTCGCACACTTCCTGAAGCGAGCTACCCGCTTCAATCTCTTTTTCTTCGCCGGTATTATCAAAAATTAACTTTGCACTTGCCCCTTTTCGACAGCACCCCAACTTCGGAGCTTGTTCTTCTTCATTCTGATCACAACATGACTTAGTCATTATTTATCCTCTCTATGACATTCAGGGCTTAAATCTACCAGATCAGAGGTGAAAAGTAAAGGGTCCTTTGCAAAATATTCCCTGTAATGATATTTCTTTATGCATTCATTCTCTACTATCAACCTTTGGTTGAAACAGAGCGCTAAATGAAAGATAATAAAAAAAAGTTGATCTGTTTAGGGGTCTTCCTCGCCCTACTATTATTCTTCAGAGAACCCTATTCCGTTTTAGAGCAACTCGTGTTGTTTCCCAGAAATCCCTGCGGCTCTGGCTGCGTGAGAGCCCCGCGGTTGGACGCTAGCCACACTGGTAGGGATTTCTGGGAAACAACACTAGAAACCATCCCAAAAGAAGAGAGCCAATCTTTAGAATTTTTCTTTCGATCAGCGATCGCTTTTGATAGTTTTGGGTATTGTTTGTTTGGAGCGAAACCTTTATCTGTTCTTGTCTATTGCGAATCTCCTCCCAATGGAGACTATCCTCTCCCTTCTTTTGATTCGCGTTTTTGTCCATTCCATCCATTCAACAAAAAAATCAAAAAAGGTTGGGAAGTTTGGGAAAAAAATCACCATAAATTTCATTTAGAAAACTATGCTCTTATCAAATGCAAAAATTTTGTCGACAACAACTTCTCGGCTGTTGTCCTCATTAATAAAAAAGCTGTTCTACAAACAATTGACACTAACCTAAACGATTTTAAGTCAATACTAGGTGAACACGTCACAGCCAAATGGCTTTTAGAAGAAATCCTGAACAGCAAAGATGTGTTTGGTGGCGTCTTAAAAAACCACCAGGGATTAATTGGCACGTTGCTAGGTTATGGACGAAATAACGCCTGGACTTTCCAATTAAGAGAAGAAGCTCAACAGGCAAAAAAAGACCCTATTCGAATCGTGCATAGCGCTGCGGCACAAAAAAGATGGCAAGCTCTTAACAAAAGACTGAAATTATTTACTCATGGTCAGCGTTTTAATTCCCTGTTTATGAATCTTCCTGGTTTCGTTGCTGATTTGGATTCTGTAGAAACACAAATTCTTAAGAGAAAATACGAGCAAGATTACCAGAATATCCTACACCGTTATAAGGAAGGAGAATTTCTGGAAATCACGTTAAGGCAATTAATCTCGAAATAGGCAAATCCTTTAGAGAGCCAGAAAAACTCACAAACTGATGCTATTTTTGAACGGCTCTCTCACCTCATTTCCGTTAAAACCACCAATCTATTTATTCTCAACAGTTTAATACAGCTTGCATTCACTTGCCAACGAAAGTTACCCCTACTTTTATAGACTTGCTCTACAAAATACCCCCCTCTTTTGTAGACTTAAATAAATAATTGGGATGAACTGATGATAAATCAAAGGAAGGCTTTATGAAGCGTGATCGCAGTATGTTCCTGGAGCAGTGGCTGATTCTAGCAGACGAAAGCTGTTGCAGTCGTCAAGCATTCCTTGACTACTGATTGATCCTGCTCTGCATCTTCTACTATATCTTTTGGAAATTTTCTCATGGGCTCAAGGCAAAAAAAGAGGGGGCAGGATTTTGGCCCTGCCCCCTAAACGAACTCTCAAGATAAAAAAGAGGTGTTTTTTACCTTATTTAGATTAACTCAGGACGTTCGTGATGGTGTTGGGAAAAAGACTCCTCAGCGAGCAGCTCTTCCATGGTTTCTTTGAGGGTTGTAATCCCTTCAGAAAATCCGCATCGGACCAACATCTCATTCACGTATGCTAATTCTGTTTCGAGCATATCGTTTTTGCTCTCTAAACTAGCAACTTGAGCCCTTAGCAATGCTTCAGCTTTATTATCCATATTATTACCCCTTGGGATTATATTTAAATACCTCTAACTTTATTATAGCACATTTAATCTTAAATTTCAAACACTAACGCTGACCAAAGTATCGCACAAATCACACAATTAGATCATCAATAAAATGAGAAAATTAATACATTAATAACACTATGATTATTAAGGATTAAGGAAGCTATTTGCTAAGTCTAATTTTTAATTGGCGCGAAAGACAAAGACGGTAGGCCTTTGATCAATGTCAGGCAGGGTCTGTTTTCGCCAGGCTCCGACCGTTTGAGTCATGACCCATTGGGTGGGTAAAGTCAGGTCGGCGGCCACGCAGAGGGTCGTCTCAGGCTTAAGATTTTGGAGCAAATAGGTAAGTAATTTTTGATTGCGGTAAGGGGCTTCGATGCATAAGTGGGTGGATTGTTCCTCCCGGGATCTTGTCTCAATGGTTTTAAGCTGGGCTAGGCGTTTAGCCTCTTCTTTGGCTAAATACCCATGGAAGGTGAAATGCTGAGCGCTAAGTCCTGAAAGAAGAAGAGCATAGATCACAGAAGAGGGCCCAGAGAAGGTCTCAATAGCAATGCCGCGCTGCCTTGCTTTATAGACAAGATTAGATCCGGGATCTGCTAAACAAGGCAAGCCGCAGTCGGACACAAGCCCCCATGTTTGCCCCTTTACAATGGGACTTAACAGCTCATCGAGCTGTTTGGTTTGGGTGTGTTCGTTGAGCAGCTGGATGGGGATATCTCGAAAAGTCTTTGGTTCGGGAAAGGAAAATCTGCGCAGGAATTTACGTGCGCCTTTTTCACTCTCTGCGATGATGCCATCTATTCTGGAGACAGCCGCTGCAACACTTGCCGGCAAAAATGCCTCGACGCTACCATTTTCGTCGAGAAGATTGGGAAAGAGATAAAGTGTGGGTTTCATAGAAGATTCTTAAGTTCTGATTTTGGAGATAAATAGGTCAAGTGCGAGTGCAGGATTGCAAGCGTGATTTTTGGTAAGCAATTCAATCTCAAAAAGCTCATGCAGGGCGTGTTGAAAAAATCGGCGCTTTA
This sequence comes from Rhabdochlamydiaceae bacterium, assembly GCA_019752555.1. Classification (GTDB taxonomy): domain Bacteria; phylum Chlamydiota; class Chlamydiia; order Chlamydiales; family Rhabdochlamydiaceae; genus JAGVMG01. The sequence continues at coordinate 27,031 of JAIELY010000006.1, forward strand.
GCTTTCGTACTACAGAAAGGCGTTTAGAAAGAAGAGGGCCTCGGATCTGAGGAAATTGGGCGCTAATCTCTTCGGCAGAGTATTGATTCTCCACGCAGCTTGCCAATTGAACGCCAATATGCAGCTGATAGCGGAGTTGTCCAATAAAGGGAAGCAGCCAAGAGAGCTCGATCTGATGTTCTAATGCAAGAGGCGCTTTTTCCCAGATGATCGCTTCAGCCAGTTGCCAGGTATTGATCTGCTTTTCGGATGAGCTGATTTTTCGCACATCTTCAAGGGTGATCTGCTTACGCTCGATGCAATAACAAAGAAGTTTGTGCATCTCTTGCTCTAGCGCAGAAAGATCAAGACCGACATGATCCAAAAGGTACACGGCAGCATCGGCAGCTAGCACTTTTGATTCCTGAGACGCGCGTTTAGCGAGGTAGGTTTGCAGCCGGGTCTTTTTATCCCACGGCTTCTCATCGCTTAAATCCAATGCCACAAGGTCTCTTTTCCCCTTCTGGACAAGAGCGCTCACCTGTTTAGAACCACCCGAGCCTAAGATCAAGTAGGAAAAAGGGCTAGGAGCTTCCATGTACTGGCTCAAGGCTTCTAAGCTGTTTTTTTTTAATTTCTCGACACCATCTAACTGAACAACAGTAGGCCCGCCAAAAAGAGACTTAGAATTGAGCTGCTCGAGCACCTCTTCGATCGAAACCTGCGCTCCCTCAAACCGCGCAATAGACACCTGGGGTTCTTTCTTCTGTATCGCCTCGAAGATCATCGCAAAAATCTTCTTCCTCTCGTAAGTGCATGGAGTCATTGCGAGATAAAGGGAAGAGAGATGCTTAACTGAAGTTTCAAAAAGATGCTTTTCTAAGCTTGCCCAGTTGTGAAATTTCACGACGTGTTTCCTGTCTATTTACGCTCGATGTTTAACCTCCTCGTATTGTTGGTCTTTAAACGATTTCCTTCAAGATCCAATTTCATAAGAGGCTTGTTCTCTCTATCGAAGACAATTTTAGCTGGCAGGCTCTTTGAGACCAAAATTTAGCTTGTAGAAAGGCCTCGGTTCTCGAGGATTTTGGGCAATTGAGGTCAAACGCTCTGTAAATTTAGGCCCTGATGATGTCAGAGGCTTAGCTGCATTCAAAGAGGAATATCCAGAAGCGGTCTGTTTTATTCTAAATCCAGGAAAACGGCGGGAGACTTATCGAGGCTTTCCTGTAATTCCGATTCAAGAATTTCTTCTCAATTTAACACCTGAAAATCCTTTGCCACTTTAAATAATAAAGATAAAACATTATTAAATTATTTGTTGACAAAACAATTAATAAGCTTTATTATAAGTCTTAAGGAGACATGAAGATTAGGTTCTCCTGAAGGAGCATCGAATGATCTCTCGGTTCTTTAAGAAAAAAGATGTAAAAAAGCCTGCTAAGTCTGCACCTAAAAAAACAAGTGCCGAGCCGAAAGCTTCTGCTTCTAAACAGAAAACCGAGTTTCAAAAAATCTTAACCGCAGAGGGTTGGAAGCGGTTGATGATGAAGAAATACGGATCTGGAAAAAAGAAATAGTCGAGGTGAATTCAAATTTGACTTGCAAGAGCGTGCGAGACACCTTCGGATTTAACATAAGTTCTCTTGTTTAATATACACAATATATTAACATCGAGGACGTTAAACCACGATCGCGCCGTAGCTACTCATGCAGGTCAATTTTGAGATCATCTCGGCAGAACTGCTTGCATTGTGTCTAAAAAACCGTTATCCTTATCCCTTTCATGTTGAAACGAGGATGAGGACATCATGCACATTAATTTAAAAGGTAAAAAAGCATTCATCGCAGGCATTGGCGATGACCAAGGATACGGCTGGGCGATTGCTAAAGCGCTTGCGGAAGCAGGAGCTGAGATTATCGTCGGCACTTGGACGCCGCTTTTAAAAATCTTCACCACTTCTTGGGCGCAAGGCAAATTCGACGCCTCCCGCCAGCTCTCAAATGGTCAGATGATGGAGATTCTCAAGGTCTACCCTCTCGACGCCTCCTTTGACAAACTAGAAGATGTCCCAGAAGAGATCCGGACGAATAAACGGTATCAAGATGCAGCGCACTACACGGTTTCTGAAGTTGCAGCAGCTGTGGCAAAAGATTTTGGGAAAATCGACATCCTCGTCCACGCGCTTGCAAACGGTCCGGAAGTAAAAAAGCCTTTGTTAGAGACCTCTCGTGCGGGCTACCTTGCAGCACTTAGCTCTTCTAGCTACTCTTTTGTAAGCCTGATTGCACACTTTGGACCTCTTTTAAATGCGGGCGGCTCAGCGCTTTCCTTAAGCTACATCGCATCAGAGAGAGTGATTCCGGGCTACGGCGGCGGGATGAGCTCTGCAAAAGCGGCTCTTGAATCGGATACGCGCACACTGGCATGGGAAGCGGGACGCAAATGGGCCATTCGAGTCAACACCATTTCAGCTGGGCCTTTGCGCTCTCGGGCGGCACGGGCAATCGGCTTTATCGATAGCATGATCGAGTACTCGAAAGCCAATGCGCCTCTTGTCAAAGAGATGACAGCAGAAGAGGTTGGACAGAGCTCTGTTTTCCTCTTAAGCTCTCTTGCCTCTGCGATTACAGGGGTCACTCTGTACGTGGATAATGGAATGCATGCGATGGGTCTTGCAGTGGATAGCCCAGCCCTTCACGTGCAAGAATGCATGAGCTGTTCATCTTAAGACAGCTTGTTTTAGAGCGGTAATGATTCCTTGCTCTTTTGCAGAAGGAGCAAGGATATCGGCAAGCGGCAGCATCTCCGCAGGTGCTCCGCCCATGACAATCGCGATATCAGCGGACTCTAGCATGCTCACATCGTTCCTATCATCTCCTGCTGCAATGATCTTCCCCCTTTTACCGCTCTTAGCAATCATCCGCTCCAAAGCCTGTCCCTTGGTGGCAAGGCTATGGGTCACAAGATTTAAGTAGATCGCCTCGTCTAGAGGGTCGCGGATTAAAGAAACGGCAATCTCTTTCACAGATTCAAGACGTTTGTGCACAGAGCGCATCTGCTCTTGAAATCCAAGGCATTTGATCAATGGAAAGGCATCTTCATTACCAAATTCAAAGGTATCGACAGCTTTCCAGGGCTCAGGAGAAAGAGATTCGATTTTAACAAGGTGCTCTCTCAAGAGAGTCGAAAACTTCTTGGGGCGATAATAACAAAAATCTCCTTTTTCATAGCCGGCATAAAGGATGAAATCTTCACTTTCACCTTGATAAACCTGTTCTAACGCAGGTAGCAAGGCCGCTCCAAGATAGGCTCTAGAAATCCGTTTTTTTGAAGGCATTTCAAGAATATCAGCTCCATTTTGAATGCCGAGATAAAAGGGAAAGGGAAATACATTTAAGGCGCTTGTTCCAAAGGAATAAGTGCGCCCTGTAATAAACATCACTTCCCACCCTTGATCATTGAGCTCTGTCAAGTAATCCACTGTCTCTTTAGGCACATGGTGCGACTCATCTGTAATCGTGCCGTCGATATCTAGGGCGATCCATCCCTTATGCTCTGTCATAGTGATCCTTTACAAAAAAATGATAACCCTTCAGACTCATTTCAACTTAACTACCGGACTGCATCATGACCCTTTTTAAATTTTTTCTCACGCTATTTTCTTTTGGCATAACCTATATCCCCTTATGCATCCAAGCAGAAACACCCCCTCCCGTTCAAGAGCAAACAACCCCCTCTCAAAGCGCAACACCTGCAGCACCTCTTCCCGTTTCTGGAACAGAACCGCAAAGCGAGCTCGATCAACCTGCGATTTCTTATGAAAGCGCATTCATTAAGATGCTTGTGACGCTAGGCGGATTAATCCTTCTTGTGTTCTTAACCATTTGGATTTTACGCAGACTTGGACAAGGAAGATTTCGAGGAATCGGCTCGCAACGGTCGATCGAGATTCTCGAAAAACGTCCGCTGAGTGCTAAGTCGATGCTTTACATCGTACAAATTGGCAACAAACAGGTGCTGATTTCTGAATCTCAATTTGATGTGCGCCACATCGCGACAATCGATGAAACTCCAGAAGAGGCGCACTAAAATTTCGGGTGCTTGGGCTGATGTCGCATTCCAAACACCCAAAACTTTAGAGAACGCGTATCCTTTTATCTGAGAGATTCCCCCTCACTTGGAAACATCCGGCAAGGTAAAAGGGCTTATTAAGGGCGGTGTCTTTGATGCATGAGATGCAGCAGTTTTCATTGGGGCGCTCGGGAAGCGTTACAAAACTCTGTTTAATTGAAATCTTGTCATGCCAGGCGTGCTCAACAGCTGCCACCCACTTGCGTCCTAGATAGGGATGCACAAGACCCACAAAGGCAGAGGCTTGCATCGCAATTGCATAAAAGGGAGCTTTTACAATAGAGCAAACACCAGCTGTCATTTCAATGGGAATCTGCGTGAGATCTTCTTTTATTTTAGCTCTCATGTTCTCATTAGCAAAGGGCCACTGCCATAGCGCATTAAATAGGGTCAGTTTAACGACAACAGGTGTTCTAATGAGGTGCCAACCGATGGAAGCAGCCGCATATAAGGGGATCCCGACCGTCAGGGCAACGCATTTTCCCCAGATAGCATAAGCCTCTTCATCGTAGTAAAGATCTCCCGTTGCTCGATCAACAATAGAAGAAAATTCACTTTTGGTCCCTGTCACCTCATTTGTCGAAGGGTCTTTAACATTAAAAAAACGCACCGCTCCTTTTTCATCTAATTTTTGAATACGTACCCGATAAAATGCCGCTTGAGATTTTTCAGTATCAGATGCGCATTGGATATGTTGAGAAAACGGCTCAGAAAGAGGGGTCCGAAAAGAGGGAGAAGACATTGTTGCTTGGGTTGTCATCAGATCACCTTAAGTTAAAATGGGCAAACACATTACAAATTTTGTGGATTATTGGGCAGTGGAGAATTTCTCAATATCATTTTTCTATGGAAATCATTTTTAAGCTCTTGGTATTCTCGGGCGCAATCAAGGCCACCAATACCATGTCAGTTTCGATATCTAGAGCCACCTGCAAACATCCGATGACTGAGCTCAACGAGAAGCTTCGCGATTTAACTCCAGAAGAAAAAAAAGCAACAGCTGCGGTTCTAGAAAGACTGCTTCGGAACGAAGATTATCGGACAGAAGCCCCCCCGAAAATAGTGAACACACTGGATTTAATTAAATCCGCATTAGATAAACCTGAAAACCATGTGCAAAACCCTCGTTATAAAATGGCATTTCTTGTGGATTTTACACATCTCATCCAAAATAAAATTAAAGAGCTCAATGCTCCAGACAATAATGAATCGTTTAGCGGCTGTATTCTCTCTTGAGAAACTCTAAAATTGCATCCCGTGTGTAGATCAAATGTTGCTGCGTGTGGCTGCTTGATACAAATGAAGCCTCGTATGCAGAGGGAGAAATGTAGATTCCCCGCTCAAAGAGAAAATGAAAGAAAGATTGAAATTGCTCTAGGTCCAAGGAGTGAAGATCTTCTTTTCTTTTCACCTGCCTCACTCCAAAAAAAAGTGTGAACATCGATCCCACCCGATTCAAACACAAATTAAGCTGATGTGTGCGGATGAATTCCTCAATTGGATCAGTAAGAGAGCGCGTTTTTTCTTCGAGCACACTGTAGAATCCGCTCTGTTCTAAAGCGGTAATCGTGGCATATCCTGCTGCCATCGCGACGGGATTGCCCGAAAGAGTTCCTGCCTGATAGACGCTGCCCAATGGAGCTAAGGTATCCATGATCTCTTTGCGCCCTCCAAAGGCGCCCGCCGGAAAGCCGCCGCCTATGATTTTAGAAAGACATGTGAGGTCTGGCGTGATCCCATAAAGCCCTTGAGCGCCGTTTAAACTCACACGAAACCCTGTAATCACCTCATCAAAAATTAAAAGAGCAGAGGAGCGGGCAGTCTCTTCTCGAAGCATCTGTAAAAACTCTTTTTCTGCAGGGACAACCCCCATGTTCCCAGCAACAGGTTCTACTAGAACGGCTGCAACATCGGGGTGCTCACGAAGAAATCTACGGCAGGTATCCGTATCATTGAAGGGAAGTGAGACCGTGTGCTGAATCAACTCATGAGGCACGCCCTGAGAGGAGGCTTGAGGAAGATGAACGACACCTGAGCCGGCTTGGATGAGCAGGCTATCGCAGTGCCCATGGTAATGCCCATTAAATTTAACAATAAGAGAGCGGCCTGTAAAACCGCGTGCAAGGCGGACAACTGTCATCCCCGCTTCTGTCCCCGAAGAAACAAAACGGATTTTTTCCATCGAAGGAAAGTGGCGCATGATTTTGGCCGCAAATGCATTTTCATAGGGAGTCGCAATCCCAAATGAAGAGCCGCGTGCGATTTGTTCTCCCGCTGCATGAACGACCGCAGGAGGGCTGTGGCCTAAGATAAGAGATCCCCAGGCCCCGCAGTAGTCGATGTAGCTGTGGCCGTCGACATCCAAGACGCTGTCGGCCTTGCCGCTTGCGACCATTAATGGGGTCATATTGAGGCCGGAAAAAGCGCGCACAGGCGAGCTCACGCCGCCTGGCATCCTCTTACAACTTTCTCTAAACAGCTCATCTGTCAATGGTCTTAGCTTCATAGGAAGTAGGGTACAAAAAATTGTCTACACAAGCAATGGAAAAATACATAGAATCACTCACATGCAACGCCGTTTTAAAACACTTCTACTCTCTTTGGCCCTTACGCTCCTCCCCATTGTGGGACATGCAGGCGGAATCCATTATTCTGTGGAATTTGAAGGGCTCGACGATGACAGAACCCTTAAAGCAATTAAGTCGATCTCTTCTCTCACTTCCTTAAAAAAACGGCTGCCCGCTTCTTTAAATGCGCTGCGCTACCGCGCAGAATCTGATGTGCCCGATCTCATCAAAGTGCTGCATGCGCATGGATACTACGAAGCTGAGGTCTCCATCCGTGTGCTTGAAATTTATAACCGCATTCTTGTCGTTGTCAGTATCGATCCTGGCCCTTTATACCCTTTAGAATCCTATGACATTCACCTTTACTGCGATTCTTCCGAGGAAACAACCCACTGCTGCTCCATCGGACTGAGCGAGATCGATATTCAATTGGGAAAACCTGCACGGTCTGCCAAAATTATCGATGCGGAGCTTAAACTCCTCGACCGCCTCTCGGAACGAGGCTATCCGCTGGCAACCGTCGAGGACCGCAAGATCATCGTCGATGGAAAGACAAAATCTGTGCGCGTGACACTCGATGTTAAAACAGGACAAAAATCGAGTTTTGGAACCACAACAATCGTGGGTAATGACAGTGTTAAGCCGCTCTACATCCAACATAAAATCAATTGGAAAGAGAATGAATGTTACAACAGCGATCTTGTCGAAAACACACAAAACACCCTCATGGAAACAGGGCTCTTCAGCTCGGTCTATATCACCCATGAAGAACAGCTAAACGCTCAAGGCCAGCTGCCGATGAAAATCGAAGTGACAGAAACTAAACACAAAAGTGTCAACGTCGGGGTGAGCTATCAAACCGTCTTTGGCCCGGGCGTCACTTTTGGATGGGAAAACCGCAATGTCGCTGGGATGGGAAGACGCTTTACTCTTCAAGGAGATATCACCCGCATTAGCCATTCAGGAATTGCCACCTATTTCCATCCCGACTTCAAACGGGTCAACCAAGACCTCGTCTGCCAGGGGCAGGCAGCGCATGAATCTTTGCCCGTTGCCTACTCGATGCGCTCCTACAGCCTGATGACCCGTTTTGAGAGGCGTTTTGGTAAGCGGGTGCGCCTTTCTTTAGGTGTCCAAGGAGAGCGGCTCTTTGTGACAGCAAGTGCTCATAATGGCAACTACTGGCTTCTCGAAGGGCCAATTTATCTGCGCTTAAGCACCGCAAATAGTCTTCTGGATCCCACCAAAGGAGCTACGATTGAATTCACCACGACCCCATCGATGAATGTCGGCAATCCCAACCAGCTCTATCTGATCCAACAAGCCTCTGAAAGCTCGTATCACCCTCTTAACAAGCGCAAAAGCATCGTTTTTGCTCAGCAATTAACCTTAGGGACGATTTGGAGTCCTCAGCTCAATAGCGTTCCTTTAAACAAAAGGTTTTTAGGAGGCTCTGAACAAAATTTACGCGGCTACCGCTACCAAACGGTAAGCCCCCTTCGAGATGAAAAGCCGATCGGTGGGCGTTCTGCAATCTTTTTCACATTAGAAACGCGCTTTCGGATCAGTCCTTCCATCGGGCTTGTCCCTTTTTTCGATATGGGCAATGTCTACTTAACTCAATACCCTAGCTGGCACGGCAAATGGTTTAAATCGACAGGAATCGGCTTGCGTTATTACTCGTTTATGGGACCCTTTAGACTCGATGTGGCATTTCCTTTAAATCGCCGAAAAGAGATCGATCCTGTATATAAAGTATTAGTAAGCATCGGACAGACATTTTAAAACGTTAGGTAGTTATGCTCCGTTTCTTGATCCGCTTCTTGCGCAAGATTTTCAAAACCGTAGCGATCCTGCTCGCTTTGGGATCTTTATGCATCGCACTGCTGCAAACGAAATGGGCAAAAAATCAGATCCGTTTAGCACTTGTTGAAGAATTTAAAAATCAAGGGATCCAAGCCACGATCGATGGGATCAGCGGACGTCTTCCGTTCACCTGGACAATCGATGCACTCACGCTTCATTTTCCTAGCGGACAAACAGTTGTTTTACATGAATCTAAAATCCGCTTAAAAATCCTGCCTCTTTTAAAAAAACAGATCTCAATCAATTATCTCAACGTCCATGAGGTCCATCTTGATTTTGAAAGGGCCTCTACAACGCATGAGATCGACTTTACTCCAGAAGCTCTTCGAGAAGAGTTGCGCACAGCACTTGTTAACCTCTCTTGTCCATTGCATCTTTCGATCCAGCACTTGCATATCGACCTACTCACTCTTAGAGATCGATCCACCTCAGAGGTATATCGCTTCAGCTTAAGCGCTAGAGGCAAATGGCGCAAAGACAACTTAGAATTCGCATTCGATGGAAAACTCTCCGCCCCAGAGAATGCAGAAATATACGCTGAGCTATTTCTCAATGGAAATAGAGCAAAGGACAAAATCACCGTTGGATTTAAAGCAGATATAGCTGAAGTAAAAGGTGAAATTCTTTTGCTCGGATCCTGGAACACATGGCAAGCCCTGATCTGGGAAGATGCCCCTGCAGGCCCGCCTCTTAAAGGGACCGTGAAAACGCAACTTCCCCCACCCCATCTCCCCGAATTTCCCCTTCTTAATCACTCTTGGAAAATCCACTCAGAGCTGCTCGTCTACGCAGGAGGGATTTTCACACTCGACACACTGTTTCTCTCTGATACAGCACAACAGATCCGCACAACGCTCAACGCTTCGAAAGAAGATTCGACTTGGCAAGGCAATCTCCTTTTAAAGGGAACCACCGAGCCCCTTCTAGTTGAAAGCAGCTTTAACTTCAGCTGGACGCCAAAAACCGCTTTTCAAATCTCTGATTTTGCCCTAAATTCAGCAGACACTTCTCTTCATGGAGACCTAACCCTTCTTCTTCCGAGCAAACAAATGCACGGCGCATTTTATGGCCAAGCCAGATCCCTGCAAAAGCTCCAGCCTTGGATCCCCCATTTTCACCTTGAAGGAAGCCTTGGGATCGAATGCACGTTATCCCCTCAGCAAGTAAACACTTGGGAGCAGAATCTGCATGTGCACCTATTTTCTAAAGAGATCCGCTCGTCTGATACGGTCGCGGAAAAAGTCACCCTCTCAGCAGAGATCCACGACCTCTATCACAAGCCCTATGGCACCATCGAGCTCAACTCCCCTAAGATCTACACCTCGCAGCTTTGCTTAAACCTACTGAACGTCCGCACCTTTACCGAAAATAACAAGTGGACCTTCGAAACATCAGCACAAGGCGCCCTTCAAGATCCTTTCCATATCCAAACCCAAGGGCAATGGAATCTTCAAGGCCAAGAATTCACTCTCGAGCTTACTGAGGCAACAGGAGAGATTGCGCAGCAGAGCTTCTTTTTACAAAACCCCTGCGTAATGCATTGGAGCCCTGAAAAAATGCAACTCTCTTTGTGCGCGCTTACCATGGGAGAGGGAACAATCCAAAGCTCATTTGATTTTTCCCAAACAAATGCGCAAGCTCACCTGCAAATGAACCACTTCCCCCTAAAAACATTTTCAATCTTGCATCCTAATTTCTTTATCGATGGATCTCTTACAGCAACAGCAGATCTCCACACACAAGACAAGCAGCTTTGCGGATTTTTCAATGCCGTTCTCGAGCAAGCCGATGTTCTGTATGCGGGCAAAGAGACCCCTTTAAAAGCCAAAGGATCTCTACAATCCCATCTTAACCAAGAAAGGTTCCAGATCCATGCCTCTGTTCTTTCCCAAGAGGGACAATTCCTCGACCTCGCCTGCAGCCTCCCTTTAATCACGCAGATTTTTCCCCTTGAGATCCAAATCGATCCCTCTAAACCCATCAGCGCAGAGGCGATCGCCGAAGGAAAAATCGAAGAGATTTTCGATTTTGTCAATATCGGCTCCCACCACATCACAGGACTAATCTCTTCCCGCCTTCTGCTCTCCCAAACACTCGCCTCCCCTGCTCTGCACGGCTCCATCGATTGGCAGTATGGCTCTTATGAAAACTACTCAACAGGAACTGCGTTAAAAGAGATCGATGTCCATCTGCTCGCCGAAAAAGATCAGCTCAAAATGACCTCTCTTAGAGCACGCGACGAAGAGGGATCTTTAACAGCAGAAGGGACCCTTCAACTTAAACCAAAAGAACAGTTTCCCTATGAGATTTCCGCAGAGCTCACCTCCCTTAACGCTCTGCGCTTTGATATGATCGACGCCCACCTCACAGGCCCGCTTTATGTCACAGGGACGACAAAATCCGCCCTTGCGCTTGGAAACCTAACCGTTCCCAAAGCGAATATTAAAATCCCCGATCAACTCCCCTACGAGATTCCGACACTGCCCGTCACCTTTATTAACCGTCCCTTGCACCTCAATCGATCACAAATCACCCCCCTTGCTGTGTTTCCTTTAAATCTTGATCTGGAGCTTACCGCTGAAGACCAAGTGTTTGTCGAAGGCAAAGGATTAAAATCAGAATGGAAAGGCTCTGTTCACCTCACCGGGACTAACATGAATGTCGCTGCCGACGGAAAGCTCGATCTTATGAATGGGGAATACCTCTTTACCGGTAAGATCTTTAAACTCTCAGAGGGACAGATCGTCTTTAACGACAAACCCACTGCCTCTGCCTATTTAAAGCTCAGCGGTATTCTCACCTTGCAAGATGCCGAGATCACAGCGCACCTCTATGGTCCGCTCACCTCTCCCCAACTCACCTTCCAGTCCAATCCCCACATGACAACAAGTGCAATCCTCTCGCGCATCCTCTTTAACAAAGATCTCAGCGACATCTCTCAGACCGAGGCGATTCAACTTGCGACAACCCTCATGGACCTCTCGGGCGGAGCGACACCCGGCGTGATGGAAGCCATCCGCAAAACGCTTGGAATCGACAGGCTTACGATCGTTCCTTCTGAGAAAAATGAAATTGCCCTGCAAATCGGTAAATACCTCACGAAAGGGGTCATGGTGACCCTCTCTCAAAGCGCTACAAGCACGCAAGTGATTGTCGAAGTTGAACTCAAACAAGGCTTTGTCTTTCAAGCAGAAACTCAAGAAGAGCAAGAGGGCAAATTCTCTCTCAAGTGGCGCAAAAACTACTAGTGATTTTCTAATCAAACATAGATTTACACTTTCTTTATATTTACTAAACAAATTAAACAAATGACTCGTCAAAGTTTTCATTTGATTCAATTTAACCCACTTGTTAAGATCATCCCGGATTGCTCATATGATTTGAAACTAAAGAGGTACTTCATGCTTCGAGATCCTGTAGAGTCTGTATCCCCGAAAAGCAAACGTGGCAGCGATTATAACGTCACTCAGATCTATCTTGACCTTCACGAAGGGATCCACGAAGCGCAAGAAGCCAAAATCGCACAGCGATTAGAAACACTCGACCAACTCAACAGGCAAAACTCTTTGTTGCATGAGCTTCTCTGCGCGCTCACCCTGGCCTCTAAAAACAAGGACACTAGCGACAAAAGCAAAACCAATGAAGCAGATTTCAGAAATGACCCTAAAATTAAAGCCATTATTGAAGAAATCCTCACCTTTGCTCCTGAGATTTTCGGCAACTGCGATATGGAAAAAGGGGAGCACCTTGTCTGGAAAACAGAAGAGGATGTTCAAAGTGCATTGAAACGTATCGACGAGTGTGTTAGACTCAAAGTCTCTGAAGTGAGCCGTGTCACAATGTTCATTAGTAAAGATTATGAAGATCGGATCCAGTACACGGAAAGCGCACTAAAAACTCTTGAAATGATGATCCGCCATATCGATTCGATTATTTCTAAATACAGAAAATAACATGAAAAACACTGACCTCATCCAAGACATCGCAACCCATCTTAACATCTCTGTCGAATCGGGAAAACCTTTATCCGAAACAGAGCACGAAGCTCTTTACACAACAGCATATTCCCTCTATGAGCAAGGAGATTATAATGCTGCAGCAAATCTATTTACTTACCTTGTTCTAAATGCTCCGTTTTGCGACCGCTCGTGGAGAGGCCTTGCCGCCACCCGCCAGATGCAGCACGACTATCAAGGCTCGCTGCACGCCTGGGCGCTCACCTCTATTTTACAAGAGAAAGATCCCCTGCCCCATTTCCATGCAGCAGAATGCTATCTCTCAATAGGAGACAACGAAGAGGCCCTAAATGCGCTTAATGCAGCAGAAACACTGCTCTCTTTGTCTCAAGACAACAGCGAACTAAAAAATAAAATCGACCTTTTGAAGAAGACCTATGCCGCGCGCAACTAATTCGATCACACCAAAGCCGCCTCAACATCCGAGCTCCGCACGGCCCAACCGGCTTTTTCATGAAATCCCCTTGACAAAGCAGCTTCATGAAAAGAGCACGCTCCATCCGACAGCACCCGTTTCCCCTCCCCTTGTTTTGCAACCCGCATTTGAGCGTCCACGCCTTATCCCTCCGATCTCCTCTTCGAATGCAGCAAAAAGCACCTTAGCAAAAACAGCCGCAAGAGCCCCTTTGTTTGAAACTGAGGAAACTCATGAAGAAACCCATGAGCTGCCCCGTTTTAGAAAACCCACTTGTTCTGAGCTCAAATTCATTGCAGCGATGGCCACCTTCCGCAGCATAGGAGATGGGATCATCAATTCAGTTGCCGATCGCCTGGATCTTTTTAAAATCAAGCTTCAAAACTTATCGGCAGAAGCTGCGCAAAAAGTGCGCGAAGCAGCAGAGCGCGCAGCGGATGTCGGCTTTTGGGCGCTTCTCAAAAAAATTGCGACCTGCCTTGTTGCAGCTCTTTCGATCTTTGTCGGCGGCGCGCTGATCTCTACTGGAGCTAGCCCTCTTGTCGGCGGCGCCATGATTGGATCGGGCCTACTTTCGATCACCAATTTTACGTTTTCCGAAGCTGGTATTTGGGATTGGGTCGCCAAAAAGCTCGCGGGCGAAGATGAACAGCGGCGCAATCAAATCGCAACGCTTCTTCCCACCATCCTCGGCATCTCGAGCGCCCTTATCGGAATTTTTGGCGTTACAGGGGCGACGATGCTGACAGGTGTGCAGTGGATGGATAAAGCCATCTTTATCGCTCAAGCAGCCTTGGCCACTTTTCAGGGGATAACAACCTTGGAAAAGGGGTGGCAGATTCCCGTTTAACAGAGGCGAAAGCCAACCTCTCTGAAAAGAGCGCAGAAATCACAGCCGGCCGCTCAAACGTGGAAACAATGAACGACACTTTAAGTCAGTTTTTAGACAGCACAAGCCACATGCAACGCAGCGCAGCCCAGTTCGTTCAACTCGCCCTGCGCTCAAATGAGCTTGTTGCCAAAGAAATACATAGCTAACGACAAGGAGACAACAGAATGTCTGAATTACGCGTACAACACACAAACAATAGAGACAAACTCATCAATGCTCTTGCCGACATGGATGAGACATTTACAAAGCTAAGCATCCGAGGACTTGATCTTGCGCACGAAGCTGCCATGAGATTCATGTCCAAAAATAAAAGCGCTGTAAGCAACGAAAGAAACTCGGCTTGGCTCGATCTTTCTACAGCAGGAAGCGCTGCTGCTACGATGATTGCTGCAGGCTTTCAACCCGAGGGCGCTGGAAAATCGTTCTTCAATGCCGTCACCCAAATTTCTCAAGGAGTCGGTTCCTCTGGAAAAACATTTTTAGGCAGCAGAACATCGCAGTTTAATGCTGAGCAAAGCGAAGCAATGCAGATCCAGCATCAACAATTTAATGAACTCTCAAGAGAGGCTGCATCCACAAGCCAAAAAATGCGTCAGCTCAGTTTAGAACTACTGCAAAAAATGTATAAATAAGGCCCCGATAGCAAAAAGAGTTAAGTCCAGAAGCCTAAATCATATGGGCTTCTGGCTATTTCATCCACTCCCCTCACCCCTCTCTTCTTTTCTCTCATCGTCTCTAAAAAGACGCATGGAAACCGACCTTTTTCAATCAATAAATATTAAAATGAATAAAAATATAATAAATAGTTAAGTAATTATTTTACTTTTGAATGATATTAACTCTTATGATAACATGTTTTGCATGGTTGAATAATATTATTTAGTTTGCACTTCTTTATTAAATTAAGCCAGTAGCATAACCTGCAAGGCTTATAAATTTTATTTGAAGCTGCATTTCAAATCTCAAGAATTAAGGAGAAGCATATGAGTACTTTAGGTCAAATCCTAACTAATCTAAATGTTACCAAAGATCAGTTGCCAGCATTAATTGTCAGCCTCACCCAGGCACCAGCAGTACACGAAGGTCGTATCATAGAACTTTACAAAAAAGTGATGAGCCTTGAAAGCTTATTAGTAAATATTAATGCAACTCAGCCTCAAGCTGAAATGCTCTTAAGAAATACTCATGATGAAATCAATGACTTGGAAAAGGAAATTCGAGATGCTAATGACATATTTCAGACCTTTGCAGCGGCTTTAAACACTGACCTTGATCCTGATGATGAAAATGCAAAAATTTACCTCGGAATGACTGATATTGTTCAAAATCAAATCATGAATTTAGAACGAAAACACGATGGGTTGATAGATAAGATCAAAGGTGTATTTAATGAAACTTGCAAATTTTACAAAGTTGACACATCGCTGTATTTAGCGCCCGCTGCGTTCCCCCACTCCTCTCCTGTACGCTCTATTTCACCAATTCCGTCAAGTTCATCGAGCAGCAGCTCTTCAAGCAGCTCATACTCGACTAGCTTTAGCGCTAGCATCGAGCACCTCCCGCTGCCAACTCCTGATGTTGTTAGCTTTTCAACAGACTCATTCCGTTCTGGAGATTTTACAGAGCTATTGAAGCACATTCATGCACAAAAGGATGCTATTACGCAACAAGCAGATCAATCTACTCTTTCCTCTCCGCGTCCACAAATTACTCTCAGCAGAAGTAGTAGCTCCTCAGCATCCTCATCAATACCAGATAGTTCTTTTTTTACGGTTGATCCTGCTACAATTCATCCAAGTGCGTTTACATCCTCAACGACAAACCAGTTTCCGTCTTCGTCTTTATCAGCATCAGGAACTAACGATACCTCTGGTTGGGTATTAGCGGGCTTTCAGGAGGATGAGGAAGAAGACACAAGTTCAAGTTCGTCAAGCTCTAGCTCAAGTTCTTTTAGCCCAAGTTTCAGTTCATCTAGCTCTTCTAGCTCTAGCTCAAGTTCATCTAGCTCTAGCTCAAGTTCTTTTAGCACAAGTTTCAGTTCGTCAAGCTTTAATCCTAATTTCAACTCATCTTCTCTCTTTGTTACAGATCCTAAGTACAAGTTTGACACTGATCCCTTTGCTGACGGAACAACGCCGTTCTCTAATAACTCAGGGTCAGCGATAGAATTTCCAGAGGAAGAGGAGCCTACCTCCGAGGCAGCTGCAGAAATTCCATCTGATGAATTTGAAAAATCTGATGAATCTAAGAGCATTAGACAGCTTATCGCATATATTGACAGCTCTAAAGAAGGCAATGTCAGCGCTAAGCGATACGAAAGTCATGTGAAAAAACATATCGGCACATTAGATTCTAAGACACGAGGAGCAATCTACACTTACTTCCACAATGCATGTATTTATGATTCTAAATATGCTTCTCAAGAAAAAGAATTATCCAAAATGGGTCGACGAGCAAAAACTGTTTGGGGAAAAAATAACTATCCCCTTCAAGAGAATGCAGCGATTCTTCGAGGAGTCCTCAGATCACTAATCGAGTAGATTCATTGCACGCTTCTTGATTTTTAGAGGCTAACAAAAAACCTCAGTAGCTAACTGCTACTGAGGTTTTTTTTTGACCATATGTCAATTGTTGCTTTTTTACTTCATTACTTTAAAAGCACAGCATTTTTAGTAGGCACCCACAAAAGAGCCTCAAGTCACCTAAAGGAAAGCTTGCTCATCGTGTTCTTGAGGAAGCTAAGGGCCCCTCTTCGCCGTGTAGGGGTGGCGCTGGTTGAGCTCTCAGAGGATGATGAGGACTCAGAACTCACAGAGGGCAGTGATGGCATCGAAGAGGAGCTGCTTGAGCTCTCAGAGGCTAGTGGGGGTGTAGATGAGGACCCTATTTCAAGCTCTGGATGGCCTATCGATGTATCCGTCCTTTCAAATAATGGGTGTGCAATTGGCTGAGAAAAGGAAATGGGTGGATCTAAAATTTCAAGCGACTGCCTCGCTAAAAAACCTCTCATTTGAGAGATCTCTATCCTAATTGGCATATGATACCTGTTAAAATAATCTGCAGCAAAAAAGGCTATTTTTTGAAGCTCGGATGCAGCTGGGTCGTTTGAATTTATGTAGAGATAATCACAGGCAGCACTCAACCAATTCCGAGCACTATAAAAATCCTCTTCAAGCTGATTTAGAGACTCTCTGAGACCCATTTCGATGGATGGATTGGGATAATGGGTATTAAGAGAAGAAACGTAAGTATGCACTCTTTGCTGCAGGTCCATTGTCCGATGAACCAGTGATGCCGTATTGGATGAAAGAGCAAACAGGGTTTTTGCTATATTTTCTTGATTGACAAGAGGTTGAGAACCTATAGCCATTGAACTAGATGCTGACATAAAACCTCAAAATGTTATTGTTTATATTAATTTACTAAAGAATCTAATTTATAATTCCTATTATATATAAATTTAAAATTTAAATCAATAAATAAATTGATTTCAACATTAAGAAATAGAAGAATTAAAAAAAGATTAGATAAAAAGAAGGCCTTCAGTAGCTTATGACACTACTGAAGGCACGTTGGATCTTAGAGTTTATAAGACTTAAACGGGGCTATTTTTTGGGTTCTACTTTGAGTTTCCCTTGCTGAATCCGTTCATATACCTCTAGCATGGAGCCTTGTAATAGGTCATAATAATCGGGGTTGCAATAGTGTTTCCTTGCCCAAGCCAAACCGTTAGTTCGAAGTAATTCCGCATCCACCTGTTTGCTAATCGACTTTTCGGTAGCAAACTGAGAAACCATCATTTTGTACAATGTGACTCTCGCTTTTGCAGGTAATACTTCCTTAATTAGCTCAGTAACAGGCCCCTCATAAACTGTTTTTTTCAATTGAGCTTCTGCCTCACGACGAGCCTGCTTTGTAGGGTAGGTAACCTTTTTTTCCTGTCGAGCCAGCTGGTTTTTGTAATTTTTAAGAGCTGTGCCTATGTTTTCACCTAGTTCGATGATCTTAGGACAGAGCTCTTCAGCCTCTTTGCTGAGCTTAACAGCAGCTCTTGAAGAGGGTTTTCTTGTGGAAGATGAGGAAGAGGATAAATCCTCAGCTGCGGGATCATCCATTGGGATTTGAGCTGTAGAGGGAGGTCTTTTGTTTGTGGAATAGCTAAGATGAGCGAGTTCATCAGGATCGACATCAAAATCAGGGTCATGGCGATCACCGAATCTATGAAGTTCTTCTTGAGTCATTGAACTTGATGTGCAGCTAGAACTTGATGTGGCGCTGCTTGATGGTGGCATAGAGGGAGGAGGGCTCAATTGTGCGGGCGGTTGCTGTGGGATAATGGAAGGTGGGAACCCTTTGCCCATGCTCTCGATCCGTGCGCTAAAATACCCGTTTAATTCACTAAATCTCTTGCTAGCAAGCCCATAAATTTGTTTTAAATGAACTAAAGAAGGATCCTGCTGATTCAAATAACTACCCAGCTTTCCGATATTCAAGGCGATGCAACTAACATCAGTTGAAAGCGCGGTTAATTGGTCGCGATGTACGTATGCCGAAGAAAATCCTGAATAGGTGTATAGTGCTAAGGGCGCGAATAAAAAAACTTTATGATATAACTCCTCTGTGCGTGAGACAAGCCGTTCGAGATCTGTCGTTACATTGAACATATGTGCCGCAACAGTAGACGCATCGATATTTTCGATGGGCGCGATCTGCGGCGGAAATCCGGGAAATGAGCAGGCCATAAACTCCTCCTAAAAATTTTTTAACAAAACTAAACCTCTGGATTAACAACAGAAATTTAATTATAAATAATGAACCCAACTTAAACTAAAAGCATTTTATAAAAAAAATAGGTTAAACTCAAGATAAAACAAAAATTACCACTTAATTTATTTTTGATTTTAACCTTCGTCAAGAAGGTTAAAAATATTTTTAACAACAAAACCCATCGCAGCGAAGATCACGGCGTGTTCGATTCGAGCATTGCTTGAAGAACGGCCTTTAGCGTGGTCCTCCTTTCGGGATCAAAGCTATGCTTTTTTGCCCATGAACGGTCGGGTCTTGTTTGATTTTTGCGGTATTTCTCATAATGACGCGCCATACGTCTTTGAAAATCATGTTGCATTGTAGATGAAAGGGTTTCAACAAGTGTGCGGATTTTTTCAGAGTCAAGATAATCGATCACTAAACAAAAACTCTTGAGTTTTTCTAAATCTGTGGAAACGCTGGGGGCCTCCTCATCAGTGCTTGGCAAACCGCTAAGCGACGCGTCTTCAAATGACTCGATTTCGAAGCTGTGATCTTCATCCTCTTCTTCTGATTCATTTGGTGTAGCAATGGGAGAAATCTCAGAGAAGCTGCCCTCACTATGTAAAGGGATCTCTTCTCTTGGAGAGAGAGTTTGTGTGATGCCAGCTACCATCGATTGTAATTCAGGCAACGCTTGTCTCATACAGGCCCATCTCCACGCAGCTTCTGCCTCTGTAATGCTCTGATTCAAAGCTTTAAACATAACATCCATGCGCAACTTGTCTGCTTTGGGATAAAGAGCGAGGCATTGACTAAAGCAAGATCCTAAACTGGATTCTTTTGACGCGCCCTCTTTTTTTAAATGGGAGGGCTGTTTATACATCTTATGCCCCCAACGCACTTGTTTCTTTGCGCCATCGGTAAGATCTGAGCTCTGTTGCGAAGAAGAGGCTGAAGCTGTTTGACGGTGTTGTTCTTCTCTAATACGAGCAAACTGCCGCTTCTTAGGTTTTTTGAGGACACTTGGCTTTGGGATCTCCTCTATAGTGGAACTTAAGTTCTTGTGATGCTGAAAAAAGGAAAGCAACCCTTGTGTGAGCTCCATTTTTTTCAGCAGAGGATCTAAGACGGTATCGATCGATTCAATCACAAAGACGCGCATTTTAAAAGCCGTGAATAGTCTGTCAGAGGGATCGCTATCAGCTGTATGCAATAAGCTTTGATCTAAAAGCATCTCACGTGTGCGCTCATCTAAAAAATCGGAAAAAAAAGAAGAGAGGGTCTCAATACTTTCAGCATCAAAGGTCAATGGCGACTGGGTGAGCCAGCTGGAGAGGGATTTATATTTTTCATGGAGATTTCCTAACCGATGGGAAATTTGAATAGAGTCCTGCATAAACAACTCAACAATGGTTTTTTCCTGGTGTGGTGAGGCTGGATATGTCATAATTCGCTTCCCTCCAAAGTTTAATGGGTATTGATTTTCACGAAACCGTTATTAAATTCAAAGAGGGAATCTAACGAGAGGAACCGATCGCAGTTAACTTTTGGCTTGGATGGGTTGAAGATCCTCGTTTGACCCCAATTGAGAGATCCGCTACAATCCGGATTATAAAGAATATTTTAAAGTAATGCCCGCATGACGCAATCCAATGCCATCAGTCCTCCTCCTTCTCCCAATAACCCTAATCAGACATGGGGCAATAAGTGTGCGCAAAAGCTTGGCTTTCTTGTGGCCATCGGAGAATATGCGCAGCTTTTAGCTGAAACGGCACGGGCGACTTTGCGCCGCCCTCCCACTCTACACCTGATTCTCAAGCAGATCTACGACGTGGGGGTCGCCTCTTTTTTGGTCGTGGCTTTAACAGGTTTTTCTACAGGTCTTGTGCTAGCCGCTCAATCGTTCTACCAGCTCGCGGATAAGGGACTAACTTCTGTGACAGGCCTGATGGTGGCAAAAGCGATGCTGACAGAGCTTGGGCCTGTGTTAACCGCATTCATGGTGACAGGAAGGGTGGGCGCTGCGATGTGCGCTGAGCTTGGCACAATGCAGGTCACCGAACAGATCGACGCATTGAAGACAATGGCGGTCAATCCCCACCGTTATTTAGTGGCTCCTCGGCTAATCGCAGGAACACTCATGATGCCTTTTTTGACCATTTTTAGCATTGCTATGGGCATTTTTGGAGGTTATCTGATTTCGATCTATTTCTTCGAGATGTCTCCGCAGACGTTTTTCGATCCGATGCCAACTCACATTTCGTTTTTCGATATGGCAACAGGGATCATCAAAGGGTTTATTTTTGGGGTCTTGATCATGACAATCGGCTGTTATAAGGGGATGCGCACAACAGGGGGCGCTGCAGGCGTTGGCAAAGCTACGACAGCAAGTGTTGTCATCACCTACTGCTGTATTCTCTTTATGAACTTCTTTCTCACGGTGGCGCTCAATGTCTTTCACGACAACTTCGGGTAATGGATGATTACAATTCGCAATCTATGGAAGAAGTTTGGCAAGCATCAAGTGATGGCAGGCTTGGATCTCGATGTGAAAACAGGAGAAACGCTTGTGATCTTGGGGCCCTCGGGTATTGGGAAAAGTGTGCTCCTTAAGCATATCATCGGTATTTTGAAGCCGGATCAAGGAACGATCGATATCGATCAGGTTCGGATTTCAGAGCTGGAAGGTGCAGATCTCTATCAGAATATCCACCATATGGGGATGCTCTTTCAGGGCGGGGCGATGTTTGATTCGATGACAGTCGCTGAAAATACCGCTTTTTACTTAAATCAACATGGCCATCTGCTTTCGAAATACGAGATCGAAGACCGGGTCTCGCACGCTCTTGAGATGGTGGGCCTTGCAGGAACGCAAAAGAAAATGCCCTCTGAGCTTTCTGGAGGGATGCGCAAAAGAGCAGCGCTCGCGCGTCTTATCGTCTACCGTCCAAGAATCCTACTCTATGATGAACCGACAACGGGGCTCGATCCAATTATCGCGATGCAAATCAATGAGCTTATTGTCAAAATGCAAGAAGAGCTCAAAGCAACGAGCATCGTTGTCACACATGATATGTTCTCAGCTCTTTATGTGGGAGACCGCTTGGCGCTCATTCGGGATGGCAAGATCGCTCATATCGATGAACCTGAGCCGTTTGTTCAGATCGACGACCCGTTAATTAAATTTTTACACTGTTCCATTTCTCAAGATCCTAGAACTATGAAGGAGAAAAACCACCATGGGTGAGCAATTGAAAAACATGCTGATCGGTATCTTTGTTCTCTCTGGCTGCGCTTTAGTTGTCATCATGGTGATGTTTTTACGTCCTAGTGTTGGTGATGGAAAACAGACGATTTATGTCCGGTTTGCCAATATCAACAAGATCGGGGTGGGAACGCGTGTGATGTTCGGCGGCAAACCCGTGGGGCAGGTTGTTTCTGTTCAAGACATTAACAACGCGCGCAACAAACCCTCTGTCGACGTGCTGGGACAGATCTATTACTATCAGCTGGTGTTAAAGATTGATTCGAGTGTCAAAGTGTATGACACGGATGAATTTGCGATCCACACGGCAGGTCTTCTAGGAGAGAAATCGATTGCGATCATCCCTAAAATTCCTCCGAAGGGAGTCGCCCCTAAGCTGATAACTACGCAACCTGTTTATGCGCAATCTTATGATCCGATTGAATACGCTTTTACAGAGCTCTCGGAAGTGGCAGACCTCATGAAAACGACGATTAAAGAGGTAAACAGCTGGATCAAATTACATGGAGAAGATGCGGGAAAAGCGATCGCTTCGTTTGGATCTGCGATGAATCAGATCGATTTAGCTGTAAAATCTGTGAATGATCACGACCTGATCGTGCACCTCAAGCAAGGGGTAAACGATCTGTCAGCAACGCTGCACGAGGTGCAAACTGCAGTGCATGAGATGAATGTGGGCGGGGTTTTTGTCAATGCCGGCACAATGATGAAGCATTTAGCTAGCGCGTCTCAATCGATGGATACGATCACTCAGGGAATCTCAGTTGGCAAGGGAACGTTGGGCAGGCTCCTTAAAGAAGATGACATGTATCTGCGCGCCTCTGCGATCATGAGCAAGGCGGATACTTTGATGAACGACATCAACCATTATGGTCTTTTGTTTAATCAGAATAAAGGATGGCAGCGGCAGCGTCTGCAACGGGTCACAGCGCTTAATGCTCTAGACACCCCGCAGGGATTCCGCAAGTATTTTGAAAATGAAGTGGATGAGATCACAACCGCGATGTCGCGCCTTTCAATGGTGATCGACAAAGCGCAACAAACTTCTGAAAAGGAAGAGATTCTTGGAAATGACCAATTCCGTAAAGATTTTAAAGAGCTTTTGCGCCAGTCCAAAGAACTCTCCGACCATTTGCACTTATACAATCAGCAGCTGATGCAGGCTCAATAAAGAGAAATGTCTTACTCGAATAGGTTCACAGATGGATATTCCTTATTCCCACTTAACTAAGGGCTCGTTTCTCATCGCAAGTCCGGAGATCGATTCGGGGATCTACTTCCGCGGGGTCATTCTCCTCTGTGAGCATAGCGCTGCAGGTTCGTTTGGCCTGATGATCAATAAAAGCTTTGACGTGGAGCTTCCTGAAGAGATCATTAATCGGGATGAACTACAAAATCCCAACGTTCAGATCCGGGCGGGCGGGCCGATTCAGCCCAACCAGATGATGCTTCTTCACTCTTCTAACGAGATCCCTGATCAAACCCTTGAGCTTTGCGATCATGTCTATCTCGGAGGGGATTTGCAGTTCCTACAAGAGGCGATCCGCAACCCCAATGGTCCTGCAGTGCGCTTATGCTTTGGCTATGCAGGATGGGGAGCGGGTCAGCTTGAAATGGAATTTTTAAGCGGCAACTTTTTTTTGCATCCTGCGAGCTCTAAACACATCTTCGAAACACCTGCAGAAAAGGTATGGCAAACGGTTTTAAGAGAAATGGGTGGCAAGTACGCCACCCTGTCGATGATTCCAGAAGACTTGAGCCTTAATTAACTCGCCTCTTGGATCCGCATGTCTTTAAAGAATGGGGTTTTGTAGAGCTTTGCAGAAGCTGCAATCACATTCTCCCGGTGGGCTTCTAGCTCTGCCTGTACAACGCCCAAGGCGCTTGCCATCCTGTTAAACCGAACGGGATCAATGGCCCGTTCGCGCAAGACGAGTGCGGGTGAATAAATGAGCCATAAGAGAAAATCCTTTTCTTCCTTACCGAAGCTTTTTGCACTATTCATGATTTTCATGAAAGAGTAGAACTCAGCACTTGCGGCAGCCCCTGTATCGACCGAATCTTTACAAGTAAAGCTGACAGAATCTGGTTTAAAGTCCTCGATCACTTTTAGCAGCAAGAACAAGTAGAAGATTTCAATAAAATCCAGGCGGTTTTTATGGACAAGGGTTTCTTTTCCTCCAAAGAAGACACGATGGATCATTTGCATAGCCTCTCTTGCAAAGGACTCAAAGACTTTTTTGTTCCAGCCGGAAGGGAAAAAGAATCCACACTGCTCCGCACTTTCAATTTGAGCTTCGAATAGAGAAATAAACTCTTTTGCGTCATTGAGGTTAACATAGGGGCCGGATTGAAAATAAAAGTCGGCATTTTTAGGCAACGTCACGACCACAAGAGATTGATTGAATTCAGCTTGAGCTGGAATTTTTTCCAATGCCACGCAGCGGGCATGCTCTTGCCAAGAGGTTCTGTCTTGCAAGTTGACCATTAAATGGCGCTGCTGCATCCCCTCTTTTCCTAAGGAGCGCAAAAAGCCATAAAACTCATCGACTGGCGCTGCTTTATGAATGTATTCTTGATGCACGGGAGCTGGAATTCTCAAGCAGCTTAAGTGCATCTGATCATTGGCCACTGTATACAACTGGGCGGGGTGATTGATTTGAGCCAAGGGATCAAATCCTTGCAATGGGGTCTCCGAACGGAAAACGTCAATTGCGCGTAGCACAGGGCCGTTGGGATAATGTTTGAGCAAGTAACGGATGTGCTCATTTTCATCGATCAAATTATTCCAAAGAGCTGTCGGGCTCTGTGTTTGAGATCGAGTCTCAGAACCTTGCCCTCCTTTTTCGATTAACAGCCGGATGAAAGCGATCATCTCTTTGCGTTTTCCAGATCTTGTAAAATAATTCGAGCAGAGCGCATGCGTAATGGTGTAAAGCGTCTGAAAAAACCGATCTTTGCGGTCTGGGGGATGGGTCATGTAATGATGATATTCATTCGATGTCAGGGCCTTTCTCAAGTAAAACTGAAAGTCTGAATAATAGTTTATACTGCTTTTTCCCAGAGTGTTTTGCATCATATTATGGGAATTGGCAGCGAGCATCAATGCCATTAGTGCCTTATTGATCGATGCGACAAATTCGATCTCTTTATACTTCATGGCATCTTTGAGATAGTCATCGACATGAGGCGCTACTTGATGAAGGATCTCTTGAGCTGAGAGGTGCAGATCTCGATCTTCAAGCATTTTAAGGCGCAGGAAGGGGTCTTCATCTCCCATGTCTCCCAATGTTTCGTCAAATTCTCCAACCAAGCGCAAGTGGCGAAGCAAATCTTTGTTGAAAAACGGACGTCCATCCTCTCTTTTAATTAAAAAGAGTTCGTATTCCTTATCATTGCGGATCGTTTCCAAGTCCTTGAGCCCTTGGCGCGTCGTGTCTTTTGAAGCCTCTTCGATTTGAGCGCTCCAATCTTCGTGCCATGGGATATCTGTTTCTGCGGGAAGATTGAATTTATGGTAGACCTTAGATAAGTAGAAGTGTTGGAGTTCTTTGAATTCTTTGAGCTGAGTGATGCTCTCTTCCTTTTCCCCTTTAAACATTTCAGTGCACTGATCGACCTTTTCGGCAGCTTCATTAACGAGGATCATGATCGCTTGCACGCCCCGCTGGGTATCGGCATCGCGCAAATGGATTTTGTCTTTTTCGTACAAATGCTTGAGATAGTTGAGGATCACTTGAAAGGTTTCTCGGACCCGTTCGCGGTTATACACGATATACTCAGGACTTTGCCAAGATAACAGATTTAACTGCTCTCTTACCTGCTCTTCGGTTAACTTACCGCCGCCAAGCTCCAGAGAAGGAGCATTTAAATCGATTTCTGCCATGTGGGTGAGATTATCCACCGCTTCCATGACGCTGATCCCTTCTTTTTTACCTCGATGTTGCATTGCACACCTAATCTTTTATAATTATTACGTCCCTCTAATTCATTATCTCGTTAATTTAGTTTCAGATCAACATTAATTAATATCTACTAATTAAATAAAATTAAAAATAAATACCAGCGATCGTTAATAATGTGTTAGTTGCGAAATTTATTAAATTAAATAATTACTCGATTTTTATCGCGAATAGACTTGAAAATGCACTAGCATTAGATCGATGGTAGACGTCTAACGTAAACCAAAGAGATTGAATAACTTATAAGATAATCCAGCGACAAGAGCTGCCCCTGGCAAAGTCAGGATCCACGCTAAGATCACTTTTTGAGCGGTGTGCCATTGAACTTTTGCAGGGCGTTTGGCCGAACCCACCCCAGTCACACTTCCCACAATCATGTGAGTCGAGCTGACCGGCATCCCAAGGAAGCTCGCTGCTAAAATCACACAAGAAGCGCTCGTCTCTGCTGCAAAGCCATGGAAGGGCTCTAGCTTGGTAATCTCGAAGCCCACTGTCCGAATGATGCGAAATCCGCCGGATGCAGTTCCCAATCCCATCATGAGCGCGCAGCTTAAAATCACCCAAAGGGGGATGACAGGATGGGCCAAGTAGCCTCCTGCAAACAGACCGAGCGTAATAATCCCCATGCTTTTTTGCGCGTCATTCAATCCATGAGCGATTGCCACAAGACTGGCCGAGATGATCTGGAGCTTATTAAAGATCTTCACCTTGGAGCGGATCTTAGGGAATTTAAGAAGGGAGGAAATCCCTTTCATGAGTAGATAGCCTAAAACAAAACCAATGATTGGAGAGAGGACCATTGGAATGATCACTTTATAAATCACCCCATTCCATAAGATCATCTGAGATCCGCCTCCAAAGAGGACAGCGCCGACAAGCCCTCCTACAAGAGCATAAGAGGAGCTGCTGGGAATGCCGAATGCCCAGGTGATGATATTCCATGAAATGGCGCCGATTAAAGCCGCTAAGACAAGAGTTTGGGTAGTGTAATGCACCTGGACAAGACCTGATGCGATCGTCTGAGCCACTCCGCTGATTTGCGTTGCCCCCAACGTATTGAGAATCGCAGCCAGGATAATGGCAGATAGAGGCCTTAAAACACCTGTAGCGATCACCGTTGAGACGACATTTGCCGCATCGTGAAATCCATTTGTATAGTCAAAGACTAATCCTAGGATCACAACCCAAAGGATGATTTCGATCGACATCCGCTGTCCCCTTTTGATCTTCTATATAGTGATTCTGTGCGCAATTGTCACCTAAAAATTTTCATATCAAAAAAAAGAGAGAGGCCGTATAACAAAAAATAACTTCAAAAATTGAGGATACACTATGGGCCGAATCTTCCAAACGACTGCATTAACTCTCGCCTCTTTCTTGAGCTTTTCTATAGCTCAGTGCGCCTATCTTGAGGAGCAAACACCGAATCCCAAAGAAATCCGCGTAGTGCCCAAAGAGCCGACCCCTGAGCCTGACCATGTGACAACAAAAATCCTCTTTCCCCGCAAAAATGAAGTCGAAACGTCCGCTCCAGTTAAAGGACAAATCCGGATCGATGGATTCGCACTAGGAGTGGATAGCGACTTCCCTCGTAAAAAAGAGATCTACAATGACAATGAAGGGCAAAGTCTGCACATCGTCATCGATAACCAGCCCTACTTCTCTGTTAATGAGGCTTTGCTGGACTCTCTCGATGATGTTGAAGAGTACTTCGATCAGACAGCAGAATATGAGATCCCCTTCAAATTACAGCCGGGGATGCACGTCATGCGGGTATTTCCCGTGCGCTCTTTTAACGAAAGCTTAAAAGGAGACAATTGCTTTGCAGCGATCATCTTCTACTATAAACAAAAGAAATCTGATTCACAGGTCGATCTCTCACAGCCCTTTTTAACGTACAATGAACCTCAGGGAGAATATTCCTACAATAATGGTCAGCCGATTCTTCTCGATTTCTACCTGACAAACTGCGAGCTGTCAAAAGATGGATATAAAGTACGCCTTTCGATCGATAACGCCAACGTGCGCACTCTTGTTCAGTGGGTTCCCCATTATCTCTATGGATTATCGAAAGGGATGCACACGATCCGCCTAGAGCTGCTCGATAAAGACAACCAACCAGTCCCTGGATATTTCAACGACATCCAGCGCACATTTACGATTAAGTAGATTGACATGTGAAGGGAAGTTCTTTAGTATTCCACTCTGCTTTGTACAGTTTTATCCCTCCTGTTCACGCCTTTTGCGGAAGCTTAGGAAATAAAAATGTACAAAGCCTAAACCTTTCCAAAATAGTGCGCATCTCATGTCGTTCAAAACGTTTGTCCGCAAGCTTGCTAAACTCTTCCTCATTGTTTTAGCTCTCATCGCAACGCAACGCTTTTGCCGCAAACAAACTGACAGCTTTGCCCTGTACAAAATTCGTTCAGAGCTCACCTACAACCCTAAGTGGGAAACTTCCCCTTTAACAGAAAAGGAGATGAAGGATCTTTCCACAGTGCTCAACCAGCCTTTTTTCTATTTGGGTAAAGGAGCGCAATGCTATGTGTTTGTTTCTCAAGATAACCAGCATGTAATCAAGTTTTTCCGTCTCTACCACCTGCTGCCCCCGTTTTGGACTCAGCTAAAATTGCCCCCATTTTTAAAACCCTTAGCCGATTCCAAAATTGCCCAAAAAGAACAAGAGCTCGATCGGGATTTTATGAGCTATAAGATCGCTTTTGAAGAGATGCGTGAGCAAACAGGTGTTCTTTACGTGCATCTTAATAAAACCAAGACTCTGCATCAAAACATTGAGATCATCGATAGACTCAATATCAAACACAGGCTCAATCTTGATGAGATGGAATTTTTAGTTCAAAAGCGGGCAGATCTTGTCTATCCCGCCCTTGAACAGATGATCGAGAAAGAAGGGTATGAGGCTGCGGGCATTGCGCTCTGTTCGCTCATCGATCTTCTTGTTTTACGCTGTCAAAAAGGGATCCGGGACAAAGATCCCGATTTGAATACCAATTTCGGGTTTATCGGTCATACGCCTTTACAAATTGATGTAGGCAGATACAGAAAACCAGACGATGAGAGCCTCGGAACGCTCGAGCGCGATGAGATCATTCGGATCACAGACAATCTCAATCAATGGCTCCGCGCTAAGTATCCAGAGCTCTCCGATCATCTCGAACACAAGATTGCAACCTTATGAAACGCTGGATCCTTTTCCTCATTGCTATCGCTCTTGGCATCTTTCTCATCTCTGGAGAGGGGAAAAAACCTAAAGGATTTTCGTTAGAAAGAACCTTGTCGCATAGGGCCTACGACCCAAGATGGCAAATGCATGCTTTAAGTGATGAGCAGTCTTGTGTTGTAACAGAAGCGCTCTGTCAACCCTACCACTTTTTTAACAGGGGCGGACAATGCTCCGTTTTTTTTAGCGATGATGGCAAGTATGTCCTTAAATTCCTCATGAAACGCCTCTATACCTCTCCTAAATGGCTCGATAAGATCCCTTTTTTAACAAGCTATAAAGAGAAAAAGCGACTTAAGAAGGAAGATAAACTGACACGGGATTTTTCAAGCTACCAACTGGCCTATGAATCGCTCGCAGATGACACTGCGACCCTCTATCTTCATTTGAACCCCTCCTCTCATTTGCCAACGCTCAAGCTGTTCGATCACAAAAAGAATACCATTGAAATCGATCTCAATCGATTTGATTTTATTCTGCAAAAGCGCACCGCTTTATTTCCTGATGCTCTCTTGGCGATGATTGAAAATAAGGATCTTTCTTCAGCAAAAGAGGCGATCGATAGTTTGATCGATCTTGTAGGACGCCTCACTTCCCAAGGTATTTACGACAGGGATCCTAGCCTCATGACCAATTGTGGACTATTGGGAACAAAAGCTGTTAAAATCGACATCGGAGGCTTTATTCAAAAAGAGAACCTGCCTCAAGACATATCGCAAGAGTTGAAGCGCACAGCAGCGCCCCTTCAGAAGTGGCTAGAAAAACGGGATCCTGAGCTTGCAAACTACTTAAAATCGGTGCTTGAGAACTATGAAAAAATGGATTAGAGCACTTGTATTTGCAGCTCTTCTCATGGGAGCGTATCATTTCACAGCAGGCTTTTGCAGGAAAAAGACAGATGCCTTTACAATGGAAAGGATCCATTCCGACTTGACCTTCAATCCGGCATGGGCAACGCCGGTTCCCTCAGGACAAGAAAGGCAAGACCTTCAAAGAATCCTCTCCCAAGAATTCCATTATTTGGGCTGCGGAGGGCAGTGTTTTGCATTTGTTTCAGAAGATGGGCAATATGTGATTAAGTTCTTCAAACATAAGATCCGAAAACCCTTAAGCGCGCTTCTTCTTCACACCCTTCCAGCTCCGCTAGAAGCCCTCCGCGCGCGCAAGCTTGGAAAAATCCTAAGCAAGCTCGAGCGCGACTTTACAAGCTACAAAATCGCCTATGATGAGCTCAAACAAGAAACGGGAATACTCTACATCCATCTCAATAAAACCCAAGAACTCGATCAGCAGCTCCTATTACGCGACAAGCTCAATATTGCGCACAAGATCGACCTTGATGGGATCGAGTTCATTCTCCAGAAAAAAGCCGACATGGCATACACCTATCTCGATCCTCTTTTCCATGCAAAAAAACTTAAAGAAGCAGAGGCTGCAATCGATTCTCTTATCGATGTGATCGTGTCTAGATGCCATAAAGGGATCTTCGACGAGGATGCCAAAATCCATCGTAATTTTGGGTTTATCCAAGGGCAAGCAGTGGTGATTGACGTGGGACGCTTTAGACGCGATGCGCAAAGAAAAGACCCTCTTGTTTACCGCAAGGATGTCTCTGCAATCACCCGCACTCTGCGCCTTTATTTAGAAGAGCGCTGCCCTGAGCTGATCCCCCATCTCGAGGAAAAAATAAACTCTCTATGAGAAAACTTATCGCCTGTTTGCTTTTTGCCTTTGCTGCCATCGCAACAGCGCGCTTCTGCCATCATCAAACCCATGGCTTTCGCCTCTCAAAGATACAGAACAATCTGTGCCCCTCTTTCAATGCTCCAGATCCTTTAAAAAAGGAGTGTGTCGAGAAACTTCTAAACCAAAAATTCCGCTACTTTAACCGTGGACTGCAAAGCTTTGTGTTTCTCTCAGAAGATGGCACTACCGTTCTTAAAATATTCAATAACCGCTACCAGCGTAAGATCTTTTTATTTGATCTTTTAAGCAGATTTCCCCCTTTGCGCTCTTGGGCAGCGCAACGCAAAATGAGTCAAAGCACAAAGCTAGAGAACACGTTTAAAAGCTACGAGATTGCCTCTACGGAGCTTGCGCAGCAAACCGGCACTCTGTATGCCCACTTAACACCGACCTCGCACCTGCCCTCTTCGTTACAGCTTTTAGATCCATTAAACATTTGCCACACGATTGATCCCAATGTCTTTGGCTTTGTCCTCCAACGCAAGGCCACCATGGCTTATGCGACACTGCTAGAACTCATTAAAGTGCAGGACTTAAGTACAGCAAGAGAGCGTCTTAAGTCCCTCGTTCAATTCCTCATTGTGCGCTGCCAGCAAGGGATTGCCGATAAGGACCCGCTCATCCGCACGAACTTCGGTTTTCTAGGAGAAACTCCTATCGCAGTGGATCTGGGGCCTTTTTCTAAAGACCCGACCCTTGCATTGCCTGAGGTGTACCGCCCTGAGATTTTGCGGATCACTCAAAGTTTAAAAAATTGGCTTAATGAAAAAGAACCAAAGCTTGTACCTATTCTTGAACAAGAATTGCAGCAGCAGTTATATTGTTCGGAATGAGATTATTCAAATGCATTCTCGCTTTATGTCTTTTTATTGGAATCAAGCAGTGGATTGAGGTCACGACAAAAGGATTTTGCCTGCAAAAGATTTTTGCAGACGACCTTCCTCCCAATCCAGATTGGGACGTGACTCCCCTTTCTTCTTGCGCTTTTGCCGAGCTCAAGACAGCCCTAAATCAACCCTTTCGCTTGCTGGGGTCAGGAAGCGAATGCTTTGCTTTCTTAAGTGCCGATGGCACGACAGTCATTAAATTCTTTAAGCTCGACCATGCCCGCCCCGTTTATTTCCTTAAAGGCCTGATCCGAGAAGATCACAGCGCTTATGCGGGGAGCTTGTCCAACCACTGGCTGCTTAAGATGCCCCTTATCTCTCCTTTCACCTCTTGGCGCGACCGCCTTCTTGGGATTCGGGAGTTCCGGATCACCCGCACCTTTTCTAGCCTGAAACTGGCCTTTGATGAGCTCCAAGAAGAAACAGGCATTGTCTACCTCCATCTGAACCCAACTAAAAACTTTCAGCAAACCATTACCCTTATTGATGCAAATGGCTATCAGCATCAAGTGGAGCTTGATACAACACGCTTTCTCGTACAACAGTGCGCTACCCCCTTAGAAACCCATCTGAGCGCGCTCATCACGAAAAATGACCTTGCTCAAGCACAACGTTCGATCGACTCTCTTTTCGAATTGATCCTCAATCGGTGCCAAAAAGGGTTTGCCGACCGGGACTTTATCAATCGAAATATCGGATATATTGGAAATCAGGCGATCGAAATCGATCTGGGATCGTTTCACAAAGACCCTGCAATGAAAAAAGCATGGGCTTATAAACGGGAACTTTTCTTTGCGACATTAGAACTAAAAGAGTGGCTAAAAAGCCACTCCCCTGAGCTGCTATCCTACTATGACAAGCGCCTTAACGAGTTAATCCAAAAGGATTAGCCTGCGTTAGGAGGTTGCCACAAGTTGCTTTGTCTTTTTGTCCATCTCGTTCATCGCTGCGATCAAAGTCTTGTAATTTCTTCTTAAGATCATTTGTTCTTTTGTAAATACGCTTGGCGATACGGATTTCGGCTGTTTGGAGAGCTTGTGGTAAACTATGTAGAAACTCCCTCTCGTCTTTCCATCAAATTGACCCATGAAACTCTCTACGAGAGATTGATAGCTTTCTTTAGAAATAGAAGAACCCTGCGCTTGCGCCTTTTTTACTTCATCTTTTAATTGAGCTGCACAGGTTGCCCAAGAACTTGATGCTGCGGGCAAAGAGATAGATTTGAAGTAGTCTACAGCACTTGGAAATGCGATTTTTTCACTTCCACACGTTTTAAGGGTGTCATTGATTAAATGTTGGCATCGTTTTGTTAAATACATCCGGTCGCCGCCCACCACAATAGTTGGGTTCATCTTTTCCAAAAACAGGAAAAACACACCGCTAACAGGACTCTCGATCGTATGTGTATGCTTTTGAAGGTTCGATTCCCATTCCATTTCAAGTTGACCTAACTGACCAAATAATCCCTTCAAACGATCTAATAACTGAGACTGGCCGCTAATGGACGAATGTTTAGACACAAATTCTTTTCTGCAAAAAGTTTCTAAAGAATAGGCCCGTAAATCATTTTTGGAAGCTCCAGCACAACGACATAGTGTGGCAACATCCGATACGATCGCCTGGACCCTTCTATCAATGCTGAGCATCCGATCTAGCTCAATAGAAGCAGCACCAAAAGCCTTAGCTTGATGTGCTGCAGAACTTGGCAGCGGCCTTCTTGATATGGGATCTAGCTCAATATGTGCTGCAGGACTTGGTAACGTCCTTCCTGGTACAAGTGCAGAAGATTTAGCTGCCATAAAGACTCCTTTAACTGCTAATTTAAAAAATAATTCACTCTCAGTGGAAATAATTACAACAAAAACAAATCAAACCTTCAATGTAAAAAGATTACTTTCCAGGATAGATCTCGTCTTCTGTGAAAAAGAAAGCCACTTCGGTCTTTGCGTTTTCAAGGCTATCCGAGCCGTGCACCGCATTCTTTTCCAAAGATTTGCCGAATAAAGCGCGCAGAGTGCCAGGGCTTGCTTTCTTAGGGTCTGTAGCGCCCATTAAGGTGCGGTAAGCTTGAACGGCATCTTTGCCTTCGAGCACTTGAACAACAACAGGACCTGAGCTCATATAGGCCACTAGGTCGTTATAAAAGGGGCGGTCTTTATGAACGCTGTAAAATTGTTTTGCCTGTTCCGGTGTCAATTGGAGCATTTTAAGAGCGACCACTTGCAAGCCCGATCTTTCAATGACGGCAATAATCGCGCCAATCTCGTTTGCTTCAACAGCATCGGGTTTGAGGATCGAAAGGGTTTGCTGCACTGCGGGCTGTGAAGTTTTTTCTTGAGCTTCTACAGAACTAAACAAGGAAACACAAGCACCTAAACATAAAGCTATAAATTTACGCATGATTTTGACTCCGTTGAGATAAGGGGGCGATTTTACCTTAAGTAGATTTAATCTGTCCAATTAATATCTCTTTTGCTAGTCTCATTGTTTTTTCTATACTATTGCTCATGAACGAGTCATTATTCTTTCTGCATGTCTTGGTGATTTTTGGTTTTGCAGTGGCAGCTATTAAGCTCGGCAAAGAGGCGTTGACAGCATGGGTCTCGCTCCAAGCGGTGCTGGCTAATCTTTTTGTGATCAAGCAAATCTCTTTTTTTGGATTTAACGTCACTTGCAGCGATGCATTTGCCATCGGAAGTATTTTAGGGTTAAATCTTTTGCAAGAATATTTTGGAAGACCCGCAGCAGTGCGCGCGCTTAAAATCTGCTTATTTTGCATGGTCTTTTTTGTCGTTATGGCGCAGTTCCATCTCTTCTATGAGGCTAGCATTTTTGATTCGGCGCATATCGCCTACGAAACGATCCTTTCAGCATCTCCAAGGCTCCTGTTTGCTTCGATGACGGTTTTCTTTTTTGTACAGCAGGTCGATGTGCGCATCTTCAGCTGGTTAAAAAAGAAACATTCTAAACTCCTGTTCCGCAATGGAATTTCCTTAACGCTCTCTCAACTACTCGACACGAGCCTTTTTAGCTTTTTAGGTCTTTGGGGAATTGCCGACTCGCTCTGCGATATCATCGTGGTAAGTTTCTTGATCAAACTTTTAATCATCGCACTTTTAAGTCCTGTCACCGCCGTTTCTAAACGGTGGATCCAACCCGCTGAGGCTGCTTGACAACTACATTAAACATTGGCTTTTCATTTAAAACCCTTTATACCTCCTCTCGCTCGCGCGCTAGAGTCGGGAAAATCCATACACCGCATGGCACAATCGATACTCCCAGTTTTGTTGGCGTGGGCACTAACGGCACGCTCAAAGCCCTCGATAGCGCCTCTGTTGAAGAAATCGGTCTTCAACTGATGTTTTGCAATACGTACCATTTAATGCTGCAGCCTGGCA
The DNA here is from genome assembly GCA_019752555.1 of Rhabdochlamydiaceae bacterium. Lineage (GTDB taxonomy): Bacteria > Chlamydiota > Chlamydiia > Chlamydiales > Rhabdochlamydiaceae > JAGVMG01. Next base: position 62,149 of record JAIELY010000006.1, read on the forward strand.
GCTCTGTCGTTAAACAGGCGGGCGGCTTACATAAGTTTATGAATCGCTCTATGCCGCTTATCACCGACTCGGGGGGCTTTCAGGTATTTAGCCTAGCGTATGGCTCTGTTGCAGATGAGCTCAAGGGTAAGTCGAAAAAAAAGGTGGGAGGAAATGTTTTAAAAATCACAGAAGATGGGGTTCTTTTCCGCTCGTACCGCGATGGAGCTAAGGTATTGCTTACCCCAGAAACCTCTGTTCAAGCGCAAAAAGAGCTCGGAGCTGATATCATTATCCCCTTGGATGAGCTGCCGCCCTACCATATTGATCCAAAAGTGCTGCGCGCATCTTTGGATCGCACTCACCGCTGGGAAGAGCGCTCGCTTATCGAGCATTTAAAAAATCCCAATCAGCAGGCGATGTATGCTGTGATCCATGGAGGAGTGGACCCTCAACTCAGAAAATTAAGCTGCAACACGTTAGCAGCGCTTAGCTTTGATGGTTTTGCCATTGGAGGGAGCATGGGAAAAACAAAGCAAGAAATGCAAACGATGTTAAGCGCGCTTATGCCCTCGCTTCCTATAGATAAACCCAATCACCTGCTCGGCATCGGCGATCTGGAATCGATCGATCAATGCATCCCGTTGGGAATCGACACTTTCGATTCTTCCTATCCGACAAGAGCTGCACGCCATGGCATTCTTCTTACAAAATCAGGCCCGCTCAACGTGACGCAAGGCAAACATGCCCTCGCATTTACCTCCCCCATCCCCTCATGCACCTGTTCGACTTGTACCCGTTATACCTTGGGTTACCTCCATCACTTGTTTAAAGCTCACGAAATGGTGGGTATGACATTAGCCACAATTCATAATCTGCATTTCATGGTTGAGCTGATGCGGGATTACCGGAAAAAAATCTTGAACGATGAGATTTAAAATCCATTCGACTTGAAACAAGCTTAGTGCTGTTTGTGTTAAATCTATCCTGTTTCGTAGAATGGATCAGATTTTGCAAACACATTAGGAGATTCTTTTATGCTTCGGTCTTTCATTTTAGCGCTCACATTGCTTCTTACTCCCCTTGCCGCACGCGAGCCTCTAATCATCGGAATTTCAGGAGGCACGGGTTGTGGCAAAACAACATTAGCTCAACGAATCTTCGAGCTGTTTCCGAACGAGTCGGCATTAATTTGCCAAGATTCCTACTACAAAGAATTGAATCATTTAAGTGTAGAGGAGCGGGCGCATACAAATTTCGATCATCCTGACGCACTGGATTTCCACTTACTTCAAAAACATCTGCATGCGCTTAAAGCGGGTAAATCGATTGAAGTTCCTATCTATAACTACTGCACCCATACGCGAGAGGCCGAGTCGGAAGCGATCAAGCCGCAGTCGATCATTATCGTGGAAGGGATTTTGCTCTTTGCCGTTCCAGAAATACGCGATCTATTCGACATGAAAATCTTTCTGGACACGGATGATGACATCCGTTTACTCAGAAGGATCGAGCGGGATATGAAAGAAAGAGGGCGTGATTTTAAAAGCATTCGGGATCAATACATTAGAACCGTCAAACCGATGCACGACACGTTTGTTGAACCAAGCAAACGGTTTGCCGATGTGATCATCCCTTCAGAAAGGCGGAATGAAACAGGTCTTAAAATGATTGCATCCAAACTCAAAGAAGAGCTCTCTACTTCAAACTAAAGCTTCGACTTGAGGGATTAATTTCAACTGGGCGCTATAGCAGCTAAAGCACACGGGAAAATAGCTTTCTTCCGCGCCCAGTTGAACTGCAGGACCTTCGGTTGTTGCATTGCCGTTGACATGCTTGAGGTTCATGATCGATTTCCGATTGCAGTAATGGCATGTCGCTTTCACCTCTTCGATCGAATCTGCAAGCTCCATCAACCGACGGGATCCTTCAAATAAATGGGAACGAAAGTCAGTTCTGAGTCCGTAGCAAATCACTGGGATGTGTTTTAATAGGGTGATCTGACGCAACTGCTCGATGATACCAGCCGGAAGAAATTGGGCCTCATCGACAAGAACACAGCTGACGTTTTCTAAATCCAAATCGAGAAGGTTGGTTTCTTCATTTACCAAAATATCTGCTGACATTTCTAATCCCGCGCGCGATTTGATCTGCTCCTTGCCAAAACGCGTATCCATTTCCGGCTTCACCAAAATGACCCGTTTTCCTTGACTGCGGTAATTATGCGCGACCGCGAGCAAATTCAAAGTCTTAGCACTTCCCACAGTTCCATGTCTAAAGTAGAGCTTTGCCACAGGGGCCTCCTTCATCGCCTATTTTTTGGAGAAGATAATCCAGATGATGATTTCCCGCTTTCATTTTTTTAGTCACTCCTGCATAAAAAATATGTTAAACAGGTAGTCCTTACCAAAAGTTTTCTATATTTGGGCTTTGACAAGGAGAAAACCCATGCTCTTAACAGATATTCATGTACGCGCATTTATCGGAGCCTCGATTAAAACCTACATTCACAGCATTGCTAAATTGCGCAGTGATGTGTTTCGGGAATACCCCTATCTTGCTGAACCTGACCTCATCCGCGAGACAAATATTTTACGGCGTATCGCCTCTTCGAAAGAATCGGTCGGCGTTCTTGTTTTCGACAATACCACAATCGTTGGAGCCTCGTTCGGAATGCCTCTTGCCATCCTCGATGAACTTAAAAAGCCATTTTTAGACAAACACCTGAATCTCGACTCGTATTACTTCTTCAGCGAGTCGGTTCTGTTAAAACACTATAGAAACCGTGGGATCGGCCACCATTTTTTTGATGTGCGCGAAGCGCATGTGGTGCATTTAAAAAAATACCAGCACATTTGTTTTTGCACCCCGGTGCGGCCTGAAAATGATCCTTTGAGACCCGAAAGTGATTTTCCCTTAAACGACTTTTGGAGAAAGCGCGGCTACATCCCCCACCCAGAACTCAAATGTCAACTTGCGTGGAAAGAAATCGGACAAGCAAAGCCCACAGATAAATGGATGACGTTTTGGATTAAGGATCTTCACTGACCGTTGAGATCAAATGAAGAGAAAAAGGGGGAATCTTCAACTGCGCCAGCAACTGACGCGGGGTATGAGATAGTAAGCTTATACAGCTTTGTTCCAACAATGATTAAGCGCCCTTTTACTTCTGTGTCGCCTTGATTTAAAATAAAATCGATCGATCGTTGGTTTTGATGGGTAGAAAATGTGCGAGATTTAAGAGCGGTATTGGGAAGATGTTTGACAATCGCATCTAAAGCGCCTTTTAGCAAAGTCCCATTGCCTGCCCACTTCCACTTCTTTGGAAAATCCATGTAGCTAACGGAGTAATGGATATTTTTGTTTTGTTTGGAAGTCAACTCTTGATAATCCAGAACCTTGTTCGCACTAGGGATCTCAAGGCGTTTGGACTCTTCTTTAGGATCTGTTGGAAACTGAACGCTAAATCCCGCATCCTCGCTGTAATACTGTACCCATCCATCGGCGTTCATTCCCTGATCTAATCCCACCGACCAGCGCGTGAGGGCATTTCCAAAGAGAGAGAGCCCGATGCAAGCTAGCGCGATCACAAGCCCAGATAGACGTCTTTTAAGAGAAACGGAAACTTGTCGGATCACCCCGGGACGAGTGGGAATAAAAGCGGATCTGCGCAGCGCTTTTAAATAGGTGAGCTTGGCTCCTAAGAAATCGTGGATGGTAATGCCAAAGAGCGCTTTGCCAGGTGTCGTCTTAAATTGCGAAATGCACAACGCTTCGATCGGGATCCAAAGAAGAGGAACTGCAAGCGCAAAAAGATAATAAAAGTAGGTTTCGAGCAAAAAAGGGAGAAAAAGGGAGGCCACACCGCAGATCAGAAAAAAAAGAAGGTAGTCCACCAACCGGGCTGTGAGCCGGTTGATTTTCATCGGATCTTTGCCATGGAGCATCCAAAAAACCATATTTATTCACCACCACTAAAGGTCAGTGCTTTTCGATCGAATTGACTGCATCTAATCCCCTGATGTTTTAGAGCCTTTTTAAGATCGCTTAAGGCCACTTTTACAAAAATTCCTTTCTTAATTTCGAGCTCAGGAAGAGCTGGGGCTAGCTCGATAAAGCATTCAAAAGAGCCTAAAAAACCTTCAGTGGTGTAACGAATGGGATTTTCTTGTGGAACAACTTCAGGAAGGCTGGACGAAAGCTCTCTTAACGCTCTTTTAATGATCTTACGCGTTTCTTTTTCTATTTGAGGTCTTAATTTCTTCCTTTCAGTCTTTTTAGCTGCCGTGATCGCTTGAAGCTGATAAGAACTTCTTTGTTGAGATATGCGCATTATAACAGATTCGGCTGCTGTCTTTTTTTGTTCAGCATATAAGGCTTGTTGATTGAGATGCTCAATGTAACTACGGACAACTTCTGCAGCCTTTTGTAAAAGGTAGCCCCCCGAATAAGCAGCTCTTTCTGGGCGAATCAAATGAGCTGTGTCATCTTGCCTTACAGTTTCACAGAAATACAGAGGATACACAGAAGCCTTCGTCCCATCTTCGAGCAGCTGCTCGATCCAAAAAGAAACAGGAACGTTGGGACCAACGGGCACTTGACCAATTTTTCGTCTATTAAACGTCGCATGCACAGATGCGCTTTGAACAGCTTGAATCATTTGATCTTCTGTCAGATGAGGGGGAAAAAAGGTCGATTGCTTAACAATGCCTTGCTCCATAAAAGAAGCTACGTAGGGCCCCTCTGGGTGGATTGAAAAAATAAAATCAAAAAGCTCTTGATAACGGGGATCGTTAAGTGGACAATAGTGCAATCCTGCTAACTTGATTTTCTTCTCAGTTCCTGACCCAATTATTTTAACAGTTGGTTTAGTAATATGTCCCACATGGATGATCTCTGGCACAGGAGGACTCAAAGGATCTGGGTGGGAATTCTCACGAATCTCAGAGGCTGTAGCAACAACACTACGCAACGTCGCACGCACTTTAAGCTTTTCACTTGCCCTTTCATGGTCTTTAAATAAATTGGGATTATCAAAATTAAGACGCTTATGTACAGTTGTTAACGTTTCTGAAGCGAGTCTATGACGCTGAGCATCCGATTCAGAATTCGGTTTGTTACGTAGAGCACTTAACCCGATTCGAATGATAGCCTGATCTTCTTTCGTGGGGGATCTATCCACAGGAATGCCCTTTTTTATTAAGCGCTGCATTTTTTTTACTGGTGATAAATCAGGGGTAGAGGAAGAAGAGGAAGAAGAGGAAGAGGAGGACGACGATGATGATGAAGAGGAAGACGATGACGGGATTTGGGTAAGATCTGGTAAAGAGCTAGAACCTAAGCTTGGGAGCCCTTTAGCAACTTCTCTACGCGTTACCCTCTTTCGGCAAGGAGGAGGAGCAAGAGGAAATTCAGGTGCGTCGGAAAGAGATAACGCTTTCACTCCTTGCCGAACTTCTTGTATAGAGTTCTCTTCCTTTGTTGTGGACTCATCGTCAGAGAGCGAAAACCTTGGCCACTCAAAAGCAACAGGCGTTTCAACTGAAGAGCAAGACGTATCGTTTGAACCTTCATCTTTAACAGCCGAATCAGGTTGACTCCATAGCTGATCTAGCTGATCTTCAGGCAATTTTCGGACTATTGAACCAATTCCAGACATATTTAAACCCATCACTCGTTAAATTTTTTATTAACAAGTATTTTACAATAAAAGAAGATAAAAAACAAGACAGCAAAAAAAACAACAACAAAGAACGCAACTAACTAACAACTAAAAGCTTACGTTTGGAAAATTAAAAAATAAGCAACAGAAAGAGACAACTCTATATTTTAACAAGAATCAATGCTGAGGCGAAAAGGCTTGGGCTGCACACAACTGTTCATATTGAGCTTCAAAATATGAGAGCAGATCAGGATCTAAATCGCTTAGCCATTTCTTAAAGGATTCTTTAATCACTGGGGGTTTTACTTGCACTGCGTGGATTGGAGCGTTGCGCTCACTGTACCTATTGCAAAGCGTATGTTTTGTAAATCTTCCCGTATCGATTTGGACAGCCTGAGAGCCGATAAAGCCGAAGTTTTTATCAAGATCGGGATCACTATCGTCTATCCCTTTCTGACATCTTGCCGCAAAAAGCTGTAAAATCGAAGAAAGAGCTTCTTTGGCCCCATCTTGGGCCCCTTCTTTTACCAGTCTTTCCAAACGGGGATAAACAAGCTCGGCGCGCTTTTGAAGAATAAATTCAAAGGCGTCGAGATCGATCTGATGTTCAATATGGATTTTATCGACTAGGGTGAGTTTTCGCTCAATCCAATCGGTCGGATTTAAATGAACCAAGACAAGGCCGGTTTCGTCTTTAAGTTCATTAAAGGCAAGCTTATAACTTGAAAAATCCCGATCGAGTTTGTTTTGTCTTTTCCACACCTTCTTTGCCAACTTCTTTTGATTAAAGAATTGAGGAGGCAAGTGGCGCGCTAAAAAACGGGGCTGCAGGCGGCTTTGATCGAAAAACTTGATCACATACTTTCCATCTTCGCTGGCAAACACAACAGCCTGCCCTCCAGAGAACAAATAGTGGTATTTCTGATTCAATGCAGAGATCACTTCTTGAGTTTCTCGATCTGAAAGAGGGTTTGCTTCCCAAAGGGGATTAAAAGGGCGCTCTGAAGAGATGCCCAAAAGGGTAAAGCCTCCTGTTTGCCGATGACAAAAAGAGCTAAGCGCTTTAAATCCCACGCACAGTGCCACAACAATAAAAACTCTAGATATCCACGTTTTCACCTAACGCCGTCCTCCCCCGCCATGACCTCCCATCCGTCCTCCCCGTCCTTCAAAATGACCTCCTGGCGATCTTCCACCAGGATGACTCCAGTTCTGCGGATGATTTCGATTCCAATTGGCATTTGCATGGTTATTTTGCCAATGGTTTTGCCAGTGACCGTTGTTCCACTGATTATGCCAGTAGTTATTCCAATGGTCGTTCCAGTGGTTGTCATTATTGTAATTCCAGTGGTTATTATTCCAGTAATATCCATCTTGGTCTACCCAATATCCGCCCGCAAATAGAAAGCCCAGCTCGAGCCCTGGGAAAAATAAACTCGCATTTTCTTGAGAATATCCCGAATCGATATCAATCGAGTTTGTATCAGGATCGTACATGTACTGCTTTTCAATCACGGTTCCATCGGGCTTTGTGATGATGGTGTCCACAGGCGTTTTTTCAGAGATGGCAGGAGGATTGGGAACAACAATGTTCTCAGTCGTGTTTGCAACCGTTTTATCCGCATTATGAACAAGAAGAGGAAGCAATACCAGCAAGGAGAGGACTAGCGCGATCAGTTTTCCGAATTTTTTCATGAAGAACCTCAAAGACCCATTATTTTTTTTCCAACATTTGTATAAATTTTTTATTCTTTAAAGTCATCTTTGAAAAATCATCTTTGGTTGATATACTTAGGACGTTGTCCCCTTTTGCAGCCAGTTCAATCGCAAGCGATCGGGACACAACATTTGCATGCTGTGGATTCTTTGTGACAAATCAAACAGGTTAGGTCTTAATGATGTGTTTAACCATTTGCGGCACTCCAAAATTCATAACGAGATGGGCCATCGCTCTTTGTCTTCTTGCCCCCACGTTACAAGCAAAGGAAAAGGAAACAAAACAGGAAGTTCAAACAAAAGTTAAGGAAACATCGATTGCAAGAGATGTCCTTCAGCCGTTGGGAATGCCGATTGTCACCACCTTTCACAACGTGCGTGAAAACCTCTTCTTAAATGTAAAACACAAAGATGGGACCCTTTTAGAAGCTGCGGGAGATTTTTTCTTAAGTCCCTCTCGTTATCTGTTTGCTGGAAAAAGTGTCAAGCTCGATCCAAAAACAAATCAATGCTCGATGTATCAATCCTTTCATTACCGAAAACTTCACTGGTTGAAAACAACACTTGCCTTGTCCGTTCTACCTGTGACAGAGCTCATTGGAGCTGCTTTAAAGGGGATGGCGTATCTTTCTCCTGAAGTGAGAACGCGTCAGAAAATCTTAAAAAACACGCTGCGCTCCACGGAAGTTATCCCCCATCAAGAAGAATACCTTGCCAAGGGGATCGGAGCTCTTCATTGCAAAGATAGGATTCCTTGCCAAGGCCACAAGCGCCCATCGACGTTAACCAAACGGCAACAGATCGAGATTGAAACGCTCAAAGAAATCGCTGAAATCTTCGACAACAATGGAATTGTCTGGTGGATTGATTGCGGCACTTGCCTTGGAGCCTACCGCTACGGGGGGATCATCCCCTGGGACTGGGATATCGACATCTCAATTCTAATGCCCGATCACGATAATGTTAAACGCCTACTTTCCAACCTTGATCCAGAAAAATACCAAATCCAAGATTGGTCTAGTTATAGCAAACCTAAATCCTTTCTTAAACTCTATGTAAAAGAGACAAAAAACTTCATCGATATCTATCATTACGACTTTAACGAGCAAACTCAACAGGTGGGCTTTAACTATACCTACATCGACAGCCCCTTTCCTTATAGTTGGAAAAAAGATGAACTCAAATGCACAACCCCTCTCAAATACGAAGATCTCTTCCCTTTGAAAAAAGCCAACTTCGATGGGGTTACTGTTTGGGCGCCCAACAACATTGTGACCTTCTTGCAAAGCAAATATGGCGAGAATCTCGATCCTTCCAACATTTGGGATGAAGAGGCAAAGTGCTACCGCAAAGACCTAAACCACCCCTATTGGAAGGATTAAGAATTTAAACAGATGATTCGATTCCGCCGCATACTGAGCACTTTGTTACTCTGCTCTGCCTTTACACAAGCAGATGAGGCGAGCTATGGGATCAGCGGCAACCCAGGCGCTGTTAATATTTTGACAGGCACAGGAGAGCTTGGAAAACTCTTACACATTCCCAAAAGTTCAGGCGTGCGCCTCGGCGGATTATGGATGGGAGATTATAATGGACTTTTACATGGAGCCACTAAAGCACATCACCACAGAAAATGGACCGGCAATAGTCTCTTCATTTTAGATCTCTCGATCGACTTGAATAAAGCGATCGGATGGAAGCATGCTTATTTCGGCTCAGAGTTTCTCCAATTTAACGGTCAACCTACAAATGCCGATGCGGGAGTAGTCCAAGGATACAACAGTTTAACAGGAGATCCCCCGCTTAATCGCTCCGAGCTCTATCAATTGTGGATACGTCAAGAATTTCTCAACAACAAACTCAGCATTCGCGTCGGAAAGACAGTTCCGACCTATCATTTTAATAATGTGTCCAAGCCCGTTCCCACTGATAATCCTGCAGTCTCAATTCCCTCCGTGAGCGGATTGATCTATACTCCCCTCTTTGTCAATACCACACTATTGGGGGTTCTCGGGGGTTATTATAACTCTGTTTATGGGGTAGTGCTTACAATAGCTCCGATTAAACAAGCTTATATCAATATCGGCGCCTTTGATGGAAGTTTAGCAAAAGGTGTGCAAACGGGACTCAGAGGCCCCCACTTTAATGGGTATTATTTTTCAATCATTGAAACGGGCTATGGCTGGACAGCTCCAAAACCTGGAATCGCAGCGATTGGGGGATGGTATCAAAGCGGCAAGTTAAAAGGGGGCTCACAAGAGGAAAATGGAACCGGAGGCGTCTATGCATTTGGCTCGCAAGCGCTTTGGATCCAAGACTCTGAAACGGTCAATAAAGGAAATGTCTCGGGATTTTTTCAACTCGGTTGGAACAATTCAAAAACGCTTCCGATGAATCTTTTTCTTGGGATGGGGCTGACTGCATTCGCATTAGTCCCCCACCGACCCAACGATTCCTTTGGAGCTGGTCTTGCATGGTCCCGACTTAACAGAGAGATGTTTTCGAGATCTTCTGAATTAATGCTCCAAACGTATTATCAAGCACAACTCTATAAGTCGATCTACTTTCAGCCTGTACTCAGCTATATTCCAAATCCTGGAGCGCATCCCACAAAATCCAACGTCGTAGCCGTCACGGGAAGACTAACAACTCTCTTCTAAAATTTAAAAAATTTACTTGCGCTTCTTGATTCCAACAATTACATATAGTGTAATAAACAGGAGCAGAAATGCTAAAAAAATTGCATCTTTTTTCATTGCTTGCAGCCGCATTGCATGCAACATCCCTTTTTGCAGAAACATTTAGAGTACCTGCGACATCAGAGACGGTCACACTCGGACTCTTTACACTCAACAAAACACCTGCTGTAAAAATCCGCTCAGGCGACACTGTTTCTTTGGAAACATGGAATAGCTGTCTGCATGAAATGGTCTATAACAAAACAACGCCTGCAGATGTTGCAAAATTCTACCTTGCTAATGACATTCAAAAACGACGCGGCATGCACTCTCTTACGGGACCTGTCTACATCGAAGGTGCAGAACCAGGCGATGTCCTAGAAATTCGCGTTCTTGATATTCAACTCTCTGACTGGGGATATAATTTTTTGAGCCCCACTCAAGGCATTCTTTCAGAATTTACAAAGCCCCGAATCAAATATTTCAAATACAACAAAACAAACAATACGACCGAATTTGTGAAGGGAGTCTGCTTACAGCTCAAGCCATTTCCTGGCATTATTGCCGTAGCTCCTCCTCTAGATTGGCCCGACGGATGGCCTGTCAATATCCCAACGCAAGCGGGACAACCTGTGGCAGGAGAATTCAATTCAGTGCCTCCTGGACCCTTTGGAGGCAATTTAGATCAGCCAGAACTGCAGGCAGGCTCTATCCTCTTTCTTCCTGTATTTCAAAAAGGAGCGCTTGTTTGGACAGGAGATTCCCATGCGATGCAGAGCAATGGAGAGATCGACATCACAGCGCTTGAAACAGCATACGAGGGCATTAGTTTGCAGTTTATCGTGAGAAAAGATCTCAAAGCTGAAGGCGTCTTTGATAAAACAAAACGAAAAGGGGGCAACGCATTTTCCTGGCCGATCATCGAAAACTCCACACATTGGATGATTGTAGGTCTGAACGTGGATCTGTTTGAAGCGATGAAACTCGCCTCTAGAAATGCAATTGACTTCCTCGTGCGCACTCAGGGGCTCTCAGCTGAGGAGAGCTATCAATTTTTGAGTATGGTCGGCGATTTTGAAATTGCAGAAGCTGTCAACGTCATTAAAAACGTCACAGTGCACATTCCAAAAGAACCTTTTAAGGGAACTGGCAAAAAACTCACTCTTTGCAATGAAAAAACGTTTCCTCTTCAAACTCCCTCAATAAATCCGAATGCGACATGCACCCCTCAAGAAGGGATCACTCTTGAATAACAAAAGGTCAAACACATGAAAAAAATCATCCTGCTTGTTCTATCGCTTACCCTCTTGTCTGCTGCAAGCTTTGCAGAAAATCTCATTCTTAAAAATCAGACACTTTATCCTGGAAAAAATCAAAAGACAAGGCTTGCAATACAGTGGGCAAATTCTGCAAAGCAAGTAGATGCCTACAATCAGTCGATGATCCATGGCTCGAAGATGGATCCAGACACCATGCAATTTCTGACCCAAACAGGAAAGGTTAAGCTGAACATCCCTCAAAATGCAGAATATTTCCGCATCCTCGCTTGGTCTACGGACACAGATCAACCAGATCATCTTACCAACTGGGTTGATATCGTTCCCAATAAGACCTACACACTCAAGGAAGAGCATTTAGCACCCTCTGTGCTCATCTTAGGCTCTGGCTGCTAGGCCACCCCATAAAATCGTAAAGCATTGCAAACAAAGCGTTTATAATTCTAACTACATTTTTTGGAACGAAAAAATGTTAAATCCAACACTTTTTGGAACCAATAAATGTGAATTCGATGCTCTCCAATGAACTTGATCAAAAATGGGGATATCCTCAATTGCCCGCTCTATCTCCTCGAAGAACTAAGATCTCTGATGGAACAAGAACAACGCTCTTTCTCTTAAACGTATCAGATCTCCTCTTCATCCGACTCTGACGAAAGATACTCATCTGAATCATCCAGATACAATTGTGAGGTGCTTTTGAGGTAGGGTGTACTCTGGACAAATTCTAGCTCGTCATCATCCGATCCAGACACGGGTGTATCTTCAGAGACATCACTAGTTGTAGAGTCATAGCTATCTGCTTCGTTTGGTGATGATAAGCCGCCTAAAGTGTAGTGATGAATATAACTGGTGTATTCTCCTCCCGTATTGTCCTACTCTCAATTCATTCGTCCAAAAAGTAGGAATAGGGCTTGTTCAAGGTTTTGGCAATTTTTACAAGGGTCTCAAGCGTGGGAACCGAAACTCCCGTCTCATATCTGGAGATGCTTTTCTGAAGAGCGCCGATCGCTTCAGCTAATCCTCCTTGAGTTAGGTCTTGTTCAATTCGAGCGATCTTTATGCGTTTTCCTAATTTTTTTGAGTCCATTTCATTTTTTTTGTTGATCGAATACACCCACGAAGGTATATTCTAGTTTCTAAAGGATCCATTTTCATTCAATCAAAGGCTATTAACCTTTCAAATACACATAGGTAAAACATGACATCCTAGGCGAAGACCAAGTCTCATGACAAAAACCATTTAATTTTCTGTCACAATGGAATATGCAACCGCAAAACAGTAGCACAACGCCATTACTGTTCTTCAAACTGAAGAATATATCTAATCTGCAAAAGAAAATCCCGAAATCTTTTCAAAAAAAAAGAGGGCTTCATGAGGTTTGCAAGGGATACGGGTGTCAAATCTGAAGAGATAAGCTCCATATATACTAATGTTATAGAGGCTTTAGCAGCATTGATCAAATGCACGTACTGCAATGGAGACATGATCCGAGCTAGTTGTAAAGGATCCAGCTACTACGGTTGCTTAAATGCTAAACGAAAGCGCTGTCACAACAAATTATTAATTCCAAAAGACCTCATTCAAATCATAATTCTTAACAAACTGAAAGAGAAATTTCTAACTTGCGAAGATTTCAAATATATTGAAATGGATAACACGATGGATCATTTGACATATATGATTGAAACTCGTCCTCTCAGGGAATACACTTCGTATTATGTAACCCATACGAGCATCCAAATGCTTGCATTGATCAACGAGCAAACTAAGTAGGAATGATAGATTGTCAACTTGTGGAAGGAAGAAAATACGGAAGAGGTAGGATTCGAACCCACGGTCGGTTGCCCGACTTCTGTTTTCAAGACAGACGCATTAGGCCACTCTGCCACTCTTCCGTAATGGACACAGATCTTATCTGATTGCGCTTTTAATTTTCAAGCATTTCTATCCGCTTTGCGCAAGAAAGCGCAAATCATTTTCAGTGAACATGCGGATGTCTTTCACGCCAGAGCGGAGCATCGCCATGCGCTCAAAGCCCATCCCCCAGGCGTAACCAGAATACACTTCTGGGTCAATGCCTCCGTTGATGAGCACTTCGGGATGCACCATGCCGGCGCCTGCAACTTCAAGCCATCCGGTGTGTTTGCAGAGGCGGCAGCCTTTGGAATCACATGAGATACATCCAATGTCTACTTCTAACCCGGGCTCGACAAAAGGAAAATAACTTGGACGAAAACGGGTTGCGATCTTTGTTTGGAACAGTTTGCTGAAAAACTCTGATAATGTCGCAAACAGATCAGCAAAGGTCACTCCTTTATCGATGTAAAGACCCTCGAGTTGATGAAAAAAAACGTGGGATCTGCTGCTGATCGTCTCGTTGCGGTATACGGTGCCTGGAGCTACGATACGCAAAGGAGGCTGATGGCTCTGCATCACGCGCACTTGTGTGTTGGAAGTGTGGGAACGCAAGAGCATATGATCAGTAAGATAAAATGTGTCCTGCATGTCGCGTGCGGGATGATCAGGAGGAAAGTTTAGAGCTTCGTAATTGTAATAATCAGAATCAATGTCGGGACCGTACTGAACAGAAAAGCCCATGCCGCATAAAATCTCTAAAGATTCGTCGATCATCTGATTGATCGGATGAGAACGTCCTAGGTGGTGATGTCTTCCTGGCAAGCTAATGTCAATTTTCTCTTGCTCTAGCTGCTGCGCTTGTTCGACGCCGGAAAAACTCTCTAACGCTGTTTCACAAAGATGCGCAATCTCTTCTTTGAGCTCATTGATCACTTTGCCAAAAAGGGGTCTTTCTTCAGAAGGAACATCACGCAAATGGAGCATTAGCTCTTGGACGGGTCCCTTTTTGCCTAGATATTTGACTTTGAGCTGCTCGATCTCTTTGCTGAGCGTGACCTCTTTGAGGTCTTTCTGAAATTGACTGCGGAGTGTTGTAACCCTATCTTGCACTGGAAACCTCAAATGAAAGGGCCCACGCTCCATTCAAGAATAGAGCATGGGCAAACAGAATTTAAGCTAACGCTTGTTTCGCTGTTCCTGCAATAACTGCAAAGCTATTAGGATCGCGAATGGCCATTTCTGAAAGCATTTTGCGGTTCAAAAGGCATCCTGCTTTTTTCAGACCGTCGATCATCTTATTGTACGACAGGCCGTTAATTTTCGCGCCGCATCCAATACGGATGATCCACAATCTGCGAAAATCTCTTTTGCGCTGTTTGCGGTGGCGGTAATTGAATGCTAGGGCTGACATGACGGCATCCGCTGAAAGGCGCAGGTGATTCTTACGATCACCGACGAAGCCTTTTGCTCTTTTGAGCAGTCTTTTGCGGGCACGATTGTTAGCCACTGCGTTTGTGACTCTAACCATTGTAATTCTCCAATTATCTGATGCGATACTTCATAAGATCGCAGTTCTTTATTCTACACCCATCATTCGGGCATACATTTTTGTTTGACCTTTATCGACAACCGCATCTTTTTTCAAATGGCGTTTGCGCTTTGCAGGTTTCTTTGTCAAAATGTGACGGCGGCCAGGACGGTTGCGCACAAGCTTGCCTGTTCCTGTCACTTTAAATCTCGCTTTAACAGCTTTGTTGGTCTTCATCTTAGGCACGGGTATTCTCCACTATTAACTATTCGCTTTTTTCTTGGCTCCTGGAGCCAGCACAACAGATAAGCTGCGGCCCAGCATCTTAGCGGGAGATTCAGGGCTTGCGATATCGGACAACTCCTCACAGAATCGGTGGATGTTCTTTTCTCCAAATTCTGGATGAAGCATCTCGCGTCCGCGGAACATACATGTAAGTCGAACTTTGTTGCCTTTAGCAATAAATTCCCTCGCATGCTTAATTTTCGTTGCGAGATCGTGGTCGTCCGTATTCGGCTTCAGCTTAATCTCTTTGACCTTAACTTGATGCTGCGCTTTTTTCTGTTCTTTTTCTTTCTTGGTCAATTGATAGCGGTATTTGCCGTAATCAATAATCTTGCATACAGGTGGTTCTGCATTGGGTGCAATTTCGACCAAATCCAACCCAGCCACTTCTGCTTTCGTCAATGCTTCTGCAAGTGTCAGTACGCCGGCCTGATTGCCGTCTTGGTCGATTAAGCGTACTTTCGGCACCCGGATTTCTCTATTAATTCTCAGATTCAGGATCTTTACTCCAGTTCAATGCGTTCATCGTTTTTAGGAAATCATCTACGCTTGCAGCGTTTCCACCTGCGCATCGTTCTAATTGTAAGGCCACAAGCCTTTCCAATGAGCCCAATGCAGATCTCTTAAGCATAAATCCCCCAGACCGACGTCCGGGCACAGGACCAATGCTCATAAATGGACCTTCCCACCAACGCCCTAAAGAATCTGAGAGGCACACACTGATGCGCGACTCCCCTTCTTCCAACTGAAGGCTAACTTGGGTGGTATAATCAAGACCCGACTCATTCAACGCTTGCTGCAAGAGTCGAAGTCCTTTTGCCCCCTTGACAGTATATAAAACTATCTGGAACTCAAAACATAGGATTTTAGGAATTTTAGCAATGAAATGCAAGGAAGAAATACATTCGTTTAAAAGTTCCCCTTCAGGACAAAAAATATGAGCGCGGTCGGTCATCCCTCCTGCCACATCTAAAAGCCCTTCATTTGTCGGCATTTTCTGGCCTTGATAAACATAGGAAACCTCGGCCAGCCTTTTATTTCCGGTATTAAAAAAAGATTCGGCATGGGATAAGGTCATCGCAAGCCCTGGATCAAACCCTTCCACAGGAACTAAACAAGACGGGGTCGTCATCAATTGAAAATTTTGCTGAACATGGGAGCGTTTCCACCAATCGATCCAAGCTTGCCTCAATTTTTCTCCAGCGGGCAACCAGGACCACAGGCCCTCCCCCAAACAAGGAGAAGCTGCTGCGATCTGATAGCGCTCGCAAAGGGCTTGATGAGATGCTTGGGAATAGAGGGGCGCGTTTTTAATCGATTCTTTGAGGGTGTCTTTTTCTGGGCTTAAGACACCTATGATACGACAGCCTTTTCTATCCCCCACTTCAATGGGGCAGTGCTCGATGAGCTTAAAAACTAACCTATGATCCCACTCTTGAAGAAACTCCTCTTCGCACCAATCGACAAAACCGTTGATCTCTATCATCTGGACAAGTCCTTGTCCTAAATCGCGGATCCGCTCGGCGACAAAGGGCTGATCTTGATGCTCCATCCGAACAGCTGCATTTTTTGGCATCATTTCTACGGAGCGAATAGCGGGCTTTTGCTTGAGTTTCAAGCGCAGGCGCTCTTCAATGACAGAAAGAGCATCGTTTTGAAGTTCAAAGGGAAGGATAAAGTCGTAATAAAAATATTTACTTGTACCGCTTCCTTGGACAAGGAGCGCCTTAGGAAATAGTTCGACAACCGCGGAAGCTAACGCTTTCGAAGCTGTCTGACGGGCAAGTGTAAGAAAATCTTCATTCATGCAAACAAATGGGATATAGTTGACTCGAACAACCGACCTCCACGATGTCAACGTGGCGCTCTAACCAACTGAGCTAATACCCCAGATCAATTTTTTAGTTTAGACAGACATCTTAATCTTTTTGCCGATTTTGACACAAGACAAACTTCTAAGCTGGCGCTTTATTTATATTCGCAAAAAGCGCTAAACTCTTTCCCCATATGCATACTCGTTTTCCTCTTTTTTCTTCTCATCTCGAACTTGCCTTCCATTATTGGAAATGGGTGCTGCAACCGGGAGATTCTGCCATCGATGCTACGTGTGGAAATGGCAAAGATCTATTGAGATTAGCTCAGTTAATGCTCCCCTTTGCGGGGGAGGGTCAACTCATCGGCATCGATATTCAATCCCAAGCGATTGCAGCGACACGAAAGTTATTACAAACACATCTTTCTCCCTCTGAACTTGCAAAAATAACCCTACTGGAGCAGTCGCATGCCACACTCCCCTCTTTTCCGAATACCGCTGTCGGCTTGATTGTCTACAATTTAGGCTACCTTCCACGAAGCGATAAATCGGTGAAAACTCTGTGGACAACGACCTTAGAGAGTGTAACGGCAGCACTTAAGCTTGTAAAAGCTGGCGGGATCATCAGCATCACCTGCTACCCGGGCCACCCAGAGGGAAAGGAAGAACAGATTAAGCTCTTAGAAATGACCCAAACGCTGCCGGCAGAGATTTGGAATGTCTGCCATCACGAATGGGTAAATTCAAAAACTGCACCCTCACTACTGCTACTGCAAAAGAAAACATCTTCAAACTGAACCTATAAGGACACTATGGCATCAACATCTACAACTGAACTTACAAACAGATCTCTTTTTGATATCTACAGAACACAAGAGACCCCTTTGAAGGAAGCTCTTGCTGCATTTCAAGAGGAATTCAATAACACGGAAATTTTTACGGTATTAGCAGAATGGGGGATCGGCATTCCTGACGATGCGAAACATTATGGACCTAAGGAAAGCTATGAGCTGTTTTTGGGTGTTAAATGTGAAGAAATTACAAGTTTTGGTCTTTCACAAGGAAGCGATCTAAGAGCTCTCGGAATGCATACCGACATCAAATTCTTCTGTAATCGGCTGGAAAGAGCAGATCGTAAAGAGCAAGAGGTTCTCTTTACTATCCTAAGAGAACATCTAACAACGCAATCTGAGGTCTGGAACGACAAAGAGGGCTGTCAATACTACATTAATCTGATCGGTTCCTTTTTACTAAGCACGCCCTCTTCGGCCGCTATCCAACAATTGAATTCTGAGCTGATCGAATTCTATAAGAAAAAAGATCTAGCGCAGCTGCGCACTCATCTAAATACAATAAGAAGTGCTCTGCAAGGGATTGAAATGCCTCTTGGGACATCAGATGCAGCCGCCTCTTCGACGAGCATTTTTAAAAAACTAGAACTTTTAGAAAAACTCAAATCAGCGGCACTTGGACCTGATAAAGATGATCTGCAAATTGTCCTCATCGAGATTAAATCTCTTCTAACTAAAAAAGAATACAACTATCTCGCTAAACTTCTTTTCTTGTTTACAGCTAAGATGGACAAGGCGATGGGTACAGCTAAAGAGAGAATTAACTATGGACGCAAAGTCTTCTTGCATCTCAATGGAAATACCTTCTCTACCGAAGATCAGTCATTGGTCATTGAACGGGTGCGTAGTTTTATCTTATTAAAGGAAATCTTCGAGCTCATCAAGGCAGAAAAAACCCATGAAGTGATTCCTCTTTTAGAGGCTCTTGAGAAGATTATGATCTCTAGTTATTTCGAAGAGGAGTTAACTTCGTATGCTCATGTGTTATATAAAAACCTCTGGCTTTATGCAGACCTTCCAGACAGCTCTTCTTATGCGTACGGAAGAAGTGCTCTAGCAAATGAAACCCCAGTTGATCTACCGATTAAACTAAATGCAATTAAAGAAACGCTCTCAATATTCAAAGAAGAGCTAAAAACGGACAGATCTTAATTAAAATATATTATACGTCTTGATTATTAATTCCGAAATAGTTAAAATGAATACAGGGCGTGTGTTTCCGCTCGATAATAACCAAGTAATAACATAATAAAAAAGCCGGGGATTATGAAACTAGTTAAAATTAATTTGAATCTGTCGCAGTCGCGCACATTGCACAACGAGGTGCGCGCGATTCAAGGAAAGTTAGAGCATCCTGTCATTTCAAGAAAAAAGGCGCGCGCGCTCAGCCAAAAGCTCGACCGCGTCTGCTCTAAGCTCTTCACTATTAAAAACAAAGAGGCCTCCCCTTTCATGCAGGCAGCTCTTGATGAAATGGAACAAAAAATCGTCCGTTTATATCGAGAGATTGAGGAGTCTTGGGTTAAAAGACAAATCGCGCAAATCCAGGAAGAGACGACTAGCCTGAAGCAGGCGTTAAGCTGCGGAACAGTTTCTACGCGCTCGGTGGAGGAGCTTAAAAAAAAGATTATTGAGCTTACTTCAGATTACCGCCCTTCGCTTGATGACAGACGGGTGATTGCGGATGCAGAACGGACTCTGGAATTGGTTAATGAGAGCCCAGCTGGCAGCCAGATCTCCCCTGTTTATTCGATGGATGAGGATTTAAAGGCAGGTGAATTTGAGGAGCTTCTAGAGATTGCCTACACTCTTTATGAAGGAAATGTGTCGGAGGCTAAAAGAAAATTTAATCAACTGCCTCAGGATCACAAAATGAGAATCCAAGAGCATGTGGCTCACTTAGGTGGAGTGCTCTTTACAAGTTATTTACAGACGCAGCAAGCGTTATTTGCCACAGTCAACGAAATTGTTCAAAATGGAGAGCTCTATCCTTCGGAAGATCTCATTGAGGACATTTTCCATGAACTTAAAATTTTGGCAGATCACGCGAGTCAAAGTTCAATTGTGGAGTTTTCGCTCGGGGCATAATGTAAAAACTACCGGCAACGACGAGAAGCTCATCTGCCAGTTCTGCCTGTTCTAGTGCATGGATCAGAGCGGAATCTACTTCCTCATGGCAGGTGTAGGGGATCGGATGTTGGAGCGCTGCGGCAAGTTCTTTTGTCGTGGCAGCGCGCGGTGTTGGCGCCTGAACGAAATGAATGTGGGTCGCTGCTTGGCAGACAACTGCCAAGCAGTCCCCGATCTCTTTATCCTTGCAAAGACCAATCAAATAACGGGTTTTTCTTCCTGGAAAAAGATGCGCGATTGCCTGTGCTAAACAGAGGAATGCATCGGGATTATGCGCGACATCAAAAAGGATGCGCCCTTTTTGCTCGAGCCGGCAGGCGGGACGGACCAGCAGACCTTCTTTAATTTGTTGCTCGTTTAAGCCAAATCGATCCGATAGCACATGTAAGCTCATGGCTGCAATGGCCTGATTTTCTTCATCATAAAAGGGAAATGACTGGGTAACCTCATAAAGAGGACATTTTAATCTTTCCGCCTCCTTATAAAATATTTTTTGACGCGCCTTTGGACCTAGTACGACAGGAACGGCGTGTTTCATGATTCCTGCCTTTTCAAAAGCAATTGCCTCTAGATCCTCTCCTAAAAGGTGGGCATGTTCTTTACTAATGGATGTGATGACACTCACAAGGGGGTCAATCACATTCGTCGCATCATAACGTCCTCCTAGACCTGTTTCAATCACTGCCACATCCACCTGTTTTTTACGGAAAATTTCGAATGCAAGCAGGGTTGTAAGTTCGAAGAAGGTCGTGTCATCAGATAGGGCAAGAAGCTCTGCCAACCCCTCTTCTGCTTGCTTTTCACTAATCGGCTGGGAGTTAATGGCAATCCTTTCGCAATAAGAGAAAAGATGGGGGGATGTGTATAGGCCAACCGTTAGCCCGAAAGCTTCGAGAGCGCGCGCAATTTTAGTTGCTACCGATCCTTTCCCATTGCTTCCTGCAATATGAATGCATGGATAAGCTCTCTCGGGAGAATTAAGAAGAGAACAAAGCCTGTGCATCGTCTCAAGCCCTCGTCTATTTCCAGAGGGAGGGATGCGTTTAAAGATCTCTTGGATCAAGGTCATATTTTTTCAAAAATTACACGAAAAGAAGATTCGTCCACCCAAGAGCTTCCAAGGGGAACGTAGGCTTTGATATCTCCGTGAAAATCGGAGCCTCCGCTCTTTAACAGATTCTTTTCTTGGGCAAGTTTTACCCATCGTTTTTCTTGGTCTGCCAAAAATCTGCCATAGTAGCATTCGATCCCGTCAAATGGTAAACGCAAGAGTTCTTTAATCAGATGGTTTCTGTTGATGAGATGGGGGTGTGCTAGAAAAGCTTTTCCCTGCGCTTGATGAATGATGTCTATCGTTTCGGGAATGGAAAAGGGATCTCCAGAAACAAAAGCGCGTTTCCCATCTCCTAGATACTGTTGAAAGGCTTCGCGAATCGAGCTGACATATCCCTTGTCTACCATGAGTTGTGCAATATGAGGACGTCCAATGCTATCCTCTCCTTTAGCGCGCAATTCTTCCTCAGAAATCGGCATCCGGAGCTTTGCTAGCACGTCTAAAATCGCTTGATTGCGCTTTAAGCGTCTATGCTGATGCTGGGCGCATAAATTCAAAATACCGGGATCATCGATCAGAAAATCATATCCGAGAATGTGGATGCTCCACTGCTTGAATATACAGGAAAATTCAACGCCTGTTCCTAAAAGAATCCCCTGTTCTTTTGCAGCGGGGATCGCTGTTTTATACGCTTCGACGGTATCATGGTCTGTGATCGAAAGCCCTTTGAGTCCGATCTGCTTTGCATGAGAGATCAGCTCTACAGGAGAAAATGTTCCATCGCTGCACGTCGAGTGGCAATGTAAATCAGCTCGAAATTGAGAGGTCTTATCGGTAAGGGATACATCGGATTTCCAATTCAAGTTCGACACCTGTTTTTTCTTTGACAATCTGTTTGACAACTTCAGCAAGCTCGAGCACCGATTGAGCGCTGGCAGCACCTGAGTTAACGATAAAATTTGCATGCATTGGCGAAACCTCTGCTCCTCTAATGGAAACCCCTTTGAGTCCAGCTTCTTGGATGAGGGCTCCTGCAGATTGCTCAGAAGGATTGCGAAATACACAGCCGGCTGATTTTTCACCGTAGGGTTGTGTGCGCATGCGGTATTCGACAATCGCAAGCTGCTTTTTGCGCGCATCAGGGCATGGACTCACGAGAAATTTTGCTGCGACAATCGCCCCTTTTTTATGATGAAATGAAGAAAAGCGATAACTAAACTCTATCTGACTTCTAGATAGCACTTCGAGCTCTCCTTGGCGATTCACAAAACTCACTTCCATTAGTGAATCAGCTGTTTCTCTGCCATTGGCGCCTGCATTCATAAAGATAGCGCCTCCTACTGATCCAGGAATTCCAGAGGCAAATTCAAGACCTGACCACCCATTGCGCGCTGTTTGCACGCCAAGCAAAGAAAAGCTATAGCCGGCGCCCACTGAAACAACAGGCCATTCTGGTTGAAAAAATGAGATTTTATTGAGAATGACAAGCCCATCAAAGCCTCTGTCATCGAATAAGCAGTTGGAACCTTTGCCAATCACAACAAAGGGCAATTCATGCTGATGGCAATACCTTAAAAAAACCTGCATTTCTTCGATGCTATTTGCTTCAGAGAAGAATCGAGCAGGCCCTCCAATTCCAAATGTGGAGTATTGGCTGAGCGGCTTTTCAACTTCAAACCGAAACGGCAGAGTCATTAGGACAGCCTTGGGTAAGCTGGAGTTGGTAAATTGCATCTAAAATCGCATTGACGAACGTGGCAGCCTCAGGGGTTGCAAATTTCCTCGACAAACGGATTGCTTCTGCAATGGCAACCTTGGGAGGCACGGTTTCTGAAAAAAGCAGCTCGTAAATACTTAATCTCAGAATATTGCGCTCAATACGAGGAATCCGGTCAAAATCGTAAGCTTTAGAATGTTCGGCAATTCTCTCATCAATAAGATTAATTTTTTCTTGAATCTTAACCTTTTCTTCATGGGCAATCCGCATCACTTTTTTCGTGACAGCAAGCTCATGCATCAAAAGCTGAGTCATTTCCGCTTCATCTCCTGGATGAAAATCATCGCTGTAGACAAGAAGGAACACAAGCTCGCGCTGTTTTTGTGGAGAAATCGGCATAATCTTAAGACCTCAAAGCAGGCCAGCATACCAGATCTCTAGAGTTTTCAACCACAGAAAGTAATTCTGTAAATTAAAACTTTAATTGACTCTGCAGCATCCATGCCATTTTTTCGTGCGCTCCTAAGCGTCTGCCGATCATGTCAACCGTTGCAAAATCCCCTTCTTTGTCTGCAAGGGCGGCCACATTGCGCACATGCACGATGAGAGTCTGATGCCCTTGAATCAAGCTTGCGATCATATCTCTCGCGATTAAAACTCTATTTTCCCCTTTAATCGAGGCTTGTTGGTTAAGCGAGGTAAAGGAGGCGTCGACATAAAAGCCAAGAGCGCGGATCCGCTCGGCGATCTCATCTATTGCTTCTGCCATATCTTCATAGTGCTTTTCGAGAAGCAGATGCAGAGAATAGAATTCTGAGCCTGTGATATTCCAGTGAAAATCTTGAGTTTTAAGATAGAGGGCATAAGTGTCTGCCAAAAAACGACTAAGTCCATTGCTAATTGCCTGTCTTTGCTGCTCTGTCAACCCAATATCATACTCCATCACAACCTCCGCTCTTTTCAATTGAAACTGTCTCTACTCCAACTTTTGAAGTTGTTCGGGTATATAACAAATTAAGTGACTCTATTCCAACAGAAAATTGTTGAAAATTGATCCCGGTACTTGTTAATGTCAGTTGTTTACCGAGGTTTTAAGGTGCTGGGTATTTTTTTAGACTCTGAAACAAACGGCTTAAATGCGCGAAGACACCGCATCCTCGAGATCGCGTTCAAGATCATCGATGTGCAAAGCGGCGTTTTATTAGAACAGTATAGCTCTCCGATTGCAATGAGCCCTGAGCAGTGGGCGCTTAGCGATCCCTCAAGTTTGCAAGTCAATGGATTTACCTGGGAAGATGTGCAACATGCCCCTTCTTGCGAGGCAATCGCAGATGAGATCATCGCTCTTTTTTCAAAGCATGGAATCCAACGGGGAAAAGCGGTCTTCATCTGTCAAAACCCTTCGTTTGACCGGGTCTTCTTCTCGCAGCTTGTCGATCCCGACGCTCAAGAGAAATTACTTTGGCCTTACCACTGGCTCGATTTAGCCTCAATGTTCTGGTCGCGCTCGCTTCTTCTTGCGAAACAAAACGGTGGGAAATATCCCTGGGAATCTGGATACACTAAAGACAGGATCGCGCTCGCGATGAAGCTGCCTGTAGAAAAACAACCCCACCGAGCTATCAATGGCGTCAACCATCTGCTGCTCTGCTACGAGGCAGTTGTTGGATTTCCAAAAGCACGCCCCTCATAAACAAACGCGTTTAATCATTCAAAGCAAAATTCATAGCTCATGAATCACGGCATGAGCTATGAACCTCTATGCCGTTTAATCAGATTCTAAGAATCGAGTTCCCGTTTCTTTTCCCATTTTATATAGCACAGAAAACAAACCAATTGCGCGGGCTTTTCGCATGGAGCCCCACATCAACTGTCTGGCACTTTCGACACTCTGCCCGCTTTGCCAACGGGTCAATGCAGTATTTGCAGGTTGTCCAGCAAGGCTTCCAAAGGCTCCGGATGTAAAGGCCGCTGCATATTCCACTGCCTTGGTATCACCAAAGCGCTCTTTCATAGGAGCTGCTACCAAACCCGCAGCTGAGAGGCCTGCCACAAAAGCTGCCTCTTGGAACGAAATTGCTAGCCCCTGCCGCAATGAAAACTTGCGAAGAGAATCGACGACGCCGCCGCCTTTGAGTGTTTGCCCGTTAAAAACGGCAACGACTGGGGAAGAGACAATTCCGACAAGAGCGGAACTAGCAAGCTTTGTAGGCAAAGTCGGCTGAGCGTCTTCTCCCAAAAGCTTTTTCTCAACCCCGCCCTGAAGCATATCTTGGAAACTGATGAGCATTCCAACAGTGGGAGACGCTTTCATTCCGCTTTTAAAACCAGCAGAAAAGGTTGTCTTGGGAAGCTCCCCTCTTTGCTCTGCACTTTTGTCCATCAAATCCTTAAAAGCAAAAGGGATCGCAACAGCAGCTGCTGCTGGGGGCAGCGCGTAGGAGCCCCAATTAAACTGCGAAGGCTGCCCGCTTTGGGTAGCAGATGACGTAGACGATGACATAATATTATCCTCATATAAAATTTAGTAAAAATGGATGTTATCATTCAGGACATTGTGTCCGGATGAAAAAACAAAAAAATGTGATAGAAAAGTTATATGTATATTCGCCTAGAGGCGAATCAGGAAAATAGAAAGGATAGACTGAGTAGAAACAAAACAAGAACAAACAACAGAAGATTTTCTGCTGGCTGAGACCTCACCGGAGGACTGAGAAGGTTGATTTCTTGTTTTCATGGGCACTATTCTAAAGAATGTGCCCATTTATGACAATAGTAATTATGATTAATAACTCGACGGACCGATCTTTACCTTGCCTTTGAATACACGGTAGATATAAAAACCATAGGCTAGGACAAGCGGCACCCCAATGGCTACAATTACAAGCAGAATTTTTAACGTGAGCGGCGAAGAGGCTGAGTTATAAAAAGTTAGACTGTAATTTTCACCATTTAAGGTCGAGCGGATCAGGGTCGGGAATGTCCCTATCCCGTAGAGGATGAACAGGAACATAATCCCCATGCTGGAATAAACAAAGGCGCGAAAATCCCGTTTTAATGAGAATTCTCTTGGGACATTGAGGAAGGAGAGGATAGCTAAGAGGCCAAACACAAGCAAATAGGGCTGGAGCATCATTTTTGCAACCATGTGAGGCATCTGCATCCAAGTGACAATTGTCGCAATCACATACACAATAATAAAAAGAACCACCGTACGGTTAACCCACGAGCGCAACCGCTCGTGAAGGCTATGTTCTGTTTTCATGCAAAGGAAAATGGCACCATGCATCATTAAAAGAGCGCAGCTTAAAAAACCAATAAGAATAGGATAGGGGCGGAAAAAAAGAGAAAAGCTTCCGACAAAATCTTTATGTTCATTTAACGGAACCCCTTCAATCATGTTTCCCAACGCAAGCCCGATTCCGAATGCGATGATATAGCTTGAAATTGAAAAGACCCAATCCCAGGTGCTGCGCCATTGTTTTGAGGGGCGTTTACTGCGAAATTCGATCGCAACCGCTCGAAAAATAAGGCCGCACAGAAGAAGCATGCAAAGATTATAAAAACCGGAAAATAGTGCTGCGTAGACATCGGGAAATCCAGCAAAAAGCGCACCGCCTACAATCACGAGCCAAACTTCATTTCCATCCCAAACAGGTCCAATGGCATTTAAAAAGATTCTGCGCTCTTGATCTTTTTTCGCAAACGGATGCAGCATACCGACACCAAGGTCAAATCCATCTAAAATAACGTACATGATGGCTGCCACTCCGACAATGAGATACCAAATCAATGCATAATTAGATTCACCGATCATTTTGATTCCCTCCCGACAGAGATTGGAAGATTTTGGAACAGAGGCTCTTCATCGACACGAGGCATTCCAACCTCATCTGGTCCATGCTGAATCTTATGATTGAGGAGATAGAGGAAAAGGATAAACAAAAGTGTGTAGATCACAAGAAACATGATAATGGAGCTAAAAACTTGAGAGGCAACAATCGAAGTAGACACCCCCTGCTGGGTCCGTAGCAAGCCCCAGACGATCCAGGGTTGACGCCCCATTTCTGCTGTCGCCCACCCCATTTGATTTGCGATTTGAGGGTAGCAAACAGAGAGAATCATCCCCCACAGAACCACCTTTGATTTGGCTAATTTCTTCTTCCGCCATAAATAGATCCCTGCTGCTGTCACTAATGCCATCAGCACCCACATGTAGATCATAATGTGGTATGTCTGAAAAACAGCTTGCACTTGAGGCCAATCCTCTTCTGCCACCTCATTTAGCCCTTTAACGGGTGTTGTAAAGTCGTGATAGCATAAAAAGCTCAAAAGACCTGGGATCTGAACCCCTTTGACGGTTTTATTCGCCGTATCAACCCAGCCAAATAATGTCATCGGAGTGCTCTCTTTTGTTTCAAAAACCCCTTCCATAGCAGCGAGCTTGGGGGGCTGATTGACGGTCACGCCGCGGGCTGTGCTATCTGCGGAAACCATTTGCAAAACAAGAACGATGGCTGCTGTGATTAAACTGACCTTCATTGTGACCTTCGAAAAAGCAGCATGCTTTTTTTTCAGAAAATAATAGGCGCTTACACTCATGACCAAAAAAATTCCAGCAAGCCAGCAACCTAGAACAACATGGGTTAATCGATCGACAGAAGAGGGATTAAAGACCATTTGCCAAAAATCGGTAACAATTGCTTTTGAATCAGCCCCTTCCCCTACGATTTTAAATCCAGCCGGCGTTTGCATCCAAGAATTGGCAACGACAATCCATACCGCACTAAAATGGGCGCCTAGCGCCACACACACAGTGGCTAAATAGTGGATCCGGGCACTGACCCGCTCCCAACCAAAGAGCATAATCCCCAAAAAACCCGATTCTAAAAAGAAAGCAAAAATCCCTTCTGCGCCGAGCGCACTGCCAAACACGTCTCCAACAAAACGGGAATAGCGCGCCCAGTTGGTGCCAAAGCCAAAGAGTTGAACAAGTCCTGTTGCAACGCCTAAAGCAAAAGTGAGGGCAAAGATCTTTGTCCAAAATTTAGCGATTTCTTTATAGAGAGGTTTTTTTGTCTTGATGTAGATCCCTTCGAAAATGACGAGCATCAAGCCAAGTCCTATACTCAGAGGGGGGTAGATGTAGTGAAAACAACTTGTGAGCGCAAACTGAATCCGGGAAAGTAAAACAACATCCATCTTTGACCTCTCATTTACAAAAGCTGATGCTACAATAAATTTTTAAAATTGAAAAGACACATTTTGCCATTGTCCTGAGAAAATGAATTGATTATACTCATACTTTTGCACCGAGTGAACCATGAGCAGCTTATTTCACAGTATTACTCCGCTCTTTGAGATTGTGATCATCGCCGTGTTGCTCAATTATCTTCTGTCGTTTTTCTGGAACACTCGTTCGATGGATCTTGTCTTAGGACTCTTGGCCTTTCTCTTGATTTTTGCGATTTCTTCCTGGATGAATCTTCCGATTCTGCATAAAATCATGCTCTTAATCGGTAACGTCGCCGTCATTGCAATTCTGATTATTTTTCAGCCAGAGCTGCGCGTTGCGCTCTCTAAGTTGAGCTTAAAAGGCAAAAGATACAGAGAAGTAACAGAATACGATAAATTCTTAGACCAGCTTGCTAATTCCGTTTATCGTCTTGCTGAAAAGAGAATTGGGGCTTTGATTGTCATGCAGAATGAGGATATTTTGGATGACTATGCGAATAAAGCAGTGATTCTGAATGCCAACTTTTCCTCAGAGCTTCTGGAATCGATTTTTGCAACAACAACGCCTCTTCACGATGGCGCTGTCATCATTCGCGACTTAACGCTTGTTGCCGCTGCCGTAATCCTGCCTCTTGCCGAAGACAGCTCACAACTGACACGCTCGATGGGAACTCGGCACCGAGCAGGGTTGGGAGCCAGTCAGCTAACCGATGCGCTGATTATTGTGATTTCAGAAGAGACTGGAAAAGTTTCCATTGCGCGCGATGGAGTCATGACTCCCGGCGTAAAAACGGATCGATTCAAAGGGATCATCCGCAGCATTTTCACTCCCC
Source organism: Rhabdochlamydiaceae bacterium (assembly GCA_019752555.1). Classification (GTDB taxonomy): domain Bacteria; phylum Chlamydiota; class Chlamydiia; order Chlamydiales; family Rhabdochlamydiaceae; genus JAGVMG01. Next base: position 90,768 of record JAIELY010000006.1, read on the forward strand.
CGCAAACAACAGACTTTAAAAGCCAATTTAATCTTCGGGAGTGGCTCAGAAAATGAAAACGATCATTCTTAGATTTTTTATTGAAAATTGGCCCCGAAAATTGGTGGCGCTCATCCTTGCAATCATCACCTGGCTTGTCGTCAATCAAACACTGACCACAACGCGCAATTTGAGCAACATCCCCGTGCGCATCCTCAATATTCCTACAGGAAAAACAATTGAAGGGCTACAGCCCAACGGCAGGCTTGCAAAAAAAATCACTCTAACACTTGTCGGCAACAAAACGATCCTCGACGAGCTCACTTCTTATGATCTTGAAGTTGTCCTTGATGCTGCAGATAAGCCCGAGGAATGGATTGCCTCAATTTCTAAAAAAAACCTCGTTTCTCTTAACCCGGAAATCGATATTTCAAAAGGGATCAGCCGAGTGTATCATCCTAACCTTCTTGTGCGGATGGCAAAACTTGTTACAGAGCAGATTCCCGTAATCATCACCCAGCCCGTAGGAGAAGCCCCTCGCGGATATCAATTTCTCGATGTCTGGCCTTATCGGCTCACGTTGACTGTCAGCGGACCTGAAGAATTGATCAAGCGCCTAAAGCTCAAAGAACAGAGGATCACGTTCAACCTCAACGATATCAATAAGGCTCAGCTCGATGCATTGGCTAGCAATTCAAATACAGGCAGAACAGAGGTGATCAGTTATTTCGTTCCTGACCAATGGAAACAGATTAATATTCCCCTACTTTCCGATACGCCGCTCGAAATCGACGATGCCCAGGCTAAAGCGCTTAGAATCGACTTTGTCCGTTGCAATTTGATTCCGATTGAAAAACCAATCCCCGTTACCCTGTTCTACCCAGACAAATATTTAGATACGCTCAACCCCTCAACACTTAGCATTGCACCCGGAAACTCTTTAAAGTCGGTTCATGGAATCAATCTGATTACAACACCGCTTTACGCCAATGGGATCGATCGCCTTTTTCTTGAGACTGTCGAAGACATGCTGCAGATCGTGATCATTGCAGCTCCCCCCTCTGAAAGAAACTTGCTTGAATGGAGCATCGAATTTATTAACCCTCGACAGCTCGAGGATCATTACGTCTCTAGCCTAATGTCGGATGTGTCCGATGAAGATATCCGGCTCTTGCAGCCTGCCTTGCGTCAAGAGTACTTACGCAATCGTTTTCGAAGTTATATGAATCGCTTTCAGCTATTTAACGCCGATGATACCACATTTGATCTTGCCCTTTTTATTAAGGATGGCAAAGTGGAAATCCACGAAACGAGCCAAGAAGCCTCCACAGCAGCTCTATCTAACTTATGAAACTCACCCTTTTGAAAAGCGAGCTTGCGCGCATGGGGGGGTTGGAAAAATATACCTTGCACATCGCCGAGGCCTTTCGAAAAAAGGGGGCAGAGGTCACAATCCTTACAACAGGTCCTCTTCCTGAGCGTTTCTCTGACATTAACATCGTTCGCTTTCCCATCGACCGCCCTTTAAGCGCATGGAATGTCCACGCTTTTGACAAAGCCTGCAGCGCCTATCTTAAGCTTCATCCGACACCGCTTGTCTTCGGTCTCGACAGAAACCGGTACCAAACACACCTAAGAGCTGGCAATGGCTCTCACGCCAGCTACCTCAATATGCGAACAGAAGAAGAGGGACTCTTAAAAGGGTGGAGCTTCCGTTGCAATCCCCTCCACCGTTTACTGCTTAAAATTGAAAAAGAGGCATTCGAGCATCCTGAACTTGAAGTCCTTTTCACTAATTCTCATATGGTTCGTAAAGAGATTTTAGATCAGTACGCTGTCGAGCCTAACAAAGTGAAGGTCGTCCATAACGGTGTGGAATGGTCGGAGCTTCAGTATGATTTTGATGCTTGGGAGCTTGTGCGCGCACCGCTTGCCAAAGCTCTTCATCTTGATCTCAGTTGCCATCAGCTCCTATTCATCGGACACAATTACCAACGCAAAGGTCTCGACAAATTATTATACGCACTATCTCTTCTCAAAGACAAAAATGTCCAATTAAGCGTCGTCGGAAAGGATAAAAATAGCAGTTTTTATGAAAAACTCGCCTCCCAGCTCAACTTGACAGCTCAAGTGCGCTTTTTTGGAGCTCAAAAGCAGATCCGCTCTTTTTATCAAATCGCAGACACGCTTGTCATTCCATCGCTCTACGATCCCTTTGCCAATGTCACTGTCGAAGCTTTAGCGCTCGGCCTCTTTGTTGTGTCCTCAGTGCAAAATGGAGGGCACGAGATCTTGACTGCCTCAAATGGCGCTGTTATCCCCTCACTAAAAGACCCTGAATCGATCGCAGAGACTTTAAGAATTGCTCTTAAACATCCTAAAACACGCCCAAGTGCTGAAGCGATCCGTTCTTCTGTACGCCACCTTGATTTTCCCGATGCCCTAAGCCGCATCACCTCTGCTTGCTTAATCTAAATACCTGAAGCAGACACTTGCTATTTTTTTGCCTTTAGAGAAGTGAGCGCCTTCAAAGTGGCTTCAAGAAAGTCTTTGTCTTTGTAATATGCGATCATCTCGTTTCGAGTGCGGATGAAGTTGGCTTTGAGCTGCTTTGTCTCAGGATGGTCTACAAGAGCGTAAAATCCCGGATACATCATCAAATCTAAATTTTTTAAGTGGGCTCCTGTGAGATACCCACTGATCCAACTGACTCTGTCTAACTTCTCATTTAAATCCTTAAATTCGTTTTCCCAAGGATCTTTGAAATGAAACTTCCTTTGAAACTCCCGTTTTTGTTCAGATGAAGAGATAGAAGCTCTTTGGTAAAACGCATAGGCATTATCCCTGCCAAAACCAAAAAGGATTCCTAATAACACATCGTGATTTTGCAGAACTTCTGCCAGCAAGCTGAATGAGCTTGCTTCAGCTAAAAGCTGCTCACCTGTGACCTCCCTTTGCAATATCTTTTTAAAATCTTCCTCGCACTCTTTAACTTTATCAATAAAACTTTCCTTGTTAATGAAGAGCGCGTTTAGATCATTTTCATTCTCCTCATAGAGAAACACAAACCGATCCATTGGAAATAAGTGGGCGTATTTTTTCCATGTTTTAAAACCGTTTTCAGCTTGAATACGACGAGGAGAGATCGCATAGAGAAACGATCCAAAGCTACGAAAGGGGTTGAGCTTTTTATCAATGCCCTCCAAGTAAGCCATTGGTTTATCTCCAAAAAGAACATAACCCAGAGCGTCCCAGTTAACAGCTTTCAAAAAAAAATGCTCTAACCGCTGCCGATCTCTTTTAGGCATCATTTGCAAAATCTCTTGAACACTCTTGCCTTCATAAGAGCTAAGCAGCGGCTCTCTCTTTACCTGGAGATAAGAAAAGATCAAAAAGCAGCCAAGTGCGCAGAATAAAATTTTCCACGCACTTATTGTTTTAGCGCTAATCATTTTCATATGGGTCTTTCAATCGTAAAAACATTAAAATATAAGATAGAACAAGTCAAATATTTAGAGCGCAAAGCGGAGGATACCGGGTGATCTTGTCCTTCATTCTCTGACGAAAGAGCCCTCCTTAAACTCCAAAGTGTTTACGAGTAGTCTCTAAACATGTTATCATTTGGCTCGAGTTCAAATTAAATGTATCTGAGAAATCTAATGGTTAGCCACAGGGTCTGCTACCTTATGATCCGAGCCGTCACTTGGCCGGTTCGATTCCTGCCTTATTCTGTGATTCACAAACTGGGTTCTTATCTGGGTCGGATCGCTTATTACGCTTTGCCTAAATTTCGTAAACGGACTTTAAGCAACTTGAGCCTTGCAACGAGTTTAGTGATGACTCAACAAGAGCGAGTGAAGATCGCAAAGGCTTCGTTTGAGAACTTGATGATTACGTGTTTGGAATATGCCAAGTTTGATGCGGAAAAAAACATTGAACAGATCGCAACCTGTGACAACCCGGAATTGGCTGACCAACTGATGAAAGAGGGTAAGCCTGTCATCTTTTTCTGTGGACATCAAGCGAATTGGGAAGTGCTATTTCTGGAGGGAACGCGAAGAATGCCAGGGGTTGCAATTGGCAGGCCGATAAAAAATGAGCTGCTTTATCAATGGGTGCTTGGAATCCGTCAGAAGTATGGGGGCAAAATCATTACCCCAAGTCAAGCGATTAAGGAGGGACTCAGAGGTCTTAAACGTGGAGCGTTCCTGGGGATCGTCGGAGACCAGGGAAGGCCGGATAGCGGGTACTGCTCCCCTTTTTTTGGAAGGACTGCCTGGACATCGCCTATTGCAGCAATTTTAGCTTACCGCACTGGCTCTCCTATCATGGTTGCGATGACAAGAAGAGTGGAGGGGAAATACCGGATCCGCTATTCCGATCCGATTTGGCCGAACTTAGAAGCTCCTTTGCAAGCGGAAGTGGATCGGATGATGCGCGAGGCGCTTGGCATTTTAGAAAAGAGCATCCGCGACATTCCGGAACAATGGCTTTGGGCTCATAACCGCTGGAAGCAGCAGACTCTTGATAAAGTCAAACGGACATTTCGACAAGAGTGCCTGTGCATCATGATGCCGCAAGAGCAAACGGCCTTTGAAATGATCAGGGAGGCATTGCCGACCTTTCGGGAGATCTATCCTTTAGAGTTTATTACGCTTTTTGTCCCAAAGGAATTTGCGCATTTGCCTTTACTTGATGATGTGGAGGTCCGTACCTACTCTGAATTCAAAGAACTGCTTGTGTTTGAAGATCAATTTAAGCTTGTCTATAACTTCAGTGGTTACAAGCCTGTGAAAAAGCATTTCATGGGTCTTTGTGCTGTCAAGGTAATCGATTTACAAGAATTAAAGAAATTGAGCGGTCTTACAGCTGATCAGCCGTTTGGATCCCATTTAAAGGGCGCGGTGTGTCATGCCTCATGAACGTTTTTTTACCGATCAGCCGCTTGAAAAGCATGTTTCACTCGAGGAAGCGGAATTCCACCATTTATGCCGGGTGATGCGGGCACGCGTGGGAGATGCGATTGAGCTTGTTAACGGAAAAAATGCGCTTGCTAACGCTAAAATCACTGCCATCGGAAAGAGGCATGTCGAGCTGGAAATCACTCAAGTGGTTCATGTGCCTCCTGCTAAGCGCTCTTTGATTTTAGCTCAAGGGATTCCCAAACTCAACCGTCTTGAAATGATTTTAGAAAAGGGAACCGAGCTTGGGGTCAGTGAATTTTGGCTCTTTCCTGGGATGCACAGCGAAAAAGAGGCGTTTAGCGCAAATCAACAGAAGAGAATGGAGCTGATCCTGATTGCTGCGATGAAACAATGCGGCAGGCTCGATTTACCAGTGATTATACATAAACCCCCTCTTCTTCAATGGAAACAGTGCCCTGGGACCCTTTTCTTTGGGGATACCTCGAATGAGGCTCCTTGGATCTGGAAACATCCGATCCCCTTGAAGGAAAATTCAGGAATCGTTCTTTTTATCGGACCTGAAAGCGGGTTTGATTCTCGCGAGGTTTCCCATTTGCAAGGGGCCCTCGGAGCTCATGGGGTTAAGCTTCATTCCAATATTCTTAGGACGGACACGGCTTCGATTACGGGGTTAAGTCTTTTGCAATTACTAGAATAAGTTAATTACTCTTATTTCACATTATTAATTATGTTGTAATTTAATTTATTTTATCAAAATAATAAAGATATGAAAAGCCTTACTTTAAGGAGAGTCCTATGGCTGCCGCCCCAACACCTAAGCATTCCCATCTTCATGTAGAAGTTTTGAGAATCAAGAATCAAATTGATACAATGATTTCCCATATGAACAGGAAATCAGACTATACCCCAACCCGAGAGGAAATTGAGTTTTGCGCAGAAGAACTCATCGATTTTCTCAATAAATACCGAACTAAAACATCTCCGGATGAGCATTTGCTAAAAACAGCGATCATCGATTTAACAGAGGTTCCTGTGATGACAGCTCAAATGCAGAGGATCGCTTTTTTTACGGCATTGAAAGAAGCTTCTAAAAATATTGAGAAGTTTCTCTCTAAGCACTCTTAAAAACGACGCCTTTTTCGGGATCAAGTAGGACTTGCTGATCCTCGTGTAATAAACCGATCGCGCCATCTGCGCGCACGAGGATAGGCAAATTTAAGAGGTGAGCAAATTGCTTAGCATAATGCTCTGAAAAGAGGTCTTCGGGGCTATTTTGCAAGATGATGCCAACGGCTTTTTTAAGGCAAGAAAGATAGGTCTCATCGCAGCGTGTGATCACTACAATCCGATCTTGCGTGGAAGGTTGTTGTTTTTCGTCTACAGAGTGAACAAGCGTTACTTTTCCATAAACCCGTTTGCCTTGAGAGGGTTGTCCTCTAACGAGCACATCTCCGATACTCTCCACTAACATCATATTTGTGGTGCCGCTCACTCCGAAGGGGGAGCCTGCCGTCACAATGACTAAATCCCCTTCTTGAACAAGATCCATCTTCAGCGCTTGCTCGCTTGTGTAAGTGAAGGCTTCTTCACTATTTCGAACAGCACAGCAAGGCACAGGGATGACGCCCCACATGAGCGCCATCTGATGAAAGCGTTTAAGGCTGGGGGTAAGGGCAATAATGGGCATCTCGGGACGAAAGCCGGAAACAAGACGCATTGTAAGACCGCTGCTTGTAAAAACAAAGATCGCCTTGGCATGGGAGCTATAGGCTGTTTTTACTGACGCGAGCGCAACAGAGTTGGAGATATCATTAAAATCTGTTTTGCCAAGGTGTTGAAAAAAATCGCGATACGCAAAGTCTCTTTCTGTTTCTCTGACGATGCTTTTCATCATCTTTACAGTTTCTATTGGATATTGTCCTACGGCAGTCTCTCCTGAGAGCATAACGGCGGATGTGCTGTCATAAATGGCATTAGCAACATCGGAAACCTCTGCACGTGTGGGTCTTGGATTCTGGATCATCGACTCTAGCATCTGAGTTGCTGTAATGACAGGTTTTGCAGCTTGAGTGCATTTGCGGATCATCATTTTTTGAAGACGGGGAACCTGCTTGAGCGGAAGTTCGACTCCGAGATCTCCTCGGGCGACCATGATTCCATCTGCCACTTGGAGAATACTCTCGAAATTGCGAACGCCTAAGCTGTTTTCAATTTTGGCGATAACGAGAATATCTGGTTTTTTTTGCTTTGCAAGAAGCCGTTTAATTTCCAAAACATGCTCGGCCGAACGAATGAAGGACGCTGCAATCAGATCGATATCATGGGTGCATCCGAAAATGATATCTTCCACATCCTGCGCTGTCATTGCCGGAAGATCGATATCAACCCCTGGGATGTTCACTCCTTTTTGACTTTTTAAGAGTCCAGAATTATGGATTTCAACGACAGCGCCCTCTTTGCGCATTTCAACGACTGTGGAGGTGATATATCCGTCATCGAAAAGCACTTTAACACCGACCTCGAGCTTGTCAAAGACAACTTCGGGATGGACCTGCAGCTGGGTGAAATCTCCCTCAATCTCTTCTTTGACTAAAAGCAGTTTCTGGCCAGCAACAAGGGCCATCTTCCCCTCTTTGACTTTGCCGATTCTGATCTCGGGCCCCTTAGTATCGAGCATAATGGCAAGCGGCACTAGTTGTTCTGCGCGCGCGCGTTTGAGCAACTCGATGACTCTAAGGTGATCTGCATGGGTTCCATGGCTAAAATTGAGACGGGCTACATTCATTCCGGCGTGGATCAGCTCAAGAATTTTTTCATAGGTGTTGACCGCAGGTCCGATTGTGCAAATAATTTTTGTCCGCGTCTGCATATTCTATTGCTCCCTAATTTGGATCCTAACGCCTTTAGCTTTTCAGCTCAAGAAAAGAGCAAAAAAATCGCAGATCTGAGACAATACAGCCTCTATATACCTGCCAGGGGAGTGATTGCGTGGGGCAAATCGTCTTAAAAAAAGTAAAGGTTCACAACCTCAAAAGTGTCGACTTGACTCTGCCGCATCATCAGCTCATCGTGTTTACTGGGGTCTCGGGGTCTGGAAAATCCTCGCTTGCCTTTGATACGATCTACGTCGAGGGGCAGCGCCGGTACGTCGAATCTCTTTCCACGTATGCAAGGCGCCACCTGGGGGATCTTCCAAAACCGGATGCCGAGTTAATTTCAGGCATCTCCCCGACAATTGCAATCGAGCAAAAGACGGCAGGGAAAAACCCAAGGTCCACTGTTGGGACGATGACAGGCATCTATGATTTCATGCGAGTGCTCTATGCGCGTGTGGGGATCTTCCACTGTCCTATCAGCAAAGAACCTGTGCGCCCTCAGAGCACCGAGCAGATTTTACGCACACTTTTCGAGATGAAAGAGGGCTCTTTGCTGATTGTCTTAAGTCCTTATGCGAAGGGAAAAAAGGGGGAATTTAAGGATGATTTTGCAGAACTTACCCGAAAAGGGTTTACGCGGGTGCGGCTCGATGGGCAAATCATCGACCTGAGCGAAGAGGTTTCGATCGATGGAAAAGTCGCCCACAATCTGGATCTTGTGATCGACAGGATTTCTCTTAGGACTGAAGAAAAGCAACGTTTAACAGAAGCTGTCACCCAAGCTTTAGAGCAGGGCCAAGGGATTTTTAGCATTCTTGAGGTTGAATCCAATCGAGAAATTCTCTTTTCTCAAAATGCCTATTCTCCTAAGTCGGGACTCTCGTATGGACCGCTCGAGCCCCATGACTTTTCGTTTAACCACCCTTCGGGCATGTGTCCCACCTGCCAAGGCTTAGGATCCATCCAAGAATTCGATGTTGATCTCATCGTCAATCCTGAGCTTTCGATTTCCGAAGATTGTTTTAGCATCGGCAGCTCCTATACAACAGTGCGTTACGGCAATATCTTTGACAATCTGGCGCGCCTCTACGACTTTAAAGTGACAACTGCCTGGAAAAAACTCTCAGAAAAAGCAAAACGGGTGATCCTTTATGGCACAGAAAAAAAATGGACCCGAATGCGTTTTGTCCATCCTGTCAAGAAAAACAGATGGGACGAGTATGTCCAGTGGCGCGGGGTTCTTGCAGAGGCAAGAGAGCGGTATCAAAAAGCAGAAAGCGACGCTTATCGCTCAAAGATGAAAGAGCTGATGCAAGAGACGCTCTGTCCCGACTGCAATGGGGAGAGGATTAAACCCTATCCAGCTGCAACTTTGTTAGGAAATAAGCGCATTTCTGAAATTACAGCGCTTTCCATCGATGACGCGCTGCATTTTTTTGAAAACTTAAAATTAACGACGCAAGAGCGTCAGATCGCAGAGGAATTACTCAAAGAGATTACGCAAAGGCTTCATTTCCTTAAAGGGGTCGGACTCGATTACCTCTCACTAGAGCGCACAGCTCCTACTCTATCAGGGGGAGAGGCTCAGCGAGTCAGGCTCGCTTCCCAAATCGGCTCTGGTCTAGTTGGCGCAACCTACGTCCTCGACGAGCCTTCGATCGGATTGCACCCGCGCGATAACCACAAGCTCTTAGAAACGCTAAAGAGTCTTAAAAATCGGGGAAATACCGTCATCGTGGTCGAACACGATGAGGAGACAATCCGCGCTGCCGACCTGATTGTCGATGTGGGACCGCTTGCAGGAGAAAAAGGGGGGAGAATTGTAGCTTTTGGAGGGATCGACACCCTGCTCTGTGCACCTGAGTCGATAACAGGGGCATACCTTTCCGGCAGATCAAGCATTCCCATTCCTAAACGAAGAAAACCGCAGGGCAAGCTCAAAATCGAAAAGGCCTCTCATCACAATCTCAAAGGGATCGATGTCGAGATTCCTTTAAAAGTGCTTGTCGCTGTCACAGGCGTCTCTGGATCTGGAAAGTCATCGCTGATCAGCGATACACTCCACCCGGCCCTATGCAACCACCTCCATCATGGAAAGCTTCCCGTGGGAAAACACAAAGCTCTTCACGGGATAGAACAGATCGACAAAGTGATCGCAATCGATCAAACACCGATTGGAAGAACACCGCGCTCAAACCCTGCCACCTACATTAAACTCTTTGATGAGATCCGCGATCTTTTCTGCCAGCTTCCCGAAAGCGTTGCGCGCGGTTATAAACCGGGCAGATTTAGTTTTAATGTCAAAGAAGGTTCGTGCCCGCATTGCGGCGGGATGGGAATGACTAAGATCGACATGGATTTTATGGAGGATGAGTGGACCTCTTGCGAGCACTGTCATGGAAAGCGGTTTGATGAGAGCACCCTTGCAATCCTGTATAAAGGAAAAAGCATCTTTGACATCCTCGATATGAATGTCCAGGAGGCTTGTGTATTTTTCGATGCAATTCCCTCATTAAAGCAAAAACTAGAAACGCTGCTTTCTGTCGGTCTCGACTACATTAAGCTTGGGCAAGCTTCACCGACACTCTCGGGAGGTGAAGCGCAGAGAATCAAACTAGCAAAGGAGCTCTCCCGTCCCTCTAGCGGCAACACGTTATATATCCTCGACGAGCCTACAACAGGCCTCCATTTTCACGACATCCATAAACTCATCGACGTCCTTCAAAAACTTGTCAATAAGGGAAATACGGTTCTTGTAATCGAGCATAACATCGATCTCATCAAAACCGCCGATTGGCTAATCGACTTAGGTCCTGAAGGGGGCAAATACGGGGGTGAGGTCATTGCAACTGGGACCCCAGAAAAGATTGCCAAGCTCAACTCGCCAACAGGTCATGCTCTACAGCCGATCTTCTTTCCGAAAAAACTAGTCGCTCAGCCTCTGTTACCAGAAGCCTCTATCGCCTATCTCGATTCGATTACAATCGATGGGGCCGAGCAGAACAATTTGAAAAAAATCAATGTCGAGATTCCCCGGGGGAAAATCACACTCTGTACGGGGCCGTCGGGATCTGGCAAAAGCTCTTTTGCGTTTGAAACTGTGTATGCCGAAGGTCAACGCCGCTACATCGAATCTCTTTCCCCTTATGCTAGACAGTTCGTAAAACAAATGCCAAAGCCCAAAGCGGATCTCATCGAAGGTCTCTCCCCTGCAATTGCAATCGAGCAAAAGAGCCATGCGGGCAATCCCCGCAGTACGATTGGGACGATGACAGAAACTTACGACTTTTTACGCGTTCTTTTTGCCCATTTAGGCACAGCCTACTGCCCGGAGACAGGAGAAAAAATTGAAACAATCAGTAAAGAATATGTCTTAGCCCGTTTGCTATCTCTTCCCGAAAGAACAAAGGTTCAAATCCTCTCTGCCATTCATTTAAAACGCAGCGAATCTTTTGAAGAGGTCAAGGAAAGGCTGCAACGGCAAGGATTTTTACGGATCCGTTTAAATGGGCAATATTACGAGCTGGATCAGCCCATTGCTTTTGATAAACAACGAAAAAATGCTCTTTTCCTTGTCATCGATCGGCTTACGGTTCAAGAATCCTCTCGCAAACGCCTTTTTGAAGCGATCGAACAAGCGTGCTTAATTTCAAATAACACTTTTGTGGCGGCGCTTGAAAATGAAGACCTTTTCTTTAACCTTGCCTTTGCGGTCTTGAGCACCGGAAAATCCTATTCTCCGATCACACCGCATACCTTTTCCTTTAATACAGAACAAGGGATGTGCCTTGAGTGCCTGGGACTTGGATTTCAATTTGGCGCGAATTTCTTCAGATTTCCTTGGTTTCAAAAACTGACCCCTTTAGATCTCATCGCGCTTCTCTGGAAAGAGAATGCTACGCGCTATACCCTGGGCCCTCTTCTTTCTGTGTTAAAAGCAGAAGGAATCGACGAGGACACCCCTTTTATGGAGCTAGAACCCCATCAATTGCACGTTATTCTCAACGGTTCAAAAGAGGAGCGCCCTATTGGAAAATCAGGTCTTTCACTTCGTTGGATCGGTCTCAATCCCCTGTTTGCAAAGCTATCTAAGAGCATCAATCCTGAAATTAGAGAGCAACTGATCCCTCTTCTGGATCAAAACACTTGCTCCTCCTGCCAAGGCACTCGGCTAAACCCCATAGCAAGAAACGTCCGGATTCATGAACACTCCATTGCAGATCTGTGCGCGCTTCCGATCAGCCAAGCAAAGGAATTCATCGAAAAAATTCCACAAAACACCTCAGAGTTTCATTTCCTTGACGAGACCCTCCGCCAGCTTAAAGAACGTCTGCACTTTTTGATTGCAATAGGTCTTGATTATCTCTCGCTCAATCGCAGCGCTCCCACGTTAAGCGGCGGCGAAGCCCAGAGGATCCGTTTGGCAAGACAGCTCGGTGCTGGACTTACAGGAGCGCTCTATGTGCTTGACGAGCCGACCATCGGCCTCCACCCTCATGACAATGCGCGCCTTAATTCTGCCCTGAAACAGCTTTGCGACCTTGGCAACACCCTACTTTTAGTTGAGCATGATCCGATGACAATCCAGCTTGCTGACTACATCCTGGATTTCGGTCCAGAAGCGGGAAAAGCAGGAGGGCAAATCAGCGCACGCGGCACACTCTCAGAAATCTGCAATAATCCCAACTCTCTTACCGGCGCTTATCTAAGCGGACGCAAACATGTCCCGATCCCGAAAAAAAGGCGTACAAGCACCCAATACCTCTCTTTAGAAAACGGGTTAATGCATAATCTCAAATCGGTAGCAGTTGAGATCCCTGTCAAAACACTCACATGCATCACAGGCGTCTCAGGTTCGGGAAAATCCACTCTTATCAACGCGCTGCTGCGCCCTGCTGTGGAACAATCTCTTTCCTCCAAAAAAATCAAAGACGAGATCTCATATCAAGGCGCTAGAATCCGAGGGATTAGCGCGTTCGACAAGCTCCTCGTGCTCGATCAAAATCCAATTGGACATACTAACCGCGCCGATGTGAGCACCTATGTGGATGCTCTTACCCCCTTACGCTACTTTTATGCAGCCTTACCTGAGGCAGCAGCACGAGGGCTGCAACCCAAACATTTTAGCTTCAACCACCCCAAGGGAATGTGCACGACCTGCTGGGGCCTTGGCACCCGCTCTATTTCGATGCAGTTTCTCCCCCCTGTCAAAGTGACCTGCGAAGCCTGTCAGGGATATCGACTCGCTCCTTTAAGTCTAAATGTCCGCTCGAAAGGTAAAAATCTAGGGCAAGTTCTTCAGATGACAGTAGTGGAAGCACGAGAGTTTCTTCCTCCGATTCCCAAACTCATCCGGATTCTCGATACGCTCATCTCTGTGGGGCTCGGCTATCTTCAACTGGGTCAAGAAATTGCAACCCTCTCTGGCGGCGAAGCCCAGCGGATGCGTCTGAGTAGAGAGCTTGCAAAGCGCTCGACGGGAAAAACCCTCTACCTTTTTGATGAGCCCACTGTTGGACTTCATAGTGAAGACGTGCTTAAACTTGTCTCAATCTTCCACACGCTTGTCGATAGAGGAAACACAGTTGTGATCATCGAACATAACCTCGACATCATCGCTAATGCCGATACACTCATCGATATGGGACCTGGAAGCGGCGTCCATGGAGGCAAGGTCATCGCGACAGGCACTCCTGAAGAGATCAGCCGCAACCCAGCATCTTTGACAGGAAAATATTTGAAACCCGTACTTGCAAATCAGGCCATGTGATATACTGAGGTTATACCCCGGAGTGTTTCATGGCAGAACGGCACATCACCTCAAAACGCAAAGCAAAAGTTCTAACGACAGCGCTGTTTCTTGTAGGACTTGCGATCGTCTCGTATCTTGGCGCCTTTTGGCCCGGCATCATGCTTGCAGTCGGCATCCCTTTAGCTCTACGTCAATTTCTCTTAGGGCGCCACTATGACATGGGAATCACTCTTTTTGTCTTCGGCGGCGTCTTTGTCACCGTCCAATTCGAAATCCATTGGGAGATTCTACTTCCTGTGCTCTTTGGCTTAGGCGGCGTTTATATTCTCTGTAGAGAATACCTAGAAAGCAAAGAGCCTCTGGCAGAGGAAGAAGAGGACATCAACTGCGAAATCGAAGAAGAGCAGCATAAAAACTAAAGCTAAAAATAATCCAAATGCATCGCCTTGCGGACATCCGCTAGGGTCTTTTCAGCTGCCGCATTTGCAGCTTCTGTCCCCTGCCTTAAAATCTCCATGACAGCTTGAGGATCTTGCGAGAGAGCTTCGCGCTTTGTACGGATCGGCTCTAAAAATGCTTGGAGCACTTCTAGTAAGCGCTTTTTAACAACAGAATCTCCAAGTCCTCCTCGTTGATAGTGGGCTTTCATTTCTTCAAGCGCTGCATGGTCGGGATCAAATGCATCGAGATAGCTAAACACAGGATTTCCTTCGACCTTCCCAGGATCTTCGACGCGCAAATGATTTGGGTCGGTATACATCCCTTTTACCTTCTTCGCTACGGCATCAGCGCTATCTGAGAGATAGATGCAGTTGCCAAGCGATTTACTCATTTTAGCCGTGCCATCTGTCCCAGGAAGACGCGCACATTTTGGGATCAGCGCTTCACATTCGACAAGGGTCTGTGTTTTATAGATCCGGTTAAAATGGCGCACGATCTCATTGGTCTGTTCGATCATCGGCAGCTGATCTTCTCCTACGGGAACAAGATCTGCTTTAAAAGCGGTGATGTCTGCCGCTTGGCTCACAGGGTAGACCATAAACCCTGCAGGGACACTCTCTCCATACCCTTTTTGAACAATCTCCTGCTTGACCGTGGGGTTATGTTTTAACCGGTTCCAGGTGACAAGATTTAAATAGTAAAGAGTGAGCTCAGAGAGAGCTGGAACTAGCGATTGGATAAAGAGCGTGGATTGCGCGGGATCAAGACCTACCGAAAGATAATCTAAAGCCACTTGCAAAACATTCTGACGGACCTTTTCGGGATGCTCCGCATTATCTGTTAACGCCTGTACATCTGCAATCATGACGTACTGGGTGCAGCTTAATTGCAACTCTATCCGATTTTTCAAAGAACCGACATAGTGTCCTAAGTGCAAGGGTCCTGTCGGGCGATCCCCTGTGAGAATGATCTTTTTCTTCTGCATGCGGAAAGATGCTCCTTAAAGGGTTGAATAAAATGGGGATTCTCGCTGATTTTAGATATTTCGATCAAGACATAGAAAATCTACCAACTGCTAGCAAAAGTATCGATTCACAAACATT